>JBCCOO010000016.1:0-82644 GCA_039025345.1 Cyanobacteria bacterium P01_D01_bin.105 | reverse complement strand
GTGATGGGTTAACGCAGGTGATGGGTTAACGCAGGTGATGGGTTAACGCAGGCTAGTGTCTGGGCACTTTTGGGCAAGTAATTACATCAGATGGCCTTGTTTTGAGGGGGTTGTACCGCGACAAGCGAGCTTAGAGGGTGTGTGTTGTCCTGAGAGGGGAATTTCGTGAGCATTACTAGAAAAGTTGGATGTGTGGCAGGCGCTGCTTTTCTGTGGAGTGGACTTGCGATGCCGACAATGCGCGTAGCCACCCTTCTCATCAGCCAGTTTTGGGGCAATGCTGCTGGAGTGCATACTTTTGGAGCAAATGCTCAAGTGCGCCCGCCTTCTACCAACGTCGATATTGGCGTTCCCTCAAGACCGTTGACAGAAGAGCGGGCTATTCGCACCAATCCTATTGCAGAAGACTATAAGGTAGGCGCCCTTCAAAGGGACTACACTGGCAGCCTTTGGGTGGGCTCTCGCCAAGGCCTATCACGGATCAATCCAGAAACCGGGCGGGTGATGGCAACGGTACCGGTGCCTAATCTGTTTATCGATTCGATGGCGCAAGACAAGGTGGGCCGCATTTGGTTGGGGACACCGGAAGGACTCATTCGCGTAGAACCTCGAATCAATGAAGTCACAGCGCAGAATTTTCGACTGCCATCCAATAGGGTTCTAGCTACGCTGATCGACCAGCGCGGATTTTTGTGGGTGGGGACTGACCGAGGCCTGGTGTTGATTAGTCCAGATGAAGGGCTACTGATGACGACAGTGCAAGCGCTCCCTGGCGTGAGCGCTAATACATTGGGATTAGCGCCAGATGGAAATCTTTGGGTCGGCACCTTAGAAGGGTTAGTTCGCGTTGATACGGCGTCGGCTTATGTGACCAGCCAAGTGAGTGATTTGCCAGGACGCTCGGTTCAGGCGATGGCGGTTGGGCCACAGGGCAACTTGTGGATCGGCACGCCAACGGGGCTGCTGGTTGTGGATAGTCGGACGGGGCAGCTTTTGCGATCTGTCACGCAGTTAAGGGGACGAGACGTAGCGGCGATCGCATTTGATAGAACCCAAAGTCTCTGGGTCGGCACCCGCACCGGCTTGGTTAAACTCAATCCCTACAACGGAGCCATTGTAGGCCGGGTTCCTAGCCTGCCTTCGGATCATATATTGTCTATCTCACCAGATACAGGCAATAAGATATGGGTGGGCACAACAGAAGGATTGGGATGGGTTAGTACGGTAACCGGTAGAGGCCGTCCACACGGGTCGATGGTGAGTGATTTTGGTGCCAGATGACACGGCAACGACAGCGGATACTTCTAGGGTGCAAGGCGCTGTAGCAACGATTGTCTTTGATAGTCTGTTTTAGTAAAGGGGTCTACGCTAGTAGCGGTGGACTTTCAACAAAGGCAGGAGTCAGCGGGGTCATGATCGTCAATGTGCATCAGTTTGCGCAATGGAAAAAAGAAGGAAAGGCGATCTCAGTGCTGACGGCTTGGGATTACCTCTCTGCTCAACTAGTCGAAGCGGCCAGCGCAGATATGGTGCTTGTCGGCGACTCGATGGCAATGACCGTCATGGGCCATGAGACCACGATTCCACTCACCCTCGATGAAATTATTCACCACGCCAAGATGGTGCGCCGAGGCATTCAAAAATCACTAATCATTGTAGATTTGCCGTTCTTCAGCTACCAGATCACGCGAGAAGCGGCCATGCAGGCAGCCGGTCGTATCTTGAAGGAAACGGGCGTTCAAGCGGTCAAAATGGAAGGTGGCTACGAGGACATTGTAGAGGCCGTTGCAGCCGTTGTCCGCGCGGGGATTCCGGTAATGGGCCATATCGGGCTAACGCCGCAGTCTGTTTATAAATTTGGTAGCTTCCGCAAGCAAGGACAGACGGATACGGAGGCAAACCGACTGATTAAAGAGGCCATCGCACTGGAACAAGCCGGTGCTTTTTCCATAGTGCTGGAACATATACCGGCGGATCTGGCCCAAAAGATTAGTCAGTCGCTGACGATTCCGACCATTGGCATTGGCGCTGGACCAGACTGCGACGGACAGGTGTTGGTCACCTCGGATTTACTAGGACTCTCTGAGTGGCAACCACCCTTTGCAAAACCCTATGTAAATTTGAGGGAACAAGCGATTGGGGCCGCTAAGGCATTTTGCGAGGATGTGCGATCGCATCGATTTGGCACATAGGCCGCGCTCAGTTTAGTTCATCAGAGGTCGTCATCAACCGAAGCGTTCAACACCTCAATTGGCAAGGCTCAGACCGCTTACGCACGAATCTAATTAATACCATCAATATATATACATCTGTGGAATGCATGGCGTAGAGGGCGTTTCGTGGGTGTGCGGCTCAGTTTTTGAAGGTAAGCTAAGCAAAGACAACTCCGTCCGTAACAAAGAGATATCTGAGCAAAACTATGGTTGCAACCAGCACTCGAATTCCCGATACTGCTCCTACAGGCAAGCTTGACTACAAAGTTGCCGACATTGCGCTAGCTGACTGGGGCCGCAAAGAAATTGCGATCGCTGAAGGCGAAATGCCCGCGCTGATGGCCATTCGCAAAAAGTACAGCGCATCCAAGCCTTTGGCTGGTGCAAAGATCATCGGCTGTATCCACATGACCATTCAAACAGCGGTTTTGATCGAGACCCTGTGTGAGCTAGGTGCAGATGTTCGCTGGTCTTCTTGCAATATCTTCTCTACTCAAGATCATGCCGCCGCCGCGATCGCTGCAGCAGGCATTCCCGTCTTCGCCTGGAAAGGAGAAACCGAAGAAGAGTACATCTGGTGTATTGAGCAAACTTGCCACGGCGCAGACGGCGAGCTGTGGGATGCCAACATGATTTTGGATGACGGCGGCGACCTCACAGGCCACATCCACGAGAAGTATCCTCAGATGCTGGAAACGATCCACGGCGTAACCGAAGAAACAACAACCGGTATTCACCGCCTCTGGGAAATGTTGGAGAAGGGAGAACTCAAAATCCCTGCAATCAACGTTAACGACGCGGTTACGAAAACCAAGAACGACAACAAGTACGGCTGCCGCCACAGCCTCAACGACGCCCTCAAGCGCGGAACTGACAACTTGCTCTCTGGTAAGAAAGCGATTGTCATCGGCTACGGCGATGTCGGCAAAGGTTCTGTTGCGTCTCTTCGTCAAGAAGGCATGATCGTTAAAGTTGCTGAAGTCGATCCAATCTGTGCAATGCAGGCTTGCATGGACGGCTTTGAAGTCGTTTCTCCTTACCGAAACGGCGTTAACGATGGCACTCCTGAGTGCTTGAATAAAGAGCTACTTGCCAACACTGACCTGATTGTCACAGCAACCGGTAACTATAACGTTTGCGATAAGAACATGCTGGCAGCCCTCAAGTCGGGCGCAATTGTTTGCAACATCGGCCACTTTGACAACGAGATTGACACTGCCTTCATGCGCACAGCGTGGCGCTGGGAAGAAGTGAAGCCTCAAGTGCATCAGGTTTATCGCTCCGATGACGATAAAGACTTCTTGATTTTGCTCGCAGAAGGTCGCTTGGTAAACCTTGCCAACGCAACTGGCCATCCTTCTCGAATCATGGACGGCTCTTTTGCTAACCAAGTTCTCGCTCAAATCTTCCTCTACGACAAGAAGTTCGCAGACTTGGCTGCTGACCAGAAAGCAGACGCAATCACCGTTGAACTGCTGCCTAAAAAGCTCGATGAAGAAGTCGCTCGCTACATGGTTGAAGGTTTTGGCGGCGTCATTACGACACTGAGCGAAGCACAAGCTGAGTACATTCACGTTCCTGTAGAAGGCCCCTTCAAGAACGAGACTTATAAGTACTAAGCTCTACCCAATGCTGAGGGCTACCATTACGTAGCCACACAGTAGACAGCTTAAAAGCCCAGAAGACGTGCACGTCTTCTGGGCTTTTTGATCGGTTGAATTAGAAACCGCCTCAATTAGAAATAGTAGTAAAGTTTTCCAATCGAGAGTTCGCTGTTAGCGGCATCGGTCACAGCGAACGTACAGTCTGCTTCGTAAGGGTATTGCACGTCATCGGTTACGCAAGTACCACCAATAGCGCGAAGCATCCTACTATTGGGCATATCGAGCCCTGTGTTCTCACGATCACTATCGTAGGGAATGTAGCGAACACCGAGGACATCGAATGTGTAGAGGTAGTCTTCTGTATTTTCGATGGTAGGAACTGCGCTAGTCACTACTTTGTAGACGCCTTTGGTTTCGTGGAGATAGTTGATGTTTTGCGTGGTGTCGCTAAGCGTTCCTGTCACAGCAGCGCAATCCGTGAGAGATACGGCAGACAAAATACTCGCAACGGTGTCATCAAAGTCTTGAGCTAAAGACGCAAGGCGCTCTTGAATTTCTGACGCATCAACCGTGTAGCTCACTTGGCCCGTACATTCTACGGGTGAGTAGTCTTCAATGTGCGTCAACACAGAAGCGTCAGGGGCTGATGAAACAACCGTAGGGGAAAGATCGTTGGCGATCGCGGGCATAACCAACAGACAAATCCCACCGATGCCAAATAAGGCTGTGTGCAGCTTAGTGATCAAAAACATTTTTCAAGTTCAGAGTTACCTATCAACAGATGTCCTAGCCAGATGTATCGGGCCTTAGCATTACCAAAGATATTTCAGCTGACCAAGCAATACATTTTCGGCATCCTTCACCTCAAAAGTACAGATCACGCTGCGAGGTTGATCTACTGCATCAGCAATACAGACTTGACTATCCGCAGGATATAGATAGTCAACTTCGCTCAGGTTAGCGGTATTGCCTTCCGCATCTAGCGGCACAATCTTCACGCCTTCTACCGAAAATTGATAGGTTTCACCTTCTGTGTCAGCAACAGGTTCGCTGGAAGTGATGACCTTATAAAAGTTACTGCCCGACAGGTTGAGGAAATTGAAATTTTTGCTGCTCCCGTCGTCTGTCCCGCTGACGGCATCACATAGCGTTTCGGGGACATCCATAAAGATGTCTTCAGTACTCTGCGCAGGAGCTTCTGAAGGAATAGCGACCGTCTGAATGGTGCATTCAGCAGGGGCACTATCAGAGAGGAATTGGATCACGTTGGGCTGGCTAAGCGTTTCTTCTTGCGCAGCTGCAATAGGTGCAGCAACGACCAAATTGACAGCAGCGAGCAGAACAGGAAATTTTCTCATGAAGGTTGTTATGAAGAATGCACTTGAGACGTCGGCTGAACTTGGGAAAAATCAGACCAAGCGATTGCTCAGTGACCTTTCTTACACAGAAACGTTAACGGTATCAGGATAGTGGCTACACCTGAGCCAGGTAAGTTTCCTGAAATTTAGTATTGCCAACAGTTGCTGATGGATATCTTATCGATATCGATGAGAGCATCTATTCGCACTCCACCGTTGTGTCTTTGACCTTATGCAAAACTCCGATATCTCTTTAAATGGGCATGATTCTGGGGCAGCCAACCTGTCTGGGCAGACAATCCAGGTGATCGCCCCCTCGAGCGCTCGATCTCGTTGGCTGGATGCGGGCATCGTCGGTTGTCTACTGTTTGCCGCATTGATTATCAACTGGCGACTCATTCGGGATGGGATAACAGGGCTGGGCGATGTTCGCTGGCATCTCACATGGCTACAGCATTTTTCACATCAGCTCTCAGAAGGCATCGGGTATCCGCGCTGGCTAGCAGGCACTAATTTTGGCTACGGTAGCCCAACTTTTGTTTTCTATCCACCCCTGATTTACTACTTGGGTGCGGGGCTAAAGGCATTGGGGTTGACCTTTGAGCAGGTTGTCAATGTTTTGTTTACAGGAAGCGTTTTTCTATCCGGCGTGAGCTTTTACAGCTGGGGGAGATGGCGCTGGGGGCAAATACCTGGATTGTTGGGTGCGCTGGCCTATATGCTGAGTCCGGGTTTGCTCGGCGTTGTTCATGGGGGTGGGTTAGCACCAGCCTATAGCTTTGTTTGGTTGCCGCTGCTCTTGTTGTTGAGCGAAAAAGCCATTCAGGAAGCCGGACAAGGGATAAAAACAGGAAAAGGACAAAGAGGAACCACCAGCTGGCAATATCTAAGCGTCTCCTCGGCAGGCACATTAGCCCTTGTGTGGGGGCTGGTGGCGCTAACGCATTTACCGAGTTTGCTCATCTATGCGATCGCCTGGATACCCTACACAATCTGTTGCCTCCGCAATCAATCTTGGCCCGTCAGAATACACATTGGGCTAAGTGCCCTGATTGGCTGGGGATTGGCTGCGTTTTTTCTAATTCCAGCCGTGTTAGAACAACGCTACATCAATATTGACTACATGCTGGCCTCTCAAGATGGATTTAAGACATCCATGCTGAATGTGATGGAAACGCTCAAACTGGGGTGGGGCGATCGCACTGTTCAGCAATGGCTGGCTTGCTTCGTGCTAACACTAATCGCGATGGTGGGGTATGTCCGCCAACCTAAGCAACAAAAGACCGTTGCCATCGTAGCGCTGATAGCTATGGGCATCGTTTTCTTGATGAGCGATGGGTCTTGGCTACTGTGGAAGATTGCGCCCGTTGTGAAAAAAATTGAGTACTCAAGTCGCATCAACCGACTGCTATATCTGGCTCAAGCCGCCTTATGCACCATGGCAGTGCAGTCTTTGTTGCAGCCGCAGTGGGCTATTCCACGAATTTTAAAGCGATTCGTTCAAATTTCACTAATCGCGATAGTCTGCGCCATCTTATTCGGTAACTTCAAAGCGCATCACGTCGAAGTTCGTAAATTTCCTGGGTTATACAGCAGTGGCAACGGTGTCATGCTCAATCGCGATTGGATAGAGACGATTGTTCACACCCCATTCAGCGATCGCCTCATAGATGTCCCAGAATATCGCCCCCGCCTTGACGCCAAGACCTCTCCAAACCTTATTGGATCAAAATTTATTAAAGAGGTACAAACGGGAGCAGGATTACCAACCATCCAGGACACCGTATCCGGCGCTTTACCGACCCCTCAGCCTAACCAGGCAAAGTTTGAACTTGTGCAGGGTCAGGCGGATCTAACGGTTGTGGATTGGCAGAGCGATCGCAGAAAGATCAAGATAAACGCACAAACCAATGCTTCTATCATCCTGCGCATTTACAACTATCCCGCTTGGAAGATGACCGTAGGGGATAAAGTTCATCCGATCCGAACGGCCTATGACGGTAGGATACAGTTCGATATTGCGGCTGGCGAACACGACGTTATTTTGCGCTATGGCATGACTTCCGCTTTTTGGTTAGGAATCAGCGCAAGCATTCTGAGTGCAATCGTCTTTGTGGGTATATATTGCTATGGGCCTCGATATTTTCTCAAATCTCACCGAAACTAATTTATGGCTAGGCTATCTGTAGAGCTACAGCGGTACTTTTTAAACGCCGAAGACAACGCTCCCCACCGAGACGTCACACTCAATGAAGTGTTAGAAATTGCGGGAGAGCGCACCTTTGGCTTCTTATTTGTACTGCTCTCTATTCCCTCGGCACTGCCTATTCCCGCACCCGGCTATTCCACGCCGTTCGGGATTGTCATGTTTTTGCTAGCGGTGCAGCTCATGGTTGGCAGAGACCAGCCTTGGTTACCCGAAAAATTCCGCAAAAAAGGGTTTGCTAGAGCGCAAGTACAAGATCTGATTACGAAGGGCATGCCATGGCTCAAAAGAATAGAGACCGTTTCACAGCCTCGGCTAACACCACTTTGTACGAGCCGGTTAGGCCAAGCTTTTGTCGGCGGCCTCATCGCTCTGGCCTCTATTTCTATGATGCTGCCTTTTCCATTAACTAACACGTTACCGGCTATGGGAATTTTCGTTGCCGGCCTCGGGCTGTCGGATGATGACGGACTGCTCAGTTTAGCTGGCGTAACGATTTGCATGATGGGCGTCGCGCTAACTAGCACGCTCATGTACTTAGTCTTCTTCGTCTTTGGATTTCAGAATATGGATAAGGCGGCTGAGTTTATTAAGGAACGGATTAAACCCTAACGACAGATTGCTGACATCGCTGTTGCTGGCACAGATGTTGCTGAAACAGATGAAAGCTCTCTCACAAATGAAAACGCTCACAGAAAAGTCTCATCTCAGGCTTAATACGCTACGGGCATACCCTCAGCTACCCCCTGCAATATAGGCAATGTAGGCAAGCTTAAACTTGTTTATTTCCAAGCTTGTTTGGGCTTTTATTGCAATTGAGGTTTTTAACAAATGAACCGTTTCTTTCTCTCTGCTATGACTTTTCTTATCTCTGTTAGCGCATTGACGATGGGAGTGAGTGCTAAACAAGTAGCGCCAGGCGATCCGATAGCTGATCTAAACGGTGACGGTAACGTTACGCTGCATGAGGTTGTGACCTTTAACCGCGATCAGCGAAATAAACGCTAATCGAAAGCTGTTTGTAGAAAGCTGTCACGGTAGTTTTTTCGCCCGGGTTTAGTTACACAGGTTTGAGCGAATCCTCAGATTTAAGCGAGTCCTTTTGAGAGAATCTCTCTTGAAACTTCTATCTTACAGATTCTCTCTTTCAACTTCTGTTGTTTAGCATTACTTCTCTACTTTGTAGCCAAACTCAGAAAGCCGGGTGCGGGACTGCCGCCAGCGTTCTTGAACTCTGACGAAAATCTCTAAATATACTTGCCCTGCAACCAACTTCTGCATTTGGGCACGCGCAGCGCTACTAATGGCTTTCATCATCAGGCCACCTTTGCCAATGAGAATCCCTTTTTGAGATTTTCGCTCAACATTAACCGTTGCCAAAATTCGAGTAATTTTTGCATCTTCTTCTACTGTATCAATAGAAATTGCAACAGAGTGGGGCACTTCTTCTCGCGTATGCAGCAGCACCTGTTCTCGAATTAGTTCACCCATAATGAACCGCTCGGGCTGGTCAGTGACCAAATCAGGCGGATAGTAATAAGGCCCTGGCGCCAGCTTTTCTACCAACTTCTGTTGCAAGGTCTCTAAACCATCGCCTGTGAGCGCAGAGAATTTCACAACGTCCCAACGGTGTTCAGCGGCCAGTGCTTCGTAGCTGGCTTTTACCTCCGAGGCTTTTCGTCCGCGATCACTGAACCGATCTATCTTATTAATGCCGAGAATAACTGGCTGACTGCTCTTAGCCACCAGATTCGCCACAAACAAATCGCCTTTGCCTGCTGCAGAAGTTGCATCAACCACAAACAGCACCACATCTACCGAATTGATCGCAATGCGGGCGTTTTGCACCAGAACTTTGCCCAGCTCATGATGTGGTTTATGAATACCAGGGGTATCGACAAAAATCATCTGGGCTTGAGGCGTAGTGAGAATGCCCTGCAAACGATTTCGTGTCGTTTGCGCAACCGGTGAAGTAATGGCAATTTTTTGCCCCACCAGATAATTCATTAGGGTGGATTTACCGACGTTGGGGCGACCGACAATGCTAATGAAACCAGATCGAAAGTCAGGGGCAGCCGTTGGAATGAGTCCTTGGCTGAGGTTGGGCTTTTCTTGGATTTCAACAGCTTCTGGATTGTCTAGCGGAACGATGGGTAACGGTGCAGCTTTTGCAGGATGCTGCTCTGATGTTTGCCATGCGCTATCAGTGGAACTGCTTTTGAGTTTGGGTTTAGGAACATTGGACTTGACGGGCTTATGCTTAACACCACTGTATTTAGGCAGCGCGTTGCTGTCAGAAGAGGCGCCTTTCTTGCGACGTTTGTTCTGATTTTCACCTTGATAAGGTTGGGCTTTTTGAGATTGGGCTTTTTTCCAGGGGTTATGCGATTCACTCATCAGCTTAATATCCGGTGATATGAATGATCACTTCACGGGTGTGGGGGCGATCGCGATGCTCCCACAAATAGATGCCCTGCCAAGTGCCCAACCCCAAGCGTCCATTCATAATCGGAATTTGCTCAGAGGTATGGGTAAGGGCCGTGCGAATATGAGCTGGCATATCGTCTGGACCTTCGTCACTATGGCGGTAGTAATTACCTTCGGGCACCAGCTTTGCCAAGAAGGCCTCCATATCTACCAGCACATCTGGATCTGCATTTTCCTGAATCACTAAGCTGGCAGAGGTGTGACGGACAAAAATAGTGCACAGTCCTGTTTTCACGCCTGATTCTGCGACGGCTGCCTGCACCTTTTGGGTAAAGCGACCCAACGATTTGCCTCGGGTCGATAACCTGAGAATCTGCTGGTGATGGAGAGTATTTGCAGGCGAGGTGTCTAAAGACTGGGGGGCGGCGGCCATCGGCTAAGACTACGAGTTCAACTACTTCGTCAGTTTATCTCACCTGTGAAGGTGCCAGAAAGAAAGTGCCAGTAAGAAAGTGCCAGTAAGAAAGTGCCAGGATACGGGAGGGTCTGTACAAGAAGCAGGCCTGCATGAGAATGGCCAGAGTGTTAACAGCTGGTGAGGTAGTCGATGGCAGCGGTTGCGATCGCCGCTTGCCCATTTTTATCCAGCTTTTCTATTTTTTTCGGAGGCACTAAGTCATCGGTAAGAAATGACCAATCGCCCTCGAAAAATTGTTGAGCATCCACAATGCGGTGGTGGGCGTAATCTTGAATACCCTCAATCAGAATTTGCGCTTCGGCAAAGCCTTCTCGGGTAATGGTGATGACGCCTTTATCTAAAAGGCAGGCTTCTGCAAAGGTGCTGTAGCCCGGCTTAGAAAAGACGCGATCACACACAAGCATCCAATCGACAGGCCGCATTTTACGATCTTGAACGCTATAAAGGTTAGGCAAATCGGGGGCTTGCGCATCAAATGTGACAAACTGCCAGTCGGGAAACTTGGCCAGTGCATGATACGGAATCTTCGATAATCCTAGCCCCCCAAAGGTGAGTAGAACCGTTCTCTCCTGGGGAATGTCAGTATTCAAAAGGCGCTGTAAATAGTCAGCGCTATAAGCAGGGGTACCGCCTGTGAGGCCTACGTTAGTGACGTTGGGAAGAGCGCTCATGGGTTCAGCAAAAGGCAACCGAAATGTGCGATCTCCCCCCTGCCAGCACTCACTAATCCAATCGGCGATCGCGTCGAATTCAGCATGTTCTTCCTGCCAAGGCCGATAGATAAAATCCCAACCAAAATTACCGATAAACCAACAGGGAACCGCCGCCGCCTGGGCAATTTTTCCCATCAGCGGGGGGATATCGGCAATCACCAAATCAACCCCTGCTGCTGTGAGAAACGCAGCTTCGTCCTCAATGAGAGTCACTTGATTCGCTTGAATGTTTTGAATAGCCTGGAGCGTTGCCTGCTTATCCATCGTCAAGCTGTCACTTTGAAGAACGCCCACATCAAAACTGACTTGCCGGTGCTGATAGCCCTGATTCAAGTAACTATCCAACAGCCACCCTGGCGCTTTGGTGGCCATAATCAACGTCAAAGGCATTCCCATTTGCTTGGCTCGGCGGCGAATCTCTGTAGCCACTGAAGCAGCGCGGGTAGCATGACCAAATCCATGATTAGTAACCGAGATATAGAGAGTAGGCATAGATAAAAGCCAGCACTTTGCTCAGCATAAAGAAACATGTCGCAAATAAAAAATATTTATTAAGAAAAATATCGGGAAGATACATAATACCAGCCGCTAAACAACAGCGGGAGCCTACCGACTTCGGCAAGCTCCCGCTGTTGTATCAATTACCTATTAACTTGTGAACGAATTCGCTAGGTGCAACCGTCCTTAAGTTAGCTCAGTCGATGGGATATAGCTAAGGTATTAGCAGCTATATCCAAAAATCCCCTAGAGCTGAGGAACAAATCGCTCCTTATCAGGAACCGTAGTGTATTCGCTCACGATTTGACGAAATTCGTCGCCATCGATAGATTCTTTCTCGATCAAAAGATCCACTACGCGATCAATCACGTCTCGGTTTTCACGGATGATATTGCAAGTTTCTTCGTAACATTTCTGAACAATCTCACGCACGGCTGCGTCAATCCGGGAAGCAACATCCTCAGAATATTCATTCCGGTTCCAGCTTCCACCCAAGAACACTTCACCCTGCTCACCTTCGAGCGCAAGCTGGCCCAAATCCTCAGACATACCAAACTTAGTCACCATCTGGCGAGCCATGTTGGTGACCTGCTGCAGATCGTTACCTGCACCGGTGGTCACTTCGGCATCACCAAAGATAACCTCTTCCGCTGCGCGGCCACCCAATGCACCCGAAATGCGGGCCTTAAGCTGAGCGCGAGAAATAAGCATCTGGTCTTCACTAGGCGTAAACCAAGTCAAGCCTTGCGCTTGTCCGCGAGGGATTAGCGTAACTTTTTGCACGGGGTCGTGGTCTTTCACCAAGGTACCGATAATGGCGTGGCCAACTTCGTGGTAAGCAATTAATCGCTTGCTCTTTCCATCAGTCAAAGGCGTCCCTTCCATCCCTGCAACAACGCGATCTACTGCGTCGTCAATTTCAAGCATGGTAACGGCCTCCTTCCGGCGGCGAGCCGTTAAGATAGCGGCCTCGTTGAGCAGGTTGGCCAGATCTGCACCTGTAAAGCCAGGGGTCCGGCGAGCGATCGCATCCAAAGAAACATCCTCAGCGACTTTCTTATCGCGAGCATGCACTTCCAACACTTCACGGCGACCCTTGATATCCGGCGGATCTACTGAGACCTGACGGTCAAAGCGGCCAGGGCGTAACAGCGCTGAGTCTAGAACATCTGCGCGGTTCGTGGCTGCAATCACAATGATGCCAGTATTGCCTTCAAAGCCATCCATCTCAGTCAGGAGCTGGTTCAAAGTTTGCTCGCGCTCATCGTTACCACCGCCAATGCCAGCGCCACGAGAGCGTCCTACCGCGTCAATCTCATCAATAAAAATGATGCAAGGTGCGTTCTCTTTGGCCTTCTTAAATAGATCTCGAACGCGGGAAGCACCCACACCAACGAACATCTCTACAAACTCGGAACCAGAGATAGAGAAGAATGGCGTTCCAGCCTCTCCGGCAATGGCCTTAGCCAAGAGTGTTTTACCCGTACCAGGCGGGCCAACTAGCAGAACACCTTTGGGAATGCGAGCACCAATCGCTGTAAATCGCTCGGGCTTCCTTAAGAAGGTCACAACCTCTTGCAACTCTTCCTTGGCCTCCTCAATGCCGGCTACATCATCAAACATGACACCTGTATCGGCTTCCATCATGAAGCGGGCCTTAGACTTACCGAAGTTCATAGCTTGACCAGGACCACCTGCTGCACCATTGGAGCGACGGAACAGGAAGAACAAGCCCGCAATTAATAGAACGGGAAACAGCAGGTTACCGAGAATGCCGACAATAGCGCCGTCGTTGCGAGGCAGATGAGAATCCAAGCTGATGTCAGACTCACGTAGGCGCTCTACCAGCTCAGGAGCATTACCGGGCAAATCTACACGCCACCGCTGCACTTTATTGTCAATTTGAGGATCGACAGCTTCTACGATGGCTGTACGGCCACTATCGTAGAGGTCTACAGACGTGACGCGTCCAGCATCTAAATAATCCAAAAATCTGCCGTAAGTCATGCTAGTACTAGCGGTATTACGGGCGCTGTCAGCGGGACTAGCACTACCGACGGAACCCTGCCAAAGAAAGAATCCAACTATGAGGATGGGCAGTGTCCACAGTAGGGCAGTTCTCCAAGAAAAGTTTTTCATAACTCGGTGGTGGCCTCTGTTTATAGGTAAGCCGCAAGCGTTTTGAGGCGATAAGCGTTGCTTATAAGAACGCACTAATACACATCTGTAAAACGCAGGCAGCGCTCATGAGTTGGCAATTCTTCAATATCTGGCTATTTGTATGCAGCGACGTCGTTTGTTCGTCGGGAGCGCATGACTTCGTAACGAAATAATAATGAATTGCGTGTTTTATGAGACTTGTCTTTACTAAATTTAACGTAATTTCTTGTCTTCGGCCAAAGAAAATTCGTAAACCCCGTGAAAATATTGGACTTTTTTACTTTTATGGCGTGTTGGAGCGGTGCGATCAGCAGCACCTAAACGGCAATCTCTCCAAAGGCTTATGTTTTTCGTGGGTTATTTGGTCGCGATCGCCACCGCTTGCTCAAGCCGTTTTTGATCAAAGCCTTGCTTGTGTAAAATCACCCAAGATTCCACCAGATCTGGCCCTTGCATGTCACCCATGAGGGCGGCTCGGAGCGATCGCATAATCAACCCCTTCTTCACCCCCAGCGCTTTGGTGACCTGATTGATGATGCCTTTCGCATCAGCAGGTTCTTCAATCTGAGTTTCCTTCAGCGCAGCTAACACAGACTGCATCGCATCTGCCACGCCGTCTTTGCCAAGCTGATCCCTAGCTTTTTCGCTGAACTCCAATGTTGGCGCAGCAAAAAAGTGTGCTAGCTCCACACCATCTTTTAAGCGAGTCAAACTTGGCCCAATCATCGCAGTCAATGGCAGTAACCAGTCCGCATCTGCTTGCGCATCGAACGCATAGCCTGCCTCTTTCCAGTAGGGCATCAGCATGGGCAATAGCGCCTCGGCAGGCTTAGTGTGCAAATACTGGCTGTTAATCCAATCGAGCTTATCCCAGTCAAACTTAGCGCCTGCCTTATTGACCCGCTCAAAACTAAATAGCTTGGCCGCTTCTGCCAATGTAAATAGCTCTTGGGTGTCTGGTGCAGACCAGCCCAACAGGGTCATGTAGTTAGCGAGTGCGGCCGCCGTAAAGCCCATCTCTTTAAAGTCATTCACTGAAGTCACACCGTCTCGCTTAGACAGCTTTGCCCCCGACTCATTCAAAATTAACGGCGTATGGGCAAACACGGGTACCTCCATACCCATCGCCTCATACAGCAAAATTTGCTTAGGCGTATTGCCTACATGATCTTCCCCACGAATGACGTGGCTAATCGCCATATCTGCATCGTCTACCACCACCACAAAGTTATAGAGCGGCTGACCCACATCGTCGCCAGACGACGCTCGGGCAATTACCATATCGCCGCCTAAATCCTGGCCTTTCCAGCTCACAGGGCCCCGAACCAAGTCATTCCACTTGATCTCACGCTCATCATCAATCTTGAATCGAATCACGGCAGGACGACCGTCTGCTTCAAACGCGGCAATCTGCTCTGGGCTCAAATTACGGTGCTGATTGTTATATCTGGGCGCTTGCTTACGAGCCTTCTGAGACGCGCGCATGGCATCCAGCTCTTCCGGTGTTTCATAAGCCCGATAAGCCAGCCCTTTATCCAAAAGTCCCTGAATCTTCTCGCGGTACATCTCCATCCGCTGTGACTGATAAAAGGGGCCTTCATCCCAGTCCATACCCAGCCACTTTAGCCCTGCCATGATGTTCTCTGTAAACTCAGGTTTGGAGCGCTCTAGGTCTGTATCTTCTATGCGCAGCAAAAACTGCCCACCCTGGTTACGCGCAAACAGCCAGTTAAACACGGCCGTACGAGCCGTGCCGATGTGCAAATTTCCAGTGGGGCTAGGCGCAATGCGAACGCGAACAGACATAGGATTAGCTAGATAGAGATGTCAGCTTATCAGCGTACTGCTTATCAGCCTACTATTGATGTTGTCGAGTGCTGCGATCGGATTAGGGAAGGCATAAATAATCGTCAGGATCCTTGAGTGACAACAGCTCACTCGACTCAACTTATCTGATTTTGAGTCTATGCTTAACCTTGCTGATAACTCTTTTGAGAGTAAGCGACAAGATTCGCTGCCGAGTCAGCGGAGAAATATCACTCTCTGCTTGAGTTTGATGCTGATAGTCGAAAAAGGCATTGACTTCTTGCAAAATGACTCGCAGGCGCTGCTCAATCTGTGCTGGCCGGTAGGCGTCAAAATTTAGTGGGCTGGTTAATGAGGGACTGCTTGAGGCGCGATCGCTAATCACCGATAAAATGCGCTGCGCATCGTAGGCCGTGCTGTGACCTGCGATCTTATGGCAGTTAAAGCCAGGGTCAAGATAGTCTGCTAACGCATGGTTAACACTGGAGAACACGGTGCAACCGCAGGCCATTGCCTCCATAGGCGGCAGACCAAACCCCTCGGTCAGGCCATAGCGCCCCCAATACTCTGCTGAATCGTATAGATACACCTTCGCCCGATTGAACAACCCCACTAAATCTTCGACATAGCTATCTAAAACGACAACATTGCAGCGTTGTTGTAAATGGGGCACTAGCTTCTGCATCAAATGCTCAGAAGATTTTCGAGCCTGCACAAGCACATCAATATCTCTTGGCTGATGACGATTCTCAAACGCAGGCGAAATTTCGTTGGGCAAATAATAAATTAAAGAACCGAGTGCTTTTTCACCCCAGTAGCTCATTGTGTTCCGACTCACAGTCATAATCGGAATGCGCGCTGGCAAGGAAAATCTATAACCTGCACTGTGCGCATGGTATAGCGTTGGTCTATCGCCAATGCGGCGAATCAGCTTGGGAACGTCAAACCCCCAGCTCACCACAAAAATACAGTTCTGATAGACTGCATCCGACAATACATCCTCCAGAAAAAGCGTATCTGCCTCTTTCTGACGGTAGGTAACAACTTCAGCGTCAACAATGCGCTGAGCAATTTTCAGCGTTTTGAGTTCGGCAGTTAATCCACCGGCAAAAAACTTTTGCGTGGTGCCCGGAAGCAAGAACAAAAGCTTTCTGAGCTGGCGGTCCAGAGGTTGACCGGGATGTTTGTCGGGGTGTTGATTCATCGATATCGCGGGCATTCACGGCGAGTTATGCCGCGGGTTCACGCTCAACACCATACCGTTCATCAGAACGGCTATTCGCTTGCTTATCTACAGTTTGCTCATCTGCGGCTTGCTTATCTGGTGGCCCAGCCGGAGAGCCCGTATCGTTGCGCTGGCTCACCTTAGCCTGATAGGCCGGGACGATGGGGCGAAAAGTCTCTAAGAATGCGTAGGTAGCAGGCGTCAGCAGCGTATTTTTAAGCCAGCTGAGCCCTAACGGGCGAACCATCTGAAAAGGAAGCTGGGCAACGCGCACTTGAGCTGGAATAGGCTGAGCCGCTAACTCGGGCATAAGGCTAATGCCCAGTCCCTGTCGCGTCATACTCACAGCAGTGGAATCATTAGAAATGAAATACTCGATTTCGACGGTGGGTTGGGCAGCTTGTAGGTGGTCAATCAGCTCTTTGCAGCAGTCGCTAGAAGAGGTAATCAGAGGCTGCTCGCGCAGATGCTGCCAAGTGAGCTGGGTAGGCAAATCAGGGCGATCGGGTGGAAGGAGTGCAATGAAAGGGTCTTCCATAATTTGCAAGGTTTCAAAGGTATCGCTCGCGAGTAAAGACGCGATGGCAAGATCGGCTGCGCCTTCAGTAAGGGCCGTCATCAGGCCTTGGTTGCTTTCAAATTCAGTAATCGTGACTTGAAGCGTCGGGTGGTGCTGGTGAAGGTGGGCGATCGCCCCTGGCAAAACTTCACTCGCCAAGCTTCGGAAAGCCGCAATTCTCACCAAACCGCCTTTGACGCCCCTAGCTTTGGCCGCTGATTGGCCAATATCGCTCACTAAGTTCAACACAGCCTGCGCTTGCGTATAAATCACAGAACCCACAGGGGTGAGCGAAGCGCTTTGCCGGCCTCGATGAATCAGCACAACACCCAGCGCATCTTCCAACGCGGCAATGCTATGGCTAATGGTGGACTGACTCACAGACAAGTCAAGCGCAGCTTCACTGAAACTTCCGGTTTCGGCAACGCTAACGAGCGCTCTCATCTGCGAGATTTTCACTTTTTCTAGAAGACTTTTCGCAGGCTTTCCGACCATGACTTTACCGACCTTCCAGTTTCGACCGATGACTCCTATCTAATAGACTATAGCGGGCTGCAAACATCCTGCATCTATCTTTTGCATAGGGCCTATTTATCCTATGCTTTGCTGCACCTCAATAGATTTCATAGGATTAGCACATCGGCACCAAGAAAGCGACAGTTTAGGTTCTCACGCAACTGGCATTGTCTTCTTCTGAGTCCGATTTGTTCATTCCGTTTTGCTCATCTCTGAAAAATACTTTCAAACAGATTTGAGCCGACAGAAACCAATACGAGGATGGCCGCACCCATGACAAACTACAACAGAATTTCAAACAGCTTATCTTCTTTCTCTTCAACAGACGCTGTACAAAATAATTACCTGCTGACTCACTCTTCTCACTATCGACTAGGAAACCTGGGGTATCGTTCTCCTGACAGCAAGCAAGAAAACGGGGCTGCGCTTACATGGGGATCTCATATCCCAACCCCTAATGTTCTAAAACGATTGGCCAAGAGCCTTGTCGCCGTTCTCTTAGGTGAGCAGTCCATGCGCATTTGGACCAGCTATCGCAAAGGTGAGCTCGTGTGGCATGTCTACGATCCAATTAGCGATCGCCGCTCTTCTCACAAATCAGAAAACGACCTACGCGCTTGGCTAGAAAACCGCCATCTCAGTTAGGCCAAATAGGTAGCAGGTAACTGCACACCTGACTCAAACGCATCGGCTACGTATCTGGCATTTGGAGATCTGGCATTTCTGAATCTGGCATTTGGAGATCTGGTATTTCTGAGTCTGGCATCTTGAATGGCACAACAGACAAAGGCCCCTGCGGACGCTCACCCAGCACAGATTCTATCTCAGGCATCATGACCTCCAGGGCCAATGCACGCAGCTGTTTTAATGCGGCTGTGTGCTCCGCTTCATTATCAGGAGACATCAGCTCGCCCCGAATTACCCAAACGAGCTCGCGGCTGGTTTGCATCTCATAAACCGCAGACAACTCATCACTAGCAAACCAGCCTTGAAGACTACCCAGCAGCTCACTGATACGATTCTGTGGGACTAATACGGCTCGAATACTCACGCCGTCACTACCTAAGTAACAAAGCAATATCCAGCAGAGTCCAATTGTTGTTGCAGGCTCAATCACTTCGACCGACTAAATTAATGACGTGTGCAGTTCGAATGTTGGGGATATAAGCAACCTTGTTTAATCATTAGGGCAATGGCTGTACACTTTCTTTTCAAGGCTGACAACACATATAAAGAACGCGACATCAGCTTTTTGCTTCACAAAAGTTAACACCTCGCTGCTGAATTACGACCCTTTTTAATACTTGTTTTAAGATCACTGTTTTAGATCACCCTGTGCCTATCCCAGATGCCTACGCGGCGAGCAGGCCAAGCCGCGCAGTACATGTGTGTCGCTTGGCCCAATTGCAGCATCAGACATAACAATCCTTTAGGCGTCGGAAAGTCTTATGATGAGGCTGAGCATAGCTAAAGGAACACTGTCATGTTTGGTCTAGGCGCACCGGAGTTAGTCATTATTGGCGTTGTGGCTGTTTTAGTTTTTGGGCCCAAGCGAATTCCTGAACTGGGTGGAGCCCTGGGTAAGACGCTACGCGGCTTTAAGGACGAGCTAGATAAGCCCAGCGAAAAGAAAGAAGGTTATGAGGATAGTGATGATTATATTGAGGGCAGTGATACCTAACGGTCAGCGGTATGTTCAGCAAAAGATCCCTCAGTTGATGTCGGCAATAGGTCAAGCGAGGCTAAAAGGCACTCAAGTTGCAAGACACCTCAGCTGAACGCCCTAAAGTCGACAAACTGGAATTCAACCAACCTGGATTAGGCCAAGTCTGAATTCAATGCAGAAGATATCCACGAAGAAGAGCAGTTACTCACACAGAATATCTACGCAGCAAGAACTGGAAGATCCCAAAAACTCAACCCGATAAAGACCGCCACGAGAGAACCCTCAAACGGATATTGTCAGCAAGATTCAGCGTCTCGAAACACCTTCGCTCCGAGCATCTTCATCAGGCCTTGGCCCTTCCAATCACTTGATCCTTTTTAATCAAATATCGAGGCGTTGATAAACCTTTTTGAGGTTGCGCAGCTGATAGTCAGGGTTAAAGCACTCGGCCACTTCTTCAGGGGTGAGGTGTGCTTTAACTTGTTCATCAGATTCGAGCAGCTTTTGGAAATTGCCGCCAGGGGTGTTCCAAGCTTGGTGCGCATTGGATTGCACAATTCGGTAAGCATCTTCTCGGCTAATGCCCTTATCTACAAGCGTCAGCAGTACGCGCTGACTAAAGACAACACCGCCATAGAGATTCATGTTGCGCTGCATATTCTCGGGATATACGTGCAAATTTTGAATCAGTTTGGTAGCCTCTACCAGCATAAAGTGCATGAGAATGCAGCTGTCTGGGAAAATAACACGCTCTACAGAACTGTGGGAGATATCACGCTCATGCCAAAGGGCAACGTTTTCTAGCGCAGCGACAGCATTCCCCCGCAAAATTCTAGCCATTCCCGTTAGCCGCTCCGACTTAATTGGGTTGCGCTTGTGCGGCATGGCAGAAGATCCTTTTTGCCCTTTCGCAAAAAATTCTTCTACTTCTAGGACGTCTGTGCGCTGCAGGTTGCGAATCTCAACGGCAAAGCGCTCAAGCGATGCGCCCACACCGGCAAGGGTCATTAAAAATTCGGCGTGGACATCGCGAGAGATGACTTGAGTCGAGGCAGCATCTGGCCTAAGCCCTAGAATCTGGCAGGTTAACTCTTCAACTTCTGGATCGATGTTGGCGTAGGTACCAACAGCACCAGAAATTTGACCGACTGCAATCTCATCTTGAATACGAACTAACCGCGCACGGTGGCGCTGCATTTCAGCGAGCCAACCCGCTAGCTTAAAGCCAAAGGTCATGGGTTCAGCATGGATGCCATGAGACCGACCAATCATCACGGTGTTCCGATGCTCTTGCGCCTTGTAGCGAATGGCTTGAATCAGATTTTCTACATGGGTAAGAATAAGCTGGTGACTCGCAACAATCTGCAAAGACAGGGCCGTATCCAGCACATCAGAGCTGGTCATGCCGAGGTGAATGTAGCGGCCTGCGTCGCCAACGTATTCGTTTACATTCGTCAGAAAGGCAATGACATCGTGGCGAACTTCGGCTTCAATTTCCAGAATGCGATCTACATCGAACTGGGCCTTCTCCTTGATAGTTTCAACCGCCTCTTTGGGGATACGCCCGAGCTGAGCCATCGCTTCGCATACGGCAATTTCGACCTGCAGCCACGTTTGGAATTTGTACTGATCCGTCCAAAGTTCGCCCATTTCGGGCAGCGTATAGCGTTCTATCAAGGGAAACACTGGGCCTAAAGCAACCGGACTATTTTATAAGGAATAGGTCAGATATGGCGCAGCGGCTCATAATTTGCTGATTTGGGTTCCTTAAAAAGGTGCTGGAAAAAGCTGCCGATTACCAACCCTCTACCTAAGCATTTGATTGGCACTCCGAAATGAGCCAGCCGCAATCGGTAGATCCCCTCTGGAGGGTTCCTCTATGGTCACTAATTTTTGTTTTATCCATCCTGCATTCGTCTTCCAATCCATGCCAGTCTTGCCATCCCTACCAGTCTTTCAATTCATTTCAGCCTTTCAATTCATTCCACTAGAAATCACCAATTGGGTTACGAGCGCTTACATTGCTTTCAACCGTAGCCTTGGGTTTATGATTTGGAATACATTCTTAGCAATCATCCCTTGGGCCATTAGCTTGTGGATATTTAGAGGGCGTGGTTCAGGCGTTAGAAACATTGGATGGTGGCTAGGCTTTGCAATCTTTATGGCTTTTTTGCCGAATGCGCCTTACGTGCTCACTGACATTATTCACCTGGTGAAATTTATTCGGCAGGGCGCGTCTATGTGGACGATTGTGTTCATTTGGATGCCGCAGTTTTTCATGTTTATGCTGATAGGCACAGAAGCGTATGTGCTGTCGCTAATCAATATGGGTAAGTATTTACGTAAACAAGGCTATGCCCGGTGGACAAATGCCATGGAATTGAGTGTTCACGCGCTGTGTGTATTTGGCATTTACTTAGGCAGGGTGCCTCGGTTCAATAGCTGGGATCTCATCACGCATCCGATGAGCATTGCCAACTTTATTGCCACTGAGATGTTTCGGTCTCAGGCGCTGACTATGATGGGCGTGGTTTTTTGTGTGATCGCGCTTATCTATTGGCCGCTTAAACACCTCACGCTGGCGGTGATGCTCTATTGGCAATCTCCTGAGCACAGGCGCGCTTTAAAACAAAATCTATAGTCTCAAGGGTCTTCTCAACCTCGCTCAATATAAGAGCTTCAGCAGCCTCTTAAAGTTGTTCAACGTGGGCGATCGCTTATACGCCCGAAGCTGTTGAATGCAGGTTTGTCGGTCTACCTCAATACCCGTCTCCTTTAAGTATCGAGCAATCACAGTTCCCCATAACAATCCTTGGGCGAGCGTTGTGACGTTTGCCGGACGGCGACGGGTGCTCACGCTACTAAAGTCTAAAAGCACTGGTTGATAGAGCCTGGATTGATAGAGCCTGGATTGATAGAGCCTTGGTTGCTTATGATGCACCACAACGTGATGCGTCACACAGCGCAAGTTGCCATGATCGATACCTGCTTGATCGAGACGAAAAGCCTGTTCTAATAAGCGGGTGATAACACAAAGAGCGGCGTCACGACTTTGCCCTTTTAGCAACCATTCATCCAAAGCCTGACCGATCGCGTAGTCCATAAGCAGGAAGTTGCGGCTGTCTGCAAAAAGCTGGGGGCCCACTTGGGCGCGGTTAGCGATCGCCAACCCTTGAGCCTCTAGTGCAAAGCTATTTTGTGGTGCGTCCGTTCGCCTCACCTTCAAGGCTGCTACCCGACCCTGACACTGAACTAAAAGCACCAGCCCACAGTAACCTAACCCTAAGCAAGACCAATGGTTAATTTGCTTAGGGCCAAAACAATAGACGCCTTCAATATTGAGGGCTTTAATTTCATGAATGCGCTCTACAATACACTCTGTGTCTAGTTTTGTCGCCGGATAGCACAGAAGAGAATCGGTTGGGGCGCGTAGAAAATTGTGCAAAGAGACCGGCTCACCGAATACTGTTTCATTCAGTACTGATTCCTCGAACACGGCCTATTTCAATACTACCTAGCGGTTAGATCGCGATGAGGCGTAGAAAATCGCTGAAGCACGCCCCATAAAACCTTGACTGTCATCAACAAAAGACCAGTTATAACAGCAAGGTGAACCATTGTGGCCGGCACATGCAGCATTGCGAGCACGATGCCTGCTATCAGAAGACACACGATAGATTTATTCACAGGAGTCCTCCTCAATTTTGCGTTTTTTGCTCAGGGATAGTTACAGCCTAGCGAGCGACAGGAAAGACTTACTTAAAAATGAGGAAACCGTTGCATTGCTTAATTTATGCTGGCAGGAAATTAATTGTCGGCTCGCAGCAATTGAGCTCACGGGCCAACTACCATATCTAGCCAGTTAAATATCTTCTGGCTGCATACCAGAGACCACTGGCGCAGTGTTGCTCAGCTTTAAGCTCGGGTGATCGCTTTCTACCTGACGGCAGTTCCACTCATTTTTAAACAGCAGCACAGGGCGACCATAACTGTCTTTAACAGTTGCTGTGTTAAAGATCCGCCCTGCTTTTTCTAGCGATTCCCATCCGCCTGTCACCCAGCGCGCCACACTATAACCAATGGGTTCTAGCCGAGTTTCGACGTTGTATTCGTTCTGAAGCCTAAACTGGACGACTTCAAACTGAAGCTGGCCGACAGCGGCCAAAATAGGATCTCGCTTCGATTCGTCAGCAGAATACATAATCTGCACTGCGCCTTCTTCTCTTAGCTCCGAGACGCCTTTGCGAAACTGCTTGAATTTCGAGGGATTAGGATTTTTGAGATAGGCAAACATCTCGGGAGAAAAGAAGGGAATGCCTTCATATTCAAGCTTCTCACCTTGATAGATGGTATCGCCAATTGCGAACACGCCTGGGTTGTTTAGGCCAATGACATCGCCAGGATAGGCTACTTCTAAAGACTCACGGCCTTGGCCGAAAAGCTTTTGGGGGTGAGATAACCGCACATTTTTGCCGGTGCGGGCGTGGTTCACCACCATATCTTTTTCAAATTTGCCGGAGCAGACACGGATAAAAGCAACGCGATCGCGATGCCTGGGATCCATATTCGCTTGTAGCTTGAAAATAAAGCCCGAAAAATCTTCTTTCGTAGGCGGCACTTCTCCAATTGTGCTTTCATGCGCTCCTGGCTTTAGCCCATAATCCAAAAATGCTTCCAAAAACAGTTCTACGCCAAAGTTCGTCATGGCACTGCCAAAAAACACAGGCGTCATCTGCCCTGCATGCACCATCTCAAGATCTAGCTCAGGGCCAATCTCATCGAGCATTTCTAGCTCTTCAGAGAACTGTTCAAAGAGCTCATCACCCACTAGCTCTAGCAGTTTTGGATCATCAATATCCAGCACCGTGTCTTTGGCTTCTTTGCTGCCGTGTGCCGTGCGCTCAAACAGGTGAACCTTGCGGGTACGGCGATCAAACACACCTTTGAAGCGATCGCCCATCCCAATGGGCCAGTTCACCGCATAGGTTGTTAATTCTAGCTCTTGTTCAATCTCATCCAGCAGCTCCAATGGCTCGCGCCCTGGTCGATCCATCTTGTTAAAGAAGGTAAAAATCGGCATATCTCGCATCCGACACACCTCAAACAGCTTGCGCGTCTGCGGCTCCAAACCCTTCGCAGCATCTTCTAGCATTACCGCATTGTCCGCAGCTGCCAGCGTCCGATACGTGTCTTCACTAAAGTCTTGGTGACCCGGCGTATCGAGCAGGTTAATCCAATAGTCGTCATAGCTGAACTGCAGCACCGTTGAAGTAATCGAAATGCCCCGCTGCTGCTCCAATGCCATCCAGTCAGAAACCGCATGGCGCTGCGCCCGCCGAGCCTTTACCGACCCTGCTTCGTGAATGGCGCCGCCATATAGCAAAAGCTTTTCTGTCAGCGTGGTTTTACCCGCGTCAGGGTGAGAAATAATCGCGAAGTTGCGCCTTTGCTCAACGGCTTCGGCGATTTCGTTACTGCTATTCACAAGAGTAGAGGTCATAAAAATGGCTGCGGTGGCTCTATTTCTATACTCGCTCCGCAATTGTAGTGCTTTGGTGGGCGGTTTGGGGGCAGGCGCTGGGGGTTGGCTTACCTCACAAGTCAGATCTAACCACCCAGCATTTAGTTCCTGAATGGCCTCCTAACGGTCTAGAACATTAGAAATTGTGAATCAAATCATAAACAAAACGGCGGATGTGTCGATTACGCCTTCTACCTAACTTAAGATCCTCCTGTTGAAGACTTGCACAGTCACTCACTGGCACAGTCATTCAACAGCTTAAATCAAGCTTATTAAGGTTCTACTTTAGAGGAGCACACATCTTATGTTGTTTAAAAAGTGCATTGCGGAAGCAGTGGGCACAGCTTGGCTAGTGTTAGGCGGCTGTGGTAGCGCAGTCTTAGCGGCAGCTTTTGTCGGTGGTGAACTGGGAGAAGGCATTGCTTTTCCATTGGGTCTAGGCTTTGTCGGCGTATCCTTAGCATTTGGCTTAACGGTGATGACCATGGCCTATGCAATCGGTCATATTTCCGGCTGTCATCTCAACCCAGCCGTTTCTTTTGGCTTATGGGCTGGGGGCCGTTTCCCTAGCGGAGAGCTGTTACCTTACATCGTGTCTCAAGTGATCGGTGCCATTGTGGGCATCGGTATCCTCGTGCTGATTGCAACAGGGCAAGAAGGCTTTGTTTCAGAAGGTGCTACCTGGGCCGCAAACGGCTTCGGGGCTAATTCACCCGGTGGATTTGGGATTGGCGCAGCCTTCCTCACAGAAGTTGTCATGACGTTCATGTTCTTGGTCATCATTTTAGGATCCACCGATGACCGCGCACCCAAGGGCTTTGCCCCTGTTGCGATTGGGTTGGGCCTGACACTCATTCACCTGATCAGCATTCCGGTCACCAATACTTCTGTAAACCCTGCCCGTAGCTTGGCACCAGCCTTGTTTGCAGGGCCAGCATTTGTCTCTCAGGTGTGGCTTTTTTGGGTAGCGCCTATCTTGGGTGCTGTGCTGGCTGGGTTCTTCTACAAAGGCGTCCTTGAAGAAGAGGTCAAGCCCGATGTTGTGGGTGAGATACCTTCTGAGCAGCCAGTCGCTGAAATTAACCGTTAATTCTGTTGAGTGCCTTTGCCTCAGAGCAGAGCCGCTAAATCATCAAAACGAAAAAGCACATCCTCATCTTGTAAGGATGTGCTTTCTTATGTCTATCAGTTCTATTGCCTTCGTCGAGTGAGTTAGGACATTAGTAATCGCTAGAAGTCTTACACGACAACAGCTAGCTTTCAGAGACTTTGCTGGCCTCGCTCATTTCTTTAGACTTTCGAGCAGCGAGCCGATCTGCAAGGCCAAACAAAACGGTGGGCAGGGTGAGCACCATCAGAAAGCCTGTGAGGAAAATAGCCGCTTCAAGCGGTGTAGGCGCATAGAAGAGATCGGTAAAGTGAGTGTATGCCAACATAAGTGAATCCCAAATAATGGAAAGAGTATGAGCAATGAGTTGATATTGCTTGTGGTAACACGTCTATTTGGGAGATGCGATCGCAACGCAAGGAAGCGTATAGATTCGCCACCTATCAACACCTTTCTAAAGTCTGCGAAATGCTCATCGATTAAGTGATGGTGACTTAAGCGCTAATGACTTAGATGCTAATGACAATCAAGCTGAAAACAATCAGGACAAATAGCGCTATTCTGACCGCGTTTTTGCGCTGCCAAGGAATCTGATAAATGTCTTCGGGCTTTAGCTCAGGCTGAGCATCCAAACTTTGGTAGAGCGTGCAGCTAGTTGCATGAGGGCGTTTGGGGAAAGTACAGCTATCGTCTGCGTCGTAGGTACAAGTAGCGCATAGCGGTTCGCTACTCGTTGCTCTGTGCAAATCTATGCCGGGATGGCCGTGCGCTTTGAGCGCCAGGTTACAGCGAGGGCAACTGAGCGCCTCTGAAGAAATTGGGCTAGAACATCTCGGGCAAACAGGCATAGTTGACTTTGATAGTTGACTTTGATGGTTGACCTTGCAAGGGCATCATGAACCAGCATAGTCAATTGCCACGCATAGGTGGTGTCGATTGGGGCGTCGATTGGGCATCGATTTCTCTACACGCATACATTCGGTAAACCGCACGATAGTAGCCCTTTCAATGCACAGATAGTTTGTCAAAATGAGGATACAGTTTTTGCCGTAACGGATCGAAGCGATGGACACCTCTAACTTACTCAGACAGCTTTTAATGCTAGGGATTGGCACCACTTCACTAGTTGCCGAGCGAGTAAAGCAAATGAGTGAGGAACTGGTGCGTGACGGCAAGCTAAATCCAGATCAGGCCAAGGGGTTCGTCGATGACTTTATGAGCCAGTTCAACATCGACCAGGCGGCGGTGGAACAGCAGATGCAGCGGCAGGTACGCAATATTATGCAGGATTTGGGCGTGCCCCGTCAGTCGGAAATGGATGAGCTACGCGGGCGGCTAGATCGCTTAGAGCGGCAGCTTAGAGAATTAGAAAATAAACAGTGGCGATAGCAGAGAACGATATCTTTCCGAAAACAGCGTACACTGTGCGAGGAAACTCGATCAGGCTCATTAAAGTTAGCCTGAACTTTAAACTCTGAAGGGTCATGAAAGAAATTCTAATTAGCTTTGGTGTGGTAGCGGCGTGCTGCGCAATGCTGCTCATTGCTCAGTTTACGGGTGGCGATGGCGAGCAGGCAATTGCAGGTAAGAGCGCCGATGCACCTGTCGCGCAAGAAACGCTCGTAGCCCAAGGTAGTGCAGACGATTTGAGTATTGAAGAGGAAACTATGGCAGATGCAGCCGCAGATGAAAACGTAATTACGACGGACTCTGGCTTACAGTATGTGGTCATTGCAGAAGGCGATGGCGCTGCTCCGCAGCCAGGGAACCGGGTGTTTGTACATTATGTTGGCACGTTAGAAGATGGCACCAAGTTTGATAGCTCACGCGATCGCGGTCGTCCTTTTGATTTCACTATCGGTCAAGGCCAAGTGATTAAGGGCTGGGATGAAGGCGTTGGCTTAATGAAAGTAGGCGATCGCCGCAAGCTGATCATCCCCCCCGATCTAGGCTATGGCGCTCGCGGTGCAGGTGGCGTGATTCCACCCAATGCAACGCTCATCTTCGATGTAGAGCTACTGCGCATCGGAAGTTAGCCTATCGCCGTTAGCCGATCTAAATCAGTCACATCCGCTGAAAAGCCCCCTCTCCAGATTGTTGAAAACGCCTTTGGAGAGAGGGCTTTACTGTTGCACAAAATTCGCACTTAAAATTCGCACTTAAAATTCGCGCTGTGAATCACTTTTGTTGTTCTTCAATCACGTTCTTTAATCACGGTTAGACAGATCCGATGCTCTGTTTAGAAACTGCGTGAACTCCGGCTGAAACAACAACTTGACGGTACCCGTTGGCCCGTTACGATGCTTGGTGAGAATGATCTCTGCAATGCCCCTATCTGGCGTATCCGGATCGTAATATTCTTCACGGTAGAGCATCATAATCAAATCCGCATCCTGCTCAATTGCGCCAGATTCTCGTAAGTCGGACATCATGGGTCGCTTGTTGGTTCGTGACTCAACACCACGGCTGAGCTGGGAGAGCGCAATAATCGGCACATTGAGTTCGCGGGCGAGGCCTTTGAGCGATCGCGTCATTTTAGATAGCTCTTGCACCCGGTTATCGCCCGAGCCCTCCATCAGCTGCAGATAATCGATCAAAATCAGGCCCAGCGCACCCCCTTGCTCAGCCTGCAATCGTCGCGCTTTTGAGCGAATTTCAGTCACACCAATACCCGGCGTATCATCGATAAAAATAGGCAGCTGAGAAAGCGTATTAATCGCATGGCCCATCGGCTCCCACTCATGCTGTGCAATGCGGCCAGTGCGCAACCGGCCACTTTCGATTTTGGCTTCCGAAGATAGCAAGCGATAGATCAGCTGTGACTTTGACATCTCTAAGCTAAAGATGGCAACCGGCTGACGGTGCGTATCGGCAATATTACGGGCAACGTTCAAAACAAAGGAGGTTTTTCCCATAGCCGGCCTAGCAGCTGCAATGATGAGGTCAGAGCGCTGGAAACCTTGGGTCATGGCATCTAAATCATAGAAGCCACAGGCCAAGCCAGGGAGTACCATACCGAGCGATCGCTGCTCAATATCTGAAAAGGTATCCGTCAAAATATCAGAGGTCGCTGTTAACCCCGAAGTAGGCCGTTCTTGCGTAATGCCAAACAGCGACTGCTCCGACTGATCGAGCACATCTTCTAACGGTGTTTCAGTCTCATAGCCGAGCTGAATAATCTCACCACCCGATTGAATCAGCTTGCGGCGGGTGTACTTATCAACAACAAGCTTGCCATATTGGTCGATATTCGCGGCGCTAATGGTGCGATCTACCAGCTGAGCCAAACGGGCCTGTCCGCCCACCTTTTCTAAAACACCTTTATCCTTTAGCCAAGTCGCCATGCCCATCAAATCGGTCGGCAGACCCCTCGACTGCAAATCTAAAGCGGCTTGATAAATAGTGCGATGAGCACCAATATAAAACGCTTCTGGCATGAGAATTTCAGTCACCCGGCCAATCGCCTCTGGGTCGATTAAGATGCCACCTAAAATAGCTTCCTCCGCCTCAATATTTTGAGGTGGCAAGCGATCAACAGCAGGTTTAAAGCGAGATTCAGGAGAGGCCATTAAAAGACTAAACCGTTAAAAGATTGTAGGGGAAGCGCCAAACAGAGCCCGCGACTACGCATACAGATCATAAAAGGGTAAACAGCCTAACCGACCGTCTACCCTAATTAAATTAACGAATAGTTCAAATGTTCGCCAGCTTTTAACCAGATACGCTGCAGATGCCTGTGCAAACCGCCTGCGCAAACCGCTAGTCGGCAACAACGCGTAAGTTAAGGGTCGCTGTCACTTCGCTATGGAGCTTCACGTCCACCTTGTACTCACCGAGCTTGTTGATATCAGGAATCGTGATGTCGCGGCGGTCTACTTCTTTACCCGCATTGGTCTGAATCAAGTCAGCCACTTCAGCAGCCGTTACGGTACCAAAAATAGCATCATCTTCACCGACGGCCTTGGCAATGGTAAACAGACCAATTGTATTAAGCGCGGTTTTAGTCGCTTCGGCCTCTTGCTTAATCGCTTCTAGGCGCTGACGTTCTCTTTCGCGACGAATTTCAACCTGCTTGAGGACGCCAGGCGTAACCCGATAGGCCATGCTGCGGGGAATTAAAAAATTGCGGGCGTAGCCGGGGGCTACTTCTACCAAATCGCCGTTATTCCCGAGCTTGGGAATGTCCTGAGAGAGGACTACCTGGGTTTTCTTTCTCGCCATTGCTCTTAAACTAGTGTGTTCGAATCTAACCGCTTAGCTGCAGCGCAGTGTATTACTTTACTGAAGTCAGGGGAAAGGTGCAACTATATCGTCACCCAAAAAGCGGAAACCCTCAGAAATTATCTTTCAATTTTCGAATGTGGGCAAAGACCGTAACAGGGTCTTGACTGTTGGCAACGGCTTGCAGCGCGGGCGCGTCCCAGCGCAAAAAAGGATTCGTAGCTTTTTCGATACCGAGGTGGGTCGGCACAGTAGGTGTCTCTTGAGCGCGATCGCGTTTTACCTCATCCAACCGCTGCTGCAGCGCCTCGTTACGCTGCTCCACACTGACTGCAAACTTCAAATTACTGAGCGTGTATTCGTGGGCACACCAAATGCGAGTGTTATCCGGCAGGGCGCGGAGCTTACCTAACGAAGCCTGCATTTGCTCAGGAGTACCTTCAAACAGGCGGCCGCAGCCACCAGCAAACAGCGTATCGCCACAGAAAAGCTCACCCGAGTGCTCGCTACCTGACGCAGAAGAGTGCGCCGGGAAGTAATAGGCGATGTGGCCTTTGGTGTGCCCAGGCACGAAAAAAACCTTGGCCGTGCGATTTGCAAAACAGACGCGATCGCCCTCTTTTAAGGCATAGGTCTGCTTCGGAATGCGCCCTCTATCGGCCTCACCCGCATACACTTCAGCCTTAGGGAAGCGCTTGATCAGTGCCTGATTACCGCCGACATGGTCGTTATGGTGATGGGTGTTAAAAATAGCGACTAGCTCAGCGCCAAGGGCTTCTAGCTTAGCGAGCACTGGGGGCGCATCAGCGGGGTCAACCACAGCCGCCGTGCCATCCTCAGGGTTGTGCAGCAGGAAAATATAGTTATCAGAACGAACAGGCAGGCGATAGATATTCATTAGGGAAGGACGACGGCGACAGCCACCAATGAGCGCCTCACGGCCTTGTCCGTCGGGGGCAGGGGGCGGCTACCCATGTGGCTGCTACCAGTTTAAAGCGTTATTCGCTTTAGGTTATTCGCTTTAGGTTATTCCCTTTATTAGCCAGACGCGTTAGGCTACCGCAGCCAAAACTAGACTGGGGTGAATGGGAACTTGAATAATAAATTCAGTGCCTTGGCCCAGTTGCGAGTGGCACTGTAGGGTGCCTTTGTGTTTTTCAGTAACAATTTTATGACTAATAGATAGCCCCAACCCCGTCCCTTTGCCCACAGCTTTGGTGGTAAAGAATGGATTGAATAACTGATTGATAATGTGAGCGGGTATTCCAGCGCCGTTATCTTTAATGCGAACCCTCACCGCTTGGTCATCAACGACTTCTGTTTGGATCACAATTTGATTGGGCGTGAATTGTATTGCTTGCTCAGCGGTCACATGATCAGTCGTTACTGGATTAGGCAATGTTTCTCTAGGCTCTTCAAGGGCATCGATCGCATTGCTAAGAATATTCATAAACACCTGATTAAGCTGGCCAGCATAGCATTCCACTTTAGGAATATCACCATAGCGCTTAATCACTTCAACACCTGGATTGTGGCCGTTTGCCTTGAGCCGATGAGCCAGAATCGTTAAGGTGCTATCAAGGCCATCGTGAAGATCGACTTGCTTCAGTTCTGATTCATCCAGGCGAGAGAAATTACGGAGTGACAGCACTATTTCACAAATCCGCTCAGTGCCAAATTTCATAGACTGCAGAATCTTTTCAGCATCTTGAATCAGATAGTCGAGATCTAAACCGGCTAGTTCTTCTTGCGTACTTTTGGGCAGCTGAGAATTGTAGGATTCATACAGTTGCAGGGCATAGGTTAAATCCTGTAAGTATGCTTGCAGCGGCTGCAAATTGCCGTGAATAAAGTTCACCGGGTTATTAATCTCATGAGCAACCCCAGCAACCATCTGACCCAGCGCAGACATCTTCTCGCTTTGAATCAAGACTGACTGGGTTGATTGAATTTCCTCAAGGGCCTGTTCTAAAGATTCACTTTTCTGTTGTTCTTGGGTTAAAAGATGCTTGACTTGAGCAATTAAACGATTTAAGACCATAGAGAGCCTACCGACTTCATCGTGACCGCTAACCGGTATTTTTAGATCAAAGTTTGAGGTCTCAATCACTTCGGTCGCGGTTGCAGCAGCTTTTTCAACGGACGCAGAAATCGTACGGCTGAGAATCCCCAACAGGCAAACAGCCACAATAATAGACGCTAGCGCACTCGATATAATGACTTTCCATCGGAAGGCCTGGGCCTTGCGAAATAAGGTCTGGGCCTCATTGAGCTGCATTTCAGAGTTATCGCTAAGTTCTTTAACTAGCCTCAAAAACTGATAAGCGTCTTGACGCAGCGCTTCGTTATTGAGCTCGGTCAGCTTAACTTGCAAAGCTTGACGTTCTGAGTCAGATAGCTCTCCTAGCTTGACTTGATGGAATTTCGCAACCAAATTATCAAGGTCTTTAGACAAGACAACATAGCTGGTTTTTAGCGCCCTAATCAGCTTGCGTTCTTTTTGGTCGTAAAGTGAAGTGCCTTTGACTATTTGCTGCTCTTCTTCGTACCGGTTCCATGCCGCACTAAAGACAACTCTATCGTCTAAAAAAGTCTCATAGACTTCTGTCCACTGGGATAAGTCATTAAGCGTTAAAATTGTGCCTTTTTGATGCAGGTGCATCCTCAGCAAACTAATTTTCAAGTCGCTAAGTAACGCCCTCTCAGCTCGACTATCTTTAATGTCAGCGCGGGCTGCAACCAGAGAAGATTCTGCAATGCCCCAACCCATCGCCATGCCAACAATGGCAACGCTAATGGCTAACCCAAAGCTCCAGCTGATTTTGTGCTGCAATTTTAGGCTCTTAAACCACTGACTAACGGCAGCATAGGGCCGCCGCGGGCCATCGGTCTGAGCTAACCGAGATTGTGGAGGTGTGGGAAGTTGGGAAGACATCGTAACGAGGGTTCGGGCAAAAACAGAAACTAATGCTTATCTAGCTAATGCTTACTGGCTTAAGATGCCCGCTTAGAAAGCGCCAACGACCTTCACAAAGTATGGAAACAGCGTATGAACTCATTGATTTAACTGACGTTAAACCATTTAGAAAAGTTTTTTAATACATATATATTTACAGTTTTCTATTAATTCAAAGACGGTCCTGCTCATACGTCGCTTCTGACAGCTGTCTGGAAATAGAGACATTTATTAAATTCAGTAGCTGATAGATTCAGTGACTGATTATGAGCGATCGCTGAATGTTGACTATGTGCACGCTCAGCATCACTACCTAAACTACTCAGCAAGTGCTTAAGGCCACTTCAGCTGGCAGTTCAAGGCGAATGGCATTCTTAAATCAGTTCAAAAAACACCACGCTTTCATCTGAAGAGAGCAAAGGAGCTGACACATGAAACGCCAATTACTCACTGCACTATTTCTAACAACAGCAACTTTCGCGATCGCCCCTATTGCTAATGCTGCTGAAGCTAAAGCCATTGAAGATATTCAAGCAACTCGTTTAGAGTTCTTAGAGCGCCAAACTAAAGGGCTCGACAGCTTAGAAGGCACGCGTCTAGAAGATCTCAACAACTCGACAAAAGCTATCACCGACATTCAAAAAACTCGATTGGCATTCTTAGAAAACCAAACCAAAGCAGTTGAAAACATTCAAGCTGAGCGCCTTGAGTTTTTGAACAATCAGAGTAAAGCAGTTGAGACTGCTCGCTAAGGCTGCATCTGAATTACCTTAAAAACAACCGTTATGCTGAGTCAGTTTTTCTGGCTCAGCTTTTTCATGCGGATTCTCAGCATTTGAGGGCTCTACTATTGCGCCTACCAAATTAGCTAGGAAATAAGCAATCGCGAAAAACCTTTAATTAACGTGAGCCCAGGTTAAACACACCAAGCAAAACATGAATAAGCCAGCCTTTCAGCCAACTGTACGTTCAGAATTTTCTGTGACAAATGCTGAATCCACCAAGCACCCCGTACGCATGATTCCTATCGTCCCTCCCTTAAGCGACTTGTAGGACAGCTCTTTCGCCCTACTCGAAGGAGGAGGGCCATATAGATTTCAGAAGGGCGACGCCAAGCCCCCCAAGCAGCTAATGCGGCAGCTCAACCAGCTCTACACAGACAACAAACCTATCTCGCACTTCAGAATGCATCCTTAACTTTGCGATATCAACATTTTTTTGAGTCCGTGATGACACGGTATCACCCCCATTTCGCCCCAAATTAATGACAGACACACACCCGTCATCCCAGTCATAGAAGGCATTACAGCCACTCTGAGAGAGCGCTTAATTTTGCCTTTATGTAGCTCAGCGTAGGTACCCCAAAATGCTCAGTAAGTGCTTAATGATGCCTAAGGTGACAGCGGTGGGCGGATGGCATTCTTAAATCACTGAAGTAAACACATCGCTCTCACACAGAGCTAAAGGAGATAACCCTTATGAAACGCCAACTACTTTCCGCACTTGTTCTCACCGCTGCCACTTTCGCTTCTCTTCCTGCCGCTAACGCCGCTGAAACCAAAGCCGTTACAGATATCCAAAAAACTCGCTTAGAATTCCTCAGCAACCAAACGAAAGACATCGAAGATATCCAAAAGACCCGCCTAGAGTTTTTAAACAACCAAACTAAAGGCATTGAAGATATCCAAAAGACTCGCTTAGAATTCCTCAGCAATCAAACGAAAGGCATTGAAGATATCCAAAAAACTCGCTTAGAGTTCCTCAGCAACCAAACGAAAGACATCGAAGATATCCAAAAGACCCGCCTAGAGTTTTTGAACAATCAAACTAAAGGCATTGAAGATATCCAAAAGACTCGCTTAGCCTTTCTTGATGCCCAAAGCAAAGAGTTAGACAATATTCAACAGCTTCAATACGACGAATATCTCGACAGCCACAGCAAAGCCATCACTGATATTCAAAAGACTCGTCTGGAATTCCTCAGCAATCAAACCAAAGCCGTCACCGATATCCAAAAGACTCGCCTGGAATTTCTCAATACCCAAACTAAAGCTGTAGAAGATATTCAAGCCACTCGGCTTACTCAACTAGACAGCCTCAGCAAGGCTGTTAAATAGAGGTCCACTATCAACGCCATTGTTATCGCTTAAAAAAGCTGAGCCAGCATCAACTGGCTCAGCTTTTTTTTGACATCTGTGCAAATACCGGCGCCTACATACAACGATATCTAGCCAAACATATCTAGCTGCTCTTCTGGATTCAGAGTTGGCTTTTCCTTGACTTTCGCTTGATCAACAGCATGCCCTAAAGTTTTTTTCTTAGCCTTCTTCTTTTTCTGGGTTCCTTCTTGCCCTCTTAACCCCACTGCAATCGTACTGTTCTGTTCAATTTGACCCATCACCTGCCTCGCACGGCTAATCACTGAAGGTGGTAAACCCGCTAAGCGTCCCGCTTCAATCCCATAGGATTTATCCGCGCCGCCCGGTCTCACCTGATGCAGAAAGACAATCCGATCCGGCATCTCTTTCACCATGACCTGATAGTTTTCCACATTCGCGAGAATCGAAGCCAGCTCATTGAGCTCATGATAGTGCGTCGCAAAAATAGTGCGGGCACAGATTTCAGCCGCTAGATGTTCTGCCACCGCCCACGCAATCGACAGGCCGTCAAAAGTTGCCGTGCCTCGGCCTATTTCATCCAACAGCACCAGAGACTGAGGTGTGGCATGGTTGAGAATATTCGCAGTCTCATTCATTTCAACCATAAAGGTAGATTGGCCAGTGGCCAGATCATCAACAGCGCCGACACGGGTAAAGATGCGATCGCATATACCCAACCGGGCCGACGTCCCGGGCACAAAGCTCCCCACCTGTGCCATCAACTGAATCAATCCTACCTGACGCAAATAACAACTTTTGCCACTCGCATTCGGCCCCGTCAGAATAATCAAATCCGGCGTCACTCTGCTCTGTTCTTTTTCAGGGTCATTCGTCACACTCCCCAATCCGGTGTCATTCGGCACAAAGAAACCTGCGGGCAAAGATTGTTCTACAACCGGATGACGGCCATCTTCCACAAATACAGGGCGGCCTTCAACCATTTCAGGGCGTGCATAGCCTTGGTAGATGGCCACTTCTGCCAAAGAGGCGAGCACATCGGCAGCTGCAACGGTGGATGCCACTTGGCGAATAAGACTCACATGCTGAGCGACCTGTTCTCTGAGCGCAATAAAGAGGGTGTACTCTAAGTCATGAATTTCCTCATGGGTTGTGAGCAGGCGAGCCTCGCATTCTTTTAGTGCAGGGGTAATGTAGCGCTCTTCATTGGTGAGGGTTTGTTTACGAATGTAGTCAGTAGGCGCTTGATCAGATTTGCTCCGAGAGATACTGATGTAGTAGCCAAAGGCTTTGGTATAGCCAACTTTAAGATTAGAGATACCGCTGCGATCACGCTCTGTCGATTCTAAATTGGCAATCCACTGCTGATCTGCATTAACTTGGGCGCGGAGCTTGTCGAGCTGGGGGTTAACGCCATCGCGAATGAGGTTGCCTTCTGTGAGGTAAAGCGGCGGCTTTTCAACGAGATGCGATCGCAACACATCTCCCAAGTCTTCTAGTTCAGGCGGCACAAACTGCAGCTTCACCAAATAAGGCGATTCGGCATGGCTCATGAGCGCCGCTAAGTCTGGCAGCTTAGCAAAAGAATCGGCAATCGCCACCAAATCTCGTCCATTCGCAGTCCCCGAGCCGGCTCGCCCTGCCAAGCGCTCTAAATCATAAATCTGTTTCAAAATCTGTTGTAAATTCTGCCGCAGGCTGCCGTTTGTCACCAGCTCTTCCACCGTATCTTGCCGCGCGACAATGCCATCTATACTGAGTAAAGGCTGCAGCAGCCAGCGGCGCAGCGCCCGCCCGCCCATTGGGGTCACAGTTTTGTCTAAGGCCCAAAGGAGAGATCCATGAAAAACACCGTCTCGACAAGTTTGCGTAATTTCTAAGTTACGCCGGGTTTGATGATCAATCACCAAATATTCAGTGGTTGAATAGGTTGAGAGATTTTGTAAGGGGGCAATACTCTCTTTTTGAGTGTCTTCTAAATATTCCAACAAACCGCCTGCGGCTCGAGTTGCCAACGGCAGATGAGCGCAGCCAAATCCTTCGAGAGATCGCACCCGAAAGCTCTCTAACAGCCGGTTATGCGCCTCCGATTTTGTAAACGGCCCCTGCCCGCGAAAGGTATAGCAAAATTGAGTCGGCAAGCACTTCGGCAGTCGCTCAGAGTGCTCTCCAGGTCGTAGCAGCGCGCCCAAATCTGGCACATTACTGGGCACCAACACTTCCGCTGGCTGAAGCCGCATCAGCTCTTGAGCCAAATCGTCTAAATGACTCGCCTGCGTTGCCAAAAACTCCCCAGTAGAGACATCTGCATAGGCCAACCCCCAATGCTCTCCAGCGATCACGACCGCCGCTAAAAAGTTGTTGCGCCGGGCACTTAGCATCCCTTCTTCAATCACAGTACCCGGCGTAATAATCCGGGTAACTTCGCGCTTCACAAGGCCTACGGCCTTAGCCGGATCTTCCACCTGATCGCAAATGGCAACGGCGTATCCTTTCTCAACCAGCTGCATGCAGTAGCGCTCTAGGGCATGGTGCGGAATGCCAGACAAGGGCACCCGGCCAATGGCTTTACCTGAATCTTTGCTGGTCAATACCAGCTCCAGCTCACGGGCAATCGTGATCGCATCTTGGAAAAATGTTTCAAAAAAGTCGCCTACCCGGTACATCAACAAGGCGTAAGGATGGGCATCCTTCATCTCCGCGTAGTGACGCATCATCGGAGTCATGTCTTCACGGTTAACCTCGCGGTAATCGGCGTAGCGCACCGTATGCTTCGCCAGTCGCTCCGGAATGCCAAAGGCCTCTCCGCTTTGAGGGTCACGCTCTGGGGACTGGCGCTCTGGTAACTGGCGCTCTGGTAGATTATCTGACGATTTTTTACCCGGTGCTTTACCGGATACTTTGACGGCCTTTGAGCTGGCCGCCTTTGAGCTGGTTGCCCTTGCACTAACGGCCTCTGAGTTGACGACCTTAGATTCAGCGACTTTAGATTCAGCGACTTTAGATTTGGCAGCAGGAGAGTTGGTTTTAGGGGCGCTCATAAAAAGCCGACGGATGAACAATGCAGAGGGGCTTGGATCATTTTAGGGGCTGTCGGCAGTCAGTGTGTGTCAAAGAAAGCCTTCAGAAATACTTTGCAAAACTTTTTCTGAGCTCGCTTTGCGCCCTCCCTAAACAAACCCCTCCTAAATAAATAAAAAACACCCAATCCACTGCGTTGGCGAACCCAATAATCGATACAGCAGGTTTAAAGCCTGTTCGTAGTTTACCTCTCGGCCAAATGACTTACGGAACATGGCTGTTGTTCTGCCGTCGCTTGTAGTAGTAGAAACACTGAGGCAACGCCTTTGTTTTTATCAATTTCAGTTGTTTTCTTATGTTGTTTGAGCCTATTTAAGCGCTAACTACTGACGCTAACTATTGAAACCACAGTTGTTGCAGTCACGGTCATTTTCACAGCAACCGTTCTTACAGCAACCGTTCTCACACCCCTTAAGAGATCACGTGCATCTAACCTTTCAGCATCTATATCAGACACACCCAGGCATTTGAACCAAGCGTTTGAGCCAAGCGTTTGAGCCAAACATTGGCCAACACAGTTGGACTTCAAACACAACAGGGCGTCTGACCTTTTTTAAAATTCCTTCAATCCAGGCCTCTCACGAGGCTAACAGCACGTGTCAAATAATCTTCCAACCCCTACAGCGCAAGGCAACGATACGCTTAACGCATCCCTACCTCAGGTTGAATCAGGCTGGGTTCCTGATTTTTCAGCTGGCCATTTGAATAGCCAGCACATTGCCTTTGTAGACAGCAGTCTACAAAATATAGAGAGCCTAATCGCCACCATAGAGAATGCAGCAATCTACGTCATTGATGCGCAGCAAGATGGTGTGGCCGTCATCAGCGACGTTCTGAATGACCTCAGCACACCCTACAGCAGCCTCCATATTTTTGCCCATGGTAGTGCAGGCGCTGTGCAACTCGGGGCCACCACACTCACCGCCGATACGCTAGCAGACTACAGCAGCGAACTCACCGCTTGGGGCCAATCGCAAACACAAGACGTCTTGCTCTATGGGTGCGATGTTGCCCAAGGTGAAACAGGCAGTGCGTTCATTAATCAGCTCGTGGCGCTCACAGGGGCAGATATTCAAGCCTCGAACGATCTCACAGGCAGCGCAGCCCTAGGCGGCGACTGGGATCTAGAAGCCACCTTTGGCAGCGTTGAGAGTGGCCTAGTGATTAGCGAAAAGGGGCAGGCCGACTATCGCGGAACCCTTGCTAGCCCCGTGATTACCAGCAATGGCGGTGGCAATACGGCAACGGTGAGCGTGAGCGAAACCGAGACCTTTATCACCGATGTTCAAGTGATCGGCGCTAACGTCTTTGCTGAAGGCTTTGGCGTTGAATACTATTTTAGCGGCGGCGATGACTCGTACCTGTTTAATATCGATGTTGATACGGGCGTAGTTACGTTTGATGGCTCGTTTGCCGATAGCTATCTCTCAGATGTCGATAGAAACAACACCTACGAGATTAACGTGCTCGCGATTGACTGGACGGGCGCTTCGGACACACAGGCGATTTCTGTTGTCGTCGAATTAGATAATGGCAGCGGTAACGGTGGTGGCTTCGACCTCGCCAACGACACCAACATCACCGTCAATAGCGGCGAGTCCTTCGCCGTTGATCTCAGCGTCACTGGCGCAGGCGGTGGCTTTGATGAAAGCTTCGGCGTAGAGTATTACTTTTTCGGCGGCGCTGATTCCTATCTCTTTAACTTAAATAACAATACGGGTGTGTTGACCTTTGACACACCACCTGATGTCAACAATCCCATTGATGTTAATGGAGACAATGTATATGACGTAAGAATTCTCGCCATTGATTACGCAGGACAATCTGTAGAGCGATCGCTCTCCATCACCGTACAAGACACCCCCAATCCGCCTGAGATCCCCACTATTATCAGTAACGGCGGCGGTGACACAGCGATCATTGAACTCAGCGAAGGCACTACTGTCGTTACCGATGTCACCGCCACCGCTGCCAACGGCTTCAGCGAAGGCAACGGCTTTACCTACTCGCTCAATGCAGGCGATGACGCTGACAAGTTCAATATCGACCCAACCACCGGCGTCATCTCCTTTAAATCAGTGCCCGATTTTGAGAACCCATCCGACGCTGATGGCAACAACGTCTATTTTGCCAACGTGCTGGTTCAAGACCCAACCGGCGCAGCCGACAGCCAGTTTCTCTCCATCGTCGTCACTGACATCACAGAAAGCAGCAGCGCACCCGTCATTAACAGCAGCGGCGGCGGTGATTCTGCCTTCATTCAAACACCAGAGAACGAAACCTTCGCAGTCGATGTACAGGCCACCGATGCCGATGGCGACACAGAAGGCAACGGCCTCACCTATCGAATCAACGATGGCGAAGATGCTGATAAGTTCAACATCGATGCCAATACCGGCGTGATCTCATTTAAGGTTGCGCCCGATTTTGAAAATCCGCTGGATAGCGACACTAACAACATCTACCGTATTAATGTCCTCGTAGAAGATTCAGCCGGTCAAGCAGACAGTCAATTTATTCAAATAGAAGTTACGAATAAAGTGGCCGTTTATCTCCTCGGCGGGCAGTCCAACATGGCAGGTGAAACCAGCGATGCCAGCTTCCTCTCAGGCACGCCCCAGGCCAATCCGCTACCAGATGTACAGATTTGGAACGGGGGCTTTGGCTCATTTACGGCCCTGCGTCCTGGATTCAATAACAACTTTGGGATCGGCGGCGGCTTTGGCGCAGAGCTTGGCTTTGGCCATGCATTAGAAGCGGCTCGTGACAGCGGCACCTTTGAGAGCGAAGAGATTTATCTGATTAAATACGCAATTGGGGCCACCAACTTAGCGGAAGACTGGAACGTCAACTTGACCGGTAACATCTACGGTGAGTTCACCCAGTGGGCAGACGCAGCCTTAGCGAAGCTCACTAGCGACGGTATTGGTTACGACATTGAAGGCATGTTGTGGATGCAAGGGGAAAACGACGCAATCAGCGCAAGCAGTGCGGCAGCTTACGAAACTAACTTAAACAATCTCATCGCCAATGTGCGCAGTCGCTATAGTGCGAACCTAGATTTTGTGATTGGCAGGCTGCACGAAGAACTCACACCGTTTTTCTACACAGAACTCGATACCGTTCGACAAGCGCAGGTCAATGTCGCCAACGATGATCCACAAAACTATTGGATCAACACCGATGATCTGATTGTTAATCCCATCGATGGGGTGCATTTTGATTCTTCTGGGCATCTGGCATTAGGCGAGCTCTTTGCCAACATTTTTCTGAGCTAATCCGCAGTTAAGGCTGCCCCCGGCGGCAGAATAAACTGTCGCCGGGGGCAAGGCTGAAGCATATCCGTGCAAGCGCAGAGTCTGTTACATCCTCAGCAAAGAGCATCCCCGCATGATTCATTCCATCTCTGAAACAACAGCTGTTTCATATAGTTTTTTCAATGATCTCGTAGACGAGCTGGCCTTGCCTAGCAAGCTATTGACTATCCTGACTAGCGAGCAGGCAGAGATTCATGCTTTTGTGGGTAGCGATCGCAATGAAGTCTACCAAGGAACCACCGGCAATGACATTGTTGTAGCTGGCGGCGGCAGCGATGCGCTCTTACTCACAGCGGGCAACAATCTGATATACACAACTGACGCCTATAACCGAGGCCGTTTAGAACAAGATTATCTGCAGCTAGGCGCAGGGCAAGATACCGTTGTGTTAGGCGATACTGCCGGTAGCTACTACGTCGCTGGCGGCTGGCAAGATAGCGTTTATATAGAAAACTTTAATCCTGACGAAGACCAGTTAGTCCTCTACGGAAACCAGAGCTTATATACCGTGCAGAGTGCCGACGACGGCGCATGGATTCTCTTTGGCGAGAATGAGACAACCGCCATTGCTTTCCTACGCAACGTTCAGAGTTTTGAGTTAGGCAGCCGCGCAGTTTCGTTTATCAAACCATCTGAACCTGAATTATCTGAACCTGAATTATCCGAACCGGCTGCAGCCACAAAATCAGTAGACACTGACGAGGCACTACTGTCAGAAGAATCCTGGACAGCGTCAGAACCTGAGCGATCGCCCGATTTCTACGCTCAGCTCGGCATTGCGGAATACTATGAAGTCCCTGGCAGCAGCGGCGACGATCTGTTAATTGGGGGCGCACAATCCGATCAGCTCTTCGGCTTCGCAGGAAACGACTATGCATTTGGCGGCGAAGGCGCAGACTTATTTGTCTTAGGGGACTTTGGCGGCGCTTATTACGCCCAGTTAGGCTGGGAAGATACGGTTTATATTGATGACTTCACAGCCGGAGAAGACAAACTCCAGCTCCATGGCCATATCGGACAATATTCTACCGAAGCTGCAGAGACAGGCATTTGGCTTTATGCCCAAGGCGATGCCATCGCCTTTTTCAATGGTATACAGTCTCTAGATCTCATCAGCAACGTCCAATACAGAACGCTAGCGGCACTCTAAAGCGGCCGCTCATCACTATACTCACAGCACTGGTGAATGAGCTTAGCCACCAGCCCTGTCCAACCCGTTTGGTGGCTCGCCCCCAAGCCTTCCCCCGTATCACCATTGAAATACTCATAAAAGAGAATATAGTCTTTCCAATGCGGATCGTTTTGAAAGACTGAGTTGCTGCCATACACGGGCCGCTCACCCTTTTCATTGCGAATAAAGGTACCAATCATCCGCTTCTCTAGCTGAGCAGCCACATCCCACAGATTCATTTCGTTGCCCGACCCATACGGACACTCAATTTTGAAATCTTCACCAAAAAAGCGATGGTATCGCTGTAGAGACTCAATTAGCAGATAGTTAGTCGGGAACCACACCGGGCCGCGCCAGTTGGAATTACCGCCAAATAGGGGGAGGCTAGATTCTGCCGGTTCGTAGTCAACTCGATAAATTTTGCCATTGGCATCAAAGGTATACGGGTTGTCTTTATGGAAGCGAGAAACCGCACGAATACCCGTTGGCCCTAAAAACTCGTGGGGCTTAAGCATCTTAGCCAAAATCCTTCGCAGCTTATCAGGCTTCACAGCAGACAGCATTCGTCGCTTATGCACCCGACCATCCCTACCCACTTTCTCAACGGTCGTAATGTTTTTAGATAGGTGCGGTCGATTCGCCTCGAACCACTCCAAGCGCTCTAAAAAACCGGGCAGCTTTTCCATCAGTTCCGGTTCCAATGTTGTTGTGGCATACAGCGGCATCAAACCAACTAAAGAGCGAATCTTAATCGGAAAGCGCGTCATATCCGGCAGATGGAGCACATCGTAAAAGAAACCGTCTTCCTCATCCCAAAGCTGAGTGGCATTTTCCCCTGAGGCGTTCATCGCCTCAGAAATATAAATAAAGTGTTCGAAGAACTTAGTGGCCATATCTTCGTACACCGGATTTTCCAATGCGAGCTCTAAAGAAATAGAGAGCATATCTAAGCAGTACATCGCCATCCAGCTCGTGCCGTCGGCCTGCTCTAGTCTGCCGCCGGTCGGCAAGGGCTTACTACGGTCAAACACACCAATGTTATCTAGACCTAAAAAGCCCCCTTCAAAAACGTTGTTACCCTCGGTATCTTTGCGGTTTACCCACCAGGTAAAGTTTAAAAGCAGTTTTTGAAATAACCGCTCTAAAAAAAGGCGATCGCCTTTCCCCGTCATCTTTCTCTCAATTTTATAAATTCGCCACGTCGCCCACGCGTGCACCGGCGGATTCACATCCCCAAAAGCCCACTCATAGGCCGGCAGTTGACCATTCGGATGCATATACCACTCACGGGTCATCACATCGAGCTGCTGCTTGGCAAACTCCGCATCAATCAGCGCTAACGGCAAGCAGTGAAAGGCGGTGTCCCAAGCGGCAAACCACGGATATTCCCAGGTATCTGGCATAGAGAGAATATCTTGACTATCGAGATGATGCCAGTGTTTGTTGCGCCCGCGGCGTCGCTCGCTGGGGGGATTAATCGTATTCGGATCGCCTTTGAGCCAAGTGGCAACATCGTAGAGATAATACTGCTTCCCCCACATCATGCCGGCAAACGCTTGACGCTGCACATTTCTGAGATCGTCTGTATGAATGAAAGGAGAGAGCTGATGGTAAAACTTATCGGCTTCTTCTTGACGAGTTGTGAACGTTTGTTCAAAGTCGTGACCCAGCGGAGCGCTGATATCAGGCTCGTTGGCTAAGCGAAGTCTAATCTGTTGGGTTTGGCCAGGTAAAACACTTAGGAAATAGTGAACCGCAGATTTTGTACCCACTTGCTGTGGATTCACAGCAGCAGTCTCTTCATGTATCACATAGCGGTGAAAAGCATCTTTGACATAGGGAGAAGCATTTTCAACATCAAACAGTTTTTCTTGGTTGGTCTCATTTTCAGTAAATAACAACCCCGGCTGATGCGAAGAGAGTTGTTCTACATCGCCCCTTTTCTCCACGCTACTCAAAGGGGTGAGCGGATTAGCGTTGGGCGATTGGCAGTAGAGCCACTGCTGCCCAAGGTCGGGATGGTTCGTTTCTAAAACTGAGATCTGGCCATCGCCGGTGCGCGCGCGAATGCTGGGTTTGAGGTTACTGCCATCCCACGTCCACGTATTGCGAAACCAAAGGGTGGGCAATAAATGGAGTTCAGCGGCTTCTGGGCCTCGGTTGGTAACCGAAATTTGAATGAGCAGATCGTCGGTGCCGGCTTTGGCATATTCCACCTGGACATCGAAATAGCGATCGCCCTCAAAAATCCCCGTATCCATCAGCTCATACTCACGCTGAGTGCGATCGCGCTTTGCATTCTCTTCTAATAGCTGCGCATAGGGATAGGCGGCCTGCGGATATTTATACAGCGCCTTCATATAAGAGTGAGTCGGCGTACTGTCTAGATAAAAATAGTATTCTTTGACGTCTTCACCGTGATTGCCCTCATTGCCGGTTAAACCAAAGAAGCGCTCCTTGAGAATAGGGTCGTGAGTATTCCACATCGAGAGCGCAAAGCATAGCCGCTGCTGATCGTCGCAGATGCCCAAAATGCCATCTTCACCCCATCGGTAAGCTTTGGAGCGCGCCTGATCATGAGGAAAATAGTCCCAGGCATCGCCTTTCGGGCTGTAATCTTCACGAACCGTACCCCACTGCCGTTCACTGAGATACGGCCCCCATTTTTTCCAGTCTGCTGTTTGCTGCCTGTGGGCCGCTAATCGTTGCTGCTCTGGGGTCTGATAGTGTGTTAACGACCCTTGAGCATCAGACCCGTTGCCACCAGACCGGATAGAGCTCGATTCAGTGGACTGCAATTCCGTAGATTCTAGAGGCGATCGCGTCATTAGGAAAGGTTCAAGCAATAGGGTAAATGCAGCCAACCGCCGCATCCCTAAACTATAGAGCTAAATGCTAGAACCGCGCTATTGATAAGCTTTCGCCACGTTGATTACAGCATGAGAATTCTCTTTGGAGAGATGATATCAGCGATGAGATCGTTCTGCAGCAACCGCAAAGTGACCTGCAGCGGTAAACCAACACACCAATGCTCACCAGCCAGTACAGCTAACGATCGAATATCGCAGCTTCTAACTCAGCTAACGCTGATTCAAAATCATCATTTACGATCTGCACATCAAACTCACTCGCAGCAGCAAGCTCTACCTTCGCTTGGTTCAATCGCCTTGTGATCGCCGCTTCCGAATCCTGACCTCGGCTGCGAATTCTTTCTTCTAGTACCGCTTCGCTGGGAGGCCGCACAAAAATTTGTTTGGCATTCGGAAAACTCTGACGCACTTGGCGCGCGCCCAAAAGTTCAATTTCTAAAATCACCTGACGCCCTTGGGCGATCGCCCGCTCAATCGGGCGCTTGGGCGTGCCGTAGCAATTCCCAGCAAACTCCGCCCATTCCAAAAGCTCACCATCGGCGATCATGGATTGAAACTGCTCACGGCTCATAAAATAGTAGTGTTCACCTTCTATCTCTCCTGGACGCGGGCTACGCGTCGTAGCCGAAACCGACACCCGCACGTCAGGGTGACGAGTCAGCAGCTGATTTAAAAGCGTGCCTTTACCCACACCACTCGGCCCCGCCAGCACAATTAACCGTCCCAGCTGATGATGCTCTGACGGCAAAACACCCGCAGGCAGAACACTAGTACGAGATGCTGATGGGTTGCCTTCCCTGACAGATGGCTCAAAAGAAACAGGTAGAGTGACCATGATGAACAGTAGAAAGAAGAGACGGCTAAAGTGGCAGCTAGGTTTAAAAAATATAGACTAACCCGCCGGGAAATCAAACAGCACTGTTGTCATATATCGATCCGCCCACTGAGCACCGAACGCTTTTTCTAACACTCGTCGAGTCTTGTCATTTTTCTGCTGCTGCTGGCAATAGTATCGCTGCCGCTCTAAAAACGTCTGTTTGAGGCTTAGCTCAGGCTCTCTATCCAGCGCCTGCTGCACATGCACCTTAAGATAAGCTGTGGCTTGAGCCAAAAACTGTTGTTCTTCCTCCAAAGCGGTTGGCTTCACAAAGCAGCAAAAATCCGAGAAAATCTTGCGGCCCCAATCTGGCAGCTCACGGGGTTGCACATACCCAAAATCTTCACCTTTGTCAGCATAGGCTGACAGCTTCTGCGCATAGGCGGGCATTAGCATGCCGCCATCCGTGCCCGCTGACAAATCGACAATCGCAGCGCTCACCTGCCCGCGGCCGCACACAATGTCACAGCCAAAAATAGGCAACCCATATTCCAAATGAGGAAACATGACGCAGTGCAAAATATCTAGGTTTTTACCGATGCGGGCCAGCTCCAAATGCAGTTTGCGAAACTGAGGCGTTTGGTAGCAGCGGTTTTCAATGACCAGTCTCTCACCTTCTAATTTGCCTTCTACATAGCCCAAATCTTCCGGCAAATGATAGGGCGAAAGCTCAAGCGTGTCCTGCCAAATCTGGTCTATGCTCTCAGCGAGCTGTCTTACCAGAGGATGCTGATGTTTGCGGATAGAAGAGGTAACAACAGAAGTTGGCATATATTCAGAGCATGGGAGTTAGCACTGAGTAACCAGCACACTTAGACGATGTCTTAAGGGAGGCAGGTGCACGGTAGACACGCTTTACAAAGCGCAGTGTTTCCTAAACAACCTAGCATCTAGCATCCGATACCGAGCGAGTGTCCTCAAACTGCGTTTTGACACTCGTCAAGCACTCTCTCAAAGCAAGGGCTCAAATTAAGTGCACCTACAGGAAGCTGCAGATCCATTAAGACATGGAATTCTAGCATAGCAGCTGTCAGTAGTAAGCAAATTAGTCCTGAACACCACACCCTCCCTTGGAAATATTGTACAGGTAAGGGTTTCGTAGCTTCTCGACCACTCAGACCAAACAGCTGAAGCCGAGAAACAATAGCCTTTATTCCTCGTCTACCTTCCACTTTTGCACAGGCCTTGCCCATGACTGCTACTCAGCCAACCTCTCGCCAACTCAAGTCCCGCCAGCTTTTGGGCGTCAATCAGCAAACCTATCAATCGCTCAAAGCGTCTCTCAGCTTAGATTTACGCCGCCAGCTCCTGATCGCGGTCTGCGATAGCGTTGAGATGCAAGAGCAAATAGCAACTCAGCTAGAGCGCGATATCAGCGAACAAGCTGAGCGCAGCGTAGCCGCAAACGCTGTGGAACTATCTAAGCAAGGCATCAAACCGATAGAGCGACTGATCTTCGACGCAGACGATGGGAATTTGCCGCAGCAGATTGCAAATTGGATGCGGCATACCCTGTTCACAGTGGGCGATTTGCCGCAACTGCAGCTTCTAGGCATCGAGCAGATGACTCGTCAGCCGGCCATTACACAAAATTATTTCTTGCGATCGCTCGATAAAATAGAAGCCCTCCTTCCCCGTCTCAACACAAACTTACTAGTATGGGTGCCCTGGCCGTGGCTACGGACTATCCAACAGTCTTCTCCCACATTCTGGAACTGGCGCAATGGCGTCTATGAGTTTGTCAGCGATCCCACGCCGGCCCCAACCAGCCGGGAAGCACTAAATATTGACATTTCTATGTTCGAGCCAGAACATAGCCCAGAGTGGGAGCCAGAATCAGAGTCGCCGCAATCGTCTGATGAACCGCTTCATGACTTTGATGCCCCCCCTCAAGACTTCACCCAAGACTTCACTCAAGACTTCGTAGATGCGCTGACCACAGCTAAGCTGAACGGCAGTGCCACCGTTGCCAACCAATATACGAATGGTCACTCTGATTCAGCCGATCCTAAATTAGCTAATCATTCAGCCAGTCCTGACTCGGCCAGTCCTGACTCGGCCAGTCCTGATTCGGCCAGTCCTGATTCGGCCAGTCCTGATTCGGCCAGTCCTGACTCGGCCAGTTCTGATTCGGCCAGTTCTGATGCAGCTAGCACTACAGCCAACAGCCAAATAGAAAGTAGCGCTGTACAGAACGGACATACGCCACAAAAGGCAGACCTGCCCCAAAGCTTTGCGGAAACAATAGAGGCAGCCATCATAGCCGAGGCTGATGTCCTTGAGCTCGACGAAGCAACTGATGAGGCATTCGCCGAGTTTGACAGTGAAGCGGCTGGAAATCAGATCATGCCGCTGGAGTTTTGGGAGGAGGATGACTTTCCCATTTTTGACAACACCTTGGAAAGTAATCGCGAGGAAAGCACTAGCCCAGAAGGTAGTGCGGCAGAAGGTGATGTCGAAGAAAGCGATCTCGAGGCCATAGATATTGACGCACTGCTCTCTCTCAATTCGCCAGAAATAGAGACGCCGGGCATAGAAACCCCAATTCCAGAGATGCCAGACAGAGATCCCACGGAAGCAGAGCCTGCGTTAGAAGCAGAGCCGACTACAGAAGCAGAACCTGTTTTAGAAGCAGAGCCTCTTTCACTAGAAGAGCTAGTTTTACTGGAAGATCCTGTTTCGTCAGACATTCCAGAAAATGAGCCCACAACCAGCGAGTCTACACATCTAGACACCAGCGCCTCAGAAACAGACATTCCTGAGAATGTCACATCCCCAACTGCGAGTGAAAACATTAAGGACACCACAGATGAATTGTCCTTTATTAATAACGCTGAGAAAACGAATTCTGAAAACACAACTGAGCAGCAGCAGCCCAACCGTCAGCGAAAAGAACATCTGCGCAATATCTTTGCACTAGGCGGACTGCACTCTAACGTTAGTCAAGGCATTAATAGCACTTCGTCTGTTAACGGCACTTCAGCTAACAGCGATTCGTCTGTCGAGAATTTAGATCTGGATACGCTGTCTAATCTTTTCGAACAAGATGACAGTGCGCTAGAGGCACAATCGTTACTATTTGAAGAAGACGATCCAGATGTGCTGCTACAAACTCTATTAGATGATCACACAGCCAACGAAAGCAACACCAACGAAAGCAACACCAACGAAAGCAACACCAATAGCGTCTCTGTAGAAACAGCCGTACTCAGCCAAAAAGATACGGTCTCTGAGCTAAAAACTACTGTACTCGAGGCACCTGAACCCGCTCTCCCTCAACAGGGAAAAGCTGAGCCAACGGTAACTGCTGAAATGGCAGATGAGCAACCACCACAGTTACCGCCTTCAGAGTTGACACCTTCAGAGTTGCCATCTTCAGAGTTGCCGCCCTCAAAAGCACTTGAACAGGCCGGAACTAAAGAGTCCCTAGACAAAGGGTTACATACGCCCAAAGGAAACCAGGAAAGAGACGCCAAGAAAGCCGCAGAGTACTTTGCAGAAGGATTGCGATACCGCAATCGCATTGAGACCGGAGAGCGAAGTTTAGAGGTCATTGAGGCGGCGATCGCGGCCTACGAAAATGGACTAACCTGCCTAAGCGACTCCCATCCAGACTGGATTACAGGGCTCAATGACCTTGGCACCTTGTACTGGCTCAAAGCGCAGCAGTCTGACCAAGCACAAGCGATCGCATACATGGAGCAAAGCATTCAGCTCTATCAGCAGGCATTAGATAGAAGTGACCATGACTCAACAGCACGGTCTCAGGGCACGCCGGCAGGCATTACCGGACAGCTATACAGCAATATGGGTGCGGTATTGACAATGTTGGCAACCCACCAACAGCCGGTTGATTACCTCACTCAAGCTGCCGAAAACTACCAGAAAGCGCTGCCCTTAGTATCGCTAAGAACCGAGCCAGAAGAATACGCTACGCTACAAAATAGTTTGGGCTCCGTTTTTTGGAAGCTCTCTCATTACGAATCAGCAGGCCAGAACCTAAATGAGGCGATCGCAGCCTACAGTGAAGCGCTGCGCGGCTATAGAACAGATCAAAACCCGCTAGACTATGCAGCCGTACAGAACAATTTAGGCATTACTTACTGGAGTTTGGCAAAGCATGAACACCCTGAGAATTTGCTTAAACAGGCAATCACGGCCTATCGAGATGCCCTTAACTACCGCACATCTGATGTAGATCCAGCAGCTTGCGCCATCTCCTACAACAACTTAGCGCTGGCCTATTGGGATCTATCCAAATACACCCACAAGGCCATCAAACAGAAAAGCCGCTACCAAAAGAATGCGGTCACAGCTTTTGAAGCGGCTCTCAACATCAATAACCTGTCTGGAGCCCTAAGTCCAATGGATAGCGCGGCTATTTACCACTGCTTAGGTGACGTTCATGCACAGATGAGTGAAACGGCAACCTCCCCAGCAGACATCAGCGATAGCTTGCAAAAATCACTCTACAGCTATGTCAAATCCATTGAAGACTTACCCACCGATTCGCCTGCTTACCCCCCTCGATTCGGGGCCATTGTCGCCAATCTCCGGCTTCACTACGACAAGCTAGGCCTAGAAGGACAGCAGGCCGCATTGAATCGAATTCCTGCACCCCTGTTACCTCAGGTCATGATGGCGCTTTAAGATACCGACGCTTCAAAAGGGTAGTGCCGCTTCAAAAGGGTAGTGCCACTCGCCTCCCTCAACATACCGGTTCAAAACAGCGCAGAAGGCAGTAGCATGGCGGCGTTATCCCGGTGCGGTAGGCTATGAATGATGTCACTGAGCATTTGACGATGACTCAGCGCAGCGCATATCATCCTCACGCTCACCGCCATGCCCTTTCTGATTATTGCTGCCATTGCCATCGCTTTTTTAGCGATCGCCTTCGCACTTCAAAACAATATTTTAGTCAGCATTAACTTACTGATATGGCAGTATCAAGGGTCTTTAGCCATCGTTCTGCTCTCTACACTGGCTATCGGCTTCCTAATCGGACTCCTAGTCCTGTTTCCTGCCTTACTTAAGCGGGGCTTTCGCATCTCCAGGGCACAGCGACATAGCGCTGATCTAGAAGAACAACTGCAAGCGCGGGATCGGCGTATTGGTAGTGAACTGAGCAACACAGAGCGGTTGCGCCAAAGTCACGAAAACCTTTTGCAGGCATTACACCTCACAGACACCAATACTGAGCTGCTAGATGCCAAATTGCTCCCGCAGACACTATCAGCGCTAATCAAGCAAATGAAGCTGCAGCCAGGCAACCCTCAGTTTGATGCAATTGGGCTACTCATTGTAGAGGCTCACCGCAAGCAGCCGCTTGGGGAAGTTAACACCACCGAGCAGGAAAATACGCTGTTAGATCAAGCGATCGCTACCGCTATCCGCCGCAGCGTCACGCTAGACACCTGGCTCTACTGCGACAGTCAACCAGCGAGTAGTGCAAAATTTATGTGCGTACTCGCCGGCATGGATAAAATCGCCCTCAAACAATACGGTGACGCCTTAAGAAGTGCCTTAATTGACAATCCGCTCACCCTTGCCAACAATTCAGTCGTGGCTATAGAGGCTAAGGTTGGTGGCGCTGTCAGCGACCGGTCTCATCCAACTAGTCAAGCCCAGCTCATTATCGACAAAGCCCGTCAGGCCCTTGACGAAGCTGGAAAGCCATCGCTAAATCCGATTAAGGGCCACCAATCTATCAAAATCATTCAGGTCACCGATACGTAAAAGCGCGCTTACGTATCGCACTGACCAACAATGCACCAGCCGCTTCTAACCAGTCGCTTCTAACCAGCAGCTTCCAGCCAGCCACCGCTTAGCACAACTGTCAGAACCATAAAAGTGATCGTCAGTAGCCACGTTGCTCGATTCAGCGTTTCTTCAGCGCTCTTCGTACTGGTAAACAGCTGAGCCTGACCACCTAAAGCACCTAAGCCATCGCCCTTAGGGCTGTGTAGCAGAACCAATATGCAAACACCAACGGCAGCGATCGCCCAGGCAATCGTAAGAACTGTAGTAACCATAGAAAATCCTTAAGAGCAGAACACTTTAGACAGCATTCTGAACACACTGTACTCCATCTATCCTATCAAGCCGTAAGGCTCTACCGACGCTGACTGTGAATAACTCACAACGAACACCTACGCACTGCAAAGACTAGCGCTGCAAAGAGACCTTCACAGGGGTACGGCTAGGCTTGTACTCTGCCACTGGCTTCACAAACATAGATTTGCCATTCATCTCTTGTGGAACCGGCAACTGCAATATTTCCAAAATTGTCGGCGCAACATCTGCAAGACATCCATCGTCTCGGAGCGTTACATCGTTGCCATGGCCCGAAATCTTAAGACCTTCACCCTCCACCAAAATAAACGGCACAGGGTTGGTTGTATGGGCCGTCCAAGGCCGCCCTTGGTCATCGTGCATGTACTCTGCGTTACCGTGATCCGCAATAATCAGCGCGGTTCCTCCGGCACTAACAATGGCCGACAGCAACCGTCCCAGCTCCTTATCAACGGCTTCTAAAGCAGTAATAGTGGCCTCCATTTTTCCCGTGTGGCCCACCATATCTGGATTGGCATAGTTCATCACTATCAGTGAATACTCCCGCTTATTCACCGCACTAATCGCCACATCGGTAACCTTCTTAGCTGACATCTTAGGATCTTTATCGTAGGTCGCCACCATTGGGCTAGGCACAAGCTCACGGTCTTCACCAGGGAAAGGATCCTCAAGACCACCATTGAAAAAGTAGGTAACGTGGGCGTACTTTTCTGTCTCCGCCGTACGAAACTGCTTTAGACCGTGGTCCGAGATCACTTCTCCCAAAATATTGTTTAAAGACTGCGGTGTAAAAGCAATCTGAACAGGTAAGGAAGGGTCGTACTGGGTCATTGTCACAAAGGTCAGCGGTAGAATAGGATCGCGATCAAACCCATTAAATTCACGCTTCACAAATGCCTGCGTTAGCTGTCGCGCTCTGTCCGGGCGAAAGTTAAAAAACACAACACCGTCATTCGCAGCAACGGCCCCAGGGGCGAGACGAACCGGTTCTACAAACTCGTCTGTGATCTCCGCATCATATGACGCTTTCAGCGCGTCCATGGCAGAGTGGCTAGCCGCAGTAACGGTGTCGCTTGTCAGAACGCGGTACACCTTTTCGATGCGATCCCAACGGTTATCGCGATCCATTGCGTAATAGCGACCGCTCAAAGTCACCATCCGCCCAATCCCCATTTCATCAATCGCCGCCTGAATTTTCCCAAGGGCAGCCTCACCATCTCTGGGATTCGTATCGCGGCCATCTGTAATGACATGGATACAAACTTCAGAAAGATCCTGCGTCTTCGCCATTTCTAAAAGCCCGACCAAGTGATCTAAATGAGAGTGGACACCGCCGTCTGAGCACAAACCAACCAGATGCAGCTTGCTCCCCGCGTAGCGAACCTTCTGGCAAACTTCCAGCAGCGCAGGATTTTCTTGAATTGTTTTCTGCTCAACTGCGTCCGAAATTCTAACTAGCTCCTGGGGCACCACTCTACCGGCACCAATATTGAGGTGACCTACTTCCGAGTTGCCCATCTGCCCATCAGGCAGCCCCACATCTTTACCCGAGGTGTTAATCGTAGTTCTGGGATATACCTCCCAAAGACTGTCCATGACAGGGGTATTGGCCTGATTGATAGCGTTACCGTCATCGTCTTCTCGGCATCCCCATCCGTCTAAGATTACAAGCACCATAGGAGAAATGGACGAATGTGCCATACCAGAAAATCCTCTACAATTTGCAACAGTTTTAGACGTTAAATAAGACGTGATTGAAATTTGAGCCCCAAAGCGGCTAAAGCTACATGCCTGTAATACTGAATCATTCGGGATCATCCAACCCTAGCCAAGCTTGCCAGCGAATAGGCTCCAGCGAATAGGCTATTGAGCATCGCTGCATTAGGCTGGGGCATAAGTAATGGTTGAGATAATGGGTCACCATCACATATCAAACCAAGGACTGTTAATGAGACCTTAAATTCGCCGAGGCTAGGTTGCCATAAAAGCTATGGGTGTCGCGAACAGCTAACTTCTATGGCCACTACAACAGATGCCCCCTTAGCTAAAGCATTTCTCAAACCGCTATCTTGACAGGCCCGCTATCTTGACAGGCCTCTTCAGATAGTTAAGTAAATCTCTGCTTGGAGGATTTTATATTGCGGCTGACCGGAACTGCGCGCCTATCGGCATCAGCTACTCCTCTATCTCAAACCTACGGATATAAATGCAGACCCACTAGCACTGATGCCAAGACCCTTCAAAAGTTCAAGATTGAAAGCGTTCAAAGTCGCGCTTTGCTCAAGGAAAGAAAGACACCACAGCATAATCTAACCATGAGAAAAAACTAACGCTGGTCTAACACGTTAACGCTGGTTTTAAGAAAGGCTGCCAAATCAAAGGATTTACTTCAGAAAGTGAGCATCCCAGCGCTTGCAAAATCCCCATAAGGGAGATGTTGTCTTAGCAAAGAAGATTTTTAAAAAACGTTTGTATAAATTGAGATGATTCTTCAGGATTCCACCATCATTGCGCGGTTGAGCGCATACAAATAGCTACTAATTATTTAACATGAGTCCCTCCATAAAATAAAGGCAAAGGAAGCAACCGAGACAAAGCAAGCTCGTGACGATTACGACAACGATGGTTGCGACAAACAACGCAATCACGCCAGACGCTAAAGCAATCAAGGCTGTAGCGAACAGAACAATCCTCTGAGGCCCCTTGTAACCATCCCAATCGATCTCAAAAGGTGTGTAGCCCTCCGAATTGCGGAGGGCTACACACCTTTTGAGATCATCTTGGCCTTGAGTTTTTCAGCCTTCTTCTGTTCTTGCTTCTGACGTTGTTTTTGACGCTTAGCTGTCGCTTTTGCCTTTTTCTCTGCTTCTATTTTTTCTAGCTTGGCGCGCTCTTTCTCTTCAGCCAACTTATCTGTGTAGTAATGGTAGTCACCGCGATATAGCTTGAGCTCACCATCTCGAATCTCAACGATTTTGTTCGCTACTTGGGAGACAAAGTAACGGTCGTGCGAAACGATCAGAGCCGTACCGTCATAGTGCTTGAGGGCATTTTCTAACATTTCCTTCGCAGGAATATCCAAGTGGTTAGTGGGCTCATCCAAGATGAGTAAGTTGGCAGGCTGCAGTAGCATTTTGGCAAGTGCTAACCTGGCTTTCTCGCCTCCACTCAGCCCTTCAACCTTCTTGAAGGCAGAATCGCCACTAAACAAGAAGCGCCCTAGTAGCGTACGGACCTCTTCGTTAGTCCAATCAGGCACTTCGTCGTGAATAGTATCCATCACCGTTTTACTCAGATCCAGGGCCTCAGCCTGATTCTGCTCAAAGTAGCTAGGTAAGACATTGTGCACGCCGATGGCCGCTTTGCCATCGTCTGGTGTTTCACTGCCAACAATCAGGCGCAGCAAGGTAGATTTACCTGCGCCGTTAGGGCCAACAAACGCAATGCGATCGCCCCTTTCCACCTCTAAGTTCGCCCCTAAGAATAAAATCTTATCCCCGTAGGTATGGGTCATATCCTCAATCGTGACAACTTCTCTACCGCTACGGGGAGCAGGCTGAAATTGAAACTGAAGGCCCCGCAGATCAGCAGTTGGGGCATCTACCAGCGCCACTTTAGCCAACTGCTTCTCTCTACTTTTCGCCTGGGTGCTCCGAGTCGCACTCGCTCTAAACTTATCCACAAAGGCTTGCTGCTTAGCCAGCTCCTTTTGCTGACGCTCAAACGTACTCAGCTGGGCCGCTTGATTTTCAGCCTTCTGAGTAAGGTAGGCGCTGTAGTTACCTAAATAAGTCGTAGAGATGCCTCGCTCTGTCTCAACGATAGAAGTACACAATCGGTCTAAGAACTCCCGGTCGTGAGAGACAATCACCATCGGGATCGTCAACCCCTTCAAATAGCTTTCTAACCACTCAATTGTCTCCAGATCGAGGTGATTAGTCGGCTCGTCTAGTAGCAGCAAATCAGGCGACTGCAACAGCACCTTACCGAGCCCCATACGCATCTGCCAGCCGCCGCTATATGAACTGACCAAACGATCACCCGCATCGCTTTCAAACCCCATTTCCGGCAAGATTTTTTCAATTCGAGCTTCTAGCCCATAGCCATCTAAAGCCTCAAACTGTCGCTGCTTCTTATCGAGCTGCTCAATCAACTTCTCCAACGCGTCAGGATCAGCGCTCTCCATTTTGAGCGGAATATCTGCAAGTGCCTGCTGAATTTTATTGGCCTCTGTAAATACCGTCCAAAACTCTTCGCGAACCGTCCGCCGGGGATCAACCTCAAACTCCTGATTGAGCGCCGCAATGTGCATGCCGCTAGGGCGAATAATATTGCCACTAGTCGGCTCAACTTCACCCTGAATGATTTTAAGTTGAGTCGATTTACCTGCACCATTAACGCCTACCAAACCAACCCGCTCACCGGGCTTTACTTCCCAGTTAACGTCTTTAAGGACTTCCCCAGTCGGATAGATCTTTGTAATTTTTTCTAGTCGCAGCATGGACAAAAGCCCCAAAAGGTCAAGTAAGACAGCCCATAAGATTCAGGTGACTTTGGCCATCAATTTTAGATTATCTTAACAAAAATGTTACAAACTTCGATGACGGATGCTGGAGTTAGCCGTCATCAGAGCACACAAGCCCTTTCTGTATACTTTCAGGCAAGATCTATAGTTAAACCGACTTCAACACTGATTTTTGTACACTCTTTGCCTCAGGTTTACCGGAAGAGGATTGCTTATGATATTCAGACTGACATCCAGCCTACGAATTAAAGGGACTACTCTCCTGAGGGCAGCTGTCCTAGCAGGTGTTGCCTCACTGCTACCGGTATCTGCCGGATGGGCTCAACCGTCTCCTGGTCTGGCCAATTCTTCAGAAAGGCCAGCACCAGAAAGGCCAGCACCAGAAAGGCTCGTCCAGCCAGCAGATGCCGACGATGTCATTCGCTATTCGGACGACACGATGGCTGTTAGCCTGCCGAAGGCATGGGAAATCAAAGAAATTGAAAATGGGATCATGGTCTCCAACTTGACCACGACTCCGGCAGAGCTAGTCGCCACTCAAATCGTCAATATAGAGGCGCCACCTGGCGCTGTGGTAAATGCCAATATCGATAGCTTCATGGAAGAGGGCGCCATCGTAGGGCGCTATCGAACGGTGATGATTGATGGACAATCAGCGCTCGTGATGTGGCTATCTAATCGGCCTGATGAGCTCAGCAACGCGATCGCAACTTTCATTGGCTATGGAAATCAAACCGTCCTCCTATTTAGCCGCTACGCCTCCGACAATGAAACCGCGGAAGAAAGCATTCTACAGATGCATACCTCCTTTTCGAACTTAGCCATTCAAACGGCTTCAGTCGAAGAATCCAATTAAGCACTCTTTTTTTGCACTTCTTTTTTTAAGTACGCCTTTTTCTAAGTACGCCCTTTTTTAGCGCCTGCCATCAAATAAAGCAGCGCCATCCGTACGGCAACCCCACTAGCAACTTGCGTTGAGACCAAGCTAATACGGGCGTCATCCATCAAGTCAGAGGTGATTTCAACGCCTCGGTTCGTGGGCCCAGGATGAAGGATTTTGACATCGGGGTTGCACAGCTTTAGGCGATCGCGCGTTATCCCAAAACGCTGATGATACTCCCGTAAGCTAGGCAACAAATGATCGCTCATTCGTTCTTTTTGTAATCTCAGCGCCATCACAAAATCAGCATTCTCTAGCGCTGACGCTAACTGCCAATGCACAAACACCTTCCTTTCCACCGTGCCCTCTGCGGTCTCTAGCGGCATAGAAAACGCCGCTGCAAATAGCTTAGGTAGTAACGTCGGCGGCGCTGCCAAATGAACTTCAGCGCCACAAGCCGTCAGGCTCCAAAGATTAGACCTAGCCACCCGCGAATGCAAAATGTCTCCGACAATGGCAATCTTCTTCCCACGTAAATCGTCAATTGTCGGCTGATCAGAACTCAGCGCATTACAGATCGTCAACAAATCTAACAGCGCTTGAGAAGGATGCTCGTGCTGACCATCGCCTGCATTCAGCACACCTACTCCTGAGCCCAATCTGTCCATTTCCTGCGCAATGGTTGCAGGGACCCCCGAGCCTTGATGCCTAATCACCATCAAATCGGTGCCCATGGCCAGATACGTTTTAGCCGTATCTAGAATGGTTTCTCCCTTCGTGAGGGAAGAACTACTCGGCGAAAAATTAAGCGTATCAGCCGACAGACGTTTAGCTGCCAGCTCAAAGCTACTGCGAGTGCGCGTAGACGGTTCAAAAAAAAGATTGGCAACAACCTGACCTTGGAGTGTCGGCACCTTTTTAGTACGGCGTGAAAGAACGCCTTGAAAACTCACCGCCGTTTGCAGCACACTGGCATACTCAGCAGGCGTAAAGTCCTCCAAAGAGACGATGTGGTGTCGATTCCAGGGAAGGTTAGTCATGTTGCCACTATCGCTTCTGTCAAGTTATGGCCACCGCCGGATGCACTCGCGCGGTAGCGGGCCACTTTGCTATAGCCTATGTGTGGATCGTTTGCAAATTGGCACACAATTAGGTCAGGGCGGTTATCTGTTTTGTAGGATAAGGATATCTTTTATATAGTGCTGTACTCAGTATTTCGTCAGATGGTTCGGTTTTCAAAGGTTAGTAAATCTTGCGCTACGGGCCTAGCGCTGTCGCTCAGTTTAATTATCAGCGGCTGCGCCACTTCACCTGAAACAGTGGTCGATTCTTCGACGACTCAGCCCACTCCTATCGAAGCCGCAAAAGAAGACAAGCCTGGTGCTGGTAACAACAGCACCCAGAAAGAACCACCAGTATCCGCACAGACTGACGCTCAAATTGAAGGTGGCAAGCAACCTGACACCGACAGCGAGATGGTAACCGTCTCGGTATATACCATTGATGAGCAATGCAATGAGTTTGTACAGAAAACTGTGCAAGTTCCCGGTGACCAAGCCATCAGTGAAGCGGTCGGCAAAGCAATGGGCGCCATCGAGTACAACGCCTTCAAACTAGAGGGTTATCAAGTCGATGTCACCGGCAATACGGCCATTGTAGATATGAAGCTATCCCCCGGCTCGGAGCGACAGTTTGTTTCGCTTTCTAGCTGTGAGCAACGGGCACTGTTCGGCAGTGTAGAAGAAACCCTGCTCAATAACCCTGAATGGGAAGTAAACGCTGTGAAGTTCACCCATGGCGGTAAGGAGCTCATTCTATAGGCCACTATGCCTACAGAGCACCGTATCTAGACATTTCTCTAAAGTCATGGCTTTAGGCTTATTGCTTGGAAACAGATGGATGCCCCTTTAGATACCATCGCCAAGGTCTATCAGCCGCTTTTGTGATGCCTATCCGAGTGGTCTGCACCAAATCTGCTTGGCATATTGGGTGAGCTCGATGCGATAACCACAGCCCATTGTCTGGATGATAAAGTTTTCCACCTAAGTCACGATCAATGTCTAGCGCTCTACAAAGCTTACCTGGCCCTGCCGCAACGCGGTGGGGCTTTTGAGTTAGTTGAGACGCTAACTTTAGGGGTAAGGTATGCAGCTCAACAGCACGAATCAGAACAGCGCTGCCAACACCTACCGCTTCCGTCACAACATTCAAGCAGTGATACATTCCGTAGATAAGATAGACGTAACTGTGACCAGGAGGCCCAAACATAGCGGCATTCCGCTGAGTTTGGCCTCGGTAAGCATGACAGGCAGGATCCCCAGGCGCATAGGCTTCAGTTTCAACGATAGTGCCGCAGATCAAGGAACCAGTTGGCATCTGGCGAAAAAGCATGCAGCCAATGAGATCAGGCGCCACTTGGATAGAGGGGCGATCGCACCAGTCAGGCTTGATTATGTTGTGTTCTATTGTCATAAAGCATTAAGAAACGCTGCACCCCTTGAAGTAGGTTGTTAGGATCACAACCAGCCACTGTTTAGACAACCCTTTTGAGCCTATGGACATCAAACTTGTACTGGTCTTATTGCCCGCCGTTTTTGCTGCCGCTTGCCTGTTCTTTGGCACTCGCAATGGCTTTTACGATTCTGAAAATTATCATGGCAACGGCTCTGCCCACTAAAGTAATTGCCCATGGCCGATAAGTGATTGCCTATAACTGAGCGCCTACAACTTGAGCATGGTGTCCGTGACTGAGCTATCTTGCCTGCCCCACAGTGTTGGCTACGAAAATGAGGGGGTCTGTCTGAGAATTCAGATCGGCCCCTATTCCATTTTGCTGGACTGTGGCCTAGCGGATATCTGTACTCTGCGAGAAACTTCCGCCGATTTTGTGTTTTGTAGCCATGCTCATACCGATCACTGCCGGGGACTATTGGCCTTACATCGCACATTTCCTCAGCTACCGATTTTTAGCAGCGATGTAACGGCTCGGCTGCTGCCACTGAACTGGCCAGGGCAAGACCATACTCAGTTTTGTCGGCCTTTACCTTGGCGATCGCCCACCGAACTGGCCCCTGGCCTTACCGTTCAGCTTTGGCCGGCTGGTCACATGCCCGGTGCTGCCTGCTTTTTCATTACGTACAAAACGCCCCAGCGCACCTACAGCGTTTTTTATAGCGGCGACTGCTTTCTATCAAATAGTCGGCTAGTGGACGGTTTGCCCTTAGCCGAACTACGCAATCTCAAGCCCAATGTCTTGATCATTGAAGGCAGCTACGGCACCGAGCGCCACCCTCATCGCAAACAGCAAGAGAATTACCTGGTAGAGCGCATTGCAAAAGCGTTAGAGAATCATGGTAAGGCGGTGCTACCTGCACCGCTAATAGGACTTGGGCAAGAGCTGCTGATGCTCATTCGTAGCCATCACCATTTCACGGGTCAGCCCATAGACGTCTGGGTAGATCCCATTGTGGCAGCAGGCTGTGATGCCTATTTAGGATGTATTTCGGCGCTGCCGATAACCGTTCAGAATTTTGCTCAGCACCAGCCTCTATTTTGGGATGAGCGCGTGTTGCCGAAAGTACGTCGCCTAGACACTGAGTTTTCGCCGCATCACCTCAGTGACGACCCCGCCATTTTCATTGTGCATCCGGCTACGCACCCTAGCTTATTTTGTGAAAATGATCCGTCTGACTGGACCGTGCTCATTCCAGATGTAAAAGATATTGCACTGTGGCAACGGCAAATTAGCGATCTGTTTGGAATTGGTGTCGCCAATGAATCAAAGCCGTACCACTTTGACTGGATGGCCGCAATGAGCGAGCAAACGGCAATCGGCAGCACCAAGCTAGATCACTACATGCTCACTAGCCATTCTGACGGGGGTGGCACCACGCAGCTCATCCATAATCTGCGCCCTCAACATGTGGTGTTTGTGCACGGCGAACCTAAGCAACTGAGCGATCTCGCCAGCTTAGATGCCCTGCAAAGCCGGTATCAACTTCACTTACCAACCACAGAACAAGTGATAGAGCTGCCACTAGCAGAGTCTTTTTGGCAACCAGCTCCACCGAGAGACACCCTGTACGAAGGAGAGTTAGAGACCAACAAAAAGCAGGTAGTTTTAACACTACCGGCACAGATAGAGAGCGATCCGCGATGGACACAGCTGGCCGATACGGGCATCGTAGAAGCCAGTTGGCAGGGGGAACAATTGGTCATTCGCGGCATTAACCAGCAAGAATTGATGCAGGTCAAACCCAAAGATCCAGCAGCAGTGGGGCAAACCTGCTATTCCTGTCGGCATCTACGAGGACAGCGATGCCGTAATCCAGACTCACCTTTAGTAGGCTTACAGGTCACATCGGACGGATCCTGCGCAGTCTTTGAGAAATCCAGCCGACAGCTCTAAGCACATATGTTTTGGCACGACGGTAACCTCTTCAGCGCCGACACACCATCAATGGGGACCCTCGGAGTTGGGGCACCCATTGATGCAACAGCTCTAAAGTTTGGGGCATCGGTTTTTACAACCTTACGGATTTATGACAGCTGTTTAGAGCACGCGCTCACCCAGTGGCAGGCGCACTGCGATCGCCTCACCCATTCTATTCAAACATTTGGTTGGTGCTTGCCGAACTGGACTCATATCCGTCGAGGCTGTGAACAGCTTAAACATCACTACCCAGTCTTAAGGATCACGGTGTTTCCCGATGGACGCGAATGGATTACGGGGCGATCGCTACCCAACCATCTCATCCAAAAGGGTGAAACCGGCATTACCTGCTGGCTAGCACCACCAACCTACACCCGCAGCCTACCGACTCATAAAACTGGAAACTATTTAGCCTGCTGGCTAGCACGCGCTCAAGCACAAAAACAAGGCGCAGATGAAGCCATCTTGACCAGTGCACAAGGCGACTGGCTCGAAACCGCCACTGGAAATCTGTGGGGTTGGCACGACGGGCAATGGTGGACACCTAGGGACAAACGCTGCTTACCTGGCATCATGGGCAGCTATTTAAGAAAGATTTTGGCTGAAGCAGGGCAGCCTGTAAATCTGCAAAGCTGGGATAAAGTACACCCGCATCGCTTTGAGGCGATCGCCTACAGCAACTGCGTTGTGGGGCTTCTTCCCATACACACAATCATCTGTGAAAACACTAGACTAGAATACGATTCACAGCATGAAAAGATAAAAGCTTTGCAAGGTCAAATCAGGCAGCTTATATATCCGCCTAGCAATGGCCGCAGCGATTCCTGAAAATGAGTTAACATAAGTTAATAACAGAAGGATAACTACACGGAAGGAATTCTAAGATCCTCAACCAACCACAAAGGAGGCTAACCCTCGGTGAATAAACGCTGGAGAAACACGGGTCTTTACGTACTACTCGTTGTCGTTGTCATTGCTTTGGCAACCGCATTTTTTGATACCCCTCGCACAGAAAAGACATTTTGGCGCTACAGCCAGTTCATTGACGAAGTTGAGAGTGATCGCATTGAGAACGTGACCCTCAGTTCTGATAAGACGCAAGCTGAGTTTGCCTCCCCTGACGGCACAGGCCGCATTGTCGTAAACCTACCTCAAGATCCTGAGCTGGTTGATATCCTTACCCGCAACGACGTGGATATTTCGGTGCAGCCCACTAGAGACGAAGGTGCGTTAAGCGCAGTTCTAGGCACACTGCTCATTCCAGTCCTTTTGCTGGTTGCCTTGTTCTTCCTGTTTCGCCGCGCGTCCAATGGCCCTGGATCTCAGGCAATGAACTTTGGTAAGTCCAAAGCTCGTGTGCAAATGGAACCTCAAACGCAGGTAACTTTCGGTGATGTTGCAGGGATTGACCAAGCCAAGCTAGAGCTGGCTGAGGTTGTGGATTTTCTAAAGAATGCAGACAGGTTTACCGCGATCGGCGCGAAGATTCCGAAAGGCGTTCTCCTTGTTGGCCCTCCAGGTACAGGTAAAACCCTCCTAGCGAAAGCAGTCGCCGGTGAAGCAGGCGTTCCCTTCTTCTCTATATCTGGCTCTGAATTTGTAGAAATGTTTGTGGGTGTGGGCGCTTCCCGTGTTCGAGACTTGTTTGAACAAGCTAAAAACAACGCCCCTTGCATCGTATTTATCGACGAGATTGATGCCGTTGGTCGCCAGCGGGGCGCGGGCCTCGGCGGTGGCAATGATGAGCGCGAGCAAACTTTAAACCAGCTTCTCACTGAGATGGACGGATTTGAAGGCAACACTGGCATCATTATCATCGCAGCCACTAACCGCCCTGACGTATTGGACGCTGCCCTCTTGCGCCCAGGTCGTTTCGACCGTCAGGTCGTTGTAGACCGCCCAGACTACGCAGGTCGTTTGGAGATCTTGAACGTACACTCCCGTGGAAAGACGTTTTCTAAAGATGTGGACCTGGAGAAGATTGCCCGTCGGACACCCGGCTTTACGGGCGCAGATTTGTCCAACTTGCTGAACGAAGCGGCTATTTTGGCAGCGCGTCGCAACCTCACTGAGATTGCGATGGATGAAGTTAACGACGCGATTGATCGCGTGCTAGCGGGTCCTGAGAAAAAGGATCGCGTCATGAGCGAGAAGCGCAAGACGCTGGTGGCTTACCACGAAGCAGGTCATGCACTGGTGGGTGCGCTCATGCCTGACTACGATCCTGTACAGAAAATCAGCATCATTCCTCGCGGCCGTGCTGGCGGTCTAACCTGGTTCACACCTAGTGAAGAGCGCTTGGAGTCCGGTCTTTACTCTCGTTCCTATTTGCAAAACCAAATGGCGGTTGCATTGGGCGGCCGTTTGGCTGAAGAAATTGTCTTTGGCGACGAAGAAGTAACGACAGGCGCTTCTAATGACCTGCAGCAGGTAGCGCGCACTGCACGCCAGATGGTAACCCGCTTTGGCATGAGCGATAAGCTAGGCCCAGTGGCACTAGGGCGTCAGCAGGGTAATCCTTTCTTAGGTCGTGACATTGCCAGTGAGCGCGATTTCTCTGAGAAGACGGCGGCTTCGATTGACTCAGAAGTCCGCGCCCTAGTCGATGAAGCTTACGCCCGCTGTAAGCAAGTACTGGTTGAGAACCGTCACATTCTAGATAAGCTGGCTGATATGCTGGTAGACAAAGAGACTGTTGATGCTGAAGAGCTTCAGACCTTACTGGCAACCAATGATGTAACCATGGCTAGCATTGCTTAAGTTACCAGTAACCGTCCTCAACGCAAGCGGCTGCTTTGCTGCCACAGCTAGTGATTAGCCGCATATTCTAAAAAAGGCCGCTGCTCCCTGATGGAGCAGCGGCCTTTTTAGAATGAATATTTCTACATTAGGCCAACACCTCAACGGAATTATTGGGGCTCTCGATCAGTTTGACTTTGTGGAGAGTGGTCTGAATATCTATGAGGGGCTGGCGAAGCTGATTGCAAATGTAAAGGACGATGTTTTCAGCGGTAGGAACGACCTGGGCAAAATAAGGAACGTCTTTATTCAAAAAGGTATGGTCTAGGGTGTCTGTAGCGTGATGGGCAATCACCTTTTGCAGAGCCACCAAGTCTACAACCATACCGGTACGGTCATCTATTAGACCTTTCACGGTGACCTCTAACTGATAGTTGTGGCCATGGCCGTTGGGGCTGGCGCACTTACCGTATATCTTTTCGTTTTCTTCATCGCTGAGAGCAGGCAATGCCAACCGGTGGGCGGCGCTAAAGTGCGTTGAGACTGTTAAGTAAGCTTCCATTCCGTTGCCTTTATAGTCGGCCCAAAGTTCGGGAGTTTCGTATAGCTGAATATGCACGAGGGGCAGGTGGGGACTGAGACGCTGCCAAATGACATGGGCGACGTGCTCAGTCGTAGGCAAAGTTTGACGAAACTCTGGCCACGCATCATTGAGATAAGAAAAGTCGAGCGGCTCGATAACGTGCTGATGAATAATGCGTTTGACTTGTTTGAGGTTGAGCACCATGCCATAGGGGTCTGGGTCGCCCTCAATAGCAACATTGAGAACATAATTATGGCCATGGCCCGGTTTACGTGTGCATTTGCCAAAGCGCTGAATGTTTTCAGACTCACTGAGTTCGCCAAGCCAATAGCGATGGCTGGCTGAAAATTGCGATCGCCGATTGATAATGCAGGTCATAAAAGCGGCAGCAGGCTGGCTATAGGGAGCGTGAGTCGGCGTTGTAGCAGGTCTGAATTACGCTGCAGGTCTTCTATTCTATGAAAAAGCGACCCGTGCGTGGACTGAAATCTATGACGGGTATCAGAACATCGCCAACACAGGACTCAACGGTTGTTTAACCAACGGCTTCCCATTAAGAATTAATACTTTTCCGCGAAAAATCTACTGCTAAATTCCTCTAAACCCTTTCCTAGAATCAATTACGGCTTTATCCAAGAAATTTCAATATGTCACGCCGAGTTGTTATTTAGAGAATAAAAATGTAAAAATAGATACAGAACAATCAAGCAATTGATTTCGTTCATCTCATGGATGCTTACAAGCTTTAGATTGCTATCTAACTGCTTGGAAGTCTGAGACGGAAGTAAGGGAGGCAGCCCCGCCTACCCTGAAGGAACGCGTTCCCAACGAAACAAACCCTTTTCTTTTTGGCTTTTTTTGAGGAACGAAACATGAAATTAACTTATCGCGGCGCTGAATACGACTACAACCCACCCATGTTGGAAGTGACCGAGAGTGAGATAGTCTGCCAGTATCGGACGCAGCCAACCCACTACACTTACGTTCGCCACGTCCCCATTCCACAGGCGGCTGAAAGGCTTGCCTACAGAGGTGTGAGCTACCAAACTTCACGAAAAGGTGAAGTGCTCTCTGAAAATAGCGCACTCTCTTCTAGCTCAAGCATTGCCTCTAAATTTAGAACCCTACGCCACAAGCTCATGGGGAACAGCTCTGCCTCGCAGGCCCGACGCAAACTTCTGAAAGAATCCAGTCAGCTCCATCGTGAGAGCATGGTTCGTTCTTTGCAGCACCGTTTGGAAGTAGCTCAACAGCAGGGAAATGATCAGCTTATCCAGCAGCTGGAGGCTGAAATGCGTCAGTCAAGTGGTGTCAGATAAGTTATTTGGAACCAAGCAAGCCATTTTAGATAAGGCAAGTGATATCAAGCAAAACACAATAGTTTGTTAACTATTGACCATCGGTAAACAAGGGAGGGTGTGCTCGCACCCTCCCTTGTTTAGTACGTGGGTTCTCGTAACTTATAAATATTGGCCGTTTTCTCCCCCTTTATATCGTTAGAAAGCGAAATGCTCGACCAACAATGGATTAGCGGCGCCCGTGCAAAGTTCCGAATAAGTTAAAACGCTTCTGCGTGTGCGCTGGAATAATTCATGTTTACGATGCTTTTTAGGTGGCCTGAGAATAGGTCGTAGGAGGGTGTGATTATGGGGTTGTTTCAGATGTTTAAACCGCAGCATGATGTCAAGTGCGCGATGAATTCTATGGAGGCGTTTGCAGCCATCTGCTTAGTGGCGATCGCCTCTGATGGATATCTTTCAGAGTCAGAAGAAACAGAGATGAGCCTACGCCTGAGCCGCATGAAACTATTTCAAAACTCATTAGATCAGCTGGATCATCTCAAAACCTACTTAGTAGAAAGCTTAAAAAAGCACGGGCCCAACGAACTCATCCAAAGCGCCAAAGCCGCATTACCGCCCTCCCTAGCACCCACGGCTTTTACAACTGCGGTCGATCTCGTTTTCTCGGATGGCACGGTATCTGTTCAAGAGCAAGCGTTTGTAGACGACCTACGTCTCATTCTAGAAATTCCTGATGAGCTGGCGCTCAAAATTGTGGAAGTAATTACGATCAAAAATCAAGGCTGATCTCGACTCTGCCGAGTCATCACAGCTTAATTCCGTGCTCGCTTGCCCATCGTTGGCTCCGCTCCGTTACATTCCTGCTAAGTTGCTGCTATCTCAGCGGCTTTTTGGCAGGAATTCCGATGGCTCTGGGAAAATCAGACGGGGTGGGCGCTTCTTTATGAATAAAAATGCAGTGGCGATCGCTGCCCGTTAGCGGAGTTTTCCAGCTTTTCAAATCCGTAATTTCACCGCCGAGCAGCTCAACAATCGGCATCAGCGCGTCTGTATCATGGGTACTCCACTGGCCCCGAAAGAGGACCGCCTGGGCACCCACTTTGAGAAAAGGTATCGCATATTCGGCGCAGGTTGCAGCAGGGCCAACGGCGCGAATCAGCGCTAAATCGTAAGCTTCGCGGTGTTCTGGTTGATGGGCCAGCGTTTCAGCACGTTCGGCAACGCAGTTAGCATGCAAGTTTAGCTGCGGACAAATCTCTTTAAGAAACTGAACTTTCTTACGGGTGGAATCGAGAAGCGTAAGGTGAATGTTGGCTAGAGGTGTCAGGGCGATCGCAGCTGGGATACCTGGAATACCGCCACCAGTACCGATATCTATGATGTGCAGCGGTGAGTTATCTGGTAATTGCTGACTCTCTTCAGGCTGACTATCCTTGTCTGCGAGCCCCCTGTCCACTAGCCAAGGAGCCAACCCACTGAGCGCATCCCAGAGGTGCTTTTCCCAAAAATCCTCGGGTGTGGTGATGCGGGTGAGATTGAGCCTGTTGTTGCCGACTACGATGTGGTCGTACAGCTTTTGAAATAAACCTTGCTGAGTTGTGGAGGGCTGCCAGCCTATCGTTTGCTGCCACAACTCTAGGTTTTTAGGTAGGGCATATTTAGGCAGCTCCTTTGCAGAAAAGGCAGGTTGGGACACATTAAAATCGAATGCTGTCTCGTTGGGCATAGGGTATCAAGAAGAGAATAAATGCACAGCTGCAAGCGCTATGACAAGACAGTTTTCTGGCGTTTAAAACTTTCAACATCGGCTGCGTTCAACTGCCCATGATCAATAGTCCAACAGTGATCAGCAATATCTACTAAATCTTCAGCATCATGAGAGACCACTAGCAAGCTCCAGTCTTTCTTTAATTCAGCTAGCAAGCTAACCAGCTGTTGACGCATCGACCAGTCAAGACCAGCCGTGGGTTCATCTAGCAGCAAAAGATAGGGTTGGCGAATGAGCTGAACCGCCAGCGCTAAGCGCCGCTGCTGGCCCCCACTGAGTTTATGCGGCGAGGCCTGAAAAGGTAAATTGCCTAGACCAACCGCGTCTAGGGCCTGGGTGACCCGCTCTGAGCTGAGTTCAGGATGACCAATGCGGAGTTCTTCAAAGACCGTATGACCGCAGAAGTGGCGTTCGGGAAATTGAAAGACAATGCCAGCCATCTGCTGAAGTGAATCAGGGAGTAAGGGCTGATCGCGCCAGAAGGCTTTGCCACTAGTAGGGGCCGCCAGTCCAGCGAGAATTTCAAGCAGGGTGCTTTTGCCTGACCCACTGGGGCCAACGATGAGACCAAGCCGCTTAGGCGCTAGGTCAAAGGTAATGCCCTTGAGTATGGGAAGCGCAGCAGCGGTGGGATGATAGCCGATGTCACGAAGATGAAGCATTGAAGAGCGCAGCCTTACTTGTATAGTGCATGTTAGTCGATGCAGGGGCCAGCTAGCTGGTTATTTCGCGGTGGAAGTTCGGTTTCGTGAGTGTGACTTTTTCAATTTGTGGATTTGGCTAGAGTTCGAGACAGTCCCTTCCCTGGCTGAACAGCAGTATGTAGAGGAAATTTTTACGTCTTGGTTCTTTCTCGGTAAGCTAGGCGGATTTAATGCTGAGAACCTTCAGGTACAAGAAACCGGGGTCGATATTAGCTATTTTGACTATGACGAAGAGGACTCGGAGCGATCACTGCTTTCTTTGATGCACAACATGGGCGAAGTGGAGTTCAAAGGGTTGTGGTCTCGCTGCTGGTTTGATTTGGGGACAACTGATGCGATCGCGCTAGATGTCTTAATCAACACCGTACGCCAGTTCAGCGAAGACTATGTCGAAATTCGCAGCATCGTCGTGGGAGGTGAAAATGAAGACTGGCCGACCCCAGCCGAAAATCCTGAAGCGGCCTTCCCGGAGTAGAGCATTCAAAACAGACCACGGAGATAAACCACTGAAGATATAGATCGCCAACATCGGATCGCCAACATCAGATCGCCAACATCTCCTGTATCTCCAAAGCATCTGACTCAAACAACATCTGACCCAAACAGCATCTGACCTAAACACTTTTATGGCTAAACGCATTCGTCCTATCTCACTGGGCTTAATTGAGCACGAAGGTCATATTTTTGTCAGTCAGGGTGAAGATCTGACAACCCAAGAGACGTTTTATCGTTTCTTGGGCGGTGGAATTGACTTTGGAGAAACCAGTCAGGCCGCCCTCCTTCGCGAATTTGAAGAAGAAATTGGGGCTGAACTCATTGAGATTGAATATCTCACCTGCTTAGACAATGTGTTCACACTAAATGGAAAACCTAAACACGAACTCGTTCAGCTTTTTCGTGCAAAATTTGCGGATTCGGCGTTTTATGCCTTGGAAGATCGATTTCGGCTGGTAGAAGGGGACCTAATTACAGAAGCGTTCTGGTTAGCAAAAGAGCGGGTAATGAGTGGTGAATGCAGACTGGTGCCCGAAAGCTGTCTGCCATTTTTGTCTTAGTCGCTCGATGCTCCTCTCTTCCATGATGCGATTCCACGGCGATGCGATTCCACGGCGATGCGATTCCATAGCGGTGTGATTCCGCAATACGATTCCACAGTGCGATCAATTCCAAAGCCACCAGTATGTCGTGGGCATACTGGAAAGTCTGATGATCTTTTTTGCTGAAAATTGCTCGTGCGTGCTTTTAATCGTTTAAGTATTCAGTCCAAGCTAATGACGATGCTACTAGCCGTCAGTATTGGCTCTATTAGTGTGATTGCTTACGAAGGCTATCGCAGTGGGCGCACCGCTATTCTCAATAGCGTGGAAGAACGGTTGTTGAGCCTACGTAGCGCCCAGGCAACCCAATTAGAGGAGCTAGCACCGAAAGCGACGTTGGGACATTTTGGCCGCAATGAGTCGGTGATTTGTCAGGGCCAAAACGATGTAAAGGTGCATTTTGTGCTGGCAGGAAGTGCAATCGCAACCTTCACCAATGAGCAAGGCCATAGCCACACCATTGATGAAATAAGTCGCGGCGATTTCTTTGGCTACTCAGCGTTGCTCGCCCGCGCCCCTAGCCCAATGACCGTCACGGCCACTGCCGACTTAGAAGTTTTGGTGATGGAAGTCGATGCTGTTCAAAAAATGCTGAACCGTACGCCTCGTTTTGCCCAGCAGGTTAGCGCAGTGATTGAATCCCGCCAGCAAAGACTCAAGCAATTGCAGCGCAAACAAAATAAGAATGGCTCTTTGCTATCTTCCTCGTAGTCTTTGCTAGCCGTAGATATACATCGCTCCCTGTACAGCTAAACCTCTTCGCATGCGCCAATACTGACCCAGCTGGTAGTGCCATTTTCCCAGTGCTCTTTTTTCCAGATGGGGGCGTTGTGTTTAAGGGTATCGATGGCGAATTGGCAAGCGGCAAAGGCTTCGCTGCGGTGAGGGCTACCAATGGCTACCAAAACACTAATTTCGCCGATAGTCAGCTTACCGGTGCGATGGTGAATCACCACGTGGGTGATGTCAGGCCATTTGAGACGGATTTGAGCCGCGATTTGTTTAAAGACCTCGAGTGCCATGGGTTCGTAGGCTTGGTATTCCAGGGCGATGACACTTTGGCCGTCGGTTTGATTGCGTACCATGCCGCTGAAAAGAACGATCGCGCCATTGGCCCCGTCATCAGCCCGTTGGTAGACCCGATCGAGGGAAAGGGGGGCGAAGGCGATCGCAAAATCATCCTGAGTCTGATTTCCCTGAATGCGCTCACCGTATGAGCTGATGGGGGTGCCGTTTTGAGAAGTAGGCATTTGAGAAGCAGGCATCTTTACCAAGAAATTACAATCGGAATCCTGACAAAATGAAGCGCTTAGTTTTTGGGCTGATGGGGCTATGAACACGTTAAGCCAAAAGCAAGACAGCGACTTTGCCAACGCGCTTTTTAACAACCAAGATAGGCTAACTAAGCAACCCTCTTCCGTAGAATTGCACAGGAACGAGCAGCATACCTGTCAATTTCTTCTAGAATTCTTAAATAGTGTGATCAAATATGGTTGTGCTGTATCAGAAGTTTACTGAAACAGCGTGATTTCTTGGTTTTTTATAGAAGTACTGCTGCTCTTTTAAAAAAAGCAGCATGTGTCTTGCACGGTCTATCTTTACGGCCTATTTGAATTTTACGGCCTACTTGGCGCCGATATTTCACCTACCGGCGTTGACAACGATACTTACAAAACTTTTTAAGTCATCCAGTGAGAAAATCTTCCCCGCGCACGGCTTTATCGCCCTTCAAACGCTACTGGTGGGTAGCGCTGCCCGCATTCTTAGCCTCTATGGGCGGGGCATGGGCCTATCTTTCGCTGACCCCAGAACAGTACGAAGCTGTGGTGCGATTGTCCGTAGAAGATGAGCGCACCAGCGTTTCAGGTATTGGCCAAACGATTACAGCAGCTGATGATTTAGGCGGCGCCAACCCGATTGTGACTCAAGCGGAAGTGGTGAAATCTCAAGGCGTATTGCAAACAGCGTTAGATATTTACCGTGAGCAATACGATTCGTCAGCGTCACCCCTGACCGATGAAGCTGCCAGCAATATGCTCTCGCCTAATAGCTTGGCAGCAGTAGGGCTGGTGTCCAATGTTCAAAATCTAACAGCGGCTGGAGATGTTTTCACCCCTATAGGTTCACAGATCGATTCAGAAGCTCAGATTTCACCCGAGAAAGTCGCACCCACACCAACGATTGAGTCTTTGATTCAGGATTTGGCGGTGAAGATCATTCCAGCGACCAACATTTTAGAAGTAAGCTATCGCGGCGAAAATTCCCAACAGTCAGCGGCAATCGTCAACTCGGTCGCGCAAGCGGCTGTCACCCAAAACGTTCGAGAAATCAACTTGGCGGCGGCGGCAGTACGAGAATTTTTAGAGACCCAACTCCCTTCTTTACAGAGCCGATTGCGACAGGCTGAGCTCCAGGAAAGCCAGTACCGACAAGTGAATGGACTACTGGCAGTGGATGCGCAGAATCAGCAAATAGTAGACGGACTTGCTGAGTTGGAGCAGGAAGAGCGATCGCTCGTGGCAGCCCTCGAAGAAGTATCTACAAGAGAACAGGAGCTGCAAGCGGTCACCGGTATTCGCTCACCCGAAGTTGCTTATGCAATGTCTCGAATTGGGCAAGACCTTCAGCTCTCTACGCTGCAGTCGCAGCTGACTGATACCGACGTAGCGTTAGCCGAAGCACGCTCAATGCTCGGGGACTTGCACCCTGACTTCCTAGCGCTACAAGATCAGCTTGACAACTTGCAAGCCCTCTACCAGCAGCGACTGGCTGCGTTAACACCGGCTGGATTAGACAGCGATTTTGGCACCGCAGCGGCCAACCTGGCCGCAAATGAGTTGAGTCAGCAGCTAATTGCAGACTCTATTAATAACGCTGTTGAGGAAGAGGCGTTGAGCAGCCGATTAGCCATCGTCCGCTCAGAGCTAACCCAGATGCGTGATGAGCTGGTGCAGCAACCAACTTTGCAGCAGCCGTTGGCCGCCCTAGAGCGAGAAACAGAAGATGCAGAAGACTCACTAAAGCTCATTCAAACCAAGCTAGAAGAGGCCCGAATTGCTGAAGCGCAGCTCGTGAGCAACGTAAGGGTGGTGGGATTAGCAGAACCCGCTGAAGTTCCGGTTTCACCCAAGCCCCTTGCAGTGCTGGCAATAGGGGCGATCACAGGCAGCATCCTTTCTGTCCTCGGCATTCTGCTACTGGATGCATTAGACGTGTCTTTACAGTCGGGTGAGGAAATTGAGAACCTTGTGAAGCTACCGGTACTCGGCTACTTACCCAGACTCTCAGCAGATTTAGTCGATATTGACGGACTCGATGCTTTTCTCGATAACCCTCGCTACGTAGAGCCTTACCGCGCACTTCTCAAAACGCTTGACTCTAGGCAGCGCTCTAGAGCAAAGGCCCTAGCAGCCGCAAACAGAAATGAAGCACGCTACGCTCATTCTGTGGAAAACCGCGTTAGCGCAAGCACTCAAACCACAGCACAGACCATACCGCAGGCCACTGTAGCCCAATCAGGCAGTTTCAGAACAGACACTACTACTTCTGCATCTCGTTCCGGCATCAAGCCATCTCAGGTCGTTGTGGTCAGCAGCCCAACAGACAATGAAGGGAAGTCTTCAGTCGCGACTTGTCTCGCAGCCGTATCTGCCATGCTAGGGCGCAGAACGCTGATTATTGAAGCCGATCCGCACCATCCAATTCAGCATCTTTATCTGCAAGTAGAATCGCGTCCTGGCCTCACAGACGTCATCAGTCATAGTGCGCCCCTGTCAGAAACCATTAAACTCACCACCGTAAGCCATCTCTCTGTGATGCCCTACGGGCGAGTGCTTAATCGGCCTTCCACGGTGACAGAGTCTTCCGCAATGCGCAATCTTATTAACGCGCTGAAGCGTCAGTACGATCTCATTTTGATTGACACGACGTCAGTAGATGCTTCAGCAGATGCCGCAACCGTGAGTCAGATGACAGACGGATTACTCTTGGTCACGAGACCTGGCTACACTCCGCGCAGCATATTAGCTGACACCGTACAGCAGCTTCGCAAAAGTGGCGCACCACTCCTGGGCATTGCCATGAATGAAACAATTTTGCCAGAAGAGCAGCTAGGACACCTACCAAGGCCCGCTATCGGTGCAACAGTAGGCACCCGTTTGTAAGGGCAGCAAATGCCAGCCGTAGCGCACCGGCAGTAAAACGACAGCAATAGCACACAAACGGCAGAAGATTAGTGATCGGAACAGGAATGACACTCAGCGCTACCGAATCAGGAATAGACAAGAAAATAGGGGCGTTAGCTATCCGTGCGCTCTTAGTCACTGGCCTACTCAACGGGACACTGGCAAAAGCAGAAGGCCTCTCAGCATTAAACTTACCCACCTCTAATTTACCGGGCTTATCAGCTGAGGATACGTCTGCTGCCCAAGCACCCAGCACAGCACTGCCTTACAGCATTAGCGAGCCACTCAAGCCAGGAGATTTGGTGTCGATTGACGTGCTTGGCTTTGAGAATCTTTCTGGGCAGCAGCAAGTCAGCAGTAACGGCACCGTTCAGCTACCGCTGGGGGGACCAATCTTGGTGGGGGGATCTGCGCCTTCGGAAGCGGCTTCAGCAATAGAAGAGGCTTTATTACCCTTCGTAAGGCGGCCTCAGGTAGGCGTGTCTTTAGTGACCGCAAGTCCTTTTCGGGTGAGTGTCAGCGGTGAAGTGCAAGAACCTGGCCCCAGACTCTTGGAGCCTGTCAGTTCTGACAACCGGGCTCAGCAGCTACCGCCAACCTTAAGTACAGCTTTGATAGCGTCTGGCGGCATCACACCAGACGCCGACTTACGCAATGTGGTCATTCGACGGCCCGTGCTGCATGGCCCTGCGCTGCGTTATGAAGAATATCGAGTGAATCTGTGGGACGCAGTCAGTCAGGGGGATTTACAGGCCGATCCTCGTATCTTTAGCGGAGATGAAATTATTGTGCCAGCGGCAACTGCTGCCAGTATTGACCAGCGCATATTGCTATCTTCGACAATCGCACCGGGTGACATTCAGATACAGGTCGCTGGAGAGGTCAACCGTCCGGGTCAGATTACGGTCAGTCCAACGGTTGGGGTCAGCGGTGCCGTAGCTGCCGCAGGCGGTCTCAATTCAGACGCCAATCCAGAAGAAGTGATGCTGCTGAGAATGCAAGCGGATGGACGTGTGGAACAGCTTGCATTTACCTTCGGGGAAGCTTCTGCACCACTGACAGAGGGTGATGTCATTGTGGTTCAACCATCTGAGCGGGGAGAAATAGGCGGAACATTTGACTTTATTGGTCGCATACTCAATCCATTCGGCGCTCTCTTCAATATCTTTCGGTAGGATCAGCCATGAGCAGAGCAGAGCCTAACAAGATAAAGACTGAAAAGATGGCCAATAGCCAACGGACTGTTGGAACAGATGGACTGATGGAGCACGGCGCTGCTGATCCGTTTCCTGAACAGACTGGAGATGAATGGCGTTCGGCACACACAATCACGCCGCAGTCTACTGATGAACATCAGAACTCTGATCGAGATTCACAGGCATTTTCTTCACTGTGGACACAGATCACGTTAGGCATTTTGCTGGCCCGCAGTGCCCTGGATTTATATTCAGGCAGGGGCATTCCCGCAGCATTTGCGATCGCCGTTGATCTCTTTGTCTTTGCCTTCATCGCTCGGCAGTGGGTGCTACGCAAGCCCATCCACACCGACCGATTTTGGTGGGTGATCATGGGCTGGATAGCGCTGCAAGGCATTTGGGTGACACTTTTACCCATAGGCGGGCTCGGGGGCACTGCTGCCATGACCCCCGAGGCACTGCGAGAGTGGGTACGATTTTTCTCGCTGGGAATGGTATATCTGCTCACCATGCAGCTGCGCGATCGCATTCCGCCCGATCGACTTGCCTCCCTTTTGCTCTTGAGCTTGGTCGTCCCGCTATCGATGGCAGCGCTGCAAATGACGGCAGTGGATTTACCAGGATTTTTGCAGAGTGATTTGGGATGGAAAGACTTTGCTGGCAATAGCGATCGCATCAATAGCACGCTGGGTCACTACAACAGCTTTGCGAGCTTTACGCTGCTGTTTATTGCCCTCACCCTGTGGCGACTGCAGATATCGCAGCAGCGTTGGAAATGGGTACTCCTACTCGGTGGCTTGCTGTACTGTCTAGTTGCCACCAGATCACTCACAGGGCTGGCCATGCTGATTGTGTTTGGCGGTCTATATTTTCTGCCTCGACTCAAAGGCAAAGGACTGTTGGGGGCGCTCGCCTTAGCGGTGGCGTTAGGCATTTTACTCTCTACAGAGCTAGGACAGGCACGACTAGTAGAGTTGACTAAAACGCCGCTACTGAACCCGGATTTGACCTTTCAGCAGGCAGCAGCACTTCAAGCTGCAGATATGGCAGAGTTTCGCAACAGCTTTAACTGGCGGCTGTTGCAGTGGCGTGACTTGTTCGCCAACTGGCAGCTGCATCCGTGGTTGGGATACGGCTTAGCTTCCACAAAATCAATCAGCATTTTCGATACGACATCCCATAACGACTACTTGCGGTTTTTGGTGGAAGGCGGTGTGGCTGGGCTAAGTTTATTTTTGGCCTTTATGGTGGCGCAAATCATACGAACGCTACAACTCATTCGCCAGAGCCTACCAAGATCACCGCAGCGGGCGTTGGCGCAAGCACTGTTTCCCTTTTCAGTCGCACTCATGGTTGGCATGGTGACAGGCAATGTGATGGTACACACCGCAACTTTGTTTTACTGGTGGGTGTTGCTGGCGCTGCTGGGCTGGAATTGGCCAAACCGATTGGGAACAACACCTGCCCAGAAGCATTTGAGCCAACACGACTCAAGCAGAAAGCATCTCATCATAAATCACCGTAGTAGAAAGCACACTGATGAGCTCGCACCTGCCTTTGAAGCACCCACAATGACACCTGAGCCACCGGTATCTAATCAGGCGACATACGATACGGCTTTGTATGACGAAGATATCTACCGGTCTAGTCGATATGACTTAGATGGTGATATTTAAGATGCCAAAGCCTCCTAAGCTACCAAAGCACCTCGATAAAAGTCGTCAGACAACCCACGGCTCAAGCCTTTCCAAACAACCAGCACTGAAGCAAAAAGTCATTAAAGGCGGACTATATCTCACGCTTAGACAGCTGGTTAGCGTGGGCCTTTCCATCCTGAGCATCTTAGTTATCGCTCGGGTACTTGGCCCCAAGGACTACGGCATTTTAGTGAATGCGCTTGGCATTTTTTACTTCATCATTTGGACAGGCAAGCTGGGGTTACATGTCTATCTCATTCAACAAAAGCAGCTGCCCGATGATGCCCCTGAGCAAGTTCTTAACTTTTTCAACCTATTGAGTGTGGTCTTCGCGGTGGGCTTATTAGCGCTGGCTCCCGCCATTGCACATTGGACACAAGAACCTGCCATTGGACATCTGGTTCAATGGCTGCCGCTGCCTATTGCAGCAGAAATGGCAGCCAGCGTATCGGTAGCGATGCTAGAGCGCAATCTTGCCTTCACCAAAGTAGGCCTCATCGAAATTGGCGCACAGATTGCCAATTATGCCGTGGCGCTGCCGCTGGTGATTTTGGGCTGGCGCTATTGGGGGCCGCTCATCGGGCTGGGCGTTCGGAGTGTGGTCATGCTGGCACTGGCGCAGTATGCCTACCCTGTGGGCTGGCAATGGCAGCTGAAGCGTCAGTTTTTACAGCCTGCGCTACGCTACGGCTTGACGTTTTCGCTCTCTCACTGGGTGATTTCTCTGCGATCGCTCACGATTCCAGTATTGGTGACCCCCATCGGCGGCATAGAGCTCGCCGGTCTGGTTAGTATTGCCATTCGCCTCGCAGAGCAGCTGTCCATATTGCGGATGGTGATACGGCGTATGTCCATCAGCGTAATGGCCAAGCTCACAGACGATGCTGAGGCGGTGCGGCAAACGCTGAGCCGAGGAATGGCCTATCAGGCATTGTTAATTGGTACGGTATGCTCGGCGTTTGCCTGTGTCGACAGCTGGATCGTCCCCCGTTTTTTTGGTAGCGACTGGCTGCAAAGCACCTATATTTTTCCATTCATTGCACTCTCTGCCATGGTCAGAGCAATGTTTGATTTACATTCGGGCGCTTTGTACGCGCTGCATCGCAACTCGGAAGTCACTAAAGCTTACGTCATCTACATTGGACTGTTGTGGGTAGGGTGTGGGCTATTGCTGCCAGTCTTTGGGCTGTGGGGCTACGGGCTAGCAGAGCTATTGACAATCTTGAGTAACATCTGGCTGCATCGATCAATCGTCAAGCTATATGGTAAACCGCAGTACTCAGCGGCCGCTTGGCTAACGATCGCCGCCATGATTCCAATTTTAGGGAGTTTGCGATCACCCCTTATCGGCATCGTCAGCTTCATACTCAGCTACGGAGCCGTTCTGTTAGTGACAGACGTACGCGCCGTACCTCTTGAGCTCTTCAAAGCGATCAGGCCAAAGTTACAGAAACAGTAGCTCCATCACAAATCGTCCATGCACAAATAAATCATCCATGCATAAGTCGATATTGATTCTCTCCAATAAGTCATCTGGTTCTAGCGCCGTGCAAAGGCTTCTATCACAAGCTGCTGATTTGAAATGTATTGAGAAAACTCGGCATTTCCAAAACGAATCACTGTATTGGACGAAAGCAGCTTCAGCGCTGGGACTCCCGCAGGTAAACATGCTGGATAGCGAAGTTCCAATCCCGCCAGCACAAGCTAAGACTGATCTGATCGCATTACTGCGCGACAACGTATCAAACTGTCAGCTGCCCGTACCTAGTCAGCCCCTGGAGCCAACGTTCATCTTCGAGGGATGGCGGCGGCTGTGCGAGCAATATCAACCCATCTTTTTAGAAAAGTCACCCCACCATTTACTGCAATCCTCAGCGCTATCGCTCATTGTCTCGTGCATGGAGCAACTAGAAGGGCAAGTTGAGTTTTTGTTGATTGGTCTTGTGCGCAATCCAATGGACGTGTTGTACTCAGCGTTTCGCCGTTGGAGGACCCCACCGGAGAAGCTTCAGTATGAGTGGTTAACGGCCTATGAAAACTTGAGAGACTTAGCCATGACGGTCGGCGATCGCAATCCCACGAGCCCCTTCAACCCAAATCCCAATGGTCGCCTAGTCACCATCCGCTACGAAGATCTTGCCAACTCGCTGAGCCCCCTAGCCCCCGTCTTTGACTTCTGCAAAACAGGCCCGAGCGTAACAGCCCAGCCCCTCAATCGCCATTCACTGCTGAAGTGGCAGCAGGATAGTTTTTTTGGCTTCACGCTCGCACCAGAGGTCATCGATCTTGCTCAGGCATACGGCTACCACACAACAGAGCTTTTCAATACGCCTAGCCCGCTATGGCCGCCATATCGCAGTAGCCTACGCAGCATTCACCAAAGCACACGGTGGGCGAAGGCCGCATATCTTCAGTGGAACCCACCGCAGTAGATCAAAACAAGAACCCAATACAAAAGCCCAAGACAGAAGCCTAAAGCAAAAGAAGCGGCTTCAAACACTCACAAAACTACTCAGCAATAGAAGGCATTATTTGCGCTGAATTGAGACTGTTGCCTAGCTTATCGGCAATGCCTGCAATCCACACCTCGTCCTGTTGGGTATAGCTTCGAGGTGCATTAGCACCCAAAATTAGAACCCCGTGATCGCCCATGGGCTGACAAATCACACCCTGCGTATTTTCCGGCAAATAATCAAACTCAACCCGACCTGGATAAATGCTCAAATTCACGAGATAAACCGGCTTCTGTTTCTCTAGCACTCGCTGCACAATTTTTCCTAGTACTACCTCAGCTTGTGGCCCCAATACGCCGCGCCGCAGCAGCACAATGCCATCGTGATAAACCACTACACTACGAGTAGCCGTATTGGTGAGTAGTAAGTGCGAAGCCCAAGCCAGTTCAGTACGCAGCGAATCGGGCAAATACTCAGCCAGATCAAAGCCTTCTTCACCGGTTAAAACAACGGCATCTGGAGGCTTAGGCTGAATTCGCTGCCACAGGAGACCCACCAAGATCAAAACAGCACTGAGAATAACTCCCAATGCATCCGCGCGCGATTGAGCCCCACTAACATCAACTGTTGCCAACCGATTGACAAAGAGCAACGTGCCACCTATTGCACCAACGACAATAGGAAGCTGCCTCAGCACCTGATTTTGATCGGGTCTAGTCTGCTCGGGTCTGGCCATGTTGAATCAGCGGCTGAAATAAACCACTAACTGAAAGTAGCTATAGTGTATCTTTGCTGGAATCGCTTTATGAAAGAGCGAAGATTTACGCCCAGTAAAAGCATTTAGTTGTAGATATTCAAGTACAGACGTTTTTGGGATTAGACACATTGGCTGGCGGGTTCATCATTAACACCTTCACTAGCGGCAGATTTAGCCACAAGCTTGGAGGAGAAAGGGCAGGTAAGCTTACGGCGAGTGGAGTAAAGATGAGTGGACTGGCCGCCCCAATGCTAACTGCTATCGTCGCAGGCATTCTGGGTTGGGGGAGATGGCAGCCAATAGAGGGCATCCAACTGGGCACGGTTGATATTCGTCCGCAGTGGGAGTCGGGATGGATGCAAGAAACGATTGCCAAAGATCCAGCCGCTGAGGCGATTGTGGCGCAATATGTATCAGGATTGTCGGCAGCAGGCTATCCATCCGATAGGCAAGGGGTATGGGTGGCTTCTGGCCAGAAGCCAATCGCACAGCATCAGGGCAGCACGCGCTATCCTGCCGCCTCTATTACCAAAGTGGCTACCACATTAGCCGCACTGGCCACTTGGGGCACAGAGCACCGATTTGAAACAAGAGTAGGCTACCGAGGCAGCCTTGCAGAAGGGGTGTTACAAGGCGACTTAATTATCCAAGGCGGGGGCGATCCGCTATTTGTTTGGGAGGAGGCAATTACTCTCGCAAATACGCTACAAACCCTTGGCATCCGACGAATCACCGGCAATCTCATCATTGCCAGTGACTTTTCCATGAACTTTGAAACCAACGCTCAAACGTCAGGAGAATGGCTAAAAGAAGCTTTCAACGCATCGGACTGGGACTACGACATAGAACGCGCTTACTTAGAGATGCCATCAGGCACACCAGCACCGACGCTACAAATTGACGGCAACGTACGATACGACTCGGCGAGCTGGGAGGGTAGAGCCACTGACTGGCTGATCAATCACCAATCTCTGCCACTGGTCGCTATTCTCAAAGCGATGAACATCTATAGCAATAACCCGATGGCCGATCAAATGACAAACAAGCTAGGCGGGCCCAGTGCCGTGATGAGCATTGTCCAGGAGGTAACCCAGATACCCACCGAAGAAATTGCCCTGATTAATGGCTCAGGATTGGGGGAGGAAAATCAGCTATCTCCTAGGGCAGCTGTCTCACTCTTCCAAGCAATTCACTACTTGCTACGCGCTTCAGGCAGCACAGATTTAAATGTGAGCTACACCATATCCGATATTTTTCCGGTCACGGGGGCCGATGGTGGCACCGTCAGAAATCGCAGTCTTCCAGGAAATACGGTGGTGAAAACCGGCAGTCTCGCTGTAGTCAGTGCTTTGGCTGGTGCACTACCCACAAAAAATAGAGGTGTGGTGTGGTTTTCGCTGTTGAACTATGGCAGTGGACTGGAAGCTTTGCGATCGCGCCAAGACCAAGTCATCTCTGCCTTAGAGCGGCAGTGGGGAAAGGCCGATGACATCCCACCTGAGCTGGCAACGACCGTCAAAATCGGCGTCGATCCCTATCGATTTGGAGACGCACGTCGCAACCTCTTGATAAACCATTCTCTCTGAAG
>JBCCOO010000015.1:0-83735 GCA_039025345.1 Cyanobacteria bacterium P01_D01_bin.105 | reverse complement strand
CCGATGTCATCTACGAAGAACGCAACATCAAACCTTTGATTCAATTCATCCAGACGGTGCTAGCACCTGGTGGCGTTTGCCTGCTCAGCGATCCTGATCGCTCCACTAAAGGCGGATTTCGCTACGCACTCAAGCAGTCAAGCCTGTCGTTTAGCGCTCAGCCCACCCAAGCGCCCGGCCCAGACAACCGTATTGTGAAGGGTACGGTTTATCGAATTACGCACTAAAAATTACGCGCTGAGAATTATGCACTGAAAATTATCCACTGAGAATTATGCACTGAGAAGTGAAACGCAAGCGCAACTCATTCTCAGTAAATCATGTCACAACTGGACGCTTGAAGCCCCTAAACACCACAACTGCAAACACAAACAACAGTAGCGCCGTCAAAAACAGAGACGCAAAACTGGCTTCAATGTCCGCAATGCTAAAAATAGCGGGAGATGGGATAGCACTATTCGGGCTGGTTACCAACAAAAATGTCGCTATGTTGTTGGCCGCATGGACGCCTAACGCCAGCTCAATAGTTTTGTCTTTAATCGTCAGCCATCCTAGAAAAGCGCCCACCATAAAGTAGTAGAGCAAAATGCTGATTGTCCCCTCTGGATTTGCCTGACTGCTGACTTCTGGATTGAAGCCATGCAGCGCTGTAAACAAAGTCGTCGTCAGCAGCACAGCCACCAAATTGCCCAACTTACTGCCAATGCCCTGTAGCAAGTAACCCCGGCAGAACAGCTCTTCGGCCGTAATCTGTAAGGGCGTCAGCACCATTACCCAAGCCAGAAATGTGAAAAATAGCTGGGGCTGAAACACATTAAGGGTGAACTCTTCAGGAGCGCTCCAGTAGCTCACCAGGATTTCAATAACTTTGAGCATAAAAAAAACGCTAAACCCCTGACCAATACGGAGCCAGCTCACGCGACGAAAAGGCGTGATCAGCGTGCGGAGCGATCGCCCATGCAGATATCGCACCGCCAGATAAATGCCTAGCAGAAAAAACGGAAACGCTAGATTGTAAAAGACATACAGCACCAAAGGAGACACACCTGTCACCGGAATTTCTCCAGGCGCGAGCTCACTAGGGGATAAAAGACGCGTCTCTGGGTTGCCGTCTGAGCGCACGTAGGCGAACAGAAGATAAAGGCTTATCAAACTACCCGGAACCAGAAAGGTGAATAGGGCCAACAAGGAACCCGCAAGATAGCGCCATCCTTGATTTTTACCCTGATGCGCTAGCTGAATGAAAGGGTGGAGCATATTCAAGAACGCAGCGTTGGCATCTCAGAATGATCACGGATAGATCACCGTTCAAATATAACACTTAAGTAAATATGCCTATGCGATCACGATTCATCACTGCGCGGACAGGTGCCAAGCGTCGTCTTACCCTTTAGCCTCAGTCTTACAGGCTCAGCTGAACAGCATTTGAGATTGAATCTGGAAAGGGCACTCGCCCCGATGGCGGCACGTAAAGATACAGCAGCTCATACACAGCCCGATGTTTTCCTTTCGCGGCTAGCATAAGGGCAGTTTCACCCCGACAAGACGCATTAACGTTGGCACCTCTCGTAATCAACAGTTCTGCCAAGAGGAAATGGCCCCCCGCAGCAGCTTCCATCAAAGCGGTGCGCCCATTCTCTGTTTTTGAATGAATACACGCGCCAGAATTAAGCAACTGCTGAGCAACCTCTAGATGCCCGTTAGCAGCCGCGGCATGGAGAGGCAGCTGATCGTAGCCAATGTGTACACTTGCCCCAGCCTCAATAAAGACTTGCACCACTTCACTGTAGCCTTGCGCGGCAGCAGTCACTAACAGCGGCGTATCGTACCAGTGCGCGGGGCGAAAACTAACCTTTGCTTTGAGTAGCGCTTTAACTGAGCTGACATCATTACGGCTAACGGCTAACGCTAACGATTGGACATTTGGCTTTGGCACGGGCGGCTTTAGCACGGGCGACCTTGGCACAGGAGCCTTGGCAGGACGATGACCCTTTTTTTCCTGGCTCTTTGCCTTAGCCTGTGGCGTCTCCCCCGGACACTTTTTCTGAACCTTGCCTGCGGAAGCGGAAGAAAACGGCGTTGGGCTAGCAGCGTTCAGAGCGGATTGGGCAGCGGGGTCATCTGTCGCCCCAGGGAGCCATGCAGCGAGCGGGCCTGTAGGCGGTGTTTGATTAAGTACAGGTGCAACGGGTAAAACAGACCCTGAAAACGCGGCTGTGTCTGCTTGAAAAAAGATTTGGGCAGGCCTTGAAGAGTTCTTCGCGGCGAGGCACAAAAGCTGAATAATTTGGACATTACCCGTTTGGGCAGCGACCGTCAAAGCAGTTTGACCGTCGGCGCTGCATTGAGTGGGAGAGACATTCGCAGCGAGCAGCTGCTTAACTTTGCCAATATCAGAACGCCGAACGGCATCGAGCAGCGCTGCAATCTGTGTGTTGAGGTTTTCCATAACGCTCACATCTTTTGCCAACGCCCATGAGAACAAATTTTGTCTAAGCACATAACTACAACAGGCACATGACTACAAAGTGACGCTTGACTCAGATACAGTAAAGTGCTGATGCATACTCGCACAGAAGGCTAGCGCCTACGCACTTTGCTAGTTGAGTGAGCTATTGTCGTGTACGACTTCTAGCAATCAGACTTCTCGCGATCAGACTTCTCGCAATCATTAGTGTCCTAACTCACTCGACAGAAGCCATAGATTAAATGTCTGGTTGACGACAGCACAGCATAGAGGCAACGCCAGTGTGAATACGAAATTGCTCGCAAGGATGGATAACATTGGTCGCTTAAGGTGCAGCATTCTGACTGAAAGCCTCATATGACAACAGGCCCAGCCACCATTTCACGTGGTCTAATGTGTAGATAGATTTCCCAAATCAATATTTTTAGACACTAAGGGCAATCGCTGGTTATTCAACATCAGCATTTGCCCTTGGCATCCGTGAAAATAGTGAGGGCGCAGTGAGCGCCCAGCGAACGAGCTACAAGCTAGACAGCTGCGCGAATCTGAGCAATTTCTCGCTCAGTTTGCAGCGCCTGAATACGACTAGGTGTGCCTTCTGGAATAGCAGAGATGAGCTGCTGGGTGTACTGACGGCGAGGATTTCGATAAATTTGCTCAGCGGGGCCAATTTCTTCGATTCGGCCCTGGTTCATCACCATAATGCGATCGCTCATGAACTTCACCACGCCCAAATCGTGAGAAATAAACACATAGGTGAGCTTAAATTCATCCTGCAGTTCCTTGAGCAAATTCAGCACTTGCGCCTGCACAGAAACATCCAGCGCCGATACTGACTCATCACAAATAATGAACTTAGGATTGAGCGCCAGGGCGCGGGCGATACAGACTCGCTGCCGCTGACCACCCGAAAATTCGTGGGGATAGCGATTGATGGCATTCGGGTCAATGCCAACCCGATCTAGCAGGTATTGAATGCGCTCTTTGAGGTTGCGCCGACCGCGAATGGTGCCGTGAATGCGCAGGGGTTCAGCAATGGCCGCGCCGATGCTCATCCGTGGATTCAAAGAACTATAGGGGTCTTGAAAGATAATCTGCATTTCACGGCGGCGTTTGCGCAGTGCGCCGGTGCCCAAACGAGTGAGATCTCGGCCTTCAAACCATACGCGCCCTTCCATTGGTTTAATCAGCTGCAGCAGCGATCGCCCCAACGTTGTCTTCCCGCAGCCCGACTCTCCCACCAACCCAAACGTCTCGCCCTTATAGACCTTGAATGACACATCATTCACCGCCATTACATAACGCTCAGTGCCGCCAAACACACCTTTCACCGGGTAGCCCACCTTGAGGTTTTCGACGGTAACCAACGCGCCTTTATCTTCCAGTGCTTCTAAGCGAATCTGCATCTCACGGGGGCTGACTTCCAAAACCGGCGGCAAGCCAGGGCTGGCTTCTAACTGCGGCTTGGCTTGAATCTGAGTATTGCCTTCCTCATCGACAACTTCTTCCATATAGTCTGAAACGGTAGAGAGCTGACGAAGCTGGCGATCAGGCTGGGGACGGCAGGCTAGCAGCCCGCGGGTGTAAGGATGCTCTGGGTTTTCAAAAATCTTCAGGACCGGTCCTTCTTCAACGACGTTACCTCGGTACATCACAGCAACTTTGTCAGCGATTTCGGCAATGATGCCCAAATCGTGAGTGATGAAAATCATGGACATGCCACGGCGATCGCGCAGCTCCCTGAGCAAGTCTAAAATTGTCGCCTGCACCGTCACATCCAGAGCCGTCGTCGGCTCATCGGCAATCAGTAAAGACGGGTTCGAAGACAGCGCCATCGCAATCATCAGGCGCTGAATTTGACCACCCGAAAGCTGGTGCGGGTAGCGATCTAGCATGGCCTGTTTGCGGCGCTTCACCTCTCTGTTGATGATGGCTAGATTATCTGTGCCCAGTTCTTCTTTGAGCTGGTTATATAAATCCGCATCGTTCGGCAGCAACTTCACCTCTTGCAGCTGAGAAATCGCCAAATCCCTCGCTGCGCGCTTAGATATACGCTGGTGCTGACGAATGGCTTCAACCAGCTGAAACCCGCAGGTATAAACCGGATTAAGCGAACTCATCGGCTCTTGGAAAATCATCGCGATTTGACCACCGCGATATTTTCTCAGCTTGCGTTTGGGCACCGTCCGCAAATCAACCGGCTTCTTGTCTTCTTCTGTGAATAAAATTTTGCCGTCTGAGACCTCACCCGGTGGATTGGGCACCAGACCCATAATGGCAAGGGAAGTCACTGACTTGCCGGAGCCGGATTCACCCACAATACCAATGGTTTGACCGCGCTCTAAGGTAAAGGAAATGCCATTGACAGCGCGGGTCTTCCCGCTTTCTCCTTTAAAGTCAACCGTTAAATCCTGAACGTCTAAAATGAAATCGCTGGTGGAATCACTCATGGGATGGCGATCAATCACAAATGGTGGTGATGGTTAGGCAGTGACCATCGTGGTAATGGTGTCATGCAATGACAATTAGCAAGCATCATATCAGCGATGTTTGCTCAGATACCTAAATTTCCCATCCAAGATACTCAATTACGGTGATAAATGGTTGGCTGAAAATGGTTTCCATCGCATTCGCCAACCTAGACAATGGCATTCTCCCGTCATATCACGCTCATATGCCGCCTAAGCAGACTGCTATAATTCCAGTCTTATTCCTTAGCTGTTGGTAATTCGGCTAGCCGTTGGGTCTGCATATTGGGTCTGCATTATTGGGGCTTGTGCGTTGAGTCTTGTGCGTTAGATCTGATGGGTTGGCTCGTCGGTGCATCCGTATTCGAATGGCTCGCGCGGCACCTACCTCATCAATGATTCAACTTGCGATCGCGGTTCTTCTTGTCATCACCGGCTCAGCGCTGTGCTCAGGCACAGAAGCTGCCCTCCTCTCAGTGCCGCTGCTCAAAGCCAAACAGCTCACTCAAACCAAACCCAGTCCTGCAGCCAGCGCGCTGCTAAGCATCCGCAAACGCATGAGCCGACCCATTGCGGCCATCGTTATTCTCAATAATCTATTCAATATCATTGGCATTTTCATCATTAGCCAGCTCGCCGCCGCCGTCTTTAATGACGCATGGCTGAGCATTTTTTCAGCCGTCGTTTTGCCATTCGCCATTATTCTATTTGCAGAAATTTTGCCGAAAACGCTCGGTGAGCGCTACGCAGAGAACATCGGCCTAGCCTCTGCGATTCCGGTGCAGGGCACCACTTTTTTGTTCACCCCTTTCATCTGGCTACTAGAGCGTCTTACCGAACCCCTAACAGAAGGAACTGCTCAGCCGATCACCAACGAATCTGAGATTCGTCTGCTCACCAAGCTGGGATATCAAGAGGGCCTCATTGAAGACGACGAAGCCGAAATGATTGATCGGGTCTTTCGGCTCAATGACCTCAAAGCCGCTGACATTATGACCCCTCGGGTCGCCATTACCTACATTCCAGGGGATGCCATCCTTCAAGATGTCAGGGACGAAATTATCAAATCGCAGCACACCCGCATCCTAGTCATTAAAGAAGACTTAGACCATGTGATTGGGGTGGCGCTGAAAGCAGAGCTGCTGACTGCGCTGGTTCAGGGCAAAGGCGACTATAAAATTGAAGCGCTGATGCGGCAAGTTCACTACGTGCCCGATACAGAGCGCACCGACAAGCTGATCAAGAGCTTCCAGGAGCTGCGGGAGCATTTGATGGTGGTTGTAGATGAATACGGCGGGGTCTCAGGCGTAGTAACGTTGGAAGATACGTTAGAGGTTCTGACAGGTGAGATCGTGGATGAAACGGATCGCAACGTAGATTTGCAGGCGTTTGGTCGCCAGCGACAAAAGCTACTGCTGCGGCGAAGCGGGTTCTTAGCACCTAAAAAAAACCAACCGCGCCCACGTCTGCCAACAGATTCTTCTCTGTAATTTAGATCAAGATGACATCGCTTAAAATTACCGGTTCAACGACCGATACGCCAGCTGAAAAGGGCACCCAACAAGATGCTCTGCTCGATTGCGTGCTGCTCATTGGCTGGGCCGGGTTAATTATTGCCTGCACCTCACTGCACCCAAGCTTAATGGCCTATGACGAGGGCAATTACGGCGCAGAATCACGCTTTATGCTGGACTCTGGGCAATGGCTGGTGGGGCTGTGGTGGGGAGAGCCCGTTTACCGCCATGGGGTGCTGCTAAATTGGCTGATGGTATTGGGCTATAAGCTTTTTGGCGTGGGCGATCGCATCGTTCGAATATGGAGCCCGATCGCGTGCATCGCGGCGCTTCTGTGCACCTACGACATCAGTAAAATCATCACCGGCAGGCGTTTTTTGGGCTTTTTGACCGCCGCTTTGCTGATGCTGTTTCACCTGTGGTTCAAGTTTGCGCACCTGGGCACACAAGACATGCTTTTGGTGAGCCTAGAACTATTCGGCATTTGGGCACTGCTGAAGGCAGAAACACAGCCTGCGAAAAAAATTCCGCTGGGGTTTTGCACAGGCATTGTGCTGGGGCTAGGATTTCTCACTAAAACGTTCATGATTTTTTTGCCGGCAGCGGCGCTAGTGCCCTATCTGCTCTTTGAGCAGCGGCGCCACCGCCATCTCAGCAATCCTGGCCTATATGCAGGATTGCTAGCAGGGATTGGCCTTGTCGGGTGCTGGCTATGGTTAAGCATCAACCAATACGGTAGTGACCCAGTCTTTGGGGCGCTGTTTGGCAAAATTACCCTGCTGGGCGCAGAGCCCTACCATTCTAGCGATGGCCCATTCTATTACTTCTGGAATATTCCTGCGAACGCTTTTCCCTGGCCGCTGTTTTCACTCATCGGCGTTTGGTTTTGCTGGCAAGACAGACACCAGCCCAATCCCTACCGGTGGCTGCTGATCTATCCGTTCATTTTGTTCGGGATGCTGACGTCGTTTGCCACCCGAACGCCCTATTACACGCTTCAGCTTTTTCCGTTTATGGCTTTGTTTGGGGCGATCGCCCTGCATCGCATGGCCACCCAGGCGGCGCACTGGCCGCGCCGCGCGCTGAGCTATGCCTTTGCTGCGTTGGGTCTTATTTTGGCGATGTTAGGCAGTGCGATCGCCTTTATACCGCGCCTCATTTCACCCTCACCCGACCTCGCTGACGTCCTCACTGAAGTGCAGCCTTACGCGCCTGTTGCCATCGTCCTCGGGTTGGGCTGGTGCGCCCTGCCCTTCACGCAGCGCCACCCTAGCAACTGGCTCGCAGCTTGGCTCCTGCCAGCTTGGCTCGGGCTTGGGGCCACCGGCATTTCTGGGCTGATGGGTGACTACACACCCGAACTAGAAGCCGATTTAGCGCAGCCGTCTGTCGCAGCTGTGATTGCCTCTGAACCCATAGACTTTGTCACAGGGATCGCTTGGCCCGATCCGGAGGAGCACGAAACCTTCACACTGCTAAGCTACTACACGCCCATCATCGGCAACCTCATTCACACTTTCGATAACTTACCCGCTAATCACTATGCTTGGCTTGCACCTAACACCGATGCCAACGCACTAGCCACAGCACAGCCCTACGACATCATTGGAGAAGTGCAGACATGGCAGCTCATTAAGTTTCTAGCGAAATAGCTATCTGCAACAAGCTTCTGGCGAAATAGCTATCTGCGCCCCGTCTGAAACTGCCATCCTTCAACAGCCCGACACTTCTCTTTCAATCTCTTCGATGATCCGCTCCTGCAATGCCTAAAACAACTGTCGAGTCGCTAGTCCATCCTCACCAGAGTCATAAGCAAACGATTGTCGAGCACTTCAATCGTATTGCTCCAGACACCGATCGCTGGCGAACCCTCAGTCGTTACTACTACCAAGACCTTGCTCGCCTCCACCAATTTCTGATCCCAACCGGCGCAAGCGTGCTCGAAATTGGCTGCGGTAACGGCGACTTGCTCAGTACAACCCATCCCAGAATCGGTGTGGGCATAGACATTTCGCCCACGACCGTCAACATCGCTCAAAAGAACCACCCTCACCTGCGTTTCTACTGCGCCGACGCCGAAACCCTCACCCCAGAAAGCATTGGCTACCTTACCGAAGGGCCAGATCAGGGACCTATCGAAGGCCCTATTGATGAACCTCACACCTTCGACTACATCATTTGCTCCAACGCGGCCAGCTTCTTCAGCGATATCCAAACGGCCTTTAGCCGGCTGCACCCGTTTTGCACGCCTCAAACCAGAGTGATTATTAGCTTTCATAACTATTTGTGGGAGCCGGTGCTGCGAATCGGTGAGCGCCTTGGCCAAAGAAGCCCGCAGCCCCCGCAAAACTGGCTCTCGATGGACGATGTGGTAAATCTGTTAACGATTACAGGCTTTACGACACTAAAGCGCGGGCGGCGGTTTTTGTTTCCCAGGCATATTCCTGTGCTGTCGCCGTTGATTAATCGCTATCTGGCACCGCTGCCGGGGGTGAAGCATCTGGGCCTGACAAATTTTGTAGTGGCGCGCCAGAGTTCTTTTCAGAGCCCTCATTCCCCAGCCCCTTCTCCCCAACGACTTCCTTCTGTCAGTGTTATCATTCCTGCCCGTAACGAAGCCGGCAACATTGAAGATGCCATTACCCGGATGCCCTATATGGGCAGCCATACGGAGCTCATTTTTGTAGAAGGTCATTCCAGCGATGACACTTGGAAAACCATCAAAAACAAAATTCGCAATTACAAGCGTCGAAGTAAGAATGCTGATAGGGATGGTGATGAGCCAGCTTTCACGTTCAAAGCGATGCAGCAGACGGGCAAGGGGAAAGCAGACGCAGTCAGGCTGGGCTTTGCTGAGGCAACCGGTGACATTCTAATGATTTTGGATGCGGACTTGACCGTGCCGCCTGAGGATTTGCCGCACTTTTATGAGGCCATTTCTTCTAATAGGGGTGAATTTATTAACGGGTCACGGTTGTTGTATCCGCGTAGTAAGCAGGCGATGCCTTGGCTGAATACGCTGGCGAACAAGACGTTTGCGCTAATGTTTTCTTTTTTGTTGGAGCAGCCGCTGAAAGATACGCTGTGCGGAACGAAAGTTCTGTGGCGTAGTGATTACGAGCGCATTTCAGCAGGGCGAAATTATTTTGGAGAGTTTGATCCGTTTGGAGATTTTGATTTGTTGTTTGGGGCGGCGAAGTTGAATTTACACATTGTTGAAGTACCCATTCGCTATCAGTCTCGAACGTATGGAAGGTCAAATATTGCCCACTTCCGTGAAGGGTTAGTGCTGATGAAAATGTGCGCGTACGCGGCTGGCAAACTGAAGTTCATTTAAGGCCGTTGGCCTATCGGTGAGTCCGATTCATTTCTGGATGAGCGGGCTGTCATGTGAGCAAGATGTTTCTAGAAGATTTACTTCAATCGGAAGCGGGCCATGATGGGCAAATGATCGGAGGCTTCGCCGGCTGCGCTTAAGACTTGAGCTTCTGTGATCTCTATAGTGCTAGGCGTGTAGAAAATATAGTCGAGCTTATATTCGGGGGCGTTAGACGGAAAGGTTGCATTTTCCGTAGAGTTCTCATTAGGCCAGGTTGACTCTGGGGTAGCGACTGCCAATGATTCAGAAGCTATCATTTCCTTGATGGAGAACTGCTTTTCGCCTTTGTTTTCTCCTGTTGCAGTGATGAAGGTATCCCGGTTGAGGGCACTGTTAAAATCACCCACCAACAGCACAGGATATTGCTTTGCATAGTCTTCTGCAGCGCTCCTGACAAACTGGGTTTGAGCCACTCGGGTGTCTTCATCAAAGGCTTCTAGGTGGGTGTTCATGACCACTAGCGTTTTGCCGTCTATGTTTACTTGGGTAATTTGCAACAGCCGATCTAAGTAGAAAGTGTTGTAGATAAAGTTGTTGCCTGCGACTTTTTGCAATACGGTGCGCGTGTTTTCGGTGATGGGATATTGGCTGAGGGTGGCTTGCCCAGATAGGATTTTGCCAAAGTGGGCGCTGGGGGGCCAAAAGGGAAAGGGTAGATAGGTTTTATCCCAGTTGACGGCAACGGCGTAGGCCATGTTGTTGAGCGTTTGAGCCAAGACTTTGGCTTGATCGACGCCATAAGATCTCTGCGCGCCAAAGTCCACCTCCTGCAGCGCCACAAAATCTGGATTGACTGCGCTAAGGGCTGAGATCGCCTGTCGCTGATTGGCCTCAAAAAACGCCTGATCAGGCTTGGTCGTGGTGTTATTCGCCAGCCCAGAGAGATAGCCGATGTTGTAGGTCACGAGGGTATAGCTATCTTTAGGGGATTGCTGAAGTTGCGCACCGTCGTCTATCACCTCAGCGTATGTCTGCGGATCGCTCGTGCGACTGCTCGCCCAAACGTAAAAAAGGGCGATCGCCACCGCAGGCACCCCCAACAAAACAGCTAGCCCCTTAACCCACACTTTCATCGCACCTCACCTTACGCTCAGAACTCCATACAGCGCACTCTACGCGGCACACTCTACATAGCCATGAAACCACGCCCCCTCCAAACCGTGGCTCAATACAACATATATTGATAGGAATCTGACCACTGGGTAACCTGCAACCATCGGCCATCTCGATATCTTCATGTCTATCAAAAACGTCATCTTCTACGGCTTTCTTGGCTTCGTTCCCGTCTCACTTGCCGCTCACTTTTTGGGCTGGGGCGATCTGGTTGTCTTTGTCACCGCCGCTCTCGCTATCATCCCCCTCGCCGGATGGATGGGCACAGCAACCGAAGAGATCGCCGTTGTGCTAGGGCCATCGCTGGGTGGCTTAATGAACGCAACCTTTGGCAATGCTACCGAGCTTATTATTGCCATCTTTGCCCTCAGGGCCGGACTTATCAACGTCGTAAAATCGAGTATTACAGGCTCTATCATCGGCAATCTGCTGCTCGTAATGGGCTTATCTATGTTGCTGGGTGGACTCAAATTTAAAGAGCAGTCCTTTCAACCCACCATTGCTCGGCTCAACGCTTCATCCATGAATTTGGCCGTTATCGCCATCCTGCTGCCCACCGCCGTAGACTTTACCTCCAGCGGCATAGACCAACCCATTCTGCAAAAGCTCTCAATCGCAGTGGCCATCGTACTCATGCTGGTCTACGGCCTAACACTCCTCTTCTCGATGAAAACCCATGCCTATCTGTACGATGTCGGCATCGCAGAAGAAGAAAACGATCCAGAATTACTCTCAAAGCTCGGGCAGGGCAGTCTAGTTGCCAACCATGAGGCCAATACGAACAAACTGGGCACAACCAACCATGCTCACGACAACGGTCATGGCGAGATGCATAAGCCCAACTTGCCGCTCTGGATCGGTGTCTTGTTAGTAGCAACCCTAGTGGTCGCTGTCGAATCAGAATTTCTAGTTGGCACCTTAGAGGTGGCCTCTAAGCAGTTAGGGTTATCCGAGCTCTTTACCGGCGTTATTATTCTGCCGGTCATTGGCAATGCAGCAGAGCACGCCACCGCGGTAACCGTTGCCCTCAAGAACAAAATGGATCTCTCACTCAATGTAGCCGTCGGCTCCAGCATGCAAATTGCGCTCTTTGTCGCGCCCCTGCTGGTGATCATCGGCGCACTGATGGGCCAACCGATGGACCTCGATTTCAATAACTTTGAGCTGCTCTCCGTTGCGGTAGCGGTCTTAGTTGCTAACTCAATTAGCGGCGATGGCAAATCTAACTGGCTAGAAGGCACGCTTCTCATCGCGACCTACACAGTTATCGGGCTCTCTTTCTACTTCCATCCTGTCATAGAAGGTATCGGCTGAGTGTAAGGCATCAATTCAGTGAATCGGTTCTGGCAGTTGAACAGCGGCTACCATCTCTCAGCGGACGGGCTATGTTTAGGGACTTGATAATTGTTAGAGAAACCGGCCTAGTGGGTCGTTGCTTATATCGCGAAGCCGCGAAAAGATCTTGCCATACGCGGGCTAAGACCCGTGCTTAAGACAATCGCCAAACATCCTCTCAAAAACTGAAAAATCTGTTTGACAATCTGTTTGACAAAGCGACCTTCGATCCGCACAATAGAGATCGCCTTGGGAGCGGGGGTGTACTCCAAACCCTTCTCATACCAGGGCCTGTAGTTCAATTGGTTAGAGCACCGCCCTGTCACGGCGGAAGTTGCGGGTTCGAATCCCGTCAGGCCCGTACTAAATACTAAGCTTAAAAGAACAGGCTAGCCCTCATGCACTAGGTCTCTAATGCATGAAGGTTGAGACGGATTAGATTTCAGGCGGGTTAGTTTCAGGTGGATTAAATCTCAGGTAGGTTAAATCTCTACCGTACCGCCGTACTTCACTGGCAGCTGCTCTTCTATGGGCAACCCCATGATTTCACTGTACAGCCGAATGTATTCGACAGCGGACTTCTCCCAGCTAAAGTTTTCACCCATGGCACGGCGCTGTAGCGCTTGCCACTGAGGCTTAAAGCGGTAGGCTTCGGAAGCTCTCACCATACAGGTGAACAAATCCAGCGGCTCGTAGCGATCAAAGCAGTAACCCGTGCCAACTTCGCTAATCGGATCGTTGTAACTGACCGTATCCACCAGGCCGCCTGTGCGACGCACAATCGGAATGCAGCCGTAGCGCATGGCGATCATTTGGCTAATACCGCAGGGTTCAAAGCGAGAAGGCATGAGAAATGCGTCGCAGCCAGCATAAATACGGCGAGCCAGCGCATCGCTGTACATGATGTAGGCGCTGGCACGGCCTGGGTAGCGAGAAGCCAATTCCCAAAGTTGGGTTTCATAGTGGCGATCACCGGTTCCTAACATCACAAACTGAGCATCTGAATAGGCCAAATAGCGATCCATGGTCTGCAAAATCAGATCGATACCCTTTTGCGACACCAGCCTGCTAACAATGCCAATCAAGAAGCAATCTGGGTTAACCTCAAGCCCCATTTCTTTTTGTACAACGGCTTTATTCGGCTCGCGCTTATCTAGGGCTTTAGCCGTGTAATTATGCTGAATCTTGCTATCGGTTGCCGGATCAAAGTCATCTATGTTGATTCCGTTGACAATGCCGCTGAGCTTACCGCTAATAAACGACAGCAACCCTTCTAACTTCTCGCCATACTCTGCTGTCTTAATTTGCTCCGCGTAAGTTGGCGATACCGTGTTCACCTTGTTGGCATATTGCAAGGCAGCGGCCATGGCGTTGTGCCCCTGCATAAACCACGGACACCAAGTAATGCGATCTAACTTCCAGCGCCACGGACCTTGATAGGCCAAGTTATGAATGGTAAAAACCGTACCGATGTCAGAAATTTCGTGATTCCAAACCGGCAACATGCCCGTATGCCAGTCGTGGCAGTGAATAATATTGGGTTTCCAATAGTTCCAGGCAAATTCTGCAGCGCCGTTGGAAAAGAAGGTGAAGCGCCAGTCTTCATCATCGCCGCCGTAGATGATGTCGTTGTCAAAACAGGGGTGGCCAAAGAGATATAGCGGCACATCTGTATCTGGCAGACGACTTTCGTACACTGCGAATGAGTTGAACATCGCTTGCCCCCACCAAACGGGATCGCCTGGATGCTCTAGCTTGTCGGCCATGACGTTGTAATACGGCATGAATACGCGAACATCGTGGCCCATCGCCCGCAAAATAGCAGGCAAGCTGCCCACTACATCGCCCATGCCGCCTACCTTAGCAAGCGGCGCGGCCTCGGCAGCCACAAATAAAATTCGCATATGCTCAACAACCTACAGTAAAAATTCAGTAAAAACGCTGGCTCGCCCTCAAGTTTATAGTGATTTGGAACGAGGCTGGGAACGACTTTTGGAAGGTCGTTTGAAGCCCATTTTCAAGAGGCCAGTTTTCAAGCGGCCAGTCATTTTTGGAGCCAGTTTTCAAGCAAGCGTACTGAGGCAGTCTGTGTTCAGTCTGTTACATCCCTTCCTGAACCATAACTAGCTGATAAGTTTAAATAGCACCGTCAATAGCAACCGTAATTCTACGCGCTTACACCCAGTGTCCTTACACGAGTGCCCTCATGCCGCCTTTGCCCCCCGCCATTTTATCTTCACTGCGATCGCTGTTCTACGGTGTTACTTTTTTGAGTCTGGCCAGCTGCGCAGCCGCACCGACCGCTAGTTCACTGCGACTAGCAACCGGTTCGCCAACAGGCTATTACTACCAGTTGGGACAGGCGCTAGAAGGCTCAGCAGAAGAAACCGTTAACCTCGATCTTGAGGTTTTAGAATCGAAGGGATCGCTCGACAACTTGGAGCAGCTTTTAGCTGGTGAGATTGACTTTGCCCTGGTGCAGCTGGATGTGGCCCAAGCTGCGATGAAAAACGCAGAGGTGAAGGCGATCGCGGTTCTCGCTCAAGAGCATGTTCATCTGATTAGCCGCCAGTCCGCTCAGCCTGCAGACCCCAGCCAGCCTACAGACCCCAACCAGCCTACAGCGTCCAATCTGCCTACAAATCAGCCGAGCACACTGGTGGATTTGGCCGGAGAGACCATCGCCATCGGCACACCTGGTAGTGGCATTCGCTTCACGGCCGATCAGATCTTGAGTGCCGCACGGTTAGCACCCGCCAGCGGCCAAATTGAAGTAAACGAATCAGGGTTTACAGAAGCACTGGACTTAGTGAGTGCGGAGGCTGTGGATGCCGCTTTTTATGTTGGACGGCTAGGAGCAAGTGCCACCGTACGCGAGGCTTTTGTCAACGATCCTAGCCTAACGTTGCTACCGATCTCGCCTAGCTTAGTTAACTTTTTGGCCACGCAAAACCCAGGCGTTTACCGTCAGGCCACAATTCCAAAAGGTATTTACGGCGTGCGGCCCAGCATCCCTGAGCAAGAACTGACCACGCTGACCACACCCACAGTACTGATTGCCCGCCCAGCGGCTAACGAAAAATCTGTGAGGCTGATGACCTGGGCAATTGTGGCAACTGCACGGCGCTATGCGACGTTTTACCCTGGGTTGCAAGCGGGCGATCCCAATATTCTCCTGCGTCAGGGGCTCTTTCATGTCCACCCTAGCGCTACCCAGGTATACGAATCAGGAGATCCGCGCCGCGCGTGGATTCGCTACTGGGAGAACAATAGCGATTTGCAAGCGGGGTTGTTTTTGCTGGTGGCTACCAGTGGCATTGGGGTGCTAGTGCGGCGCTGGCGCAAACGGCGATCGCAACAGCTCATCAATCAGACCAGTGTGCGAATCAATGAAATTAGCCAGACGTTGAGCGATCGCCCCCAGGAGGCAATGCGCTCCATTGAAGAGTTAGACCAAGACAATCGATTGCAGTTCATCGCGGGCAAGGTGTCGGATGAAGTGTATGCCCAGATGCAGCAACGCACCCAGTCTTTGAACGACCAGTGCAGCTCTATTTTAGATGCCCAGCGTCGCGAACAAATTCTAGAAACCTTGCTGCTGCTGGATGAATGGCAAGAAACGCTGCAAACAGATCCGGATTTAGCCCTACAAAAGCTGGGCCAAATTCGTCAGCAGTACCGAGATCTGCTGCTCTCTAATCAGGTTGATATTCAAGCCTACATGGAGCTAGTGGAGCTGACTCTGATTTCAGTGATGACCTTAGCGCCCAAACAGCGCGAGCAAGTGAATATCGCCTCAGCACTGAGTGGCGTTGAGTAGGGGCTTACCCCTCTCTTACTGCGCTAGTGCTTACTAAATCTGGCCCTTACTAATCTGGCTCCTAATAATCTGGCTCCTAATAATCTGGCCTTTACTGCCCTGTACCGAATGAGGCAAATGCCGTTTGCAACTCGTTGAGGCTAACCTGACTCATCCCCACTGATATCATCACTGTCCGTAATGCCATAAAGGATGAGCAGTTGAAAGCTGGGCAGTTGAAGGCTGGGCAGTTGAAGGCTGGGTAGTTAAAAGCATTGTAAAGCCAGCAATATTAACAACCGTAACCAAGAAAGTTAGACCGTGTGAGTGATTTCAAAACCCGCAAAGTGCCTCAGTAGAAGCACTTTGCCTTAGCATCATGCGCTTTGTTGGGGGCGAGTGAGGCACTTTTCAGTGCCTTTAGCCAGAAATAAATTGATTAAAGAATAATCGAAAATACGTAGTGATTGTCTGAAGTTGTTTATCGTAATAAAAGTCACCTTACCTAGCCCCTTAGGATAGACGGATCCCCACGTAGTAGATGACCACTCAGATTCTGCAAAATCGATTTGAAATAGAAACTCAGTTAAGCTGTTCAGACTTTAGTACGGTTTATTTGGGGTGCGATCACAAATACAGCCACCAGCCGCCTTGCCTCATTACAGCCATTCCCTACTACCAGCATGAAATTCGCCACCGTCTAGAACGAGAAGCCCAAATCTTGAGGCAGTTGGGCCGTCATCCTCAAATACCTCGCCTGTTCACCTACTTTCATGAACGCACTGTCTGCGAAAGTGCTACCGAGGAAACAGCGCACAAGGGCGAAGGAACATTCTATCTGGTTCAGGATTATATCAATGGGCACCTACTGACCAAAGAGCTCCAAACACCTGACGGTCAGCCTAAAAAGCTGAGCGAAAGCTACGTAACAAAGCTAATTAAAGATGTATTGGTACCGCTTACCTTCACTCATGGGCAAAGCGTCATCCACAAAAATGTACATCCACAAAATTTAATTCGTCGTAAGCAGGATGGCAGCCTCTTTTTGAACGGATTTAGCGCGATCCCTACACTGGCTCGCAGTAAGGTCGCTCGCGATGGCACATTGAGCAGCACCATTCCGATCAACTGGTCACCGTATGTGGCTCCCGAACAGTTGAGATCGCTCTGCGTTGTGACAGCGCCTTCTGCAGAGGGTCTAACAGAAAAGCTCAAGAGCGAAAGCAAGGCAAAAGCACAGCCTGCTAGCGATTTATACGCCTTGGGGCTCATTGCAATAGAAGCGCTAACCGGCAAATGTCACTCTGAGTTTGAATACGATCTCAACAGTGGATTGAAGTGGAGAGACGGCACCGATGTTAGCTTACCGCTAGCAGAGTTTATAGATCGTTTGATTCGGCAAGATTGGCGCGATCGCTTCACCGATGCCCAAGATGCCCTCACAACCTTCAAACAGAATCAGCATCGCCACAACATTGCGAACGACAGCCGAATGCCAACCGTTGTCGCCGCCCCTGGCCGCAAACATCTTTCCAAATCTCTACATACTTCAACATCGAAAGGCCTTTCACGTCCTGGCGCCTATACAGGCCCTCACAAAATAAGCAAGCCCCACCCTTACCTATCTCAATTTATTCTCGGTAGCCTCGCAGCCCTATTGGCCTTAGGGATCGGGGTCAAAACCTATCAATGGGGAGAATTTCGCCTTAGCCAACTGCCTCAAACCTGGCAAATATGGCGCGATCGTCAGGCAGCTCATACACCGGCCGATCCCCAGACCCTAGCGCCCCTGCTAGACGATGGCAGTATGTTGCTCCAGCCTGCCGCCGCTCAAGCCTTTTGGGAAATGGCCGCCGCCGCTAGCAAAGACAACATTTCCTTGCATCCTATCGCTGGGCACAGCGAAAGTGAGGGCACAACACGCGACTACGTGACAGGCTATGCCATCGATATTGGCGGCGCAGAAGCAGCCTCCGACTGGCAAGTAGGATTCGCCCAAACGCCAGAATTTCAGTGGCTAGAGCGCCATGCCAGCACCTATGGATTTGAGCTAGCAACACCCACACATCGTGCATTGGGTGGCGTCTTATTAGAACCTTGGCACTGGCGATACGTGGGCGACGAGGCCAGTCAAAAAGCATTAGGGCTACAGGATACGCTCCAATAGTTTAGGAGGCGATTAAAGAGTGAAAAAAGAACTGAACGGAATGTCGTTAGCGAATCTGTGCTTTAGCGAATCTGTGCTCTAGCGAATTGATCTACAGATACGCAAGATGCAGATATGCCAGTAAACACCGTTTAGTGGGAACAATCAAAAAAAATCGATATTTCAGTGATATCCTCCATGCATCGCATGACCCTTTATCTCTTAAATCGTTAGGAGGGACATCGCTAGGGACAAACACTTTTCAAGTTCCATACCCATTTTTCCATCGAACCTCCTACTGAGTGTTTTCTTACACCACAAAGTGCCGCGATCTGCAGGTATGGTTTGCTTGGAGCCTCTTAAATTCACACTACTTCTCCATAGTAGTATCGCAATCCTGACGCTCATTTGACTACCCCCTACCGCCGGCTTCGGCATCGTCACTATCTATCCATGCAACCCATCCGCTCGCAGCAAAAACTAACGGCCTACTACAAAACAACGCTCAGCATCTTCTTCATTGGCTGCGGCGCTGCAGCCATCATCATCAGCATATGGATAGCAAAAACAATCTCTCTGATGAGCCTGCTGGGTGTATTGGTTATTTTGTTTGGGTTTTACTGCCTGCATCGGCCCTATTTTTTATTAGAGCCACGTAGACTAACTGTCTACAACATCTTGGGTGTAGTCAAAAAAGAGTACACATTTGACTCTTGGGATGTTGTTAAAGCAGACAGTCGGAGAATATACATCGACGACGATGGCATCACCAAAAAAGTCCCAGTTGCACCTTGGTTAGTTAAAGCTGACGACTGGCTGGCCATGAGAGAAATGCTGTAAAACACCCTATTCAGCGGGGCATCTCAGCTCAGCAAGGCATTTCTTAATAGGCCATTTATGAGTATAGAGGGGTAATGACAAGTGCATTCGGCAAAAACCAGAAAGTGAGAAATCAGTAAGCAGAATCTTTTACACCTACTGATTTCCCACTGAAGCAATACCTAATGCTCTTTCGCTAGGAACTTCTCTAGCTCAGACAGCTTTTCAGCGTCGACTTTAGTCTGCATTGGGCAAAATTTTGGCCCGCACATAGAACAGAATTCAGCAGTCTTATAAATATCCGCTGGAAGCGTTTCATCGTGATACTCACGCGCCCGATCTGGATCTAGCGAAAGCTCAAACTGTTTGTTCCAGTCAAAGTTATACCGGGCGCGAGAAAGCTCATCATCTCTATCTCTTGCCCCAGGGCGATGACGCGCAATATCTGCAGCATGAGCCGCAATCTTGTAAGCAATCAAGCCATTGCGCACATCTTCCGCATCGGGTAAGCCTAAATGCTCTTTAGGCGTTACATAACACAGCATCGCCGTACCGTGCCAGCCAGCCATCGCCGCCCCAATCGCAGAGGTAATATGGTCGTAGCCAGGGGCAATATCTGTCACCAATGGTCCCAACACATAGAAAGGCGCTTCAGAACACTCTTCCATCTGCTTTTTCACATTCATCTCGATTTGATCTAACGGCACATGGCCTGGGCCTTCCACCATCACCTGCACATCGTGCTGCCAGGCGCGGCGAGTCAGCTCGCCTAAGGTCTTGAGTTCTGCGAACTGCGCCTCATCGGAAGCATCATGGGTACAGCCCGGGCGCAGAGAATCACCCAAACTAAAAGAGACATCGTAGCGCTTAAAGATTTCAATGATGTCGTCGTAGTGAGTAAACAGAGGATTCTGTTTGTGGTGATGGAGCATCCACTGGGCCATGATGCCACCGCCGCGCGAAACAATGCCCGTGAGCCGATTTTTCACCAGCGGCAGGTGCTCAATCAAAATACCTGCATGGATGGTCATATAGTCCACACCCTGCTGGGCATGTTTTTCAATGATGTGCAAAAAGTCTTGGGCATCTAGATTTTCGATGCTGCCATGCACACTTTCTAAAGCTTGATAAATGGGAACCGTACCGATGGGAATCGGTGAATTGTTGATAACTGCAGTCCGGATTTCGTCTAGGTTGCCGCCGCCTGTAGATAAATCCATCAGGGTGTCTGCGCCATATTTTACGGCGAGGTGAAGCTTATCAACTTCGGCATTGATATCTGAAGAGTTAGGCGATGCACCAATATTAGCATTGACTTTGCAGCGGCTGGCAATGCCGATCGCCATGGGCTCTAGGTTGGGATGGTTGATATTGGCAGGAATAATCATCCGTCCGCGAGCGACTTCATCTTTAATGAGCGCAGCGTGTAGATTTTCACGCCGCGCAACGTATTCCATCTCTTCGGTCACAATGCCTTGGCGGGCGTAGTGCATTTGAGAAACGTTGGTTTGCCCCTGCCGTTTGGCAATCCAGTCAGCACGCAGAGGACGGTGTTGCTGAGTTGCCCTAGCGCTGTCATTAGCTGTGTTGTTGAGCGCAGCCTTGGCTGTAGTGTTCTTTTGAGGCTGAGCCATTTGCGCATCATTGTGATGCCCGCTATTTTGAGTACTCGCTGTCTGAGCAGATGCTGGCTGGTTCGAAGCTGCCATAAGTATAGAAACCTCTACAAAGAGGGTGAGGGAGATGATCAGAGAAAAATAAGTCTTTGATATCTGAGTTTGATGTGTGAGATTTAGTTAATACTTGAGGCGAGTCATTAAAGGTTAGTCGACACCTAAAAATCTAGTGAGGCTTGAATGAGAACCGAGATTTCTAGAATCGAGGTTTATTAGAATCGAAATTTATTAGAATCGAGATTTATATTAGAGCAAAGCATTTAATAGTTGTTGCGCAAGCGATTTACGAAATGCTTTGAGTGAGTGAGTGAGAAACGCATGTTTCACTCAAATGCATGACAACAAATATCTTGCGAAATGCCTTTTACGGTAAGGGTAGCGTACGATCAGCGATGGAGCTGCGACGATAAGCTCGTACATCTTTCAGACTACTGTAGTTAAACGGCTGAGCACTCCCTTTCTCAACAAAGTTCCACAGAAGCGTAACAACTGTTGACGTAACGAGCGCAGCTGCAAAACTGTTTAACAAGTCTGCGCCACCTGGAACGTTGAACAAAGGCGTGAAATCTGGTTTAGGGAAAAATACGGCACCCACAGCGATGCCAATGAGCGCACTAAGGAATGCGCTAGCAGCCGTTTGAAAACGGTTGTACAGGCTAAAGAGAATAGGAAAAAGCAGCGCAGCGCAGAGCAAATCAGCAACAAAGAACAAGTAGAGGACGCTGTAGCCTTGTGAGGCTATAGCCACTGCCAATCCACCTACGCCAATCGTCAACAGCCGCGATATTTTCAACACTTGCTCAGGTTGATCGGTGAGATTCAACAGATCACCGGTAAAAACAGACGCAATGCCATTGAGCAAACTATCTAAGCTGCTCATCACCAGCGCGAGCGCTAAGGCAATCACAGACCACAATAGCCATACGGGAATCGCCAGACTTTGCAGCAGCTCAAAAAAAGCAGTGGGGCCAGCAATGCCAGCACCTGCCGCCCATAGACCGAGAAGACCAGCGATCGCAATCAAAGGCAAAATCACCAAAGCAGACCCTAAAAACGATCGCCGCACCGTCACATCGTCCCGGCAGGCATAGACTCGCTGCCAGTTGCCCTGGTTAAAAACCTCTGCGGCCACAATGGCAATCATCAGCGTCGCCCCAAAACGCAATCCGGCAATATTGCCCCAATCCAACAAAGCAGGCAGGGTTGTAGCCACTGGTTCAAAGGCACTGTCAAGCCCGCCCATTGCCGCAGCCGTCGCCCCAAAGCAAATCAGCAGCAGCGGCACAATCACCATAAACTGCACGGCATCTGTCAAAATCGTGGCTTTAAGTCCCCCGTAGGCTGTATAGAGAAAAACAATGCTAATAACCGCCAATGCAGTGACTAGTAGCGGCAGGTTAATGACGAGTTGAAGCGCTTGGGCGATCGCAGTCAATTCTGCCGCCAGATACACGAACATGTACATCAGCATGACCGCTACCGTTAGCCAGTACATCGGCTGGCCAAAGCGTCCTCCGCCAAATCGATGCCGCACATACTCATTGAGAGAGTGGCCCCAAGGCATAATCTGCCTCAGCCGCGGCCCCACAAACACAAACGTCAACACAGCTATCGCAGAGCCAAGGCAATACCCCAGCACCGCCGTTACACCGCCAAAAGCCGATCCCGCCTCTGGCGGACTAAACAAAACCCAGGCACCGAGGGCAGACGCGGTTACGGTCGCCAGCGCCACACCACCCCCCACTTGATTACGACTCACCATGTAATTTTCTAAAGCGGTGAAGCGTTCTCCCCCCACAAGGTGATCGCCAGCAGATTCCCTACCCGCTGAACTCCCCTTTGAGGCAATCGAAACCTGATTGGGCAACTGATCAAACTTTTTCATGCTTTCCTCCGCTGGCATTATCCAGACTCAGGTTCAAGGGTTTACTCTCAGCCATCGCACCTACTCACAAGACGTCAAACGCCTGCAAAACCGTGGATAGCACCCCTAGCGATATTCATAATTCAGCTTAAGCTGTGGTTGATGTTATCACCTCCACGCACAGCGCTCCGCACAAACACGGGACTCGTTAACAATTCACAAGCCGACCATCGCCGGCCATCACCATCACCGGCCATCACCATCGCCGATTATCATAGTTCGTCCATTAGAACCATTAACCGTGAACCATCACCGTCACGATGGCGCCTTTAGATAAAAGGCGCCTTTAGATAAGAAGGTGGCTTTTGAAGCCAGCCTAAAAATCGCCACTGTAAAATAAATTTTTTATACATTGTGTGTTTAAGTATTAATAATCTTTCCAAGTCAGCGTTAGGTTATTCAAGCAGCTGTCCCCAGTAACCGCTTAATGCACTTCTAATGGGCTATCTAAACATTCGCTCAAGCGCCTTCAACCTCGGGTTTGCCGCCCTAGCCATTGGCATTAGCAGCATTAGCGTTGGTCATTTTTTTTCACCTAGCATACGGGTAAATACACAGTCACTATTGGCTTCTGTGGATGTGCTTTTTGACGAAACGCCGAGAGCTAGCCGAGTATATGCCGTTAGCCCGAAGATTTTAGCCATAGAAGTTCCTGCACCTAGAGTGAATTTGGGCCAGCAGCAACCCTACATAGCACAGGCAGGCGATGTGCTGAACACAAGCAACGGGCGAACCCATGTTGAGCGGGGTGGCATAATTATCGGGGCGCTAGTAGGCGCCGATCAAAACACGCTGTATACCTATGACAAGGTAGAGTACACAGGCTTTAAATTAGCTGCCGCCGATTCTCCCGCGAGCTATCTCATTTCTTCATCAGGCGATCGCAACTACTCAGTGCCCGCCCTGCCCACGATTGTCTTTCGCAAAACCAAACCCTCAGCCTTTGCAGAAACAGCGCCCGACACACCCCGTCAACAAGAGCGCGGCTACGGAAACTGGCAATGGCCAGTCAAGCACACCCTTTATCTCACGTTGCCGAGCCCAATGGAGCCAGGCACGCGCTATGAAGTGACCTTCCCGGGGCTGGGGCTGGCCTCTACTGACTATGAATATCAGCCCAAGCGCGATCGCACTGAAGCCATCCACGTCTCTCACGTTGGCTTTCGCCCAGACGATCCGCTAAAAGTCGGCTACTTATCAACCTGGATGGGCAACGGCGGTGCGCTAGATTTCCCTGAAGGCCTCCCCTTTCAACTCATAAATAACCAGAGCCAAGCGCCTGTATATAGGGGCACAGCCCAAAAAGTTCGCGCCGAGCAACAGTCTGAAGATCCGCGCGGGCAGGACTACACCCTCACCGAAGTTCATCGACTAGACTTTAGCGACTTTAGCCAAACTGGTAGCTATCGCCTCTGCGTGGACACCATCGGCTGCTCTTTCCCATTTGAAATTTCCAGTTCCGTCTGGCAAGAGGCCTTTTTTACCGCAGTCCGAGGCTTCTATCACCAGCGCAGCGGCATCGCAATCGGCGAACCGTTCACTAACTTCACCCGTCAACGGGCCTTCCACCCTGACGATGGCGTCAGCGTATATCAATCCAATGCCAGCCTCTTGGAAGTGGACATGGGCTTGGGCACAGCCTCTACTTTTGAGCAGCTCCTGGCAACCAAAACGGAAGAAATTGTCCCCAATGCCTGGGGCGGTTATTTTGACGCAGGCGATTGGGATAGACGCGCTCATCATCTGGCGATTCCGCGCGGGCTGCTAGAGCTACACAATCTCTTCCCAGAGCATTTCCAACAGGTCAATCTCAACCTGCCAGAATCGGCCAACAGCCTGCCGGACATTGTCGATGAAGCGCTGTGGACCATTGACTTCTTTCGCCGACTCCAAACCCCTGAAGGCGGCGTTCGCGGCGGTATTGAATCTGCCGACCACCCGCAACATGGCGAAACGAGTTGGCAAGAATCCCTGCCCGTGATGGCCTACGCCCCCGATGTATGGACTAGCTATCTGTATGCAGGCGTGGCCGCTCGCGCCGCACACACCCTTAAGCGCTACGATGCCCAGCTGGCCCAAACATACGAGGACAGTGCTTTACAGGCGATGGCTTACGCTGAAACAAACTATCCCGAGTATGTTGCGGCTAACTACCCCGGAGAACTTCAGCACTATGTAGAAGATGAGCGCAACCTGGCCGCATTAGAGCTCTATCGACTCACAGGCAATGCTCGCTGGCACAATCTATTCCTGGCCACTACCATCTTCTCGCAGGCTAATGTAGACGCCTCCATCTAAGGTGTACACGAGCAGCGTGAGGCGGCTTTCCTCTATGCCAGACTGAATAAGCCTAATACAGTGAGTTTTCTATCAAGCGCTCAAGCGGTTGCAATAGAAAATGGCAAAATGAACGCTCAGCGTCTTCCTATTAGCCAAAGCAATCAGCAACAAAGCAATCAACAACAAAGTAATCAGAATCTAGAAAGCGGCGAACAACAGCGTGAAAAACAACAAGATGATGAGCAACTGAGTTACCAACAGGAAGTAGGGCAGCTAAGCAACCCACAACAAACTACAGCAGCATTACCCGTAGACGAACGTATCCAAGCCAATGCGCGAGCCTCGTTCTTGCGACATGCTGACGATTTAGCAGCCTTGACGAGAACAACTGCATTTGGCTGGAGTAAAAACCATCCTGAATCGCCTCTGGGCTGGGCAAATGGCTTGGGTGCCCCAAAAAGCGTCAATATTTTACAAGCGCATGCTCTCACAGGGGATCCCAAATATCTGTTGGCCGCAATTAACAGCACACAGTTCGCCCTGGGAGCTAACCCAGATAATATGTCCTTTACAACCGGCATTGGAGATCGCTATCCGCAAAATCCCCTCATCATCGATCAGCGCATCACCGGGCAAAGCCCGCCTCCCGGCATCACTGTCTATGGGCCCGCTGACTTCACTCTCTACAGCGACTACTGGCTACTCTCCAAAATTGCCGACGACACGTTTCCAAGTCCATGGGAATGGCCCACCGTAGAAAACTATTTCGATATCTATTTTTATCCCATCGGGTCAGAATTCACCGTCGACTACATGCTCTCATCTGCCTATACGTGGGGCTATCTCTCTGCGCGCTAAGGCTTCGCTGACAATATCTCCTTTTTCAATCCGTTCTTTTCAACATCTCCTTTTTAACAACAATTACCCATGTGAGTACTGTTGTGTTGAAAGGCGACTAGCTACGCTTGAAATGTGACTGAAATACAACACATTCATTCAAGAGATAGTTGCCATGGCTCGCCACTTCAACATATCTAAAAAAATACTTAGCCTACTCGGGCTCGCAGTCGCTGCACCGATGGCTTTTAGCACCGCTGCCAGCGCTCAGCTCATGCGAGTGGATGCCAGCCCCCAGATTGAACTGAAACCTAACTGTGAAGTGGTAGATTGCAATACGCTGCCTAGAATTGAGATTCCGCCACAGGTTATCCCCTTCCCTTGCGATCCTCGCGTTTGCGATCCGGTCGAATTTGAGTCGTTTGAGCGCATTGAACTAGAACGCCTCTCTAAGCCTGCTTTAGAAGAAATCATCCGTCGTGGCAACCTGCAAGGCGCGGGCCGTATTCAGAAGCATCAGTCATTTTTGAAATTCGACGAATAAACGCTTTTGGGGCAAAGCACTTGTAAGACGCTTTTAAGACAGAGCGCTTTTAAGACAGAGCGCTTTTAAGACAGGGCGCTTTCAAGACAGAGCGCTTTTAAGACAGGGCGCTTTTTAAGACAGAGCAAGCATCGCCATTGGTATCTGGAGAAATCTGGGTAGCAATGGCGTTTCCAACCGATGGCGTTTCCACATAAATGCTTCTCGTGATCGCCAGTAGCTTACAGCAGCTATACGGTTGGCTCATCAAGCATGGCAAATATAATGTTCCGCAATGGGCCTTCATCCCTCATAATGAAGAGCCATTGTGAAAATTTCTATTCTGGTCACCTTCTTCGCCTGTCGCCATGCGTAGCTTTTATTGCGGTCAGCTCCGAGCCGAGCACATCGAAAAAACGGTCACTCTATACGGCTGGGTAGATCGCCGCCGCGACCATGGCGGGGTCGTATTTTTAGATTTGCGCGATCGCACCGGCACCGTCCAAATTGTCAGTGACCCCGAGCGCACACCCGAGTCTTACCCCGTTGCAGAAGATGCCCGCAACGAGTATGTCGTTAAAGTCGTCGGTCGGGTTACGCAACGGCCTAAGGAATCTCTAAACGACAAGCTCCCAACCGGACAGGTAGAAATTTACGCAGATGAGCTGACCATTTTGAATGCGGTGCGCAAACAGATGCCGTTTCAGGTCTCAACGGCCGAAGAAGAAAACGTGCGTGAAGATCTGCGCCTGAAATATCGCTATTTGGACTTACGGCGCGATCGCATGGCTAAAAACATACGCCTGCGCCACGATGTCATTAAATCCATCCGCCGCTTTTTAGAAGACCAGGAAGATTTCCTCGAAGTCGAAACGCCCATACTCACGCGCTCTACGCCCGAAGGGGCCAGAGATTTCATCCTGCCTTCCCGCGTTAACGAAGGTGACTGGTTCGCGCTCCCCCAATCTCCCCAGCTCTTCAAGCAAATCCTGATGGTAGCGGGCATGGATCGCTATTACCAAATTGCTCGCTGCTTCCGCGATGAGGATTTGAGAGCCGATCGGCAGCCCGAGTTTACGCAGCTCGATATGGAAATGAGCTTCATGAACGAGGAGGAAATTCTCGCCCTGAACGAGCGGCTGGTCGCGCATATTTTCAAAGCCGTTAAAGGTATTGAGATTGAAACGCCCTTCCCACGATTAACCTATGCCGATGCAATGGACCGCTACGGCAGCGACAAGCCTGATACGCGCTACGGCATGGAGCTGGTGAACGTGTCAGACATTGTGAAAGACTCTGGATTCAAAGTCTTTTCTGGTGCAGTGGCAAGCGGCGGGCTGGTGAAAGTGCTGCCGATTCCGGGCGGCAACGATGCGATTTCTAACGTACGCATTAAGCCTAAAGGCGATTTGTTCAAAGTCGCGACCGATGCAGGGGCTAGAGGCGTTGCCTATATTCGCGTGCGAGAAGGTGGTGAAATCGATACCATCGGCGCAATTAAAGACAATTTAACCGATAAGCAAAAAGCAACGCTGTTGGAGAGAACCGGAGCGCAGCCAGGGCATCTGTTGCTCTTTGGGGCGGGCGATGCTGCCACGGTCAATGCAACCCTAGATAAGCTGCGGCAAGCGATCGCACAAGAGCTGAACTTAATAGACGAAGGCAAAACAAACCTGCTGTGGGTGACCGACTTCCCGATGTTTGAGTGGAACGCCGATGAAAACCGCTATGAAGCGCTACATCACCCCTTCACTGCGCCTCACCCAGACGATATAGACGATCTCACCACGGCCCGCGCGGTCGCTTATGACATTGTGTATAACGGCTATGAAATTGGCGGCGGCAGCCTGCGAATTTATCAGCCCGAGGTACAGGCCAAGGTATTTGAAACCATTGGCTTATCTAAAGAAGAAGCTGACGATAAGTTTGGCTTTTTATTAGAAGCCTTTGAATTTGGCACCCCACCCCACGGCGGGATCGCCTACGGACTCGACAGACTGGTGATGCTACTAGCCGGGGAGCAATCGATCCGAGAGGCGATCGCATTCCCCAAAACGCAGCAGGCCCGCGACTTACTCACCAATGCACCCTCCGGCGTAGAAGATAGTCAGCTCAAAGATTTACACGTCAAATCTACCTTTAAGCCAAAGGAAAAAGCGCCAAGTCCGGCATAGGGCAACAGAACATAAGGCGATAGAAAAAAAGCGATCGCTAAAGTGAGGCCCTGATGAAATCAGGCCTTGAAATAAGGCCATTCCCAAAAAGCCTCCGTGATTACGCTAGGATCGTCTGTAGCCTTTCGCTTTTAACGGATTCATGCTCGTTGCGCTGATTATCATCATTGGCCTCACACCAGCGTTTTTTTCTCTCATAATTGGCTGGCATAGTCGCCACCACTTTCAGCAAAGTATTAATATTGCTGCCGACTATGCGGCGCAAGAACGGTTACGTCAGTTTTCTCCGCGATCGCCCAACCCCGACGCCCACTATGTAGACGGGATGGGGATGGTCATTGGGGATATCACTTGCCGGTTGAATGCTAAGTCTCCTTTTCTTCGCTGCGCGGCAAACCCACAGGGGCCTTGTGAAGGCTGCAGGGAGTACGAAGCCAAAGAGTATGAGCCTTTACTTTTTGAATAATTTTTGATGTGCCTTTGGCGGAATAACCGATGTGCCTTTGGCACAATCAGCAAAACTGTAAACAGAGCATCTGGACAAAATTGCTTATGATTGCGACCCTTTTTGCGGATCCCATCACCGACCCGGTCGCTATCTTCCTAACGATTTTAACGATCATGCTGATTGCGCCGATCTTATTTGAGCGGCTTCAGCTTCCCGGCATTGTCGGATTCATCTTAGGGGGCGTGGTGGTCGGACCGGAAGGACTAGGCATGCTTCAGCGCGACAGCACTATTCTGCTACTGGGCACGGTGGGTCTGTTGTTTTTCATGTTCAGGGCAGGGCTAGAAACCAGCCTGGATGATTTTAAAGAAGACGGCGACAAAGCCACACTGTTTGGCATTATCACCTTCGTAGTGCCAATGATTATTGGCACGACAGCAATGCTAGCGCTGGGGTACGGACGGTTAGCGGCGCTGCTGGTGGCGTCATGTTGTTCATCTCATACGCTGCTGGCGCTGCCAGTTTTGAGCAAGTTGGGGATGATGCGATCGCCCGCCGCCACTATCACCTTAGGCACAACGCTCATCACCAATGTTCTTGCGCTGTTCACACTTGCAATCATCATCAAAGCCTTTCAGGGCGATCTCACCCTCGGCTTGTGGCTATTCCTGATCTCCGCGCTCACGGCCTACACCATTGGCTGCCTATGGGGCATCCCCTTAATCAGCCGCTGGTTCTTTGCTAAATTCGGCCATGGTGAAAACACCGAATTCATTGTTGTCCTCGCGACGCTGTTTATTGTCTCTTATATCGCAGGCGCAATTGAAGTAGAACCCATTATCGGCGCATTTTTAGCAGGCATTACCCTCACACCGCTCATCCCTCAAATGAGCCCGCTCATGAACCGCATTCAGTTTATTGGCAATGCGCTCTTCGTTCCCTTTTTTCTCATTTCTGTCGGCATGCTCATTGACCCAACTGCGCTGCTCACCAATCCGAGAGTACTCCTCATTGCAGGTGTGATGATTGGCGCAGAGCTCATCGGGAAATTCGTCGCAGCCTACGCAGCCGGAGCGCTCTACAAAGTGCCGTTCCCCGGCATCATGGTGATGTTTGGCTTAACCACAGCTCAAGCTGTATCAGCCCTTGCAGCAATCACCGTAGCCTTTCGCATCGAGCTCGTCGATCAGACCACGGTCAACGGTGTCATTGCCATGATTCTTGCCACCTCTATCCTTTCGCCCTGGGTCACTCAGCACTGGGGACGAAGGTTAGAGATGGGAGCTGCGATCGCAAAGCAACCCTCCTCCGACCTAACCCACCGCGTGTTAATCACCGTCTCTAACCCATCGACAGAAGATGCACTCCTAAATTTGGCGCTTATTTTAACCAAAGCGAGCCAGGGCACGCTGCTACCACTCAATGTGCTAAGAGACAATCGCGGCCCGGTCTCTCACAAGGCCCTTCAGGCGCAAACTCGCCTCCTCGAAGAAGCCGAACACATTGCCCATGCTGCGGCCACCAATGTAGAGCCCATTGCACGGGTAGATCACACCATTGACGGCGGCATCTTACGCACAGCTATAGAACAAAATGCCAGCCTAATTATCAGCGGCTGGAAAGGATTTTCTACCTACAAAGACAATTTCTTTGGCAGCGTTTTAGATAGCGTCGCTAGCCGCACCCGAGTGCCTATGCTCATTACCCGTTTCACTCATCCTATTGCCAATACCGACCGCATCATCTTAGCCGTCGAGAAACAACAAGCCCTTTCCAACAACTTTCAGCCAACCCTAAACACCGCTAAAATGATTGCCCATGAGCTCAAAACTTCCCTGCAAGTTTTGATTGTCAGCGACAGAAAAGAGCGACAGCTCAACGCTGAAGAGATTAATACACTCGATATCGACGTGACTCTTGAGCAGGCAGCGGGCCAGCTTCAGCACCACATTTCAAAACGCATTCAACCTAACGACTTACTGCTATTAGAAGTGAATACGCAGGCCTATAGAATCGCGACGCGCACGTCGGCAGTAGGCGTAGTGCCCGAGGCGATCGCCCGCGCCTATCCCCAGCTCTCCATCATTGTGATGCACTATCCAATAGAGACCAACCATTGAGGAAGCTGCCAAAAAGATGTATAGCAATCGACGAAAGCAATATGCATCAACGCACCTTTAAACGATATCCCAAGCACGCCCTCAAACGGGTACACCAAAGTGCTAGTTGAGCCGGTAGCCCATACTGTGAACAGTCTCAATCAAATCTGAAGGTGCGCCCGCTGCTTTGAGTTTTTGGCGTAGCCCTCTGATATGAACTTTTACAGTGTGCTCTTCAGGGGGAGATTCTAAGGACCATACATGTTCAATCATGACGCTACGACTCAGAACACGCCGTCCATTGCGCAGGAGCAGCTCCATCAAGCCATATTCTTTGGGTGTCAGGCGGATAGGGGTAGCGGCATAGCTAACTTCGCAAGTGCTAGGGTCGAGCTGCAGCTCGCCCCATTCCAGAATGGGCGAAGCACTACCACAGCCTCTGCGTAGCAAGGCGCGAATGCGCGCAAAAAACTTTTGTAAATCGACGGGTTTAACGACATAGTCGTCCGCGCCTGCATCTAACCCAGACACTTCATTATGAACGGTGTCACAAGCGGTGAGCATGAGAATGGGAAGGTCATAACTGTGCGCTCTTAGTCTTTTGCACAAGCTAATACCATCTAGCTCCGGCAGCATGACATCTAAAACAATTAAGTCGTATTCGAGAGTCTTAACCTGATGCCACCCGGTTTCACCATCAGGGGCGATATCAACGACGTAGCGCTGGTCGCTTAGAGCCTCTGCCAAGGTTTCGGCAAGGCGTGTGTCATCTTCTACTAAAAGGATTCTCATAGACTAGAGAGTATGGCCGTGGCGAAAACGCAACCGTTCCTATAGTAGCTGAGATTTCACCGCTGACAGTTGTCTTCAACGCCTTGTTATATGGCAACTTTACAGATTTAGACTGAGTCTTTTTTAGCCCCAGTTTTTAAGCAAATGAAGACGCTTCAGAATTAAGCTTATTTGTCAAAAAATACGAAAATAAATGAAACGAAATAAAAATATTTATTTCATTAGCTAAGTCTTTCCTTTTTCTTTCCTTTCTCCTTTCCTTTTTCTTTCCTCCCGGTGTGCCATTCTCGCTTTATATACAAGCTCTAATGACAATTTCCGTGTGCCCAACACGCACACACTGTCCATTGGCTTTGCCGTTTGCCCTTACCGGAGATTTATACCGTCGATGTCCTTTGGATCTGCCTCACAATTAGGTGTCAGTTTGTTCGATGAGACCGACCCGATTCAGCGAGTTCCTAACCTCTCGTCTGCCGATACCGAAACCATTATTTTGGCAGTCTATCGTCAAGTGCTAGGCAATGCCTATGTAATGGAAAGTGAACGCTTGAGCGTGCCTGAGTCGCAGTTCAAGCGTGGTGAACTCAGCGTGCGGGCCTTCGTAAGGGCTGTTGCAAAATCTGAGCTCTATCGCGATCGCTTTTTCACCAACTGTCCTCGCTACCGAGCCATTGAGCTTAACTTTCGTCACCTGCTAGGTCGTGCGCCTCTAGATTTAGAAGAAATGCGATCGCACAGCACTTTGTTAGATGAACAAGGGTTTGAAGCAGAGATTGATTCTTATCTCGATAGTGATGAATATCAGTCTACGTTTGGTGAGCAGAACGTGCCGTATATTCGCGGCTACCAAACTGAAGCGTGCCAAAGCTTGGTGCAGTTTACTCACACCTTTAAGCTGGTCCGCGGTGCTTCAACCAGCAGTCTTAAGGGTGATGTCTCGGGTACTCGGCCTAAGCTCAATCGCTTTGTGATTCAAAGCCTGCCGTCAACGGTAACCTCTCCAGCTGATTTTTGTCTTCCCTACGTCAGCCCCGACATCCCTCGGGTGGACGCTGGGCCTGCCGGGCAACTGGGTGTTAAACGATTTAACGAGGTTGTTCCCGTGGAATGGGTGCCTGGGCTGTCTGCGAGTGAAGCCGAAACGATTATTACAGCGGTTTATCGTCAGGTGCTCGGCAATGCCTATGTAATGGAAAGTGAGCGCTTGAGCGTGCCTGAATCACAATTTAAGCGCGGTGAACTCAGTGTGCGTGACTTTGTCCGAGCAGTTGCCAAATCTGAGCTCTATCGCGATCGCTTCTTCACCAACTGTCCTCGCTACCGAGCCATTGAACTAAATTTCCGTCATCTTCTAGGTCGTGCGCCCCAAGGCTTAGAAGAAATGCGATCGCACAGCGCCTTGTTAGATGAACAAGGGTTTGAAGCGGATATTGATTCTTATCTCGATAGTGATGAATATCAAAACGCGTATGGCCAAGACTTTGTCCCCTACATTCGCGGCCATAAGTCGGAAGTGTGTCAGAGTCTAGCGCAGTTCACCCACACCTTCGAATTAGTTCGGGGGCCGTCTAGCAGTAGCTTGAAGGGTGACATCGCGGGGACTCAACCTAAGCTCAATAGTTTAGTCATTCAAGAAAAGCCCGTTCCCGTCATTTCATCGGCTGGTGTTGGGGCCGCGTTCCAAGAGCCTAAGAACAATGCACCCACTCGACTCGGCAAAGGCGCGAGCGATGAAGGGAAGGTTTATCGCATTGAAGTGACAGGCTATCAAGCTAGAACCCTACGCAAAACCTCTCGGTTCCGTCGCAGCAATCGAGTTTATCTAGTGCCCTTTGCTCAGCTTTCTGAGACTTATCAAAAGATTCATCGAGAAGGCGGGAAAATTGCCAGCATCACACCCGTCTAGGCAATCGTTAGAACATCAATCAGCGGAAACGGTATTGCCTATATTTTTTCCAGCTAATGTAGCGCACAACCTTTAACAAGTGTTCATTTAGGAGTTTTGTATCATGCCACTTCCCTTACTAGACTATGACGTCAGCGCCCAGAATCAGCGCGTCAATGGATTTGAAGTCCCTGGTGATGAGCAACCTCGAATTTTTGATACTGAGAGTTTATTAACATCCATAGAGACAGATGCACTCATCCATGCAGCCTATCGTCAAATTTTCCATGAGCAGCAAATGCTGGCTCACAACCGCGAACGATTTTTAGAGTCTCAGCTACGCAGCAATCAACTTACGGTTCGTGAGTTTATCAGGGGGCTTTTGCTCTCAGACTCTTTTCGCCGGTTACTGTATGAAAGCAACAATAACTATCGCTTCGCCGAGATCTGTATCCAGCGGGTGCTAGGGCGTAACATCTACGATGATCGCGAAAAACTAGCCTGGTCAATTGTTTTGGCCACGAAAGGCCTTCAAGGCTTTGTTGACGAGCTATTAAACAGTGCTGAATATCTCAGCAACTTTGGCGATACCATTGTGCCTTACCAAAGACGACGCATTTTGCCCCAACATGCACAAGGCGAAGTCACCTTTGAGCACATGGCGCGCTACGGCACAGATTATCGCGACAAGTTGCCTGAGCCGAGTCCAGTAGTGGCGATTATCAGAGGTTACGAAGGGGCTAGTAACCTTAATTATCTACGTTGGGACTGGCAGAAAAACCCACCCAAATCATTACAGACTATTTGGTTAGGCCTTTTCTACACGGGGATGGGCGTTATTGCGCTGATGTTCCTATCTATCCTTCTGGGCCTTTAACTTCCAGAAAGTTATCTTAAGGCTCTCACGTCTAGATATTGAAGCCTGATAGATTAAGAGCAGTAATGCGCCCTAAATTGAGAGATATCTAGCTTTGGGCATCTCAAGGATGGTCAAAGCTACGCCTTTTAAGCTTTAACCAATAGGGCTTCGTTAAACAGCTTTAGCCAACGCCAGTGTCCTTTTCTAGCCCCGTTTTCTGTGACACATATTGCCTTTCTTTCAAGTAGTTTAGGCATTCTCTTTCTAGGATGCCTTTTTTGGTATTACACCCAGGAAGTAAAACGGCGCAGGGATGTAGAAATCTTATTGCGTCAAACAACAGAGCGGGAAAGACTGGTGACTCAAATTGCTCAGCAAATTCGGCAGTCATTGGATCTTAACGAAGTCCTAACGACAACAGTTGCTGAAGTTCAACAGTTCTTACAGGCTGATCGTGTTGTTATCTACCGATTCTATCCAGATGGAACGGGCCGCGTTACCCATGAAACGGTATTGTCGCCCTATCCTAAAATCCTCAGCCAACAGTTTGAGGAGGAAGTGTTTCCCCAAGGATGCCACCAGGCCTACGCCTTAGGAAAAACTCGCAGCATCACCAATATTGATCAAGCGGATGTAGAACCGTGTTTAGCCGAGTTCGTCAAACAATTTGATGTGCGGGCCAAGCTGGTAGTGCCAATTATTCAAAATACTCGTACAGACGATGAACCAGCCGTAGATAGCGGTGCTGGTTATGGCAATGTCGACAGTGACGATGTCGGCGAATCGGTGCTGTGGGGAGTGTTGATTGTCCATCAGTGCCGCCAGCCTCGCGTATGGAAATCGTGGGAAGTGGAGTTGATAGAGCAGCTAGCGACTCAAGTGGCGATCGCCCTGCAACAGTCCGAACTCTACAACCAACTCCAACAGCTCAATACCCAGCTCGAACAGCGCGTCCAGCAGCGCACCGCAGAACTCGCCGCAACCAACCGGGCGCTGCAAGCCGAAGTCAGTGAACGACAGCGCACAGAGCAAGCCCTCCTCCACAAAAACGAAACGCTTAATGCGCTGATTACGGCCTCGCCCCGAGCCATTTTCATGCTGGATCTAGACGGCAACGTTAAAATTTGGAACCCAGCCGCCGAACGGATATTTGGCTGGCGCGAATCAGAAGTCTTAGATCGTCCTAGCCCAGTTTCGCTAGAAACACCCTGGGAAGACTGCGACAGCCTTCAAACCTGCGTCCTCGAAGGCCAAACTTACACCCGAGTAGAAATGCGGCGCCGACACAAAGACGGCACAGAAATCGATCTCATCTGTTCGGCGGCGCCCCTCAACGATACCGCTGGCAACACTAGCGGTATCGTTGCTGTGATTGTCGATATCTCAGAGCAAAAGAAACGTGCTCAAGAGCTCAGACTACTCCAATCAGTCGTCGTCAACACCAACGATGCCGTCATCATTACAGAGGCAGAACCCTTCGATGAACCCGGCCCGCGCATCCTTTATGTCAACGAGGCTTTCACCCACATTACAGGCTACGCCCCCGAAGAAGTTTTAGGGCAAACTCCCCGAATCTTACAGGGACCAAAAACAGATAGAGCCGAGCTACATCGAGTTCGTCAGGCCCTTTCAAGATGGGAACCTGTCACCGTCGAAGTGATCAACTATCGCAAAAACGGCTCTGAATTTTGGAATGAATTTAGCCTGGTGCCCGTCGCCGACACCACAGGTTGGTACACCCACTGGATCGCAGTGCAAAGAGATACCACTGAACGAAAACGGACTGAGCAAGCGTTGCTGCAACGAGAAAAGAACTTTCGAACCCTGATTGAAAATGCCCTAGATATCATCATGATTTTGGATCTAGAGGGCACCATCCACTACGTTAGTCCCTCCGTCAAAAAAGTATTAGGCTACAGCAGCACAGACTTAATCGGACAAAATGTTGCATCGTTTATACACCCAGATGATTGGGCAACCCAGCGATACATGCCCGATGCCACGCTGCGAGATTTGCTCATCAGAACCACCCAACAGCCAGATCTTCAAAGCCCTATCGAGTTTCGCTTTCGGCATCAAAAGAGCACTACTTGGCCCATTTTAGAAGCGGTCAGTCAACCGTTTATAGACGCTGGCGATACCCTCCGGGTCATCGTCAACGCGCGTGACATCACCGAACGGAAACGACTGGATGAAACCCGGCTGGCGCTAGAGAGAGAAAAAGAACTCAGCAACTTAAAAACCCGTTTTTTCTCAATGGCCTCCCATGAGTTTCGCACGCCCCTGAGCACTGCCCTAGCCGCGGCTCAACTACTAGAGAACTCTCAATCGACCTGGGAAGATACCACCAAACGAGCGCGCAACTTAAATCGCATTCAGGACTCAATTAGAAACACGGTACAGCTACTAGATGACATTTTGACCATTAACCGAGCAGAATCTGGCAACTTAGCCTTTAATCCTAAGCCCTTAGCCCTGCAGCTATATTGCGACTACTTTGTCGAAGAAATGCAGCTCAGCGCTGGCGAGCAGCACAGTCTCCATTTCATCTCTGAAGGAGAGGCCTATCCCATCAGCTTGGATGAAAAGCTATTGCGTTCGATTTTGTCTAATTTGTTATCGAATGCGATCAAGTACTCTCCTAACGGCGGCACCATTACGCTGAAACTCGTCTTTTCTACAGAATCCGTCACAATCGACGTTAGCGACCAAGGCATCGGCATTCCTTTAGACGATCAAAAACAACTGTTTGAGCCGTTTCAACGAGGCAAAAATATTCGCAACATGCCAGGAACAGGGCTAGGGTTAGCCGTTGTGAAAAAATGCGTAGATTTACACCAAGGCAAGATTGAGATTGTCAGTGAAGTTGGAGTGGGCACCACTTGCTCAGTGACGCTGCCTTATCGATAATTCTGGCCTTTAAACGCACCGTATTTCAGAAAACACGTCTCATCGCAAAACGCATAGCCTATAAGCTAGACGTTTTGCGATGTGTTCACAACATTGTTCTCGTTCCATAATCAGATGAATCATGCGTGTTCATCTGATTATGGAACATACTCCAAAGAGAACAAACAACAGCTGAAACAATTATCTCCTCTGAATTTAAGCACTTTCAATACGAAGGTTAAACACTGGTAAACCTTTGTATCAAGAGAGATCGCTCACCTATAGGAGGAGTATGCTTAAGGCATGAAGTTGATAAGACTTCTGGCCCTTAAGCAAGGGAGGTCAACAATAGATAACGATATCAGTTTCATCTCCGACATAGCCCCCATTCAAGTTGCTAGTGATATTTCCTTTTAATGGCAACTAGAGAGAGTTTTCTGAAAAAAGGCTGTAGTTGTTCAAAATAACAGTCATTCAGTCACTCTCTAAATAGCTTCACAGCATGCAAAGGAGCAAGCTCACTAGCGTTGCTCTGGGGTCTATTGTCACTCAAATAGTCCTAATAAGAAGGTCAAAGATAGATAGCGATATCCGTTTCATCTCCAACATAGAATCCATTCAAGTGGCTAGTGATATTTCCTTTTCATAGCCGCTAGAGAGATATTACTGAGAAGCTAAAGCCATAAAAAGCTAAGGTCATTCAGTTACTCTAAACAGTCTCACAATACGCAAAGGAGCGAATTCACTACCATTGCTCTGGATTCTATCATTATTCGAAGTTCTTAAAAGAGCGCGCTTCGTTAAATTAACGAAGCGCGCTCTTCTGTTTAAAATCAACCCACCTACGTAGCACGCACTAACGTTGAAGAAGCGATGAGCAGATAAACTCATTCATGCTAACTGTGTTCACTGTGGTACTTGCGCAAAAGTCTCATCTAGCGGAACGGCTCGATAGACAAATGGACTCTTAAAGGATAGCTTAACCTTAGCCATCGGGAGATTGTTGCTAATATTTTTTGGAGCATTTCCCTGTATTAATTTGAGTGGGGTTTCCGATAGCTTCTCTTCGGCTATTTTATTCATCGACTCGACGGCAATAACTTGGCCGTCTGAGGCCATCGTGACAGCATAATCAGCGGGAGCTGGAAATAGTGTTAGGTCTTTATCCCAATCGGTTTCTTGGTTGATAGTATTTATTAATATCTGTGCAAGGATCCTTTTCTCTATACTATTGTCTAAAGTCTTTGGTGATTGGTAAGCAGTCTCATCTCCTGGCAATGGCTGTTCGAATCCTGAAAAGCTAGCTGGGTAAGAAGCATGCCAATCAAAAATTTCAACTTCATTCTGATTCAGATCAATAACAACTTTAAGATCTGCAAAGGTATGACCTGCTTCAATTGCGTCTTTTCGCGCCCTCATGACTTCTATTCGCGGCCGAGTAGGTGACTCCGGGAATAGCTTTGTTAGCCATGTTTGAGTCTGTTCTTTCCACTGGTCTATGAATGGTTCAAGGTTTTCTTGAGAATTGAGATCGTAACCGAAAGCGCTAATAATGTTGCCTTTATCCGTAGCCAATACTCGAAAGATGGCAGTATTCTGCGCTTGGGATTCCTGCTCCCACGGCTCACCTAAGCTGGCTTGAACTTGCCTCTTCACCGTTTGCTTGACCGTTTGCCAGGTTTGCGGATCTGAGATCATACTAGCAGTACCGAAAAACCCCCGAGAGAGTATGGATTGACGTAAATCAGATAAGACAAAGTCATTCAAGGGAGCTGTGTTGTCTTCCCTAGCTCTGTATGCCTCAGCCTCCATCTCTGAAACTTTTTGCGCGAATATATCCAAAAACTTACCATCGTTTAGGTTTGCTGACTTGCCTTCAAATCCTGTAATCGAGGCGCAAGCGTATTCTCTATTTACATAGTGCGTATCAGGATGACCATAGACATGGGCCATGGCGACTGCATCATAAAAAAGAGGTTGCTTAAATATAAATGGCTGCAAAATGCCAACTAGCGTGTGGTGATAGCAATTGGTTCGATCCAGTTTTGCAGTATCTAAGGCAATGCCTTCGGAGAGCAGGCGCTGGGCTTGGTTTTCAGCAATGCCTAAAAATGCAAGTTTTTCTTGAAGTTCAAAGGTCTCTATCTCGCCTAATTGATTGAGGTCGCCCCAATTCATTTTAGAGAGTTCATAGATAATTTGATTAACGAATAAATCTACCTTTAATAAAAAGACAGTCAAATCACTTTTGCGGAGCGCCCCGGTCGGTAAGGCACGGTCTGTACGATCTAGTCTCAGGCTAATTTCGCTGAGAGTTCGTTTTCGCAAGGGCGGCTCCCAATTTTTGGGTTGAAAACCCTGCGTCAGCAAAACTCTTGCCAGGGCATTGTTGAACTCGGGTTTGCCGAGGTTGGCTTCGGGTTCATAGGTGGCGATCGCCGCATTAAAGTTACCGAGCTTCTCGTGCAGTCGACCTTCCGCGAGCACAACCTCGCTATTTTGCGGGCTAAAGCGAGCTGCCCGCTGGTAGCTCTCCAGCGCTTTATCCCAAATGCCTTGGGTCTCCTGCCGCTGTCCGAAGCTGTAGTAAACATTGCCAATGGTTGGCAAATTAAAAAATAGCCCCGCTGAGGCAGCCAACATCACAGTAGAACCCGCAAATGTTACTTCTGAGTGGTACTGCTCAGGAATGTTGAACCCTTTCAACACAGCTTGCACTTTCTTTTTGCCATCGTCTGTAATCGCGCCGCTGGCCACAATGGCTAACCCTGCGCCCTGACCAATGGTGCTGATGGTGCCAAATAAATCAAAGCCTTCTTCAGAAAACGCTTTGGCGGTTTGGCTCATTAAGCCAGCTGACAGCACCAAGCAAGAGACCGTGCCTAAGTTCCACAACCAATCCCACCTTGCCCATCTCGGGACCCCTGCCGCATCTGCTTCGGCTTTGGCTTCAGCGTTGTCCTCCACCATTTCAGCCGTGTCTATGGTGATCGTGCTTAGCCACCACCACCATTTGTCGGCAGAGGGGTTGGTGGTCTCTCGGCAGGTGGAGAGATGGGCCATTTTTGCAGATTGCGATCGCAGCCGCTCATCCAAATGCACCACCTTAGAAACCGCCTCTGCAGCGACCTGCGGCCCCATCCACTGCTTTACGGCATCACGAGCCAACATCACCGCTATGGTGTCTTCTACCGAAGGCTCGTCTTTATTCTCAAACGCATTGAGATGCCTCAGATAGTTGCTGAGTGGCAATTGTTCCTGTGATGCCGCGTTCAGCGGCGTCATCGCATCTTGCATATGAAAGAGAGCTCAGAGGCTGCATAGCAGCCCCAATATGCCCAAATCAAGAATCCTTAAATCAAGTATTTTTGAATCTTCTACATAGCCTATGGTTGTTCTACTCGCTGACATCGGTAATATCAACGAGCTATCCCTTAAAAACCCTCAAACGATTACGAGCTTATAACAGTGGGCTTAGACAACGCTGAGCATTATATATATTTAACTACTCAAACAGGAGCACACAAAATGCTGTGGATGCCCAGAACATTATTAGTTTTTTTCGCTCACGTCGGTTACTGGGTTTTCCAAACGGGCGCAAAAAGAAGAGGTGAGTAAGCCTGAAAATCCCTTTAGCCAGCTATCTCCATTGGTCGGCAGCCACCACAGAAGCATTTCGTGATCGCTATCAGTTGTAATGCAGTCTCAGCTAGCTCAGTTGTTGATGCCTATTGTTCATCTAAGACAAACCCATCACTTTTGTGTGATGGGTTTCGTATTTTCTTGCTCTGCTCATTCTCTCAGCGATGATGATGTGATTTCTCGGGAATCACCCCCTCTCGAATCACCACATTGTTCAGGCCCACCCAAACAAGTGTGATGACTCCACCAATAAGCCCCCACACCAACAAGTCCATTTGCAAACGTAGCGGCGCCGAAAATCCCCAGTGGCCCCATCAGATGACTGCCGACGTAGGCTAATGGAATGTAGAGAACAAACATTCGCAGCCCAGTCATAATCACTGCTGGGGCAGGCTTACCGAGTGCGTTAAAAATATTGCTGCCGACTTGAATAATGCCTGCGCCGCCGTAGCTGATAGGAACGACCATCAAGTAGCTAGTGGCGATCGCCACCACTGCCCCATCACGATTAAAAAGCATCGAAACCTGAGCACCGCCAACAGCCAACCCCACTGCCATAGCCAGCCCCCAAATCAAACAAAACCCATAGCTCTGATGCAGCGCTTGCATTACCCGGCCATACTTTTTAGCGCCCCAATTTTGACCCACAAACGGCCCAATGCTTGCCGCTAGGGCTATCAGTGCAATCATGGCAAACGATTCGATTCTAGAGGCGACGCCAAAACCAGCCACCGCCACTGCACCGTGGCTCGCTAACAAGCTCGTAATCACCCCAATTGAAATAGGGGTCACCATGTTAGACCCAGCCGCAGGCAACCCTACGGCAAGAATGCCGCGCCAACAATGAAGTGTGCCTTTAAGCGTAGGCAAATTAGGGCACAGCATATTCTCTTTAAACTTCAGCACCCACAGAGAAGCCAGCAGCGTCATCGCTCGGGCAATGACAGTCGCCCACGCAGCCCCTGCTAACCCTAAAGCCGGAAACCCTGCCATCCCAAAAATTAATACCGGATCCAGCAAAATATTGAACCCAGCAGACAACGTCATAATCAGGCTGGGCGTGCCGGTGTTGCCAGCCGCACGGATAGCACTATTGCCCACCATCGGCACCACCAAAAACACCATGCCAAAGTACCAAATTTGCATGTACTGACGCACATAGGGCAATATCTCTGGCCCAGCCCCTAAAGCTCTAAACAGAGGGTCAATCGTCATTAGCCCCAGCGTTGAGAGCACGGCAACGGCTGTCACGCCTAGAGTCAAACTATTGGTGGTAAATCGCTGCACTCGGCTATGGTCACCCTCACCAATAGCGCGAGCAATTAAAGACGATGCGCCCACGCCTAGCCCCAGCGCCAAACTGCCCAGCGTCATGACGACCGGAAAGGTAAAACTCATCGCAGCGAGCTGCTGGGTGCCTAACTGACCCACGAAGTAAGTATCGGCCAGGTTAAAGCCGACAATCGCAAAAATGCCCCAAACCATAGGCAGTGTCAGCGTTACCAATCGGCCTCGAATAGACCCTTCGGTCAGCGGTTGTGCCATTGTTACCTCCTAGAACTACCTCTATTCTGTCACTGTGGCTGCCGGGCGGATCGCACCTAAGTCATAGTTCTCAGGCATAGTCCTCAGGCATAGTTCGTGGAGCTGTCACATAGAAATTGCAACATAATAGATCTCAAAACGAACTGAGAAGTAACGAAGCAAAGCGTATGCCAGACAACTTACACATCAACTTTCGCGCTGAGTTTCCCAAAACTTTAGATGCCCCCAAATTAATTAGGCATCCCATTGATTAGATTATTTTGACTCCATCCGAAATTCATCAGGATTCTGACCAACCAAGCGTCTAAAAAATTTAATAAAATTAGTTGTCTCTTCAAATCCTAGAGAATGTCCCACTTCTTTCACGGTTGTTTTACTAAACAGTAAGCGCCGTTGTGCTTCAATCGCTACCCGCTCATCTGCGATCACCTTAGGTGATTTGCCAACAGTTGCCAGACAAATACGATAAAGCGTTTTCGCCGAGCAATTTAGCTGTTCTGCATACCATTTCACATTGCGACAAGACTCAAACGAGTTCTCTAACAACTCAACAAATTCTAGAAACCGTGAATCTATTGTCTTATCTGAGTGATTTATTTCAGACGACACTGCTGCCTGAGATGCGAAGGAAACAATAGACCATAACAGGTATTGCGCAGCGGGTTGCTGCTCGAAATCTGCTATTTGATAGCTCTCTAGAAGCTCAATATGTTGTTGAAGCTTATGGGCCTGATCTGGATTAAGCTCGGTAACAGATGGCCAAACATATTGAATAGTAGACCAAGATAGTGGACTACTGGTAGCAAGCCCTAATAAATTAGTCGGTAAGGCAGCAGGCAAAAACACAATCAGGAATGCGTCTAATGCCTGGGTACGGCCAAAATGGTGTACTTGATTGGCACAAATATGAATTAATGTCCCTGCCTTGACGGAATAGTCAATAAAATCAACACCATGAGTGCCCTTTCCTTGGGTAAACAAAATTAAAGCGTGGAAGTTAAGGCGGTGCGCCTGCCAAGGATTGTGGTCATCTGGCAGGCGTCGCCGCTTCAATTTTGCGAGTCGAATCACTTCAAATCGACTCGCAACCGCAGGAGACCATTTCACATTCGCCAAGGACGTTACGTCCATTTTTGACCCCGAACATCAGATTTTTTGGCTCTCCATTATACCGAAGAGTCTATGTCCAATGAGAACTTAAACTGAGTCCAAGATGAATTCTCTTGCGTAACAATTGCCTAGGGCATTTGCAATCTAACCATCGACACCGCCAGCTACAAGTCCTCTAGATCAAGATATCCAGCGCGATTGGCGTAGTGTTCTCGATGCGGTTGTGACGAAACTGAAAAAGCACTTAACACCTTTTCCACTGGGCAAACCGTTACAGGGCGTCAGCTAACCTGACAGATGCAATAGTCGAGAACGTCAGCACAGCGGCAATTGGGTAATCAAGCAATGACGTGGTTAGAACGATGAGCTTGCTAAATCATTCCTAAGTGACTGCTAACCGCAGGCAACAATTTCACATGGGCCAAGGGCGATATGTCCACTTTCGACCCTAATAGTTAGCATTTTAGACCATTTACTATTGCTGGCTGACGTATCTATGATGGCTAACAAATGGCCCCCAAGCTAGCCAAAACCTAGCGACTAGGAAATTTTCAATGAGCATTCAAAAGAAATCCCGAATTGGCATCCTAACAACCTCATTACTGCTCTTAGGTGCCATAGCACATAACACCGGAAACAAGTTTGGAGCGGCATCGGTAGAGCTCGCCAATGCACAATCCTTGAAAACCAGCACTATTGTTGAAGTCGCCACATTCAAACTAAAAGCAGGTGTCACACCTGATGAGTTTTATCCTGTAGATCAAGCTGTTGAATCTCAACATGTTTCACAGCAGCCTGGATTCATTTCACGGGAATCTGCTGTGAGTGAAGATAATGAATGGTTGGCGATTGTTCATTGGGATTCAATGGAAAGTGCCGAAGCCTCTATGGCAAGTTTCTCTAGTGCTCCGGCAACAGCGGAATTCATGAGCAAACTTGAGGCAGACACCATGAGCATGACGCGCTATGAAAGCTATGCCCTACAAGAAATTTTACAGTCCGAAGCTGAGGAATCACTTCAAATGGAATCACCAACAATGATAGAAAAGGTTCGTGCTCTTTTAAACAGTTTTAACACTGGAGACCAAGCACCCATTGCATATATTAACCCTGACAAATATATGCAACATAATTTAGCAGTCGCCGACGGCTTAGCTGGATTTGGTGAAGTCATGCATAATGCGCCTCCACAGGGGTTTTCAGCGAATGTTGTTCGAGCATTTCAAGACGGAAATTATGTTATCACCCATACGAAGTATGACTTTTTTGGACCGAAAATTGGCTTTGATGTCTTTCGTTTTGAAGATGGATTGATTGTAGAACACTGGGATAACCTGCAAGAAACGGTAACCGATACAGTATCTGGCCGTAGCATGATTGACGGCCCCACTGAAGTTGTGAATCTCGACGAAACCGATGTGAATAAAGCATTAGTTAAGAACTTATTCGAAGAGGTATTGCTCGGCGGCAACGTAGATAAACTTCCGAGTTATTTCTCAGCCAGCGAGTACGCTCAACATAATCCATCAGTAGGCGATGGGTTAGACGCATTCATGAGTGCGGCAGCCGCCATGGCTGAAGCGGGTACGCCAATGATCTATACCAAAAATCACGCTATTTTTGGACAAGGTAACTTTGTGTTAGCTATTTCTGAAGGCGAATTTATCGGAAACTCTACTATTTTCTACGATCTTTTCCGGGTTCAAGACGGGCTGATCGTCGAGCATTGGGACACCCTAGAAACAATGCCTCCTCGTGATCAGTGGAGAAATAACAATGGCAAGTTTGGGTTTAATAGTGATGTCATGAAAGCCATTCATAAATAAGAGATAGAGAGACATCTTGTGCTTTCGATTAAGTTGTTGAATCTCAATATGATTGTTCAATCAAAACAAACCCTGACATAGAGGTTGGGAGAGCGCGCTGCGAGTCCAGACATCCTCCTAGAAAATCATCGACCTAATAGAACCATAGGCTTAGTACCAGTATATTGCACCTTATTACACCGATACTAAGCTAATTCGCTGTAGAGCTTCTGACTGTTGTAATCAACTCGTCCACTTCGCTCTCTAAAGACAAGTAGTGAACACAAGCCCTGACACAGTTCGGGGCGAGTAGTGTTCTTGTATAGGCTTTCTGTGCTTCGAGTGTTTTCACAAGTTCAGTGTGTTGCTCAAAAATAGGATGGCCTACATCATTTACAACTTGAAAAGAGACTAACCCACTTTTAGGGGGTGCCTCAGTCAGTAGGCAACGGACATTTGGCAGCACTTGTAGCCCCGACCATAACCGTTCACTCAGCTTACAAATCCGCTCATAACGCTGAGTGCTAGTACCCCATTCGTCTTGAATAGCCATAGCCTGTTGTAATGAACACCATAGCGGATAGTTAGAGGTTGCCACTTCATAGCGTCTGCCACCAGGTTCCCAACCCGTCGGATTTGCAGAATCATCAACTTGCACACCACGCCAGCCAATATAGGTAGGTGCCGTCTCTTCAATGACTGCAGCACGAGTGTAGAGCGCCCCAATGCCAGCAGGGCCACACAACCATTTATGCCCTGTAAACGCGTAATAGTCTACCTGCGTTTCAGGTAGGGTTTGTCCGGATTGATCTAACGGTAAAGACCCGGCTGATTGAGCAGCATCAACAAGCACTCGCGTTTGCGGTGCGTTGCTATGGCATAGGCTCACAATATCTTTGAGCGGCAGAACGTGCCCGGTATTCCAAAGAATATGACTAATGACAACAAGGCGGGTGTTTGGGCGTAGCGATTCGGCAATCACATCTACCGGATCTGCGCCTTGCAATAGAGAAGAAAGCGCGCAGGTACTCACTTCAACCCCATAGCGACGACAGATTTCGTTGACAGCAGCAACGATACCGGGATGTTCACAATCTCCTATTAAAATATGGTCGCCGCTTTGCCACGGCAAACCCCACAGCGGAATATTGCAGCCGACGGTCACGTTTTCAGTCAGCGTAACGGTATCTGGCGTGGCACCGAGCGATCGCGCGATTACCCCTCTCAACCCTTCCCCTTGAGCCGTAATCCACTCATATGCTGCTCCGGAAAACGGGCCGCGGGTTTGAATCTCTTGTTGGCCTCGGGTGATCGCCGCGATCGCACTATCCGCCATCGGCCCCTGCCCGCCATAGTTAAAATAGCGCTTGCCTTTTAACGATGAAAACTGCTCACGATGCTGGCGGGTAGAGGTTTCTCTAGACTGGCCGGTTGGCTGCGGAGCAGAGGTCACCATATGGGGTCTTCCTAATTAATTGGGCTACTTGAATTGGGCTTTTGAGGATGGACTTTTGAGCATGGGCTTTTCGCAGTACGCTTCTCAGCTTGCACTCTCAGTCAAAAGGGATCGCTAGCCCCTACTATAAGGAACTTGGCTGACTTTTCTCACCTACAGCTAATTTTCTCACCTAACCTAATTTCCTCACCCAACCTAATTTCCTCACCCAACCTAATTGTTTGGTCGTTCGACGCCTTTTCATGCATCGGTCTCTCCTCATGCCTTCTAAACATCGAACTCATCTTCTGAGCGCTGCCATCATCGCGGTTCTACCCACCTTGCTCATCGCCTGCAACAGCCCAGCCTCCCAGTGCCGTCAGGTCGCCGACACCATTCGCCAGGCCCAATCTGCCAGAGAAACCTTCGCAACCGATATCGAAGCGGCTCAAATAAAAGTCTCTGGGGCCCAAACCATAGAAGATGTAAAAGCTGCAGCCACCGACTATATCGCCGCTGTTCGCAGCGTTAACCAGGGGCTAGAAAAAACACTCCAGGCCCTAGGCAACATCAATACAGAAGACCCCCAACTCAACGAATATCGTGAAAGCTACATCATCACCCTTAACGGTTCCAAAACAGCCTTAGCAACCGCCGGTGATGCCATGAAGCTCGTCCTAGAAGCGAAAGACGAAGACGCACTCCGTAGCGTATTTGCCACACACCAAACCAAAAGCGATCGCGCCTACGGCGATATTCTGGCCCAAGATGCGAAAGAAGCTGCGCTGATTGATCAGATCAATGCCTATTGCAGCCAAACCCCATAACACCCCATCTATCGCAACAACTCCGCTCCACCACAATCACACGCTATGACGACCACTCCCCATAACGGTAAAATCCAAAGCGTCAGCCCAGATTTTATGCCCAATCTTCCTTATGTCTTTCTTACAGCTCATCGATCAAGGCCCACATCAAACCTTAGCCATCGATGGCAGTAAGGCCGGCCCTTTTACCGGAGAAATTACGGTGCCAGGCGATAAATCTATCTCTCATCGTTCGCTCATGCTCGGCGCGATCGCCCAGGGCACTACCCGCATCAAGGGTTTGCTCCTCGGAGAAGATCCCCGTAGCACCGCCGCTTGCTTGAGTGCCATGGGCGCAAAAATTTCCAATTTAGAAGAGGCCCATTTAGAAGACGGGTGGATCACGGTAGAAGGCACTGGGGGCGAACTGCAAGAGCCAGATAATATTCTCGATACCGGCAACTCTGGCACTACTTTCCGCCTCATGCTCGGCCTGCTCGCTTCACAGTCCAACAAATTCTTTGCCGTCACAGGCGACGATTCTATCCGCCAGCGCCCAATGAAGCGCGTGATTGCACCGCTGACGCAAATGGGGGCAACCATCTTTGGCAAAGCGAACAATACCCTTGCACCTTTAGGCGTAAAAGGGCAGCCGCTCAAGCCTTTCCATTACCATTCACCCATTGCCTCAGCGCAGGTAAAATCGTGCTTATTACTTGCGGGTCTCTCAATAGATGGTGATACAACAATCACGGAGCCGAGTCTCTCGCGCGACCACAGCGAGCGTATGCTCAAAGCCTTTGGGGCAAAGCTTTCTATCGATGCGATGACCCACAGCGTCACCCTTCACGGCCCAGCCCAACTCACTGGTCAAGACGTCATTGTGCCAGGCGATATTAGCTCAGCGGCATTTTGGCTCGTCGCCGCTGCGATTACCCCTGGTTCGGATTTGCTCATCAAAAACGTGGGCGTCAATCCGACACGTACGGGCGTATTGGACGCGCTGACAATCATGAATGCAGACATCACGCTGGAAAATAAGCGGGACGTAACCGGAGAGCCTGTTGCCGACTTACGCGTTCGGCACAGCAGGCTAAAAGGTGCGTCCATTGGCGGCGATCTCATACCGCGACTGATTGATGAGGTACCGATTTTAGCAGTGGCAGCGGCGTTTGCAGACGGAACCACTCAATTTACAGAAGCAGCTGAGCTCAGGGTAAAAGAGAGCGATCGCCTAGCCGTCATGGCCCAATCTCTAACCGCACTGGGTGTTCAAGTATCTGAGCAGCCTGACGCGCTCGAAGTGAGAGGGCTGGGCGCTAATGCGCAGTTCACACCCGCCGATAGCCTAGATAGCTATACTGACCATCGCATTGCGATGAGTTTAGCGATCGCCGCCACCCGTGCACCTAGCACCTGTCACATCAAAAGAGCAGACGCTGCTGCCGTCTCATACCCTACCTTTTTTGAAACCTTAGCGTTGGCAGCCACTGAGTAGAGACCCTTTCAACCAAGCATCCTTGCAGCAGAGAAAATCCTTTCAGCAAAGAGTCCTTTCAGCAAAACACCCTGCACTGCACCGTTGGAACCACCACCTAGCACAATGGCCTATTAGCCAGCAATAGTATCCAGGGATACCATTTTAGCGGCCAATCACGCAGGTGGCTCCTCAACACATTGATAGCAGTTGCTTTGGGATAACTTGAAAGTGTTCTCAATAAATCGGCCGTGATTTCAGACTGTCGCACTCGGGCATCCTACCGTTATCCTCATTGAGCCTTGCGCCTTGCTGCTATGGCCACTGCCGTATGTAGTTCCCATAGCAGCAAGCCACTTTGCCATTGCACGGTATTTACCATTGCAGGGCTATTTGTTGCGGCAACGACTTAATGCACTTAACGAAGTGGCGGCAGCTGTAAAACGCCAACCCGCTGACCAAAGCGTCTATGCAAAAAGTTTTAGTTATTGAAAATCCAGGCCCTAATCGGCAAGATTTGGTCAGCTACTTAGAAGCTGAAGACTTTTTGGTCAACCTTGCAGACGATGGCGCAACGGGCGTAAAGGCGGCCCGACAACATCGGCCAGATGTGATTTTGTGCAGTGGCTCATTCAGCGCTGGCCTAGACGGGCACCAGGTACTCGAAGCCATCCGCCGCGATAGTGAACTAAAGCTAACGCCCTTCATTTTGATGACAGATATCGTCGAGCGATCGCACACTCGCCGCATTATGGAACTAGGCGCAGACGACTGCATCGTACGTCCAGTCTCCAATGAGGAAGTTGCCAACACCATCTCTGCCCGCATCCAGCGCCAAGTAGATACCAGCGAACTATACCTAACCACGCTTCGCAATACTGCAGAGCAAATTAACCGGCTAGCCCACTACGATGGCCTGACCGATTTGCCCAATTACCGACTGCTCCACCAAAGACTCAGTCAGGCCATCGTCACTGCCCACAGCAGCCAGCAAACCCTAGCCTTCATGTCCTTAAGCCTAGATCGTCTGCGGTTAGTCAATACCGTCATGGGCTATCCGGCGGGCGACGAGCTGCTCAAAGCATCGTCCCGTAGAATGCAAGCCTGTTTACCGCCAGGTGCAACACTCGCTAGGCTAACGGCCAATCAGTTTGCCGTGATGCTCCCCAACCTGGAAAGGCCACAACAGGCCCGCGAAACTGCCGACAATTTAATAGATGCCCTCAGCCGTCCGTTTTCCTTGCCAGGGCAAGAAGTTTTTGTCACTACCAGCATCGGTATCGCATTTTTGCTCCACCAAAGCGAAGACATTTACACGCTTCTGCGTCAGGCCGATGCCGCACTGGAATATGCCAAAAAGCAAAAGAGCAACTATTGCCAGTTTTACCGGTCTGATATGCCAGTGGTCTTTAGCGACCAAATCGCAATGGAAACTTGGCTACGCTACGCCCTAGAGCGCAGTGAGTTTGAGGTGTACTATCAGCCACAACTCAACTTAAACAGTGGCCGAGTAGAAGGCTGTGAAGCACTCATTCGCTGGTGCCATCCCGAGCATGGCTACATTTCACCCGCCAAGTTCATTCCCTTAGCTGAAGATACAGGGCTGATTGTAGAAATTGGCCATTGGGTCATGCAAACGGCTTGCGCTCAGGCAAAACATTGGCGAGATATGAATTTAGGGATGAAATACATCTCCATTAACCTCTCTAGCGTCCAGTTCAATCAGCCTAATTTAATTGACTCTATCAAAAATATTTTGGCCTCCACAGGGCTCATGCCTCATCAATTAGAGCTAGAAGTCACGGAGACGGCCCTCATGCAAGATGCAGAAATGGCGATCTCCACCCTGGGAGAACTTAAGGCGTTAGGCATTCGCACAGCCATTGATGACTTTGGCACAGGGTACTCGTCACTGAGCTACCTAAAAGAACTCCCTATCGATACTTTAAAAATTGACAACTGCTTCGTGCGCGGCGCCCCTCACGATGTTAAAAATCAGGCTATTTTGAAATCGACTATCGAGCTAGCCCACCGACTGAATCTAAAAGTGGTTGCAGAAGGGGTCGAGAATGCGAACGAGCAGGCCCTACTCACACAATATGCATGTGACTACCTGCAAGGCTTCTGGGTCGGTCGCCCGATGGCAGCGGATGCAATAGAACAGCAATTTACCCCCCTCAACGAAGACGATGCAGAAATACCATCAGAGATACGGACTTCTGAAGAGCTAACGGATGAAGCCGCCGACGCTGAAGAGCTAACCACTGAAGTCGCCGACGCTGAAGCCGCTGACACTGAAGCCGCTGACGCTGAAGAGCTAACCACAGAAGTCCCTTCTTTCGTGTAAGCATCATTTCTTTCCTGTAAGCATCCTTTAGAGAAGCGAACAGGCCAACGAAGCCTCTTTAGCAACCGCGCGTAGGCAAAATTCCCATTGAGGTTCCTACGATCAGTATTTCTGCTCATGAGGGTTTTTCCGAGTCAGTTTTAGGAATGGGAAAACTGCTTACAACCCTTACAGATAAGTAGTTATAGAATATAAAATGCCATCCCAACAGCGTTGAGTTGCGAGCGCATCATTCACAATTCACAAAAAATACCGTGATTCCTCGTACATGAGTGGGTATGTTAATCACACAACGCTCTGACGGGTTCTGCGGAACTCAAATTTTTTATGACTATGCAGCTAACGCTCGATCAGTTGTACGAAGAGTTAAGCCAACAGCAGCTCGCCCTCTTAAATATTGATGAAACGATGCTGCCAAAAGGGCACATCGATAATTTCATCAGCAGCGTTCAAGCTTACGCTGACATGAGCCCTGATTTGACGGTGCGCCGTGAGGTCAATAACTGGATGATTCGCCGCGATCGCGCATCGCTCGATCTTGTCGAGTGGAGTGACCTATTCGGCAGCGCTAATGCGCCTGTTCTAGCCTTCATCTACGAGTCTTTTAGCGAATACTCGGGCTTAGACTTCAGTCGCGTCCGCCCTAATGACAGCCTCAACAACCATCTTCATTTTCCTTTAGTGTGCTGGTTCGATTGGAGCATTACTTTCTGCGAAGACTTCTTCCAGGCGTTTGAGATAGATTTAAGCGATCGCTTTGATGAAGCTAACTTCGACACCATTGGCGAACTGGTTAGCTTTTTGGCACAGCAAGTACCGGTTGCTGAAGGCTAGGGTTTCGCAAGGTTACTCACATGAGGTGATTCACCTTAGAGAGTGCTTATTTTTGAGAGTACTTATTTTGAGAGAAGTCGATTTTTCGGTTATTTTTTTCGGTTGATTAAAAATCCGTTACGTTTCAGCGCTCGCCCACACCCTCATTTGATAGTCTTAAGACAAAGCCCACCGCTGCTGAGACCTCTATGCCCAGAACTCAAAAGAACGACAACTTCATCGACAAGTCTTTCACCGTCATGGCCGACATGATTTTGAAAATGCTACCGGCGAAGCAGCAGGCAAAAGAAGCCTTTGCTTACTATCGAGATGGCATGTCAGCCCAAGCAGACGGCGAATACGCTGAGGCACTAGACAATTACAAAGAAGCCCTCACGCTAGAAGAAGATCCCTACGATAAAGGCTACATCCTCTACAACATGGGCCTTATCCACGCCAGTAACGGCGAACATGACGAAGCCCTAGCACTGTATAAAGAGGCCTTGGAGTTAAATCCACGTATGATCCAAGCCCTGAACAATACGGCTGTAATCTATCATTACCGGGGCGAGCAAGCAGAAGCCTCGGGCGATAAAACTGAGTCTGACAAGCTATATGACGAAGCGGCACGCTACTGGCTAGAGGCGATTCGGTTGGCCCCCAATAACTATATTGAGGCGCAAAACTGGCTTAAGGTGACAGGAAGAATGAAGCTCGATATGATTTAAGCCTGCCGTTGGCCTTTTACTGGTGGCATCTGGCTATTGACCTCTCAAACTGTCTGCTCATGATTGATATTGAACAAGTCCGAAAAGTTGCTAGTCTAGCGCGCCTAGCGCTAACTGACACCGAAGAACAGCAGTTTACAGGCCAGCTCAACAGCATTTTGGACTATGTTCAACAGCTTGACGCCCTAGATACGAAGGATGTACCACCAACCACGCGGGCTATTGAGGTGAGCAACATCACTCGACCTGACAAGCTAGAGTCTTTTGAATCAAGAGAGGCATTGCTTGAAAGCGCGCCCGAGCGAGAAGAAGATTTCTTCAAGGTACCGAAGATTCTAGGCGATGGGTAGAGACTCAAAAGCAAAGACTCAAAGGTAGAGATTCAAAAGCAAAGACTCAAAAGCAAAGACTCAAAAGTAGCAACCGAAATGAGTAAGAGAAAAAGGACATCGGTGAAATATGCACCGATGTCCTTTCTCGGCTTTAGAAGCCGAGAAAGGACAAATAATCATAAGGAAAGAAGACGGTTAAATTGTGACGATTAATCAGGCTAAACAGCGGCTAATTGCTGACTAACGAATCCGTTAAAGATGCTACACAAGCCGAGCAAAATTCAAGCACGAAATTCAAGTACGAAGAGAATTGTCAAACTAAAACAAATCGCCAGGGCAAGGCTCTTGAGCATGCCAACAACCAGGTTGCTCAACACTGGCAAAGAAACAGTGAGCGGATAAAGCACGCCTACAGCGCAGGCAAGGAAAGTGCCTAGCAAGAAAAGCAAAATTGTAGGAGGCACTCCACGCCTCAGTTTATTCAACCAAGTGAGCTCCTGAGATCTGCGAGGCAGTAGATATGTTGTGGGCTGCAGAGCCGGTTCTGGGATAGTCTTGCGTTGTTTGACACTACGCCGTTGAGGATTGTTGGCATAGCCCACTGCATCCGGCAGGACGCGTTTAGCCGTTTGGGGCAACTTCACCGTCAGGGGCGGTGAAACAGCAACGCGCCTAGCGGAAGCGTCTTCCGACTTTTGGGGCTGCGATCGCCAATTTTGCAGCGCTTTTGTCTGCGCTTCATAACGAGCTATCTGAGCAGCCTGCTGCTCTACTTTAAGTTTGAGCTGCGCCAACTCTGCTGTAGGAAGCATCGTGAGATTAGGTGCTGCCACGTTATCCTCTGGCCAGCTATCCTCTGGCGAGCGATTAAATGTTCTGCTGTTGGAGTTAGCGGCTACCGGAGGTTGATTGGACGATGTCGCTGAGGACAGCGGCTGAAGCAGAGATTCCTCTATGACAGGGTTTTGTAAAGTGGCGGCTGAAGCATCCAAGGCCTGAGCATTTTGCATATAAGCAGGCGGCGGATATATCGGCTCGCTTAGCAATCGGTGCATCGTCAAGCTGAGATCAGGGGTGCACTGCTTAGGTGAGTAATTGATATCGCCATCGGAGTGCTCTGCAGAATTAGGACTGATAGGAAAACCAACGTTAGGTAAATGCGGCATTATGTCCTCTCTTGGGGCATGGAGATCTGAGGCATGTAGGCATCTATATAAAATTCACAGATGCAGACTACAAGGGGGCTTATCAAAACAGGGGCTTATCAAAACAGGTCTCTTAAAATCATCAAAGTGAGAATTACCTCACTTACCTCACACTCACAAAGCTATCGAATCCTTAAATAACTGTCAAGGACATGTGAGACAAACAGCCCTCTTCAAAAAGATTACGTGAAGCTCGATGGGGCCATGGCGACTCATTTTGAAGAAATTCAACGATTTCTCCTGACTATTTTGTTTATTTTTTGAACGTAACGTAACGAAATATAGTTTTATCTCACGTTGTAGCCAACGCTACAGTGACTGCAATGAGTAGGATTAAACTGCTATGAAAGTAAATTACGCTCAAATTTATCAATCTGCGTCATCTCACAAAGCTCGGTAATAAGCTATTCTAGCCTAGGATTATGTGAGGTTTTCTACGGCCTATGTCACAGACCAACCCTTCCGCCGCGTTTTCTCTAGACTTTCTGCGACAGGCTGCTAAAGCGAAACATGTTTCTGCTGGAGAACTGAAGGCACTAGAAATTGCGCTAAAGAAAAACGGCAGCCAAGACGTTGCGAGCGAGCTTGGCATCACCAACGCGGCTGTTCGCAAGCGGCTGGGAGAAGTCTATAAAAAGTTTGAGATTCCTGGGAAGGGACCAGGTAAGCTGACCTCTCTGAAGGCACTCCTACAGTCGCAAGCAAATGAATATGCAACCAAACCAGCATCGCATAGTGCTGAGCTGCCTCCCCGGCGTGGGTACACACACGGTGAGTCTTTAAAGTCACTAAGCGGATTAACCACTGCTCCTGATAACTCAGAGCAAGATGCCCCAACGCAAAGCAACCCAGCACAAAACATCCCAGAGCAAAGCAACCCAGCACAAAACGACCCAGAATCAACGTTTGCGGCTGCAGGCTATCTTAGTCACGCGGCCAGCACGCCTATTGCACCAACGTTAAACAGTGCGCTCGGGCTCAATGCGTTTTACGGGCGTAGCCACGAACTAGCAAGCATCGCGGATTGGGTAAGTGCAGGCAGTGGCCGAAAGTTACTGGCTATCTGCGGCATGGGGGGCATTGGCAAAACCGCTTTTGCAGCTCAGCTTGTGAGAGAAGTGAAGCACTGTTTTGAAAAGGTTGTATGGCTCTCTATTGAGAAAAAAGGGAAGGAAAAGCAACTAGATGTGTTGCTCAAAGAGGCGATCTCCAAGCTACACGGCAGCGCCTCTGCGCTAACGCCTGATACGCCAACAGACGCATTAGTAGATCAGTTCATTAACTATTTGGATCGCCATCGCTGTCTCGTTGTTATCGACGGGCTAGATCAGGTTTTTACAAGTTACAGTGACCAGCCCCATCGGAGCAACGCTCAGAGCGATCAGGTTCCAACCTTTGATGTGAGGCGGCGTCAACAAGCTAGTGCCTACAAACCAGGTTTTGAGGCTTATTTCGAATTGCTGAGCAGCATTCAGACACAATCTTTTCAAAACGAGCTAATTAGCGGAAAGGGCAGCAAAGAGACCAAAACAGACGCTGGCGTTAGCTGTGTAGTCGTTACCAGTCGCGAGAAACCCCGAGAAATGTTTGCGATCGCACAAGACAGCACAACCGCGCGTTTGCAAACCCTAGATGGCCTGCGAGATGATGAAGCACAGGACTTACTCAATAGCTTTTATCTCACCGGAGAGCCATCGGACTACCATCAGCTAATCACTCGGTATTACGGTCATCCAATGGCACTACGGCTCGCCAGCAGCACCATTAAGGATGCGTTCTTTGGCAAAATCAGAGACTTTCTAGAGCAAGAGATTTCTGTTTTTGATGACTTGAGAAGCGTGATTAAAACCCAGTTTAGGCGACTATCTCCGAGCGAGCAGGAGGTGATGTATTGGCTAGCCATTAACCGTGCCCCCTGCACAATAGAAAACCTGCAAAATGATATTGTGGCCAATGCACATAAGCACAATGTGCTATATACCCTAAACTCTTTGCAGCGACGCTTTTTGATAGAAGTCGAACAAATCGCAGGCACGACGTCCTATCGAATGCATCCCATTGTGGCCGACTATGTGCTTAACCGGTTTATTCGATCCGTTTTTTTGGAGTTAGCTCGTGGCGATATTGGCGGTTCCTTCTTCAGAGGATCTCTTTTCAATAGTCACGCACTAATGAAGGCGGACACCGATGATGATCTCAGAGAGTTTCAGTGTCAACAGATTGTTCGACCTATCTTAGAAAGATTGAACAACTACTGTAAGAGCTTGATACAAACCGATAAATTATTGAGTCGTCGGTTAGAAGCCTTTCGAGAGAGTAACGCTCGCCGTCTAGGGTATGCAGGCGGAAATTTTGTCAATCTGTTGGTACAGCTATCTGAAGGACAGGTTCTGCATGAAAAAGATTTTTCACAGATGACGATTTGGCAGGCTTACTTACAGGGGGTTCAGCTTAGAAATGTAAATTTCAATAGCTGTGAGTTAGATCGCTCTGTTTTTACAGAGACCCTTAGCGATGTAATGGCCGTAGCATGTACAGCAGTAGCAGCTCATCCGCCATCATCGTCAGAACCGTCGGTGCCGCTGATGGCGGCAGGTGACGCCAATGGCAAGATACACCTATGGCCAACAAAATCACCTGCCCAAAAATGCGCTGAGTGGGTAGCACATGGGGGTTGGGTACGCGCAATTGCATTCGTGCCTGGGCAACCATCAAATCAGCAGTTGCTAGTAACTGGCGGCGACGATAACCGCTTGCGCCTTTGGCAAGTGCCAAATTCGACCCGACAAGGGGATCTTCAATCACTAAATTATCCGACGCAGCTATGGCAAAAAGAGGCTTTAGACTGGGTGCATGCGGTGGCCGTTAGCCCTGATGGCAAGATAATTGCAAGTGGAGGGAACAACAATATTACGCTGTACCATGTTTCCGATGGAGAACAGCTTCATGCTTTTACAGATAACAATAGTTCACCTGAAAACAAAAAACTTGAAAACAAAAAGCCTGAAAACAAGAACTGCATTCGAGCGTTAGCCTTTAGTCCCGATGGACAATGGCTGGCGAGTTGTGGAGATGATTCTATCGTCAAGGTTTGGTCTGTTGCAGCGCTGCAAACCCCTGGCAATGAAACTGACCGGCGCTTGAGATTTGAAGGACACACCGGATTAGTGCATACGCTTTGTTTCAGCATGGACAGTAAGCTACTCGTTAGCGGCGGTGCAGACAGATGCCTATATGTGTGGACGTTAGAAAACGGAGAAAGAAAAGCGCGGTTTGAACGATCGAGCGATCGCATTCGTTCCATTGCCATCGCGAATAATGGCCTACTGGCAAGTGGGGGAGATGACTGCCAAATTAGGCTATGGGATATTCATTCACAATCGTATATCAAAGATATTTCGACTGGGCAAAGCCGCATTTGGTCTGTTGCGTTTCAACAGCAGGGCAATAGGCTGCTGCTGTTAGCAGGTGGAGATAAACAAGCTCTGATGCTATGGGATGTGATGGGATGGGACGCCATACAGCAAAACGCCATACAGCAAACTGACCGTCAACAGATAAGCAATCAGCCGACAAATCTCCAGTCCACAAATCTGAAGATGCGCCCCATTAGAACGTACCGGGGATACACCAATGGGATTCGTTCGGTAGCTTTTCTGAGCGAGCAGCGGATTATCGGCGGCGGCGATAGCGGTGAGATCTTGGTCTGGGATAAAGAAACTGGCGATCGCACAACCACGCTACCGTTTCATCACGGCCGCATTTGGTCGCTTGCAGTCGATCTCGAACATGCTCGCATCGCCAGTGCGAGTGACGACCATAGCATTCGGCTCTGGGATGCAAAAACTGGGCAGTGCCTCACAACGCTCACCGGCCACAACAACTGGGTGCGATCTATCGCATTTAGTCGTCACGGCCGGTTTTTAGTGAGCGCAGGAGACGATTGCTCGATACGGATTTGGAATACGGCTTCGGGCTTTTGCCGCAGAAACATCAACAAGTTTGAGGCATGGATTCGCTCAGCTGCATTTGCACCTCACAACAGCCGTTACGTTATCACCGGTGGAGATGACGAGGTTGTAAAACGATGGGATATTAAAGACGAATACGCGATATCGCTAGCGAAGCATGAGCATCGGATTTGTTCTGTCACTTACAGCCCAGATGGTCGCCTGATTGCAAGCGGCAGCGATGATGCAACCGTCATTGTGTGGGATGTAGAAAAAGAAGACAAAGTCTATCACTTTAAAGATGCTGACTTAGGCATCAAGTCTGTGGCCTTTAGCCCCAATGGACGATACTTGGCTGGTGGCGGAGAAGACCAGCTCGTATATATTTGGGATCTAGCAGCGGACAATCCAGAACAAACCTGTCTGGAGCTGAGGCCACAGGATTATCAAGGACTGTCGGGAGGCATTCGCTCGGTTGCATTTAGCGCTGACAGTCGCTATGTCATCAGCGGCGGGCTAGACGAAATGATTCGAATTGGCGATTTGCAAGCTGTCAATTTACAGATGGGCGATTTACAGATGGGCGATTTACAGATGGGCGATTTGCAAACGATGGACCCTGAACTCACCCAGGTGATGAGACCTTTGATTGTGCGCGATCGCCCCTACGAAAATATAGAAATTGAGAACGTCCAAGGACTGAGCGAGTTGCAGGTAGCCAACCTAATGACGCTAGGGGCCGTTAATAAAGCGCAGTCTCTTTTGAACTAAAGTGAACAGACGAGCGGAATAACAAACAATAAATGAGATCGACAATACATTCAGGTGACATAGTAACGGATGACATAGCAACTGTAGCGGTGGCAAGGCTCAACAAAGTTAGGCGTCATTTCTTCGGTATGACCATTGCCGTTTTCATAACCGTTCTCATAGCCACTGTCATATTAGGCATCGTAGCACCAGCCCAGGCCCGAGCGACCAATCTAGAATTAGGCCAGTTCGCCCAATCCGCTTCTCAATCAGCTTCTCAATCGGCTGAGAAATCGGCTGAGAAAACTGCCCGTTTAGTCGGGCCCAAAAAAGATGCACCGATTCCCCTCTACCTACGTCCGGCAGCAAATCAGCCTAACGTGGGCTACGGCAACAACGGCGCTGTTGTGACAGTGCTAGAACAAGTTGCCAGTTTTTTACCCGAAGCAGACCAAAGCGCTGCATGGAATCACATCCGCTTAGAAAATGCCCCTTACACAGAAGGTTGGGTACAGGGCAAGTTTCTTTTGATGGAAGACAACGAAGCAACGATAGACAACGAAGCGTAAGCCCGCTAATTACGCCCACAATTATGTTGGAGCGTTTGAGTCAACGGTTGGGTTCACGCTGCTTTGGGCCACATTGAGAATCTCATTGGTGCGATCGCTATTTCTAATTGGGCCTCGAATTGCTTCTTTTTTATCGGGCTGGTTGTTATCAGGCTGATTGTTATCGGGCTGATTGTTGTTAGACGGGTTCTCTACCCACGAGGATGCTGGCAGACGGTGGTGAGGACGAACATGAGGAATCAGAGAGTGAGGCTTCTCTAGGCCGTGGCTTTCCATCAGAGATTGATTCCCCATAATCACCATAGGCTCTCCGTCGGCAATAATTTGGCCATTGTCTATTAAGAGAACGCGATCGCATACATCCAGAACAAATTCTAAGTCATGGGAAGACAATAGCAGCGTCTCTGTAGACCTTTGCAAAAAGCTAATTAGCCGTCTACGGGTGCGCATATCCAAGCTAGCAGTGGGTTCATCATAAAGAACAACTTGGGGTTGCATCGCCAAGAGCGCAGCGATCGCAACCATTTGCTTTTCGCCCCCAGACAAATGATGGGGCGTGCGCTCTGCGAGAAAATCAGTACCGGTCGCCAGCAGCGCGGACTTGACGCGCGCTTCAACCATGGCTGAATTCAAGCCCATATTCTCAGGGCCGAAAGCAATATCTTCGCGGACAGTCGGAGAGAACAGCTGATCGTCTGGATTTTGGAAGAGCATGCCAATTTCAGGGCGAAACTGTCCAGGCTCAACCGGCTTATTTAGAAGAGAAATGGTCCCGGCGTTAGGTGTCAAAACACCACAGAGAAGCATGAAAAGTGTGGTCTTACCACAGCCATTATGGCCAATAATGCCAACACGCTGACCTTTTTGAATGGTCAGGGAAATATCTGCCAGCACAGGCTCGCAGCTGGGATATTGGAAGGTGAGATTTTGAGTCGCGATCGCAATGTCTGCAGAAGCGGTATTGGTGGAATGGACTGAGTTGATGAGCGTTGAGGTCATGGGGCTTATAGACATTATTGAATAGCAACTTCAATGGCAACAAAGATGATCGCAATGGCAACAGCAGCACCTGTTAAACACGCACTAGCGGCATCAACATTGGCTCTGGCAGGGGGATGCTTTAGTCGGCCATAGCCTCTGAGTCTCATGGCAGTGTATATCCTTTCTGCTCTCTCATAGCTGCGAATAAGCAGCGTAGCGAGCAAACCGACTAAGCGCTGTAAGTCTTGTTTTTGCAGACTTAACCAGCGCCGCTTAGTATGGCCAAAACCGCGCAGACGCATAGATCGCTGCATAGTACTGAGCATATCTGCAGTTTCAAAAAGGTAGCGATATGTGAGCAGGGTCATGTCTGTGAGTAAGGTAGGCAACCCCAAGGCACGAAGCGATCGCAACAACGTTACAAACGGCGTTGTACCCAACAGAACAAACCCCAGCGTTAGAATACAAACAAAGCGACTGACCACTAGCGTCATCGCCATTATCCCTTCCTGACGAAGTGCGAACAGCCCCCATTGCCAAAGCACTGTTTCGCCTGAAGTCAGTGGCAAAATCAGCACAACTGTCAAAATAAACAAACCGGGATAGCGTAGCCGCTTGAGCAAGAAAGCAAGCGGCAGCCCAGACAATGCGTAAATCAAGGCAGTGGTGCCGAGCATAGGCACCACGAGGGGCAAATGCCGAATAGCCGCGAAGGCAAACATCAGGCAGCCCAAGCCCAGCAGTTTGAGACGAGGCGTCCAGAGGTGAAGGGGCGATCGCCCCCCAACGTAACTATCAATACTCGCTAAACTCATGGATTACCGCCTAGCAACTCTGGCTTAACACGCTGCAAAAACAACACCAGCATGGCCGTAAAAATGCCTTCTAGAATGGCCAGTGGTATATGCGCAATCGTTAGCGTCATAACAGCCGCCTGCTCCGCTTGAGCGCTAAAGTCAGCAGGCACAGTGGTGATCACAATCCCCATAAAGATTAAAGCTGTCACCACTAATCCAAAAGCCCCACCGAAAAAGGCAAACAGCCCCGTCATCAACGGTTTACCCGTTCCCTTAGCAAGGGGCCTCAACCGAAAGATATGATGGGCCAGCAGCGCGGGTAGGCCCATCATCGTGGCATTGAGGCCAAGCGTGGTCAGGCCACCATGACCAACAATCAACGCTTGAAAAAACAACCCAATGAGAATGGCCGGAAACGCAAAATAACCCAACACAACCCCGAGCAAACCGTTTAGCAGTAGATGTACACTGCTGGGTGGAATGGGAATGTATAGAGAGGAGGCAACAAAAAAAGCAGCCGTGAGTAAAGCCGCTTTCGGCACATTTCCACTAGGATCGCCCTGTTTGTTTATCTTTCGCAAAGAGTGCCAAGTCAAAAGGCCTGTGAGGCCATAGCCTGCCGCGCAGACTTGAGCAGAAACAATACCGTCTGGGATATGCACTAGCGATACTCCGTAGGTGTGGCTACACTATCGCCTTTTGGCGAATCTTTGAACCGAGAGGCTTTTAAGGTCAAGTCTTTTTTAGTGAAATCTTTTTTAGTGAAATACAGTGCAGTCCCAATAAATCCCCACACAACAGCCGCCATGCTTAGCCACTGTCGCGGAGCAGGCACATTTGCGTCAGGCGCTCGAGCATCCGATGCCGCACTTAAGGCAAATGTGGTGGTTTGCCCATGCCCCGCCTTACGAACAGTCACTTCCCAGGTGCCTTCTGCGACGTCAGGCATAAACGAAAACCGCCCTTCATTATCGGTTCGTCCCGTTTTCCAAGGCGTCTCTAACGCATTGGGCGCGTATACCGCCACCTGCGCATTTGCCATCGGCGCCCCAGTGTCGAAAGTAGCCACAATTTCGATCGCTGGATGCTGCAAAACCTCAATCTGCGCGCCGTGCGCCCGCACCGGGGTTGACATTCTCACCAACAGCGCGACGCTCAGGCCGAACAATAGCGGCGTGAGGTGAAGCTTTGGTGATCTTAGTCTAAAAGCGTTTCTTCGCAATGGCCTTCTCCTACATGCCCTAAGCTGGGCAACAGTGCTTGTAATATTTCATAATCTTCTTTATTAAGGTTTTGTTGTAGTTCATCACTGGTGAGTGAAACTTCCCCATTCTCAGCCAGCATAGCCACGGGCTCAAAGCCTAACGCACCCGTATTGATTTCGTCCTCAGCCGGTGCGTCACCATCTCCAAAAAGATGGTCAAAATGAAAGGTCGCTTCAACATCAGCGGTTTGCCCGCCGCTTAAAATACCTTTACGAACATCTCCAATAAAGTCTCCGCAGACAAAGCCAAGACGCTCATCTAACTGAAGCTGGAAATCAACCGCGTCATTTTCCTTAATCGCGGTGCCCACCATCATGATGGAATAACCAGCCGAAGGGCCTGATTCGGCTGGCCCCATGCGCCAACTCAACGCGTTGTACCGTCCACCGGGAGCATCGTCTATGGATACAACAACAACAGGATCGGCATCGGCATCACCGGCCGCTAAATCTACGGTAATCGACTCCGACACATCGACTGATGCCTTAGCTGTTGGCTGCGTCTGCTTCTCAGGTTCAAACGCCGGATCGGCTTGATAAGCCGTGATATCAGCAAGCGTTACATAAACATTCTCAAAGTCTATTCGCCAGCCATCTTTGCTGGTAAACCCTTGACGGACAAAATCTTCTCCATTGGCTGTAACCACCAACGTACCAGGTGCAGCATCTACCTGCGCAGACTCATCCACATTACGCCCTTGGCTACAACCACCGATGAGCATCAGTGCGATAGGCACTAACCTAAAAAACCTGTGTAAACTCATACCTGATAACCTCATAACCTTGTACGAAGCCGCCGCTGCACATCTGTCTCACTTGTTAAGGTGACTGACTCTATTAAGGTGATTGGGTTTAATGAGGTTTATTATTTTTATTAGGAGCGTTTGTTTAGGTTTGTTTTTACGGCTCGGATGAAATCATCGGGCATCAACAGGCTTTTGTGCAATGCCCCCCAGGGGGGTATGACAGGTAAAGCGTTGTTGAGATCACCCTTCGCCCACAAGCGTTTTCGCTATGCTGTTAGGGGTTGAAAGTTCTCTATGAAAAATTTACTTTGGTTAATGTTTCGCCCGACCAACCTCAATCGGTTCATTCGCCAGAAGTGCTCTCTGACAATGGTGTTTCACATTTAGGCACCACTAATCCAGGGGGCACTCATTTAGGGCTTTCTGCCCACGTCCATGATGAAGACTCTTTACGGCGAATTGTGAACCGGCTGTCTCGTTTGGAAGGGCATATTCGCGGCGTGAAAACAATGGTGCAAGAGCATCGGCCATGCCCAGATGTTTTGATTCAGGTAGCGGCGGTGAGAGGCGGATTGGATAAGGTGGCAAGAATGATTTTGGATGAGCATCTCAGTGAGTGCATTGCGCGGGCGGTGGATGAAGGCAACATTGAGGAAGAAGTCGAAGCCTTGAAAAAAGCATTAGATCGCTTTATCGCTTGAGGTATTCTCTTCAGGGCTTTCTCTCGGAACAAGCGTTCTTATTCAGTTCCCAACTTCTTAAAAGTTTTATCCAAATTACGGTGGAATACAGACACTTGTAAAATCTGTCACGGTTCTCTTCTCACTTCTTGTTTGGCCTAGCAACAATGGACTCATAACCATTCAGTGGCTTGCATAGATATCAGTGGTTTGCATTGATCTAGCAAAGTGCGGATGCATACTCGCGGAGAAGGCTAGCGCCTACGCACTTTTCCAGTTGAGTGAGCTGTTGTCGTATAAGACTTCTAGCGATCACTAGAAGTGATCATTAGTGTCCTAACTCACTCGACAGAAGCAGTAGGAATTTAGCTAAAAAGCAATAAGAGAGAGAAATCATGTTTCATTCTTCAGCAGGCGAAGCTTGGTGCAAGCTGTTGTTCAATGCAATGTCGGTTCCATTTATCTTTTTACTAATCGGACTTGTCGTCAGCCAAATGATAACAGCCCAAAATAATGCTGAGTTAGAACCGTCAGGCGATCCGAGCGAGCTGGTTGGTGACGTTTTGTTTTAGCAACGCCTTGTCTTAGCAACGCTTTGTTTTAGCAACGCTTTGTCTTAGCCTGGCTCATTTGGCGTTGCACAATGTAGGCGACTCAACGCGTGCAAGCAAGAATGATTCAAGATGAATGCCGATAGCCGCTATATACAGACGATTTTTCCGCTGTGTTCGCGTACCAATGTGCATCAACTGGCTAATCGGCTTACCAGGGAATCTGCAGACCGTCTTCACAGTTAATGAACTGGCCAGTAGTCGCCAAAGACTGGCGACCGATTTCATGCAGGATGCGCCGCGCACCGATAGCGACATCCACCGCACCTTCCACTTCCCAAATAGATTCATACTTGCGGGTCATGTCGGTTTTGTTGAATCCGGGATGGAGCACACTGACCGAGATCTCGTCCTGTTTGAGTTCCTGGGCAAGCAGCACGCTCATCATGTTCGCTGCGGCTTTGCTCATATGGTGGCCGTAGTCGCCTCCCGCTGGGTTCTGGGTCGTCCGCCAGGCAATGGAACCACCCTGAGAAGTAATCACGGCGACTTTGCCCCCAGGAGATTTAATCCGCCCGGCATTATGGAGTGCAGCCGTTACCCGCAGAGGGCCCAGGGCACAGATGTCGATCATGCGTAACTCTTCAGCGAAGTTCAGATTCTTGAGCGTCTCCGGTGGTTCGTAAAAATACCCCGCGTTGTTGATAACGATATCGAGGGGATCGGCGAGGTCTGCTGCGAGTTTCGCCGTAGCTGACTCTTCAGTCACGTCAATCCCTGTCCGGATTCCTAAGGGCACGTCCCGGCCAGCCAGTGCGGAGAGTTCTGGCCCTGCCTGACGCACGGAGGCAACTACTCGGGCCCCCTGGGTCAGAAGTTCCTGGGTCAGGGCCAGGCCGATTCCCCGATTGGCTCCGGTGACCAGAACGGTCAGGCCGCGCAGATATGTCGCGTCATAGACTGAGTTGACGTCGATGACGCGACGGTTGTCATCCGCCTTTGCTTTTGCAAAACGGGCTGGTTGATCGGCTAGGGAGTACTCGGTTTCCATGCTGCTGCTTTTAATTGTTTTAGCTTAAGCTCATCCGCAAACGATGCACGGCCCTTAATTCGACTGTTTGACCGCTGACAAACTCCAGCATTGAAGCTACATTTTGAGGCTTTAGCAACGTACCATCATTCCGGCAGCTGCCGATGTAGGACAAAACGGCAGCGGTAGATGATCGCGCTAGAGAGATGGACAAACATTCGCCAACCGAGCTGGGCACATCCAACGTATTCAAATCAGAAATAACCGTAAGCTCAAACAGGCGCGATCGCAGATTCACCTGTTTTACTTTTCCAGATTTTGTCGTTTTATCTTGAACAATTTCTGTAGATGCTAAAACTTGATCGACCCAAGTTTGCCAATATGCACGCTTTTCTTCATCGGTATCAACCACTAACAGATATTCCGCTCGATCTAAACATTTAGTGGCAGAGGGCGAATTGAGAGAGACTTCACTCACGTCGTAAATAGGGACGTCCTCTGGAAGCTGACGTTGTAAACAAGTTTGGAACTCGTCCATAGAAACTTGTTCAGTCAGCTCAAAATCAATCACTTCACCCGTGCTGGTTATCCCTAACGGCAAGGCATTGGCAGGAGAAATGCGCGGCCCTGGATGAAATCCCCCCGTAAATGCAATGGGCAAGGCCGCTCGACGAATAGCTCGATCCATCAATCGCGCAAAGTCTAAGTGGCCAATGAGGGCCATATCGCCGAGCTTGCCCACTCGAACCCGCAGCCTTTGTGTCCGTTCTTGATTGGGCTTGAAATGACCAACAAACTCAGGAATGCTGGGGGGCGAAACCACAACGTTATGGCCAAAGTCTGGCCCACAGATGCCACAGTGAGAACAGCCATCAAAAGAACAGTCCGGCACTGAGATCGCTTCCAGCGCTCGCTTCAAATCATCTTGCAACCAAGATTTCTCGATGCCTGTGTCAATATGATCCCAAGGCAAACGGCGAGATAAGACAGCTTCCATCGTGGCATCAACGCCGTGCGCTGCGTCGTTAGCAGATCCATCATGAACAGCGATATTTTCGTCCAGATTCCACTCACCGCTTTCGACTCGGCGGTATTTCCAATCCAATCCGGCATCAGCGATCGCCTGGGTCCATGCCCCAAACGCTTTCTCTAAACTCTCCCACCAAGCGTCCATGCCTGCGCCCAATTCCCACGCACGGCGCACCACTGCAGAGAGGCGGCGATCGCCACGGCCGACAAAATCCTCCATCGCCGAAATGCGCACATCCGTAAAGTTCACCTTCACGCCCCGTATCGACCTCAGCTCCGCGCCTAGCAGTTCTTGCTTGCGTTTAAATTCCTCTGTAGATACCGAATGCCACTGAAATGGCGTGTGTGGCTTTGGCGTTAGGTTAGAAATCGTCAGATTGAACTTCAGCGGCCTACGCCCCTTGACAAAACAGGCCTGCCGCAACCAGCGTACCGTCTCAGCAATACCCAACACATCCACATCCGTTTCACCGGGCAAGCCAATCATAAAATAGAGCTTCACCCGCTCCCAGCCCTGCTCGTACGCAGTCTTCACACCGCGCAGCAGTTCTTCATTGGTTAGCCCTTTATTGATGATGTCTCGCATCCGCTGCGTTCCAGCCTCTGGCGCAAAGGTTAGCCCCGTCTGCCGCAAACCACCCACGATATGGGCAATATTCTCATCGAACCGGTCTACCCGCTGGCTTGGCAAAGACAGATTAATATTTTCATCTTTCAGCCGGTTCTTAATCTCTACCCCCACGGCTGGCAACGCCAAATAATCAGAGCAGCTTAGAGACAATAGCGAAAACTCATTGAAGCCCGTCTCGCGCATGCCCCGCTCAATGGTGTCAATGACCTGATCAGGCGGCACATCTCTCGCTGGCCGCGTCAACATCCCCGGCTGACAAAATCGACATCCACGCGTGCAGCCGCGTCGAATCTCTACCGTCAGCCGATCGTGCACGGTCTCCACATAAGGCACTAGCCCAATCGAATATTCTGGCATTGGCGGCGCAACTCGGCGCAGCACTCGCGTTGGCACATCGTCCCGGTTAGGGTGCACCGAACCATCTGGCGCCATGTCGTAAAAACGCGGCACATAGACCCCCGGGACCTGAGCTAGATCTAACAACACCTCAGTGCGTGTTAGCCCCGCGGCTTTACCTTCCTCCAACACCAACCCGATTTCAGGCAGCAGCTCTTCGCCATCACCTAGCGCAATGAAATCAAAGAAGTCTGCATAAGGTTCTGGATTAGAGGTCGCCGTGCCACCCCCTGCGAACACCATTGGCCAGCTTCCGGCCGCCACATCCCAAGGCTGATCCGCGTTTACATCTCTTTCCTGCGCGGTCAGTGGAACCTGAGCTAACGAAAGCATTTCTAAAATGTTGGTTGCGCCCAGCTCATAGCTCAGGCTAAAGCCCAGAATGTCAAATTCGCTCAGGTCGCGACGAGATTCTACGGCGAAGAGCGGACGGCTTAGGGTTTTGAGCTTTTGCGCAAGGTCAGCAGCAGGAAGATAGGCGCGATCGCACAGCTGACGTGGCTGCGCATTCAAAATGCTGTACAAAATGATGTGCCCTAAATTAGAGGCCCCCACTTCGTAGATCTCAGGATAAGTAAGAACCCAGCGTATAGTCGCCGACTGCCAGGGCTTATGAACCGCCCCGCGCTCATTCCCTAAATAGCGAGCAGGGCGGGCAATATCCGCGTTGAGAAGCGCTTCAACAGCAGTGGACGAAGGTAAAACAGCGGAAGAAGTCACAATGAGCAGGGCTACAGAACAGAGCCAGTATTGTAAGGCCTTTGGAATCGGATATCACTATATCGCACCTTACATATCGCAACTACGGCTTTGCCATAGAAACTAAAAAACGCTCCCTACGACTGTCGGGAACGCCCACCAAAAAGAAATCTAAATGACCTGACTAAAAATGACCTAACTGAATTGCCTTATTAAACAACTTTCAAGCTAGCTGATGTCCGTTGACGCCCTTACCAAGGATATCTTTCCCAATAATGCCCCTACAAGGGGGGCAATGGATTGTTACCGCTTGGGATTGCTATCTCTTGGGATTGCTATCTCTTGGGATTGCTATCTCTTGGGATTGTTACCTGTTGGTACTGAGCTGCAATCAAAGCCAACTCTAGGCCACAGCCTAGAACAATCACCTACCAACAGAGCAAGGAAATCATCATGCCGCGAGCGCGAGCGGAGCTTGTTCCACCATCGTAAACACACGGTCTAGCTGAGTTAGCTCAAAGACAATCCGAATAGAAGGTGGTGCAGAGCAGATACTCAGTCGCTTACTCTTAGCGCGCGCTTCATTCAGCGCAGACATAAAAGAGACCAGCCCTGCATTATCCAATGACTCGACCTTGCTCATGTCAACAACGATCTCGTTCTCACAACTAGCCCGCATTGCCGAAACTAGCTCCTGCTCAAACTTAGCAGCACTCTCAGCGTTCAAAACACCGGAAGGGCAAATAACGGTCATAGAAGGGGTAAAAGCTGTCATAATCCTTTTTCTCCTCAATCAGCTCTAATACTAACCAGTTTTACTATCAGTCGCTTGCTATCAGTCGCCTAAAATCAAATTGCCTAATAAAGCTATTCAGGCCAATCTGCTTTAAGCGTTCGTTTTTAGCCTTGCACACATCCAAACATATCGACCTGCACTCTGAGCAAACCAGACCATAGATAGATTTGTTTGAATCTTGACTTGCATGGCATGTTGTTTAAAGTTTAGGCAAGTATTAATACTTAACCCGCTTTAAATAGGATGTTTCCGTATGCTTCGATACAAAGTGTGTCGACTGTTTACAATCCCTCAAAAAACGTCTCCTCAAGGCGATATTTCATAGGCTACCCATTAGCCATTCAAAACATTCTGAACACATTCAAACATCAGCTAAAAAGCCTGACAATTTAGCCTAATAGGCTACTAAGTTAAGTGCACCATACTGTACGTAAGAACGCCCTGGGATCAGCATTCCCCAAAGACATGCGTACTTCTAAGTAGAATGCTAATCAGCTCTTTTTGTTCCTCAGTAGTCAGCCCTAAAGGCTTAGTCGATCACGACGTTTTTCAGCACTCTGATAATAACGAAAACTTATGCTAGAAAAAGAAGTTTAATATACAGATAAATCATCGCTTATCAAACATTCTTTTCGTACTTTTGAACATCTAACCAGCGTATTAATTCAGTACTCAAGACATCGCATTTTACTGAGCGACCAGCCTTCAAAAACCTGGCGTGTCACCCACTTGCTTAGCAACTTTTCATCAGACTCATTGTCACAGATAAAAAGTGACCTAATTTAATCAGCGCAAAACGAGCCACGTGAATCGGTCTATATATCTAGCCGGTCACCAATCTAGCCAGTCATATATCCAGCAGCGATCGCACTTTACTTCCGGACCGAGGGTCTGTAGTTGTATGGTCTCTACTCGGATGGCCTGTTGCTTGACCGTCAGTTTTTAGTGAATCAGCGGATGCACTCGTCGGGTGAAACGCATGGGGTTGGCTTTTCCAGAAATTACGCAGGAACGTATTGAGCCGCCGGATACCCACACGCAACGCGACTTCATCGGGATTCATTTTCAGCTTAACCAGCAGCGAAAAAAAGTCAACATCGTAAGCAATCTCAAACAGCTCAATCGGCCAAATTAAGTCTGGAGAGTCTTCCAAATCGTAAAGCTGAAGCTCAGAACGCGCAGGCTCGGCAGCTGCTGCGGCAATCATGCACTGTCTTTCCTCGGCTAAGCTATCTCCGGCTGGTAAACCCTGAATCAGTAGCGTAGGCCTAGCCCAGCACAAACGGCGAGGGGCAATAATTTGAATTGCCTCCGCATACAGGCGAGATGTCCCATGTTCTAGAAAGAGAATTTGAGAAGGCGCAATACTCATACAGGAACGCAGACTGAGCATCCATTAATGAACGACAGAACAATGTAATGACGGCAATGCTCTGCTATAGGTATTCGCTCAAGAATCATGAGATAAAACCCTCAAACGATGCACCGTCGCTAGGAAAAATCAGCTTAGGCACACTTGTGTAAGACACATTCGTCAAAACATATTAAGTTTTCTGTATATTTCCAGATGTTTTAATACTACCACCCAGTTTTGCCAATCGGCTTTGCGTCTGAGAATAAAATAATTGGCCTAATCAATTGGTCTAGTATTGCTCTATTGAATCCCTCCAGATAAATCTATCCTTCGTTAGGGCTTGTACAGTGTTGAGAGCTGCTATCGAGTAGTGAGCGATAGATGCCGTTGCATCACAATTGCAGCGGACAGAAATGCTGACGAAACATTAAGACTGACGATAGAATAAAACGCAATTGATAAGAGCTCTGGCTCAATAAAAGCCTAGTTCGATAAGAGCTCGCTCACCAAGACACCTCTCTCAGACACACGCTCACCAGCAAACCTATGGCCGCTTCTATTGGAACTATTGAAAAACCGGCTGTTTCAACAGTTCGTAAAATAGCCCCTCGGTATCGTGTACTCCTCCACAATGATGATTTCAACGGTATGGAGTACGTTGTTGAATGTCTTATTCAGACGGTGCCTGCCCTGACCGCACCGCAAGCTATTGACATCATGATGCAGGCTCATAATTCAGGTACGGGTCTAGTCATTGTCTGTGAGAAAGAGCACGCTGAATTTTATTGTGAAAGTCTGTGCAGCAAGGGGCTAACTAGCACGATTGAGCCAGACGAGTAGGGCCGATGAAACGCAAGACAACCTTTCAAAGAAACGAAATAGAGAAAACCAGCGCAAAGAGAACCGGCGCAGAAAAAATCAAAGTAGAGAACGCCCAGTGAAGCTGCTAGAAAGCTGGATTAGGGCAAGAGGCGCTTGGTCACGGATATTTATCTTCTTGGTGTTGCTAGGGCTCGTTTGGCTACCGATTGCAGCGCCGCTATACGGATGGGGGTATTTCTCTGGAAACTCAAATATTGCTGAGATCTTGGCCCTAGTGGCGTTGTACGCATTATTTCTATGGGGTTTGCCCCAGTGGGGAAGGCGTATTCACAAGTGGCAAAGGCCTTTTCAGCACTGCGGGCTTCAGTTCCATGCGGGAACGGGGCGCGAGCTGAGCACAGCCATAGTGATCGGGGTGCTAGGCGTGTTTGCACTATTTGGAACGTCCACGTTGCTGGGCTGGGCTGCGCCGACACCGCCAAGTCCTCGGTTTGTGAGGTTCTTCTTTGAGGGGCTGCTAATGGCGCTGGCGGTTGGCTTTGCAGAAGAAATGTTGTTTAGAGGATGGCTGCTAGCTGAGCTTGAAAAAGACTACACGGCGCGAGCTGCGCTGATGATGAACGCACTGTTTTTTGCGGTAACCCACTTCATTAAGCCACTGAATGCCATTATTAGTACCTCGCCGCAGTTTTTTGGGCTCGCAGCACTGGGCATGGCCCTCGTTTGGGCGCGGCGAAACCAAGCAAAAAACGCTGCGCAGACGAGCTTAGCTTATCCGATTGGGCTCCATGCGGGGCTAATTTGGGGTTATTACATTGTGAATGTCGGTGGCCTCAGCGAAACGACGGGGCTAGCGCCAACGTGGGTAACTGGCATTAACGAAAATCCGCTGGCTGGGCTGTTGGGGTTGATGTTGCTGGGGGCGATCGCCTTTCAATTTGCCAAAGTCGCCCAGCCCAAAACACATCCGGTCACACCCTCAACCCATGCCCGTCCTCTCAATTGATCTCTCATTAAGCCGCTACCGCAGCAGGATGATACGTCAACACTTCTACACCGGATTTCGTCACCGCCAACGTGTGCTCAAACTGCGCCGATAAGCTTCTATCTCTAGTGACGGCTGTCCACTGATCAGCCAGTAGCTCGACATCGTAACCACCCACATTCAGCATCGGCTCAATGGTAAAGACCATGCCAGGGCGAATTTTTTTGCCCTTCCCGCGTACGCCAAAGTGCGGCACTTGCGGTTCGGCATGAAACACCCGGTGAACGCCGTGCCCAACGAAATCTCTAACCACTGAAAAGCCTTCACCTTCCGCATATTCCTGAATCGCTGCGCCAATATCGCCAATGCGCCCGCCGACTTGCACCGCTTCTATACCCAGCCATAATGATTTCTGGGTCACCGCCACCAGCTTGCGCGCTTCATCAGAGACATTCCCGACCAGAAACGTACGGGAGCTGTCTCCGTGGTAACCATTCAGCTTGGGGGTAACGTCTATATTGATGATGTCACCGTCTTGCAAAATATCTTCTTTGTTAGGAATGCCGTGACAGACGACTTCGTTGATGCTGGTGCAGATAGACTTGGGAAAGTCGATAGCGCCTTTGGGGCCGGGGTAGCCGAGGGGCGCACTGATGGCTCCGTGCGCTTTTGTCCATTTTTCAGCCGCCTGGTCTAATTCAAATGTGCTGACCCCTGGCTTGACCATCGGTGCAAGATAATCCAGCAGCTCAGATGAGAGCTTACAGGCCGGACGCATAGCGTCAATTTCACGTTTGGATAGCAAGGTTAGCCCTCTAAAAGGCGCTTCGGGAGAATAGTCTTTCACGGATACTTATCGCAGCAGGGAATGTTTTCTTACTCTAGCGCTTCAATGGCGAGATTGAATGGCGCCATTGAGGGACGCTTTGGAGTATGCTACGGGCCAAGTTGAGTTATGGAATATGCCTTGAAGTTTTGGCTGGCTTGTTTTTTGTTGCTATTTGTGGGGGCAGAACTCCTGGAATGGGTTGCGCATCTGGGGATGGCCGGTGGCATGGAAGCCTCGGGCATGTGGCTGATATTGGGCGGAATGGGATTGGCAGCAGCGAGTAATTCAGCGCATTTGCCCAAACTCACTCAGTCCAACACAACAGATGACTGCGCCACCCAGGAAGCAGAGCGTGCGGCAGAGAATTCTGCGGCCAACCCAAAAGAGACTACGCCTACCGGCAACGTCGGCCCGTCTCAATCGGCGTCCATTACAGAGCAGTCTCAGGACGACTCGATTTCGTTTAAGGTACGTTTGCCTTGGCGTTAGGTCGGTGTTCGTTAAAATTGAACGTCAGTAAAGATGGGCTACAACCTATTTGAGGGCAGACATAAACTGCTTGACGCCTTTGCGAATGAGCGCTCGGGGCATGAGGCGATTGGTGAAGGTGAGGGCTTGATTAGCGATGCCATAAACGGCGACGACTTGGCCTTTTTGTAGGGCCGCGTAACCGTAGGCGGCGACTTTATCGGCAGTGGGCAGTTTGTCCGTCATTGGATTGTCTTCTGCGGCTTTGCCCATAGCAGCGGTTTGGGCAAAGTTGGATTGGGTAGGGCCGGGGCAGAGGACGCTGACGTTAATGCCGGTGCCATCGACTTCAGCTGCGATCGCCTCCGTAAAAGACAGCACATACGCCTTAGTTGCAAAATAAACCGACATCAGCGGCCCTGGCTGAAAAGCGGCGGTTGAGGCCACGTTGAGAATGCCACCTGCATTACGCTCAAGCATGGCAGGCAAGCACAAATGGGTCAGGTGAGTGAGGGCCATGGCATTGAGAGAAATCATGCTTTGCTGCCTCGACCAGTCGCGAGTCGCAAATTCGCCGTAGTCTCCGAAACCTGCATTGTTAATCAGCGTATGAACAACGAGATTGTTCTGTTGAATCTGTTCGAATATCTGTTGTGGTGCGTTTGGTTGGGTCAGATCATGGCTGAAGACAAATGCTTGAATGCCGTACGATTGGATCAATTCGTCTTTGAGTGACCGCAGTTTATCTTCGCTGCGAGCAACCAAGATAAGATCGTAGCCTTTGCCAGCAAGCAGTTTGGCAAAGGCTAGGCCAATGCCACTAGACGCACCGGTTACCAAGGCCGTTCGATTGAGCGATGAGGTCATAATAAAGTTGTTGAAACTTTTGAGAGCGGGTAGCTGGGTTTACCGTACCGTAACCGAAATTCGGCATCTTCTACCACAAGGTGAGGGTTTTAGCACTGATCACAACCTAGTCTCAGTTGGCATGATGAATACATCGCATTTCGGAGATATTCCACATGATTGTTCGTCGTTACTGGCAACCTTTCCCACAGTTTGAGAGAGAGTTTAATACTGTAAAGCAACAACTCGATCAGCTCTTTGATGACTTCTCTGGCGTTGAGGCGGCACCCACCACTTGGACACCAGGCGTCAGCTTAGTTGAAAGCGAAGAAGCGCTAACGCTTCACGTTCAGCTTCCTGGCGTGGATGCTAACAACATCGATGTGCAGGCAAGTCGTGAAGTAGTGGCTGTTTCAGGCGATCGCCCTGCCCCTGAGCTAGGCGAAAACGAGAAGCTGCGCCGCAATGAGTTCCGCTATGGGTCCTTCCGTCGCGTTGTTTCTTTGCCCGTTGCGATTGATCCTCAGTCTGTGACGGCTGACTACGAAGCCGGTTTGTTGGTGCTGACGCTGCCTAAGGCAGAAGATGAGCGCAACAAGGTGGTGAAAGTGAGCATTGCAGGTGCGGATAAGCCTGAGATCGCTGAAGCTCATGAGGCAAACGCTGAAGCGTAGTCCCATTTTTCCTCCTCTCTAGACAAAAAGCTGGTTAACCAGCTTGAGATAACACGTTAGGTACAGACTCTCACGGGCGATCCATTCCATTTGGATCGCCCGTTTTCTTTATCGCTGCGATCTTTGATTACTGCGGTCTTTGGTTACTAACGACTTGGAAACGTTTTATCGCAATTTGAAGAAGATTAAAGAAACGATCTTCTATGCTATTAGGCGTAGCTTTTTATAAATGGTTTAGCGTAATGGCGAGCAGTGATTTAACCGTTGCCCCAGAGTCAGAAGAAAATGCTCCTGAAGAAATCCCCTCAATTGGGCTGCTCACTATGTTGCGCCTCGGCGTGTTCAATATGGGACTAGGCATTATGTCTCTACTGACGCTGGGCGTGCTCAATCGGGTCATGATTGATGAATTGCGGGTGCCGGCGCTGGTGGCAGCCGGGGCGATCGCGGTTCATCAGTTCATGGCCCCCGCCCGCGTTTGGTTTGGCCAGCTCTCCGACTCCAGGCCCTTACTGGGCCACCATCGCAGCGGCTACATCTGGATCGGCATCGTCAGCATGTGGGCCACGGCCTTTATCGCTGTGCAAGTGATGTGGAGATTGGGTGAGCAAATTGCTCAATCCGGGTGGGGGCCAGGGGCATATCCGTGGGTCGGGCTGCTCTCTGTGATTTTTGCCTTCTACGGTCTGGCGCTCTCATCGACATCCACGCCGTTTACAGCGCTACTGGTGGATGTCTCAGATGAGAAGACGAAATCGCAGATTGTCGGCATTGGCTGGTCAATGCTCATGATCGGCATCGTTGCCGGCGTTATCATTGTCAGCACTGTGCTGGGCCCGCTAGAAGGTGCCGCCTCAGTCGCAGAACTACGGGGCCCCATTAACCGGCTCTTTGTGATCGCGCCAGCCATTGTTTGCTCATTGGCCGTTATCAGCACTTTCGGCGTCGAAAAGAAATATTCCTTACTCACAAAACGCTCAGCCGCCAGCGGCAGAGAAGATAGCGTTACGCTCAAACAAGCCCTGAAAGTCCTGACGGCCAGCCGTCAAACGGGCCTCTTCTTCTGCTTTTTGCTGGTTCTCAGCCTCAGCCTCTTTACACAAGACACCATCTTGGAGCCCTACGGTGGTGAAATTTTCAACATGCCGATTAATAAAACCACTGCGCTCAACGGCTTCTTTGGCATGGGTACGTTGCTCGGCATCATTTTCACAAGCTTTGTGCTGGTGCCGTTACTGGGCAAAAAGCGCACGGTTAAGGTCGGCTGTGGGGCAGCGGCCATCTGTCTCCTTGGCTTGGCGGCAGCTGGAACAACGGCAAACCCGGCTATTCTCAGCGGCGCAGTGGGCCTCTTTGGGATTGCGGCAGGGCTGCTGACGACGGGATCGATTATTTTGATGATTGATTTGACCGCGGCAGAGACGGCGGGCACATTTATTGGCGCTTGGGGGTTGGCACAGGCAATGGCACGAGGTGGCGCGTCTGTGTTGGGCGGGGCGCTGCTGTCGTTAGGGAAGAACTTGACGGGGGCAGCGGCAGCAGTGGAACCGACATCTGAGCAACTGCTGCCGGCCTATGCGCTGGTGTTTGGGACGCAGGCGGTGGGGATGTTGATTGCGATCGCCCTGGTCAGCCGCGTCAACATTCAAGAATTTCAGCTCGATGCCAAGCAGGCCATCACTGCCGCGCTTGAAACCGAATTGGATTGAGCCTAGCGGCAGGCAAAATCAGAACGCAGACTACACGCAGACTACAAAAGAACTGTGTCGATATCAGTGCCGGGAGCGAGCATTTTATGAACCGGGCACTTGTTTGAAATGTCGAGGAGGCGGGTTCGCTGTTCGTCGCTCAAGTCTCCGGTGAGGCGAAGCTGAACGAGGATGCTGTAGCGGCCTGCGGATTTTGACACTTGCATATCAGCAGAAACGGCTTCTAGGGGCCATTGTTTGCGCTCGGCGTACATTTTGAGGGTGATGGCTTTGCAGGCGCCGAGGCCAGCAATCACTAGCTCGGTAGGGGTGGGGCCAGCGTCGGTGCCGCCCAGCTCAGTGGGTTCATCGGCGGTGAGTTGGAACTGGCGGGTGGTAATGGTTTGGCGGAAGCGATCGCTTGTGGAAGCAACCGTAATCGTAGGCGTGGCTTCAGACATATCGCCTTTCTCCTTGTCTAGAGAAGTCTAGAGAACATAGGGTTTGCTTAGAAGGTTACAGATTTGGGGCGGCGGTAGCGGAGAATAGACATCAGTTGTATAGAAGAACGTAATGGCGACAACTGATTTTTGGGCTGAGGTCACGGATTTTGCACAGCAGACGACGACTGAGGTGGGAAACCGGCTGCTGGCGGCTTTTGGCAGCGCGACGGCTGAGCAAAAGGCGGATGGGAGTTTGGTGACGGAGTATGACAAGTGGGCGGATGGGGAGTTGAGCGATCGCATTCGCGAAGCGTTTCCTGACCACGGCATTCTCAGTGAAGAAGCGGCACACATTTTCCCAAAAACAGACTGGTGCTGGATTATCGATCCGATTGATGGCACGACGAATTTCACCCGAGGCGTACCGCTATGGGGCATTTCGTTAGGGCTGCTATATAAAGGAACGCCTGTGTTTGGGCATGTGCATATCCCTACGATTGATGAGCATTTTTATGGGTTTTGGCCGGGTGACTCGGGGCTGGATATGCCCGCAGGTGCGTTTATCAACGGTGACGCGATTAGCACTGCACCAGATGCGCCTTCGGGGTCTCACTTTTTTAGCCTGTGCGCGCGCAGCATCAAGGTGTTGCAAAAGCCGTTTCCGTGCAAAATTCGGATGTTGGGAGTGGCGACTTATAACCTACTGACGGTGGCCTCGGGGGTGAGTTTGGGCGCGGTGGAAGCGACGCCGAAGATTTGGGATATTGCGGCGGTTTGGGCGATCGCGCAGGCGGCGGGTGCGAGTTGGACGGTATTGGATGGGAAGGCATCTTTTCCACTCATCGCAGGCAAGGATTACAGCTCGTATCCGTTTCCAACGTTGGTGACGCGGCCTGATTTGGTAGACACGTTTGAGCCGTTGGTGAGTGTGATTTTGGAGTAGCGCAAAGTCTCTATTTTTCCCACTGAGCGTAAATCCCCTCTGGGAAACGCACTAACAGAGCCAGGCCAAGGGCATCATGTGTTTCCCGAAGGGCGGGGTGGGTCAGCCTGTAGCAACAGCGCCTGAAACCCACTTCGACCTCGCAAGAGGAGATTTACTTGAGGCTTATACGAAATCCGGCAGATGAATCATCATGCTTGCGCCCCCTCATCCGCAACCTTTCTCCATCGCCCAATCCTTCTCCATCGGGAGAAGGGCGCCAGTCAAAGTCTCTTTTAATGCGTGTGCCGATACCGCACAAACTCTGACCCATACGCCGCCGACAAATTCTCCGGCCGTAGCGCCATCTCCGGCACCCCCTCACACAGCACTCGCCGATTCAAACAAATCACATGGTCGCAGTGCTTTCTCACCATGTCCAAATCATGAGAAATCTGCAGAATCGTCCAGCCTTGCTCCGCCTTTAGCTCATACAGCAGCTGATAAAAATCCGCCTCGCCCCGCACGTCTAACCCCGCAGGGGCTTCGTCTAAGATGAGCAGCTGGCGCGATCGCACCAAACAATACGCCAGCAAAACCCGCTTCGTCTCCCCACCCGACAGCTCACTAATAAACTTACGCGCCAAATGCCCCGCCGACACCCGCTCCAGCGCTGAGTGCACGGCTCGCTGCCGCGCCTTTGCCTGCGCCCAAGGCCACTCAAACCCCAACCTAGCCCAGCCCAACGCCACCAATTCACTCACCGTCAGCGGAATACGCCGATCGACTAAAAAGTTTTGCGGTAAATACGCTATCTGCTGTCGCAGCGCCGAGCGAGATCGCCCTTTCTCACTCACCGAGCGCCCCAGCAGTTTCACAGTCCCCATCTCACAGGGCAAAATCCCTAAAATCGCCTGCACCAGGGTGCTTTTGCCCGCACCATTAGGGCCAACGATCGCCACATCTGTACCGGCCTCAATCCGAAACGAAACATCTTGCAGAATCGCCCTGTGCCCCCGGCGCACCGACAGCTGATCAACATCGAGGATCGTCTTCATGGCTGCTCTATTCATCAGCCAAATCAAACTAGCACAGAACGATAATCATTATCATTGTTGGCTCTGACGATGGCTAGCAGTACGCGACATCTGATGACATTCAGGCAGTTGAGCGCTATTTCGGGCACCTTAAGCCCATCAAGAGTTCTCAAAATAATTGCTCGATATTGCTTCAAACTGTCGCCTGAATATTGCCCATCTCAGCTATGCAACAGACGCAAGATGCCGACAACATTCCTGAAAACGGTCGCTACGAAGCGGCAGCGCTAATTCCTAATAAGACCGCTGCTGATAACATCGCGCCTGATCAGATGGCTGCCAATCAAACAGCTACCAATCAGACGGCTGCCTCATTTACCGAACACAGCAACTGTGTAGAGACCCACGAAACACCCTTGTTGTTTTCTGCTCAGTTCAAACGCAGAACAAGCCAACGGCTCATCTGGCTCATCTGGCTGTGTTTTAGCTTGGGGCCCGTGATTTTGGGGCGATTGGTGCAGATACTGCCGACCCCTGGCATGCAATGGATTGGGTATGGCTGCGGGGTCATCGGTCTGCTCAGCCTCTATTTTTATATCATCGACACTGTGCCAATTTGGGGCTACTCAAAGCTCATAGCAAAATTTGCGCAGCGCTTAAGCGCAGAGGGCTTTAAGCCCGATGAAGGAACGTTTGTAGGCCTTGCCCCCAGCGCCGGGCTCAGAAACTACAACAACCATACAATCTGGGATATGGGCTGGCTGCACTTAGCAGGCAATCAGCTCTACTACATTGGCGAGCAGCTACGGTTCACGCTCAATACCCACCAAGTCACGCATCTTGAACTCCAAAAAGATGCCACCAGCCTAATAGGCACCTATGCCGTTGTCATCATGTGGCAAGGCCCAGCCATTAAAAGCAAAAACTTTGCTGAGCGAGATTTTAATCATCAGACCTTTCGCTTGCAGCCCATCCAAGCGCCATCACTCGCACAGCTAAAACCCCTATCACAAGCGCTCAGACACCAATTAGAAGATTGGCAGATCGGGCGGGGCGTAGATGAGCTCACAGAAAAAAGTGCGCGCGATCGCCTGCAGTCGCTACAGCTGCCCGAATTCGGAGAAGTCGACAGTCGACCTTTCCCTACGCTGAGCATCGGCCTTGTGATTGCAGTGTGGGCAAATCTTATGATGCTCGCATTCGCGATCGCACTCGTCACAGGCTCTCTGGCCATTAATCGAGTGCTCACCGGCTTCATCTTTACCATGGCAACCCTCGGCGCTGCCCTACAGCTATGGCCACTCATCCCAAGGCCCCGCAGCAGCATTTCCTGACGCCATAACCTCCACAACTAGGATAAGCACAAGCTACAATCCTTTAGCCAACCCTATTAAGCTTGGCTGAATCCCATCTGGCTTAAATCACATGACGCTCAATATTGGCGATCCTGCCCCCGATTTCTCCATGCCCGACGCCGACGGCAACACCGTCAGCCTAACCAGCCTCAAAGGCCAGCGCGTCGTTATGTTCTTTTACCCTCGCGACAATACCCCCGGCTGCACCAAAGAAGCCTGTGCCTTCCGCGATGCCTACGCCGATTTGCAAGCCAAAGGCGTCGTTGTCCTCGGGGTCAGCACTGACAGCGCTAAATCGCACACCAAATTTGCCACCAAGCACAACCTCCCTTTTCCACTCCTCGTGGATGAAGAAGGCGAAGTGGGCACCCGCTACGAATGCTACGGCCTCAAAAAAATGTACGGCAAAGAATATATGGGCATCACCCGCAGCTCCTTTATCATCGGCCCAGATGGCAGCCTCGAAAAAATTTATCGTAAGGTAAAGCCTGAACCTCACGTTGCCGAAGTTATCGCAGACATTGACGAGCTCACGACAGCCTAAGCCCCATTAGCCTGGATTCACATCGCTATGTCCAAGCCTCCTAATTTTTTACAGGGCCTGCTTCGCCCTACGCGTACCCTACTGGGGCTATTGCTGCGTCGTCCCCTCGTCGGCACCAGCATTATCCCCTGCCTCCCAGATGGTCGTATCGTCCTCATTCGCCGCCGCGATAGTGAAAAGTGGGGTCTGCCAGGTGGCATGGTCGATTGGGATGAAGATATTCCGAGCGCAGCGAAGCGAGAACTAACCGAAGAAACGGGCCTCACACTGACCACCGTCGGGCGACTCGTCGGGGTCTATTCCTCATCCAGTCGTGACCCGCGCTTTCACTCTGTCTGCGTCGCCATAGAAGCCTTTGCAGAAGGAAACTTCAACATTCTCGATGAAGCAGAAGTCATGGACGTGCGTGCCTTCTCGGCTGAGTCTTTGCCAATCGCTAATATGGCTCACGACCATGCGGCACAGCTCACTGACTACTTCGCCGGTAAAACTGTACTGGCTTAATAGTACTGGCCTAATAGTAATGGCTTGATAGCAATGGCCTAATGCATCACTAAAAAGTGCTTCTGCTTGCGCGGCTTCACATTCGCAGGGTCAACATCCACAACTAGGCTCTCTAGTGTGGCCATTCGCTTAGCCTGCGTGATCGTATTCACCTGATATACCAACCCATGGTCAAAATCAAGCGCTGTCAGCCAGCCACTCTTGGGGTGATAGCCACCGGTATCAATCCCTAGCCAACCAGGTCCCCGCGCAATCTGCCCTGGTTGCACCTGAGGCAAGGTAAAGGTAATGGTATGCCCAGTGATAATGCACTTATCTTCGAAAACTCTCTGGCTATGCCGGTGAAAAGCATCTCGAATCCAGCAAAAATCCATTTTGGTTTGAGCGCCTAATGCTTTCTTCGGGTCTAAACCAGCATGGACCACAAAAACATCGCCCAAATCCAAGTACAGCGGCAGTGTTTTGAGCCAGTCCACGTGCTCTAGCAAGGCTTCAGTCGAAGGATAGCTGGTCAGAGTAGGCTGCCCGCCGCTGTGAAGCCAACCCTGAAATGCGCTCAGGTGAGGGTTCTCGTCAGGAAAAGCATTTAGCAGTAGATGTTCGTGATTACCCAGCACACAGGCGTGATTGCCCCTTCGCACAAATTCTACAACCTGGGCACTTTTTGGCCCCCGGTCTATAAGGTCACCCACAAAATACAGCTGATCTTGCTGAGCCGGCGAGATCATCGCAACTAAGCGTATCAATCCGTCATAGTGACCATGAATGTCTCCAAAAAATATGCGACGACTCATTCAGATACGCAGGGGGCCTGTACTTCTCTTATTATGCCTAATTGATGACTCAACTCATCATTGGCTGGGCATGCGCTGAGCGGCGGTATCACAAAAGTTCAGCGCGTAGGTATCAGCGCGTAGGTATCGGCCTGCTACCCGGCGGTTGCCACAGGTCAGCGTCCAGCGCCTCAGTCAAACACCTCAGTCAGGCAAATCCGTCACTTGGATAATGAGAAATTGACTGCGGGCTTGTCCGGTAGAGCTCAGCACCTGCCATAAAACCATATAGTTATTATTCTGGTCGGCATCTTGGGGCTGCTCCCAATCAGGCACGTCTTTGAAGCTAAGCGCACCTGTGTTGGCATCCAAAACAAATTGGTGCATATCTGGCCCATCTTGCAACCGATAAATCAATTTGCTGTCAGGAGACTCTTGAGCACTCACCCTCAGCACACTGGTGTTATTTTCAGCAACTTGAATGAAAGCGTTGTTGTTTTGATCGTTCTGCGGATAAACGATAGATAACTCTGGAGAAGGATTCACCTGCGTAGTGTTGACGGCATTGGGAATCGAGGTCGCATCGCGATCTTGTGAAGAAGACAGCTCTTGGCAGCCGACCAACACAAACAGACCGGCAAGAAGCGTTTTATAGATGAAGCGGTGCATATGGAAATAGAAAGAGAAACGATAGAGAACCACTGGCTTGCAGGAAGTGACTGCCAGGAAGTGACCGCTAGGAAATGAGTATTTGAGTGAGCGGCAGTGATTGATTAACGAGCTTGATAAACAACTCAAGCAAAGGCGTAAGAAAAGAACAGATCTGCGCTGGCAAAGCTCTCACAATTGCCCAGTGACGCCCAGATAAACTGACCCAGCCGTTTTTTACCAACCAGGGGGGGGGTAAAAAGGCGGTTAAAGGCGGTAAGAAGCCCCAAAAAGCAGGGGGGG
>JBCCOO010000014.1:0-86314 GCA_039025345.1 Cyanobacteria bacterium P01_D01_bin.105 | reverse complement strand
TGCAGATGATGTTGACCTCGATGCAGCCACCCTGGATGGTGATGAGCTCCTTGTAACGGATGGGGCCGGTACGCCATTGGCGGTCACCTTTGTGGGTGTAGTAGGTTCAGTTGCGACGTATGAGGTTGTCCCTTCAGATGGTGATTGGGATAGTGCTGATAGCGGGACTTATAGTGTCTCCATCGTGGCAGGCAGTGTGACTGATATTGCAGGCAATGACATCGCCGCAACGCCTTTAGGCTCATTCGATGTAACGATTGCTGCCCCGGATACGACAGCGCCGACAGGTGCACTAAGTCAGCCTTTAGTTGACATTCCTGCTGAGACGACAACACCTCAGACGATTGAAGTGACGTATGCAGATGATGTTGACCTCGATGCAGCCACCCTGGATGGTGATGAGCTCCTTGTAACGGATGGGGCCGGTACGCCATTGGCGGTCACCTTTGTGGGTGTAGTGGGTTCGGTTGCGACGTATGAGGTTGTTCCTTCAGATGGCGATTGGGATAGTGCTGATAGCGGGACTTATAGTGTCTCCATCGTGGCAGGCAGTGTGACTGATATTGCAGGCAATGACATCGCCGCAACGCCTTTAGGTTCATTCGATGTAACGATTGCTGCCCCGGATACGACAGCGCCGACAGGTGCACTAAGTCAGCCCTTAGTTGACATCACTGCAGAGACGACAACACCTCAGACCATTGAAGTCACCTTTGCAGATGATGTTGATTTGGATGCCACCACCCTGGATGGAGATGAGTTGTTAGTAACAGACTCAACCGGCACGCCATTGGCAGTGACCTTTGTGGGTGTAGTGGGTTCGGTTGCGACGTATGAGGTTGTCCCTTCAGATGGCGATTGGGATAGTGCTGATAGCGGGACTTATAGTGTCTCCATCGTGGCAGGTAGTGTGTCGGATGCGGCGGGGAATGACATTGCAGCAACGGCTTTGGGCTCATTCGATGTAACGATTGCTGCCCCGGATACGACAGCGCCGACAGGTGCACTAAGTCAGCCTTTAGTTGACATCACTGCTGAGACGACAACACCTCAGACGATTGAAGTGACGTATGCAGATGATGTAGACCTGGATGCCACCACCCTGGATGGAGATGAACTGTTAGTAACAGACTCAACCGGCACGCCATTGGCAGTGACCTTTGTGGGTGTAGTGGGTTCAGTTGCGACGTATGAGGTTATCCCTTCAGATGGTGATTGGGATAGTGCTGATAGTGGAACCTATTCTGTCTCTGTTGTGGCAGGCAGTGTGACTGATGTTGCAGGCAATGACATTGTTGCGACGCCGTTAGGTTCGTTCGATGTAACGATTGCTGCCCCAGATACGACCGCGCCGACCGGCACCCTCAGTCAGCCCCTGGTTGACATCACCGCTGAGACGACAGCGCCTCAGACTATTGAAGTCACCTTTGCGGATGATGTCGAGCTAGATGCGGCCACTCTAGATGGTGATGAGCTGTTAGTAACGGATGCCAGTGGCACACCACTAGTGGTTACCTTTGTGAGTGCAGTCGGTTCTGTCGCGACGTATGAAGTGGCGCCTCCCGGCGGTGGTTGGGATAGTGTTGATAGCGGTACTTATTCCGTTTCCGTTGTGGCAGGCAGCGTGACCGATGCAGCAGGCAACGACATTGTCGCGACTCCTTTAGGTTCGTTTGATGTAACCATTGCACCCCCAGATACGACTGCGCCAACTGGCAGTTTGTCTCAGCCTTTAGCTGACATCATCGCTGAGACGACAGCACCGCAGGTCATTGAAGTCACCTTTGCGGATGATGTCGAGCTAGATGCAACCACCCTAGATGGTGATGAACTGCTGGTGACGGATTCAACAGGTAGTCCCTTGGCGGTCACCTTTGTGAGTGCAGTGGGCTCCGTTGCGACGTATGAAGTGGCACCTCCCGGCGGCGGTTGGGATAATGCCGATAGCGGCACTTACTCTGTCTCTGTTGTGGCAGGTAGTGTGGCGGATGCAGCAGGCAATGACATTGCTGCGACACCGCTAGGCACATTCGATGTGGCGATTGCCGATACCACTGCCCCGACTGGCAGCTTGTCTCAGCCCTTAGCTGATATCACAAGTCTTACCATTGCTCCTCAGGTGGTTGAGGTTAACTTTGCTGATGACATTGACCTCGATGCAACCACCCTGGATGGCGATGAATTGTTGGTAACAGACGTAACCGGCACGCCATTATCGGTCACCTTTGTTGGCGCGGTCGGCTCTGTCGCAACCTATGAGGTGGCCCCTCCCGGTGGCGGTTGGGATAGTGTTGATAGCGGTACCTATTCTGTATCTGTGGTAGCGGGTAGTGTCGCTGATGTTGCGGGCAATGACATTGCCGCTACACCTCTGGGGTCATTTGATGTGAGCATTGTAAATACGGTGCTGTATCGAGTTAATGCTGGTGGGCAAGAAGTTGCTGCCATTGATGGCGGCTTAAATTGGTCCGCAGATACGATGGATATCAACAGTCTGTTTTTGACTGAGGCTGGTAGTAACGCTACAGCTACATTCATTGATGTGGTGACAGGGGGCAGTACCGTTCCGGACACGACGCCAAACGATATTTTTGCAACTGAGCGCTGGGATAGCGTCAACGCTCCTGGAATGACTTGGGCTTTCAATACGCCGGATGTGGGTGAGTATGAAGTGCGTTTGTTTATGGGCAACGGTTATATCTTCACAAGTAACCCAGGTGAGCGTGTGTTTGATGTAGCTATTGAGGGTGTGGTGCCCACCAACTTGAACAATGTTGATCTTTCTGGTCAGTTTGGTCACCTTGTCGGTGGCATGATTAGTAATACGGTCATGGTTACAGATGGAACGCTGAATATTGAGTTTTCTCATGAGGTGGAGAACCCTCTAATCAACGGTATTGAAATTATTAAAGTTGGCTAGGGAAATCAGACCATCTAATTGAGGCCTAACTAAGTAAGACGCGCTAAGCAATGGCAACCCTCAGCGCGTCTTACTACATTGATTTAACTATTACAGCCTACTGTCCTATGTGGTTTGAAAGAGGTGTTGCCTCTATCGAGCTAGTGAGGACACAAGTAATGGCTAGAAGCCTGTAGCTGCAACAATTAACTCGATTAGCAAAGTAAGAACGCATCCTCACTTTTCTGAACGTGCCTTTCTAGAACCCAAACTGAGCCTGAAGGTTAAAGACATATAAATCTGGATTGCTGCCGAAGTTATTGACGTTGTTTATCCAATAAAACGATGGCACAATCGCAAAGTTGTTGCTAATAGGATATCGGTAAGAGACCTCTACTTCGTGTTGGGTTGCGCCGTCGCCAGCGCCAGAAGCTAAGAATTCTTGCCCGCTTTGCACATCGAATGGCTGTACGTAGGAGATGTTGCCCTGAGCGCCTTTTTTGAACAAATCTGGAAAGGCCATGCCGACCTGAAAGGCCTGCGCATCGATGTTGCCATCTGCTAGGGTATTGCTGACGGGAAATAGTTCTGTGCTGCCGTAGCTGTAGCGCCCAAACAGACCAAATTTATCGGTCACGAGCCAGTCGAAATTGAACAGGAAGGTATCTGCGGTCGCTATTTTCAGCGGCCCACCAAACCCGTCATCGGCTATGCCGTAAATGGGTTCACTAACCGCGCCGCCCACAAAACCTGAGGGACCGGGTTCTATGTTGCTGCGCGTGTAGAGAAACCTTAGGCTCAGATCGTCTGTTGGATAGACGCCGAGCTGGCCGGTCAGGGTGGTGGTGCCATCAAATAGACCGTTCTTGGTGGAGCTGCGTGGTCCTGGGAGGAATTCAGTATTTTCTGCCAAATACCCAAGCCGAAAATCTAGCCAGTCTACAACGTCCCACTCAACAACTGCGCCTGCCCCTCTATCAATTGCGTTGGCTTGGGTGCTCCCGCTAGAGTTAAAGCTGTTGGCGCCCGTACCAAAGAAGGTGAAGCGGTTGTTATCAAAGTGCCGGTACCAGTTGATGGCTGGACCAACCGTAAACGAGAGATCGTCACCTACAGGGAAGGAATAGAAGACTTCTCGCACAATTATGTTGTCTTCACCGCCGGTTGCTCCGGTTTGTAGGGTAAACGGGACGCCAAAGGTGTTGAACAGACCTGCAGAGCCGTAGAAGTTAGCGGGGCCATTGCCGTCACCAGTCGTGAGCTGCAGCTGTAGTCGATCTTCTCCTGTGAAGGAGGTGGCGAAGTTTAGCCAGGTGTAGTAACTAAAAGTGGGTTCAGGATCGTCTGTGATGGTTCTGACGAGGGGGGCATTTGTTGCGGGATCACGGGTGCCGGTTTCTGCCAGCACATCACCACTTGCGGTTGCGTAGTTTAGGTGAGTATATAGCTGAGCGCTGAACTTAGTGGTGGTAGAAAACTGGTTGGCCTCGAGCTCGGCAATGTCAGACTCGAGTGTGTCTACTTGCGATCGCACTGCTGTCAGCTCATCGGCAAATTCTGCCTGCAAGCGCTCGATTTCTTCTAACCCTGCGCTATCGTCAAGTAAAACAACAACATCCAAACAAGCGTTTAATCCAGCCGCAAATTCATAGCGAGTCAGCGCCCGATTTCCTTGGAAGGTACTATTGGGATAACCTTCTAAACACCCGTATTCTTCAACTAGACGCTGTAGTGCTGTGTAGGCCCAGTCTTCTGGCTGCACATCGGATAGTTCCGATACGCTAGTGACCTGAGCTAGTGCAGGCGTCTCTACCGCGAGGGCCTCTGCGGTAGCAGTTTCTTCTAAAGCCGTCTCTGCTAAAACCGTGCTTTCCAAGGCGGTTTCTTCTAGAGCTAACTCTGCTACTTCAGTGCTAGCGGCTGCCATTCCAAACGGATAGCTCAGTCCCAGACAAATGCTGAAAGCGCTCAGCTTAAACAGTCGCGAAACGATAGGACTTTGATGATTAACCCTTGGATTAATTCCACTCAGCCTGTTATCTTTCATAATCAAAATTCCTCACACCTGGATACAACCCTCTAGCCGCAGTAATGTTTTACCGCGCTAGAAGGTTCATGATCTTTTGTCGTTCTATAAACTTGTCTATGCCAAACTTGTCTATGCCATCATCAGCAACGCCTGTGCTGGCGACGGTTTTACGGGTGACAATCTGTAGATGTCTACACCTTGAAGGATTCTTTGGAATATTCTCTGCCGGGTAAGACCATATTGAGAAACAGTGCCGTGAGGCCACCTGTAGAAATGCCCGAAGAGAAAATACTTTGAATCAGTGTCGGCAACTGATCTAAAGCCTCAGGTACTTCACTCACACCGATGCCTAACCCCAGCGAAACAGCCAGGATAATTGAGGCCCTCTTATTGAGCTCTACCGTAGAGATAATTTTAAGTCCGGCGACGGCAACGGTTCCAAACATAATGATGGTGGCGCCCCCGAGGACTGGTTGTGGAATGGTTTGGAAAATACCTGCAATGATTGGAACCAACCCTAAAATCACAAAAATGGCTGAGATAAAATAGCCGACATAGCGGCTGCCAATGCCTGTTAGCTGAATGACCCCATTGTTTTGGCTGAAGGTGGTGTTGGGAAAGGTGTTGAAGATGGCCGCGATCGCGCTATTGATACCATCACCTAAAATTCCGCCCTGAATCCGGTCAAAATATCGCTTTCCGGTGATGGGCTGACCGGTCAAAAGAGACGTCGCTGTTAAATCACCTGTCGATTCAATCGTGGTGACAAGATATAAGAAAGCAAACGGAATAAACGCTGTTAGGCTAAATCCGAACCCGTATTTAAAGGGAATGGGAACCGTCACAGGTGCCAAACTACTGAGGTTGCTGAAATCGACAAATCCCAACGGAACAGCAACGATGTAGCCCACAATCAAGCCGATAGCAACAGAGGCCATCCGCAAAAAGGAGTTCTGTAAACTGTTCAGAATGATAATAATGGCAAGTACCAAACCCGATAGAAAAAGGTTTGTTGTGCTGCCAAATACAGCCGGCCCTTCAAGGGTTTCACCCGCTGCTGTCGCTGCCGCCAGCATGGCCTTTGCCCGTGGCCCACCGGCCATGCTAGTAAAACCGACGTCTATCAGCGTAATGCCAATTAGCGTGACCACAATGCCGGTTACCAAGGGGGTAATAATCTGGCCCGCCAGATGAATAAAACGGCTAAAAAACATTTCAATAAAAGACCCTACAAAGCAGAGCGCAAAAATAGTGCCCAATGCTTGCTGAGGGGTCCCGCCTGCACCCGTCACTGCCAAGCCTGCAGCAATGATGGGGCCGATAAAGGCAAAGCTTGTTCCTTGTATGCTTAGCAACCCGGAGCCCACGGGGCCAAACTTTTTGGCCTGAATGAAGGTTGCAATCCCTGAAACAAAGAGAGACATGCTGACCAGATAAGCACTGTCAGCCGGAGGCAACTGCAGTGCGCCAGAAATAATCAGCGCTGGTGTAATAATGCCAACGAAACAAGCAAAGACATGCTGAAGGGCAGCAAATATTGTTTCGCGAAGCGGCGGGCGATCTTCTAGCCCATAGATTAGGCCTAATTCCGCAGCAGAGCCAGCGGCGGCTGCCTCTGGCGCTAATGGCTCATTGTCAATAATTTCAGGACTACTCATAGCTAAAGCACTGGCCTCTCTTTCGGCAGACACAAGCGACAAAACAAAAAACGCAAGTCGGATTAAAGATGCAGCCGTCTCGTCAAGATGACGGAAGTCTAATGCAACAGTTTTCCGAAACTGGAAGCGTCATTTTTACAACTTAATAGGGTATAAACACTGAAAAGGTATTCTGAGCTACATTACTACGCGATTATTTTACAATCAACAGTTTTTCTTCTAATTCTCTTCTAATGTTCTCTGTTTTTTGTTCAAATTATTTAAGTAATGGTTCTAACTGCCCCGATAGGTGCTATAGGACCAAGGCGACACCAAAAGCGGGACATGATAGTGCGCGTTGATATCTGCAATGCCAAAACAGAGAGGAACAATATCTAGGAATGGATAGTCTTTTGGTAGGCTGTCTTCCTGTTTAGTTAGCGAGTGTCTGGCAAAGTAGTCTCCGACAGAAAAAATAATCTCATAACATCCGCACTGAAAGTCTTCTCCTTCTAGCAGCGGAGTGTCTGTTCTCCCATCGGCGTTGGTCGTCACGGCCTTTAAATACTGAAAGCCAGGGCGGTGACTTTCGCCTTTACTTTGTGTCTGTTCACTTTGTGTTTGTTTACTGCGAATTTTAAGTGCAGGCGTCTCCATTTGCCACAGCGACAGCTTGATGCCAGCCGCCGGAATGCCGTTTGCCGTGTCGAGTACGTGGGTCGATAGCCAGCCGCTCATCCTAAGGGGCCTCCTACAATAATTTTTTCGAGTGCGCTGATCACATCTTCTGGTTTTTCTTCACTGAGCTGCGCATACCAGTCTTGGGTGGCGACCTCATTTTTACCGTAAATGGTATCTGTTCGTTTTCGTGCCTTTAGCACCAAATCAGCGGTGCGAGACTTTCGCGCTTTCTCGTAGCGCAGAAGGGCATCTTCTACGCTGATGTTAGTGGTAATTAAGTAACGAGCCAGTGTGAGGGCATCTTCCATGGCCTGACAGCCGCCTTGGCCCAGGGTTGGTGTAGTGGCGTGGGCAGAGTCTCCGAGTATGGCAATTCGCCCTTTTGCTAAGCGCTCTGGCGGGTCAATGTCAGAGATTTCAAGTCGGTTAGTCTGAGTGGGATCGAGGGCTTGAATGAGAGACTGCACGGCTTCTGGCCAGTCTACAAAGTGCTCGGCGAGTTCCTGACGACGATCTTCGGGGGCGGTTTCACTGCCTTGGGGCATGGGTACGCCGAAGAAGAAGTAAAAGCGATCGCCCCCGACTGGCATCATTGAAGCCCGTTTACCTTCTCCCACATACAGCACCCAGTTATCTGGCTCACACAGCGTTGGTTCAGCTGGCACTAGGCCATTCCAGTTCACATAGCCCGCATAGCGCAAATCGACTTTTTTCCCCAGCACGTGCTCGCGCGTCACGGAGTGAATGCCATCTGCGCCAATCACCAAATCGCCGGTGGCGCTGCTGCCATCTTCGAAAAATGCGGTGGCGCTTGTTTCATCTTGGTCAACGCGGATGCATTTCATGCCTAAATGCACTTCATTTTCGCCAAACGCCGTTAGCAGCATCTGTTGCAAATCGGTGCGCGACACCGGATAGGGCCTTTGACCCACCCGTTCAAACAGTGGCTGTAAGGGAATATTTGTCAGCGGCGTGTCTGTATGCGTGCGATACTCCATCCGATTCATTTTGCCGCCAATGACGGCCATCTCGTGCCCGAGGCCAAGCTGGTTCATCACCTTGACCCCGTTTGACCACAGCGAAATGCCGGCGCCTGCCGGGCGCAGCTTTCGCACGCGATCGTAAATTTCAACTTCGTAGCCGAGCTGTTTGAGGGCAATGCCGGTGGTTAGCCCGCCGATGCCAGCGCCAATCACAACAACTTTTAGATCTTGCATAGGTGGGGTCTCTTGAGGGGGCTTTGGGCGGATCTTTTGAGCGTTTTTTAGGAGAGGGTCTTGTTAATCTGGAGTTCTAGGTTATCGGTAAAATTGGTCGAGCTTTAGTAGCGATCGCAACAATACATTTGCCCCTTGCGTACATTGCTCCGGCGAGGTGTATTCATCGCCGGAATGACTCACCCCCTCTTTGCTGGGTACAAAAATCATGCCCATGTCCGTAAAGCGGCCTATCTCCTGGGCATCGTGACTTGCCCGACTCGGGAGGTGCGTGTGAGAGAGCCCCAGCTCATCGCAGCTTTGTTCAATCAGCGCCTGTACGCTATCTGAAGCTAGCGTTGGCGATACTTGTAGCTCTGGACGAATCCGAATCCTTGTTCTCGTCGCTACCGCCACCGTCTCAATTTTGCGCTTAAGCTGATTGAGCATATGGTCGATTACATTTTGTGAGAGATCGCGCACATCCAAGCTCATTTCAACAGAACCAGGCACTGCGTTGATGGCATTGGGCCATACCTGAACTTTCCCGACCGTTGCCACCGGTTCGCCAGGATAGTGCTTGGCAATATCTTCTATGGCCAAAATAAGATGTGAGGCTGTTGTTAGCGCATCTCTGCGCATGTTCATAGGCGTGGTGCCGGCGTGGTTGACGCGGCCTTGAATCGTAATTTTGTGGCGTTGCTGGCCGACAATACCTTCAACAATGCCAATGTCAGTTTCAACAGCTTCTAAGATGCCGCCCTGTTCCACATGCAGCTCCACAAAGCAGACGATGTCATCGCGCGATCGCGCTGCTGTCGTCAGTTTTGTCCAGTCGCCACCGGCTCTTGCCAAGCACGCCTGAATCGAATCCCCATCTGAGGTTTCGTAGCGGTCTGGGCTATCGGGTGCGGTGCCGGCAATTGCCTTTGAGCCCACCATGGTGCGCTCCTCGTCGGCAAAGGCAATCACCTCAAACGGGTGCTGCAATTTCATGTCATTTTCTTGCAGCACCCGCACCACTTCCAGCCCTGCCATCACGCCCAGAGAGCCATCAAAGCGGCCGCCCGAGAACACCGTATCGATGTGAGAGCCTGTCGCGAGCACACTCGCCTCTGCGTCCAGCCCTGGGTAGCGTCCGATGACATTACTCCCGGCATCAACTCGTACCGTCATTCCGGCGGCTTCCATCCATTCTTTCAGCTTCTCTCTTGCCTGCAAGTCTTCCGGCGAGAAGGCGAGGCGGCTGATGGTGTTATCGGGCTGCTTACCGATTTGGGCGAGTTCTTCTAGGGTTTGGTTGAGGCGATCGCCATTTACGGTCAACGCCACAGCTTGAATGGTCATATACAAATTCTCTTGTTTACAAATCTCTTTGGCACGTTCTTTCGTCTGTACGACTAGCGCTCTGATATCAAGGCAATTTCTCCATACACATCGTTATTGTCGCGCTGTGAGCCAATGGCATCAGCCGCCAAATTGTTAACAAATGTGGGCGGCTCACCCATCGAAAGCACATGTTTCGATGGCACCCGCTTTGAACGTACAGGCGACGATGGCTCAGCGCTGATCAGCGCCGCTGGCAAAATAAAGATAGCACCGCCTTTTCCTTGTGCCTTTTCCTGCCCTTTCGCAAGTTTTCGCAAAGGGGCGGCGGCTAAAGCAACATTGTTCTCAAACCGCACTCGGTTTAAAACCAAACTGCCTGAGCGCACAAAAATTCCACCGCCGAAGCCGCCGCCGCCGCCGCCGTAGCCGAGCGCGCCGTCTTCACCGCCAAAGCCACCCTGCCCGCCAAAGCCCGCATTGGTCTCACCGCCATTGCCCCCAAAGCCGCCAGCACCGCCGCCGCCGCCAAAGCCGCCGTTGCCGCCATTGCCGCCGTCGCCGCCATTGGCAATGTCTGTGGTGGCGTTGCCGCCATTGCCGCCATTGCCCGCATTCCCAAAGCCACCGAAGCCACCGCCACCGCCAAAGGTAATCGCCCCTATACTTCCGTCTTCATCCCATCGCCCAAAACTACCAAAAATTCCGGTGCCGCCGTTACCCCCATCCCCGCCGTTGCCGCCGTTGCCCCCATTCACCCCTGCGTTGCCGCCATTGCCGCCATTGCCCGCGTTGCCAAAGCCGCCAAAGCCACCGCCACCGCCAAATACAATGCTGCCGATTCCATTGACGCCAATTCCATTCACGTCAGAAACCGCACCCCGATTCACAGTCTTTTTTCCTTTATCAGTCGTCATCGACAGATCGGGCAGTTTTTCCAGCAGCAGATCGGGCAGCTCTATTGCTGGAAATGCTGTTTCTGGAAGTGCCGCTAAGCTCACGCCGCTGATTCTGCTCACCGCACCTCTGTTGGTTTCAAGCTTTTTGGGTTGGGCAAGCTGTTGCGCTTGAATAGCAATTTGTCTGGGCAACTGCTGACTGCCGCTGCCGCCAATGGCCTGATTGTTTAAAAACTGAACGCGAACCAAACGCACAGCGCCCCGGTTAATCAACAATCCACCGCCCATGCCTGCACTCCCGCCGCCGCCGTTGATGCCATCGGCACCTAGTGCTCGTCCATTGGCGAGCGTCAGGTCTCGAATGGTGATATCTCCATGGTCAATTTGCAGAACGCGAAAACGCTCCTCACCGCTGATAACAGTGCGATTTCCCTGGTTATTTCCTTGTAACGTGAGATTGCTGGCTAAGGCTGGCAAGGGACTTTGTAGCGCAATCGTCCCTTCAATGCCGCTCAAATCAATCACGTCGTCATCGGGCCGAGCGTTGGCTTGCGTAATCGCCCAGCGCAATGAACCTAGTCCTGTGTCTGCTGTGGTCGTGACTTGAAGTGGCTTCAGCTTCGCGAGCGTTGTTGATGGGGACTCAAGTTGCCCGGCGGTTTGTTCAGTTTTTTGTGCTAAGGCTGGTGCCCATTTTGAGGTTGTGCGATCGCTCCTCAATTCTGGGGTTAATGCTTCTGGGGTTAATGCCAGCGATGGATTTAGCCAGCCTAAGCAGGCCCAACCCCACACCCAGCCCACCAAAAGGCTCACACTCGCAGCTAGAACAATATTCCATCGACCGAATAGATTGTTCATAACGCCTTCATCACGACAGAACTCATCACGACAGAATAATTAGACAAAAACACCATGAGCCCTAGTGCAGCTAGCACAACCCCCGATCCTATGAATCTCTGTCTTTTCCAAACATGAATTTCTGAGCTTTTAATTTTCTCCTGAGGTATGGCTTTATGTGACGCTTGTGAGTGGCCGAAATGGCAATTAATCCACAGTGTATTCGGGGTAAGTTAGGCAAAAAGTCGTCATAATGACAGCTTACATACAAAATATTCCTGTTGTATACAGTATGCATAGATAAGATAATAGTATCCTCTGACAAATGCAGTGCCGCTCAGCTGCTTTTTAAGCAAGCCGCTACAAAAAAGCGCCACGAAATATATCAAACCTCACAAAATATCCCAGCGCCTCTCCTATGCCCGCAACCCCTTCAACCTTGCCCTTGCGTCCTGCTATTAAGCGTCGAAAGTCTCTCTACGAGCAGGTTTACAGTGCGCTTCGCAACGGGATCTTGACCGGGGAATTTGCACCGGGCAGTCGCTTAATCGAAACCCAGCTGACTGACTGGTTTAACGTTAGTCGCACGCCGCTGCGTGAGGCCCTGCGCCAGCTTCAAAAAGATGGGCTAGTCACAGCCGACACTAGCGGTTTGCAGGTGACTACCATTTCAGCAACAGAGGCCGTAGAGCTCTATGACTGTCGTCTGGCGCTCGAAAAGCTTGCGGTCATCGGCGCTTGTAAGCATGTCAGCCAGTCACAGCTTAAAGGGCTGGAAGATTACGTCATTCAAGCTGAAGCTAAAGAAAACCAAGTCTCTGCGTCCCGATCTCCCGCATCCCCACCTTCCAGTGATCCGGTGCCTGACGAGCAAGCGCTGCTTCAACTCTTGGATTTGGACTATCAGTTCCATCATCTGATCGCAGAAAGCTCTGGCAATCGGCGTCTGGTGTCTTTACTAGAGCAAATTTTCGATGCCATGGCGCTACTTCGCATCCAAACGATTAAGCAAAACCCCTCCGTTTTAGAAATTCGTTTAGAGCACCGTCAGGTATACGAAGCGATCGCCCAGAAAGATGACGCAACGGCGATTGCTGCTATCCAACTTCATCTGTTGGCCAGTAAAGCGAGGGTCGTAAAAGAGCTTCAAAGCGCATCCGCCTAACATTGCCCTTTTGGCATCGGCACAAAAGCTAATTTCCTCGCTAAAATGGTATCTAAATATACCGTTTGCATAGGAGGTTCAGTTTTGAAAAGCCAATCCTTAAAAAGCCAGTCCTTGAAAAGCCAGTTCTTGAAACATCCACTTCAATCCATAACCAGAGTGATCGCCAACTTCATGGTGCTGCGCCCTAAAGCATCGACCGCTGCGCCGATGCCCACGGCCCAACAGCGCTATAGCACCAAAGCAGTGCGCTATCCTTACCTGCCTGAGGGCGAAGAAGCGCGAGACTGGTTAGAACGGCTCTATTCCAAGTAACGGCTAACGACTTTGTAATTGTTAACAGTCTTCATTTCCTGACAACAACCCTGCCAAACAACCCTCCAACAACAACCTTTCCGTGCTGTCAGCGCAGCCATCAATGCCCTTCAGACGCTACATGAGAGTCTGAAGGGCGTTTTGTTACGAAGATTCAAAATGTATCTTTAGGCACAATGGCACTCTTTCAAGATGTATACAGTACACAGCGATGAGTCTGTGCATATCTACTGACAAATTGCACATAAATCTGACAGGTGTTTCACCTAGAACATAAGGATCGTTTTTGGGAGATTTTTTGATGAGTCAGACTGATTTAGAGCTTCAGCAACCGCCCCTGAAACCTTTACCCCCGCCCTATAGTGGATGGCAAGCAAAGGTCGCTAACTACTTCGATTTTGAGCATTATCGCACTAACTTCCGCACTGAGATTTTGGCTGGGTTAACCACCTTTATGACCATGGCCTATGTTTTAGTTGTGCATCCGCTGATTATGTCAGATGCGGTGTTTCTGCAAGAATCAGGCGATCTTTTTCGGGAGTTAGTGGTTGTTACTGGCGTAACCGCTGCCATCGGTACCCTTGTGATGGGCCTCTATGCCAAATATCCCTTTGTATTAGCGCCCGGTATGGGGACAAATGCTTTCTTTGCCTATTCTGTTGTTTTAGGCTTAGGTATTGACTGGCGAGTTGCACTCGCTGCTGTGCTGATTGAAGGCTTTATCTTTATTGCACTGACGGTCACCGATGTCCGCCGCCATCTCATCGCTGCGGTTCCTTCCTGTATCAAAGCTTCTACGACGGTGGGTATTGGCATGTTCCTGGCCTACATTGGGCTGAGTGGCAATCCGGCAACCGGCGGGGCCGGTCTCATTGTTGCGAACGAAGTGACTAAAACAGCGTTTGGCAGCTTCAGAGAGCCCGCTACGCTCCTGGCAACTTTTGGCATTATCTTGTCTTCTTTCTTCATCATCAGACGCATCAAAGGTGCGTTGCTTTGGGGCATTGCAGGCACGGCAATTTTAGGCTGGATGTTTGGCGTTGCTCAGGCACCCACGGGCATTATTGCGGCCCCTGCCTTTCCTTCTAATCTCTTTGGACAGGCATTTGTTGGCCTGAGTGGCATAAACGGCAGTAATCTAATTGATTTTCTAGCTGTTCTGCTAGTGTTCTTGTTTGTCGATATGTTCGACACCATCGGCACGCTGATGGGCGTTGGCACACAGGCAGGCTACATCGATGACAAAGGCGAATTACCTCGGGCGAATCAGGCGCTCTCTGCCGATGCGATCGCCACCACCGCTGGCGCAGTCATGGGCACCTCCACAGTCACTACGTTTGCTGAATCTGCTGCAGGCGTCTCTGAAGGTGGGCGCACTGGGCTGACTGCCGTTGTTGCCGGCATCATGTTTGTGATTGCGCTGTTGTTTGTCCCCATCTTTGAGGCGGTTCCGGCCTTTGCGACCGCACCGGCTTTGCTCATTGTTGGCGTCTTAATGATGGGCAGCGTTAGCAGCATCCGCTGGGGCGATTTGACAGAAGCCATTCCTGCCTTTGTCACCATGTTCTTTATTCCGCTCGGGTTCTCCATTGCCGCTGGACTCTCTGCGGGCCTCATTCTGTATCCCTTTACTAAGCTGGTCGCAGGTCGTGCTCGCGAAATTTCAGTGATTACCTGGGTGCTCGCCGCCATCTTTATTTTCCGATTCGTATTTGAGACATTACGATTTGGATGATGAATTCTTTGCTGTAGAGGGCCACCTGCAGCAAAATCATCCGTAGACTAAAGTGCTTAAGCATCCTGTTCAAGCCCTTTTTTGCCGCTGGCATCCTCATGCAAGGTTTTGCTGAACCTCCTGCCGTACACTGAGAAGGATACATCGCAGGCACAAACAGGCTAAGGGCTGCATCATGATAGAAACTGTGCTGGACAGGGCTGTTCTTGGATTATTCCTATCCGCTAGCTTGGCGTTAGTGAGTATATACGGCATGGTTGTCTTCTTCGGTCGCCAGCGCCAGTCTCTTGAGAAGACACCTGCTGTAGCATCTATCGAGATGATGCCGGAATCACTGCCCACGGTTAGTGTGATCATTCCTGCCTATAACGAAGCCGTCAATATTCAGGACTGCATAACAGCGGTGCTGGCCAGTAAATTAACCAACCCAGAAGACTTGCAGGTCCTGGTTGCCGATGATGGCTCCACCGATGCGACACAGACTCTGGCCAAGGCCCTGGCCGCTCAGGACTCTCGGGTACAGGTAATCCCAGTACCGCCACGACCACAAGATGCCGTATGGCAGGGGAAGAACTGGGCCTGCACGCAAGCGGTGCGGCAAGCAATAGGTGACTACTGGCTGTTTATTGATGCTGATGTACGATTAGCCCCTAATGCCATTGCTACGGCTGTGGCTAAAGCTGAGCAAGACTCAATTGACTTGCTCAGTCTGCTACCCAATGTTCTCTGCAGGTGTCTAGCGGAGTGGTTGGTACAGCCGTTGATGAAGAGTCTGTTGGTATTGGGGTTTAGCTTTGCGGAAGTTAACGATCCAACCCACCCAGAGCAAGCCTTTGCTGCCGGACCGTTTATGTTGTTCCGCCGAGCTGCCTATGAAGCGGTTGGGGGTCATCGGGCCGTAGCCGAGAACCTGGTAGAAGATGTTGCCCTGGCCCAGTTAATTAAGCAGCGGGGCTATCGGCTTTTCTATGCCCTAGAACTGGAGCTGGTGCAGGTACGGATGTATCAAAACTGGGCTGCACTGTGGGAAGGCTGGACCAAGAATTACTATCTCGGAACTGGACGAAATCCTTTTGGAACCCTCTATTCCGCCCTAGTCATACTGGTGGTGTTTACCTTTCCATGGATAGGGTTAGGATTAGCTATTTTTCTGGAGATTACCGAATTTTCGGCCGTGGGCACCGTGACAGTGCTTTTAGCGATCGGTACGATCTTGCTGCAATACTACTATCGTTTGCAGGCTGCCCAACTGCTGGGCCAACCTTTGAGATACGCTTGGCTCAGCTGGCTCAGCGGCTTACTGGTCGCAGCAATCGCCGTTGGTTCAATGATTAAAACCGAAACTGGCTGGGGCTGGACCTGGCGAGGTCGTCCCTTGAAAATTTAGGTCCAGAGGTAACCCATGCAGAAACAAATCCTATCGCTGCCAAACTATACCGCTGCCTATACTGACCAAGGGCAAGGACCCCCTTTGATCTTCTTACACGGTTTTCTTGGCAGTAGCAGCAACTGGCAGCAAATTATCCCCGAGCTGAGATCAACGCACCGCTGCCTGGCAATCGATTTGCTGGGATTTGGTGACTCCTCTAAACCCCGACTACGCTATACCATTTGGCACCAGGTCGAGTTTTTGCAGCAGTTTATTACAGCTCTAGACTTGCAACACTTTCAGTTAGTTGGCCATTCCTATGGTGGCTGGACAGCAACAGCGTATGCCCTTGTTGCGACCGGACTCGGCTGGACATCACAGGGTTGGTCCTCTCTTGCACCGGTTTCAATTTCGACCCCGCCCCCGACTGCCCTCACCTTGATTGCGGCTGCAGGCATTCGTGACGATAGCTTTGTTGGCCGCTACACTTATCTGAAGCCTTTGTTATGGGAAACCCCGCTGGTTGATTGGGGATTAAAATTGATCGCTCCCCTGGCTAGCGCTTTCAACCAGCAATCGGCATTTCAGCAGATTTACCAGACTCGCCGAGAACTACTGAACCAGCCTGTCGCCAAGTCCTTTCTAGTCGATCGCTTGCAACCGGAAGATGCCATCGATACGGTTGATCAATATCTTCAGCGGTTGCAGCTTCCTGTTCAGGTCATTGCGGGTCAGCAAGACACGACGATTCCCCTCTGGCATTGTCAAACTTATGCTGAGAAAATTGCGGCGGCGACCCTAACGGTCATGCCTGACGCCGCTCACGATCTGATCCAAACCCACAGTTCAGAAATTGCCCGAATCATTCACCATCGAGTCAGTCAGCATTGATAAATGTTGGACTTCTCTAGAGAAGCGCTCTCCTAACCATTCAGCCCTGCAGATCTTTACGTTTGCCAATGCACAATGTCTAATCAAGCTCTGTCAATAAATTTGGATCAGCCTTATATTCCACAGTTGACTGAGGTTGATTTTAAGCCGATATTCATCCTAGGGGATCACCGTTCCGGAACAACTTTGCTGTATCAACTTCTGGCCTCTTCAGATTGCTTTAATGTGTTCAAGGCATATCACATTATTAAGTATGACGAGATATTGCATAATCACATCCATCGAATCGAATCTGTGAAGTTAAATGAGCTAGAAGCTCAGTTTAAACAACTAGGCATCAGTGATCGTGAGTTCGATTTAGTTCAGGTATCGCCGGAACTGCCTGAAGAGTATGGTTTTATATTGCGCAATACTGGGCATGAACCCTATGTGAATCCGAGTAATCTAGCAATATTCGCGGAAGCTTGTCAGAAGGTTCAATTTACCGGCGATGCTGATAAGTCGCTTTTGCTCAAAAATCCCTGGTGTTATCCGCACTTTGAATATCTGCGGCAGACTTTCCCCAATGCTAGATTTATTTTTATTCATCGCAATCCCGTGCAGGTGATCAACTCCAAATTAAAGGTAGTAGATACCGTGCTGTCTCGATGGAATCCTTATACAGGATTGATTTCTAAGCGGTACCACAAGATTTTTAAGAGTCCAACCAATCGTTTGCTATATCGTGTGATGTACTCCAAGAGATTTAATCTTGGACTTCGAAAAGTGCTTCATCAGTCAATGGAATCGACTACTTACTTTCTTGGAGCATATAAGAAGTTTATCGGAGCAGCAGTACATTTCTATTCGGTTTGAGGATTTGTGTAATCAGCCCCAAATAACTCTGGAAAAAATATTCGATAATTTTCATCTGACTCCCAAAACAACATATGACTATGATGCTTTAATCCAGAAGCGTTCCATACGATTGTTGCCAACAGTGGAGAAGAATAAAAAACGCATTTACGAAAAACTTAGGCCTTATTTCGAGTTTCATCAATATTCCATAGAAGAGAAGATCAGTGGGGAGATCTGTGGCTAGGACGTCTTGTAGCGATCTTCTACAAGCTTACGGCATAGACTCAAAAGCATGATGGCTTAAAAGCATGATGACTAAATAACACTATGGCTAAAAGGGAATAACAGATATCCTAGGTTGACTTAAGTGTCATTTATCGAGACTGGTTGTGCCCCTCCAAAATTTTTCTGATTTCGTTTTGGGCAGTTTAGCCGCCCTGTTTCCGGTCATTGACCCCATTGGTAGCGTGCCTATTTTTCTGGTGCTTACCGCTGGGGTCCCGCAAAGTCTGCGGCGTATTTATGCCAAACGAATTGCGTTGAACGTAATTTTGCTGTTGGTTAGCTTTTTGATTGTGGGTGGCAGCATTCTCAGGTTTTTTGGCGTTTCCTTAGAAGTCGTACGGATTGCAGGCGGCATTGTGGTGTTTCATGCCGCTTGGAACACCATGAATGCCGATGCCAAAAAGCTCACGGATTTAGAAAACAAAGAGGCTACCCAGCGGGTGGATCAACACGAAGATATTTCGTTTATGCCCATGACGATTCCGCTACTAGCGGGGCCAGGGGCGATCGCGGTTGCTTTGGGCCTAGCCGCAGAAGCTAACCGAAGTGCTACGTCTGCTGAAGCGCTTTGGAATCTGGCTGCCATTGCGACTGCGATCGCCTGCATCGGACTCATTATTTATGTCGCCCTGCGCTCTTCTAGCTTGTTGCTAAAATGGCTGGGGCCCAGCGGCATTCATGCCCTCAGCCGTCTGCTGGGCTTGTTTGTGATGGCCATTGGCGTACAGCTGATTCTTAATGGCATCGGCGATTGGATTGAATCACTGTCTCTATAGTCTCGATAACAAAAAACACTGTTAAGTCATGTTGCATATGAGGAAGGCTAGTATGCCAGGTCACAGACAGTCCTTAAGCAACTGTTGTATACAGTATGCAAGTTTTGTTTCTTACATTTTGCAGTTCCCATGTTAGTTACTCAGCAGCCTGTATTTCGCCGATTCTGGTATCCAGTGATTCCACGTTGGCAGCTAGTGGATGGCCCGCAGGCGTTTGAGTTGTTAGGAGAGCCGCTAGTGCTTTGGCTGGATGATAAGGGGCAGGCGGCGGCGGTGCGCGATCGCTGCTGTCATCGAACGGCGAAACTCTCCCTTGGCAAAGTCGATAAGGGCCGCATTTGCTGCCCTTATCACGGCTGGGAATTTGGCGCGGATGGTGCCTGCCAGAAGGTTCCACAGCTCAAGCCCGACTGCGCCATTCCGGCTAGCTACCGCGTCGATGCTTTTCGCGTGGCAGAGCGCTATGGCTACGTGTGGGTGTGTTTAGATGAAGATCCTGTCACAGACATTCCAGAGATAGCCGAAACCAACGACCCGAACTACCGCCTCATTCAAGAATTTTATGAGCCTTGGCAGTGCGCCGGACTGCGGGTGATGGAAAATGAGCTGGATTTGGCCCATCCCACCTTCGTCCATACCACTACCTTTGGCAGCGAAGAGCATCCCACCCCAGATGAGCTGGAAATCACCGAGACCGACTGGGGCATTCACGTATTTGGCAAGCTCGGCGTGGTCAACCCTGAGCTGCAGCAGAAAAACCTCAACATGGAAGAGGCTCAAACCTTCCGCACCCTGACGATGGACTGGATGATGCCCTTTACTATCAAGCTCAAAATTACCTATCCCAACGGGCTAGAGCATATCGTGGTGAATACCATGACGCCAGTGAGCGATCGCGTCTCTCAAATGGTGCAGTTCTGCGTCCGCAACGACACCAACGCCGATACGCCCGCTGCCGATGTGATCGCCTTCGACCGCGCCGTCACCCTAGAAGACAAGCGCATTCTAGAATCTACCGATTACGACGTGCCCCTCACCCCTAGCCGCGAACAGCACATGTTCACCGATCGTCCCGGCATTATGATTCGCAAAAAAGTGGCCACCCTGCTCAAAGCCCACGGTGAAACAGAGCAGAGTAAACCGAACCGAAACCGCGCTTCACAGCCCCCACTTGCCAGCATTGCCCAAGATTCATCTACCCCGCAGCCTGTTTCAGTCGTCTAGGGTTGGCTCGGTTGCCCCAGCTGTAGCGGTGACTGCGTCAGTACGGCTAAATCTCTCCTCTGACATTTTTTATCTAACATCTCTTACAAAGGACGGCCAAATGAGCCGTCCTTTGGTTTCTGTTGAAAGACGCTAGTTGTCATCAAGCCCTGATGTTTTGACTGTAATTGTATACAGAATACAGCATACAATTTTTGCAGAAATGATACTTTAACTCCGGTAGCGAGCTTATCGGTCTGATACCGTGCTTTCCCGTAGAATTCGATGGTTGTAGTCACCCGTTGACTGAGCTATCTACTGCAAGATCTACTCACTAAAAGCTTATGCAGCTATCCAAAACTGACCTAGCAAAGTCTCCTATTTTTCTGGTTGCGCCTTTCTTCTTCTTAGGCACAGCAATGGTGGCGATGAAGTACATTCTTCCGCACACCTCGCCGCTCTTTTTGGCCGCATTCAGACTGTTGCCTGCAGGCGTGCTAACGCTGATTGTGGCTGCTGTGCTCAAGCTGCCCCAGCCCAAAACCTGGAAGGCTTGGCTGTGGATTAGTCTCTTTGCCCTAGTTGATGGGGCCATGTTTCAAGGGCTGCTGACCACAGGTTTAGTCAATACAGGCGCGGGGATTGGTGCGGTTTTGATTGACGCGCAGCCGCTGGTAGTGGCCTTACTGGCTCGCATTCTGTTTGGCAGCTTGATTGGCCTGTGGGGCTGGTTGGGGTTGGCCATCGGGATTTTGGGTATTAGTCTGTGCGGTTTGCCAGCGGCATGGATTTATGGCCTTTGGGAGAAGGGCATTCCGTTAGGAGAGTGGCTCCAGGCGATTCAAGGTTACAGCGCAACAGAAAGCACGTGGCAGCTTGCAGATCTGTTGCAAAGCGGAGAGTTTTTGATGCTGCTGGCGGCGTTGTCTATGTCGGTTGGCACCATTTTGATGGGCTATGTGAAAAAGCATGCCGATCCAATCGTGGCGACGGGCTGGCATATGATTATCGGCGGCATTCCGCTGGCTGTGATGTCTGGTCTGTGGGAGCCTTACCCCATCGACAATCTGCTACTGGGCGATTGGGTCGGATTGATATATGCCACCGTGTTTGGCACGGCCATCACCTACGGCATGTTCTTTTACCTGGCAGCGAACGGCAACATGACCAGCGTCAGTGCGCTGATCTTTCTGACACCGGTGTTTGCGCTGTTGTTTAGCAGTTTGTTCTTAGGTGAGTCGCTCAATGCGCTCCAGTGGGGCGGGGTCGTGCTGACGCTAATCAGTGTGTATTTGGTCAATCAGCGCGAGCAAATTGAAGCGGCTGTGGCCGGCTTAGGGCGACGGCTATCACCGGATGCTGCGCCCGATTAAGTCGTTACAGATTAAGGTGTCATTTCTGACTGTTGTATTGTGTTTTAGGAACCTGTTTGAATGATTCGTATTCGTCAATTTTTCACTGCTGTGATGGTGACCTTTTTCACCGCCTGTATTGCTGTGGGCGCTTTTTTGGGCGTGCCGTTTTCTGCGCCGCCGTTTGCGCCACTGAGTGCGATCGCAGCTGACTATCGTCAAACCCAAACTGACTACAGCCAAGATCAGCAAGAAGCTCAAACCTATGCCAGTCAGTCAGCCTACGAGCAAACTGAAGATGCCAGCAGCGACTATGCTAGCCAGCAAACCACCCAGACCAGCGCTCAAGAAAAGCAGACAAATCAGGCTAGCCCCAGCGAGCAACAATATGCTCAGCAAGAACAAACCTATCTTGCCAAATAAAAGCCAGTAAATAAAGATTGGAGCAGTAGAGGCTGCCGCAAGAAAGCGTCAAAAAGAAGATATACCCAAAAAGAAGATATACCTAGGAGCTTTGCTTAAATGGGTTTTCCACAAAATCAGTCAGATCGGCCTCAGCTTGAGAACTCGCTAAAAGCCGTTCGTGGCGCGTTTTTAGATTTTGTGGATGACCCCTTTTATGTGTCTGAAGCCGAGAGCGTCCGCTACTTACCAGATGGCCTGCTGGTTTTAGAAGATGGCAAAATTAAAGCCTTTGGCCCCTACGAAAATCTAGAAGCTGAGTATGGCGCTATTCCAACCACCGTTTATACCGATCGGCTAATCATGCCAGGGTTCATCGATACCCACATTCACTATCCCCAAACTGGGATGATCGCCGCTTACGGAGAACAATTGCTGGAATGGCTGAATCAATACATCTTTCCAACCGAAGCCAAGTTTAAAGATTTTAGCTATGCCACAGCCGTATCTGAAATCTTTTTGGATCAGCTCTTGAGCAACGGTACGACCACTGCCATGGTGCTTGCGGCAGTCTTTCCTGAGTCTGTAGATGCTTTTTTTGAAGCTGCCCAGCGCCGCAACCTCTGCATGATTGCAGGTAAGGTGATGATGGATCGCAACGCACCGGATGAGGTGTGCGATACGGCGGAATCTTCTTACTATCAGACCCAAGCTCTGATTCAAAAATGGCATAAAAAAGAGCGACTTCGCTACGCCGTCACCCCCCGATTCGCCATTACTTCAACTGCTGAGCAGCTTCAAAAAGCGGGTGAGCTGCTGAAAGAATTTCCAGATGTTTACTTTCATAGCCACGTTTCTGAAAATCTCAAGGAAGTGGCTTGGGTTAAAGAACTTTTTCCAAACTGCAGCGGCTACCTAGACGCCTACGATCAGGCCGGGCTGGTTGGCGAACGATCGGTGTTTGCCCACGGCATCCATCTCACCGATGCAGAATTTCAGCGACTGTCTGAAGCGAAAAGTACGATTTCCTTCTGCCCCACCTCTAATCTGTTTTTAGGTAGCGGCCTATTTAAAATTGAACAAGCCAAATCAGCTGAGTATCCTGTGAAAGTGGGCCTCGGCACAGATGTGGGCGCAGGGACTAGCTTTTCGCTGCTGCAAACCGCTAACGAAGCCTACAAAGTGGCCCAGCTACGCCAGCAAAAACTCTCTCCATTCAAAGCGCTTTTCCTCGCGACCTTAGGCGGCGCAAAAGCCCTGTGCCTAGAGGACATGCTGGGCAACTTTGAGGTTGGTAAAGACGCCGACTTCATCGTCTTAAATCCACAGGCGACGCCGCTCATGAGCTTTCGCAACGCTGAATTTCCGCGCACCTTAGAAGACCTTGCCGATCGCACTTTCTCACTGATCATGATGGGAGATGACCGCGCTGTACAAGCGACCTATATTTTGGGTGAGCCAGCTTATACGAGCTAGCTGTTGAGACGTTTACGGATGAGAAGTTTACAGATGAGACATTTGCGGATGAGAAGTTTACAGATAGTGAAGCAATGATGAGTCTTGAAAATTTGCAATCTTGTGCACAGTTCTCAGACTGCTTTTTGAGGACAATGTACACGCCACCAAAATAAGTGACTCATATGGATCTGTATGGTGTTGAGAGATATTTAGAACCCAGCTCGCTAGCAGAGGTTGAAGACTGGCAAACAAATTGGCAAGCCGACTGGAACTGGTTAGCCGGTGGCACCTGGATATTTAATCAAGTGCAGCCCCAAGTGAAGACACTGGTAGACATGCAGCGGCTTAATTGGTCGTCCATAGAAGTCACTTCATCCGGCCTTTCGATTGGCGCTACCTGCATTCAGAATGATCTGTTAGCGTTCTCTTTTCCAGAAGATTGGTCTGCTGCCGAGGCCCTTAAAGATGCTGTCAGAGAACTGGCTTCTTTTAAGCTTTCTCACGCGGCAACGGTTGGCGGCAATATTTGTCTGGCGCTAAGTGCCAGCACGTTTGCGCCTGTGATGGTTGCACTCCAGGCAAGGTATGAAATTTGGCGAGCGAAGGGTGAACCGTATTTTATAGAGGCGGCTGATTTTCAGGTGGCGCCCCAAAAAACTGTGCTGCAGCCAGGAGATGTGCTCCGCAGCATTGAGATTTCGGCTGCGAATTTGGCCCAGTGGCAGACCCGGTTTAAGCGGATGGCCGTTTGCACAGCAGGCTATGCGATCGCGATTGTGGTCACGGCCTACCATCCCCAAACCCAACAGGTTAGGTTTGGCATCGGCGGTAGCGTTTTGGCCCCCTGTCTGATTTCATTTGACACGTTGCCAACCGCCGCGCAAATAGGCGCAGCGCTCCAAGCAAGAGATTTTCTGGAAGATGAAAGAGGAAGCGCTGACTACCGGCAACATATTACCCAAGTGCTGATGCAGCGCTGCCTTGCAGAACTGACGACAGCAACAGTCGGAGCGCGTCGATATTAATTTTGTTGATACACGCTGTTTGGAGATAATCCCGTGCAGAACCCGCTGAATTTTCAGGTTAACAATCAGCAGCATCAGAGCGTTTGCTCACCGGGGATGAGTTTGTTGAGTCTGTTGAGAGGGCTAGGATACGCAGGCGTACATCGCGTGTGTGAGTCGGGAGACTGTGGTAGCTGTACGGTGTGGGTGGATGATGTGCCGGTGCATAGCTGCATTTATCCGGCGATGCGGGTAGATAGCCATGACATTACGACGATAGAGGGGCTTGAGACCGAAACGCTGTCGCCGATGCAGCAGGCATTTTTGGATCAACAAGGCTTTCAGTGTGGATACTGTACGCCTGGGATGGTCATGACTGCTAGCAAGCTTGCATATGAGTCTACAGACGCGTTGAAAGCAGAGCTAGAAGGTAATCTCTGTCGCTGCACAGGGTATGAGGCGATTATTGATAGTGTTTTAGACTGCAAGCATCGAGGTAATGGCCAAGCTCCAGTCCAGTCACCCACTCACTCGCCCACTCTCGCCTACTCACCCACATTAAGTACGCAAGTAGGCGAGAATGTGCCTAAGCAAGATGGGCCGGATTTAGTGACCGGAAAACCGGTTTACACAGCCGACTGGTCGCCCCCTGGGTTATGGCATTTGAAGGTGGTGCGATCGCCCCATCCCCACGCTCGCATTCGCAGCATTGACACCAGTAAAGCCAAGGCGATAGAAGGCGTTGAGGCTATTTTTACCCATGCAGATGTTCCTCGCCGCGCTTACAGCACGGCTGGACACGGCGCGCCTGTGCCTGACCCGCTAGACCATTACCTGTTAGATGACAAAGTGCGGTTTATTGGCGATCGCGTTGCTGCTGTTGTTGCCGATAGCAAAGCCACGGCTGCGATCGCTTGCGATCTCATCGAAGTAGACTACGAGATTTTGCCTTACGTTATCGATCCGTCAGCAGCCATTCTTGGAGAGACCGTTATTCACGATGAGCCAGAGTCTAGCCAAATACACGATGCCAGTCATAACATTGCAGGTGAGATTGCATTAGATAAAGGAGACTTAGCAGCCGGATTTGCCGAAGCCGATTTGATTGTTGAAAATCTCTACAAGGTTCCTGCCGTACAGCATGTTCATTTAGAACCGCACGTTAGCATTAGCTGGTTGGATGAAGAGGGAATGCTGGTTGTTCGCTCTAGTACGCAGGTGCCCTTTCACTGTCGGAGGATATTATCTGAGCTATTTGATTTCCCTGAAGAGAAGATTCGAGTTTATAAACCTCAGCTAGGGGGCGGCTTTGGCAATAAGCAAGAGATATTAACGGAAGATTTGTGCGTGCTGGCGACGCTGAAAACAGGCAAGCCGGTGCAGTGGCAGTTTACGAGAGAAGAAGAATTTACAGCCACCAACAGCCGCCATGCGATGGAGATATGGTTAAAAACGGGTGTGAAAAGTGACGGCACGCTCGTTGCTCAAGAAATGAAGGCTATCTCTAATACAGGCGCTTACGGGAATCATGGCGAAACCGCGACGTTTTTAACCGGCTGTTTTCCGCTAGGGCTATACCGCTGCCCCAATCAGTCCTATCGAGGGACGGTAGCCTACACCAATACGATGCCTGCGGGTGCCTTTCGAGGCTATGGCGCGACGCAGGGCACATTCGCGATGGAGTCTCAGTTAGATGAAATTGCGAGTCGGCTCAACATCGACCCGATCAGGCTGCGGCAGCATAATTTGATTACCCCCGAAGATGAAATTCTGATTGGGAGAGAAGAGCACTTTCATGTCATTGGTAGCTACATGCTAGATGACTGCATAGAAAAAGTGAGAGAGGCATTAGGCTATGAATACAGTAATGAACAAAAAGAACAACCTGATCCGGATAGCCCGATAAAGCGCGGCGTCGGATTTGCGGCAACGATGCAGGCAAGCGGTCTAGCTAACATTCATTTAGCTAGCGTCCAGTTATCTTTGTTGCCTACCGGAGACTATGAGCTGCGAACCGGATCTGTTGATGTGGGCACAGGGTCAGATACGACGCTGCGCCAAGTCGCTGCGCAGGTATTGGGGACAACGGTAGAAAACATCAAATTGTTAAGCGCAGATACGCAGAATACGCCATTTGATGCAGGTTCCTATGCTTCGGCAACGATGTTTATTACGGGCCAAGCGGTTAAGTTAGCGGCTGAGAAACTGCGATCGCGCCTTTTGCAAACCGCTGCCCAACGGCTAGGCTCAAGCCCAGAAAACCTGACGATAGACACTGACAAACTCTACAGTCCGACCGCAGAAATCACGCTTCAGCAGCTCGCTCAAAATGCGGCAGCGCAAGGAGATGCTTTAACAATAGAGCTGTCGCATACCAGCGATCGCGCGTCTTTGACCTTTGCCTTTTTAGGGGCGGAGGTGGAAGTGGATACTGAAACTGGCAGGGTGAAAGTGCTGCGCTGTGTGGAAGCTATTGACATTGGGAAAGCGATTAATCCTCGCATTTGTCGGGGGCAGGCAACGGGGGGAATCGCGATGGGAATCGGCTACGCGATCGCTGAAGAATTACGCTTTGATAAGCAGGGCAAAATCTTGAATCCGAATCTGCGCACCTATCGCATTCCGGCGGCAACCGATATTCCACCCATGGAGGTGTTCTTAATAGAAAAAGCCGATCCGTATGGGCCCTTTGGAGCTAAAGGCATTGGTGAAATTGGCACGAACTGCGCGGCCCCTGCGATCGCTAACGCGGTGGCGCAGGCAACCGGTGTGAGAATGCGGCAGCTGCCGATGATTCCTGAACGGGTATGGCAGGCTCTAAAGGACGCGTCATGACAACGCCTTTGTTTTATCAGCAGCTAAATAAGGTATTAAAGCGAGAACCCGCAGTGGTCGCCACTATTGTGACGGTTGTTGGATCTGCGCCGAGAGAGCTGGGCGCAAAAATGGCTGTTTATGGCGATGGTCAAATTTTGGGCACCATTGGTGGCGGCGCAGGGGAAGGGACCGTTATCGAGCGGGCGCGGATAGTCTTACAAGAAAAACAAGAAGAGACCCCGTTGGCTAGAAATCAGCGAGTTGAGATTGATCTCACTGGCGCACCTAATAAAGAAACTCAGGGCGTTTGCGGCGGGAAAGTGGAGGTTTGGTTAGAGGTTTGGTCAGGTGAACGGGCGATCGCACTCGTTGAACAAATTTTAGATGCCCTTGAGACCGGTCAATCTTGCGTATTGGTGACACCTCTATTGAACGATTGCCCCTCTTACTTAGATGATGGACAGGTGCTGGCAAATCAAGATTGCGAGCATTTTGTTGAAATCCTTCAGCCGCCGCCCGTTCTCCTGATTGTCGGTGGCGGGCATGTTGCCGTTGCATTGGCGAAAAGCGCCCATTTTGCAGGCTTTGAAATCGCTGTGCAAGACGATCGCCCTGACTTTGCCACCCCTGAAAGATTTCCGCAAGCCAGCTTTTTATCCCAATCCATCAGCGAGGCCATAGCGTATTTTCCCGCGCACGCTCAGCGATATGTGGCCCTAGTTGCCCGAGGCTATTCGCAAGATATTGAAGTGCTAACAACACTTCTACAGCATCCTGTGACTTATCAATATGTGGGCGCAATTGGCAGTCAAAAGCGTATTCGCATGATTTATCAGGCTATGCAGCAGCAGGGCATTCCACTAGAAAGACTGCCCCATTTTCATGCGCCGATTGGATTGGATATTGGGGCCCTCACGCCTGAAGAAATTGCAATTAGCATTTGCGCAGAACTTATTAAAGTGCGTCGGGGCGGCACAGGGCGATCGCTTTGCCAGCAGATGCGTTCAGTACTTTCATGACGCGCGCTCACTCCAAAGCTTCTAAGCCAGAAGCGCCTACGCCAAAAGCGCCTACGCCAGAAGCGCCTACGCCAGAAACCCATCAACACTTCTCAATTATCCTGGCTGCCGGGTTTTCTACCCGTATGGGCGTTTGCAAAACGACGCTGCCATGGGATAACAACCAAACCCTGCTTTACTATCAAACAGAGCAGTTTTTACAGGCAGGCATCATGCCTGTTGTTGTCTTAGGTCGTCATAACGCGCACCGTCAAGCAGACTGCGCAGTGGGCACTGACGTTGTTGTAAAAGCTGCGGATGATGATGAGAGTAAAGCTCGCTCAATTTTGACAGGGTTATCGCGTCTGCCTAAAACAGCTTCTACAATTACCATATCTGCTGTGGATCAACCTCGCCCTGCCAGCGTATACCAAGCGTTGATGAGAGCATATCAGCAAAAAAAAGCACCCATCACAGCGCCCTGCTATGACAATAAGCTGGGGCATCCTATCCTGTTCTCTCACCGTCTGCGGTTCCAGCTTGAGAGCATTAATGATGAGAGCTTAGGGTTACGCCAAGTGATTCGAGCGGCTTATGCCGATATCTATCGAGTGCCCTTTTCGACGCCTGAGGTGCTGATAGATATCAACGATAAGGCTACCTACGAAAGCCTGGTTACGTAATGATTTGGCTGCAAATCATCTGGCTGAAAATGATACAAATGCTGTCTTCACTACAGCCAATCCCCCCGCTGATGAGCTAATTTGAGGAATCGTTGACAATGAGGTTCCCGATGACATCAGCGCGGCATAAGCATATTGTTCTAACATCTCATCCTGGCAACTTTGGAGAGCAGCCCCTGCCGGTTCAGTGGGGCCATCCCGATCCAGCTGTGCGAGGGCCTGTTATCGCCACGTTGGGCAATAGAAAGCACCGCAACGCGATTGGAACCCATTCGGGCAGCTACGCTGTGTATCGGGCGTTAGCCGTTGCCAGCGGTGACCTGGAGAAAGATCACCGAGCAGACTTAACCAATACTGCGCCGACAGCGACCATTGGTCCTCACCCTAGCTGGAGCGAGCCTAACAAAATTGTCTCGCTCGATCCATTTGGCACCCTCGACAACAATCTTTTTTCTGAGCTGAGAGAAGACGGATACGATATTTTGCCTTCCATTGCGATTACCAAAGCCCACATTAATATCCCAGAACTACAGGAAGCTGTCGATGAGGGGCGGATAACAGTGGATGGCAACATTATGAATCAGCGCGGCGAACTCGTGGTGACAAAAGCCGCCGTCGAACCCGTTTGGCACTTACCTGGGATTGCGCAGCGCTTTGGTGTGAAAGAAAGCGACCTGCGGCGGACATTGTTTGAGCAAACGGGCGGTATGTTTCCAGAGCTGGTGACTCGCCCCGATCTACAGGTATTTTTGCCGCCGATTGGTGGCCTGACCGTCTATATTCTGGGAGATATTGATGCGATCGCAGATCCTAACCGTCCCCTTGCCGTGCGCATTCACGATGAGTGCAATGGCTCAGACGTATTTGGCTCAGATATTTGCACCTGTCGGCCCTATTTAGTGCATGGCATTGAGGTTGCTGTGACCGCTGCCCAAGCCGGTGGCGCAGGCGTGATTATCTATGCCCGTAAAGAAGGCAGAGCCTTGGGAGAGGTCACCAAGTTTTTGGTGTATAACGCTCGTAAGCGCCAGCGTGGGGGCGATCGCGCAGACACCTACTTTACCCGCACCGAATGCGTTGCCGGGGTTCAAGATATGCGTTTTCAGGAGCTCATGCCCGATGTCATGCACTGGTTGGGCATTACCCGAATCGATCAGTTTGTGTCTATGAGCAATCTTAAATACGACGCGGTTGTTAACTCGGGGATTGAGATTGTTGAGCGGATTTCGATTCCTGAAGATCTCATTCCAGCCGATGCTCAGGTTGAAATGAATGCCAAAGTGGCGGCAGGTTATTTTACGGAAGGCGACGTCCCTGATGAAACTAAACTGAGCCAGACGATTGGTCGGCAATATGGAGAAACTGACGCATAAAGACGTGGTGAATAAAGACCTTAGGTGTCGCAAAGACACCAGTGCATAGACATAAAACTGCATAAAAATAAAATGACACTCGCAGAAAAATCTGGACAGCAGACCGAAGCGCAAGCTGCCATTGCCTATCTCCAAACGCCTCAGGCTATTCGCGATCGCGCGAATCAATTATTCGAGTTATGCCAAGCGAACCAGCTTGAGCATTTTGCCTACAATCCTGACAAACTAGAAGACGTTGCTGCCTACGTTGTCGAAACGACTCGACAGTCTTATCCTGACTTTGATGTGCCGTTTCACAGCCGTTGGCGACACTTTGATGTCGGTGGCACTCCTCGCTTGGCAAATTTTTATCAAGCGCTTAGAGCAAAGATAGAAGAACAGATTCCCCCACAAAAGAGAGCAGACAATCGAGCATGTGCTATTGCGCTCGCTATGGCCAGATCTCAAATTGATCTGGTTATTATTAGCGTTTTATTAGATGCGGGTGCTGGCAGTCAATGGCGCTATCAAGATATCCAGGTTGGGAAACAACAAACCTTACAGCGCTCAGAAGGTCTCGCTGTCGCTAGCTTACGAGCCTTCGAACAGGGAATTTTTTCGTCCGTTTCAAATTTACCCTATCAAGTGGATGCGACAGCGCTTGAGCAACTCACGCTAACCGATCTCGCTAGCGCCTTTCAGGTCACAAAAGAGAATCCGCTTGTAGGTCTCTCAGGGCGTTTGGCACTGCTTCAACAGCTAGGAAAAGCCCTAACGCGCCACAGTCATTCTCCGCTCGCTAGACCCAGTGATTTATTGGATGCTTGGATAGCGCCGCAAGATGTCGAACAACAAGAGCCCATTACTAAGCCCGTTACTAAGCGCATTGATATCAGTGCCGATCACCTCCTCGGCGAAGTTCTGCGGCGCTTTGGAAGCATTTGGCCTGGCCGGGTCTCTATCGAAGGCGTTAATCTCGGTGACGTATGGCCCCATCCAGCCCTTGCTAGCACCTCATCCAGCACAGCCCCTGGCAGTCATCTAATGCCTTTTCATAAGCTCTCTCAATGGCTAACCTATTCATTAGTTGAGCCACTCGCGGCGGCGGACATTCATGTGAACAATCTAAACGCACTAACCGGACTCGCAGAGTACCGTAACGGCGGGCTTTGTGTCGATATGGGGTTGTTAGTGCCTAAGCATTCGGCCGTTACCCGTCAAGCGCATGTGCCCAGTTCTCCTATGGTGGTGGAATGGCGCGCGCTGACGATTGTCATGTTGGATTTAATGGGCGATCGCGTTCGTCAACGCCTCGATAAATCTCCCGAGGAACTACCGCTCATCAAAGTTTTAGAAGGCGGCACTTGGGCGGCCGGACGACGCATTGCCAAGCATCATCGAGCCACAGGCGCTCCGCCAATTACGATTGAGAGCGACGGTACTGTCTTCTAACCACAGTCTTTTAACCACAGTCTTTTAACCACAGCCTTTTAACCACAGCCTTTTAACCACAGCCTTTCAAATAATGAAAAATTCGACCACGCTCATCGAGCATCCGCTCATTCAACACAAGCTGACCTTGATGCGGCAAAAAGACACCAGCACGGCCAAGTTTCGTCAGTTGCTAGGCGAAATTAGTATGCTGCTGGCCTATGAAGTAACCCGCGATTTGCCGATGGAAAAGGTCGCGATTGAAACGCCCCTTTCTCCGATGGATGCCCCAATGCTCTCGGGAAAGAAGCTGGTGCTTATTTCAATTATGCGGGCAGGGCAAGGTATTTTAGATGGCATGCTAAAGCTAATTCCATCGGCTAGGGTTGGCCATATTGGCCTTTATCGCGATCCTAGAACGCTGGTGCCTGTGGAGTATTATTTTAAGGTGCCACACGATGTGCAAGAACGAGAGATGCTGATTGTGGATCCGATGATAGCGACCGGTAATTCTGCGATCGCTGCTGTTCATCGCCTTAAAGAAACGCAGCCCCAGTCAATGAAGTTTGTTTGCTTGCTGGCCTCTCCAGAAGGCATTGCTAACTTTCACAAAGAGCACCCCGATGTCCCCATATTCACCGCTGCCATCGACGATAAGCTCGATGAACACGGCTACATTTTGCCTGGACTCGGCGATGCCGGCGATCGCATGTTTGGTACCCGATAAGGAACCATTGTCAACTTAACGAGATTTGACCGTGCGCTATGGCTTCTGGGAAGCTGAGCGTGTGAATATCCCTTCTCGTGGCCACCGCTTCCCAGCCGAAATCATCAGCTACTGCGTATGGCTGTATAACACCTAAAAAGATCAGCTAAAGATTCAATTATAGAACGGCAGCTGGCATCAGCGATAGCCAGCCCTTAGCGACACGGGCGGCAAAAGCGGCTGAGTCTGCATAGTAACGAGTCAGCTGTTGTTCAACCACTTCAGTGAGATTGGGGTAGTTATCCGCAATCCATGTATTCTCCTCAGCGAGCCAGCTTAAAACAATTTCAGGTGTAACCTCAAAGTGAAACTGAAAACCATAGATATTGTTGCCAATACGATACGCCTGATGCGGACAGACATTGTTGCGCATGAGCAGCGTTGCCTCTGGCGGCAGTGCAAATGTATCGAAATGCCACTGCATGACGTGAAGAGGGTTAGGATGCGAGCCGAGCCAAGATTCTGTTGCCTCATCGAGCGTGCTTACAGGAGAAAAGCCTAGCTCAGGCTGCGTGTGGGGAGAGACTTGGCTGCCAAAGGCACGCGCAATCAGCTGAGCGCCTAAGCAAATTCCCATGATGGGCTTGCCTTCGCGGTGGAACTGATGAATCAGGCCCACGGTTTCTCGTAAATGTGGAAACTGTTCATCCTCATGAGCGTTCATAGAGCCGCCCAGCACAATGAGCCCGGCATAGTTGGCGGCGGGCGGCGCGCTCTGGTGCAGCGGCAACCAGGTGCAAAGTGTTGCACCCAGGGCCGCTAAATGCTCACCCAAAATACCGATGGGATCTAGGTCACTATGTTGAATAACTAGAATGTTCATGTCGATGAATTGGATTACACCTCATATCCAAGACCTGACACATCCAAGGCTTGACGGTGGCTTGACGGTTAAGACCCAACGCCTAATATCTGATGCCTAAGCCCTACAGGATTGAAGGTATCAAATCTTTGCAAGTGTCGACTATTCAGCTCAGCGTAGCAGGCTCTTTTGGCTTAAACTGTTTTCTTCTGTACGGCTTAACTTGTCATAATATGCTGAACAAGAGATGAAAGATAGATACGGTAACAGTAACTACAAACGCTGATAAGTGAGACTGTTTTACTAAGAGGATGCTGACACAATAATACCAAGCCTAGATAGTAGGTAAAAGCCCCATGGTAAGCACGTTAACGCGGACTGAATCGCTGGTCGATAAAGCTAAGGCACTGGGTATCAAATTCTTTTTGGTGTCTTACACAGACTTGCTCGGTGGAACCCGAGCCAAGCTTGTACCCGCCGCTAAAATTGCCTCCGTAGAGAAAGACGGTGCTTTTTTCAGTTCCTTTGCCTCTAACCTTGGCCTTGGCCCAGATTCCGCAGAAATCGCTGCCATTCCCGATGCTAGTTCACTGATTCAGCTCCCTTGGGAGCCAACGGTAGGCTGGGTTGCTAGTGATGTTTATTTTGAGGGGAACCCTTTCCCGGCTGCGCCTCGGACAATATTGAACCAGGCCTTGGCCCAGTGCGAACAGATGGGCTACACCTACAAAGCGGGCATAGAGGCCGAGTTCTTTTTACTCAAAAAAACAGACAATGGCTACGCCATCGCAGATGAAAGAGATACCGCTGAGCGCCCCTGCTACGATCAGCTCAATCTGATGCGTCAGTTTGACTTAATCTCCACCATTGTGGGCTACATGGAAGATTTGGGTTGGGAGCCTTACCAGTGCGACCATGAAGATGCCAACGGTCAGTTTGAGCTGAACTGGGGCTACGCCGATGCTAAGACGACTTGCGATCGCCACGTCTTTTTTAAGTACATGGTAAAAACCCTCGCCGAAAAGCAGGGGCTGACAGCCACCTTTATGCCCAAGCCATTTAGCCAGATTACCGGCAGCGGCGGGCATGTACACAACAGTCTCTGGCAGGGCAGCACCAATAGCTTTGAAGCAAATGCCGACGAAGGCGGTCTCTCACCCGTTGGATATCACTTTCTTGGGGGCGTCCTCCAACATGCCAAGGGCTTAACGGCTTTATTTGCCCCAACGGTGAATTCTTACCGCCGCTTGGGGGCTAATGCTACAACTTCGGGCAGCACTTGGACACCCAGATACATTTCCTACGGTGGTAACAATCGTTCGCACATGCTCCGAATTCCTGAACCGGGCCGGTTTGAATGCCGCCTAATTGATGGCTCAGCCAATATGTACTTAGCGTTGGCCGGACTGTTGACAGCAGGCTTAGATGGACTCAAACAACAAATTTCACCTGGGGAGCGCCTCGATGAGAATTTGTTTGCGCGAGGTGCAGAATTTCCTGATTTGGAGACGTTGCCTACCAATTTATTTGAGGCTCTGTTTGCTCTGAAGCAAAACGATTTACTCATAGATATGCTGGGTGAGCTGGGCACAAAAACCTTTTTTGAATTTAAGGAAAAAGAATGGAATGCATTTTGCACGCAGGTGACTGATTGGGAGATGGAGCACTACATCAACATTTAGCCTGTATGGCAACGGACGGATGCATACTTGCGGATGCGTACTTTCGAATGCGTACTTGCGAATGCATGCCTTATAGAAAAAGCTTCAGAAGGGTTTGGATATGGGTGTCTCTACAATCAGTACCTACAATTTTCCAACAAAGATTCGCTTTGGTGCGGGTTCACGTAGAGAACTCTTAGAAGCGTTAGCCACTTTTGGTATTCAGCGGCCTCTCATCGTGACAGACCGTGATGTCGCTAAACTTCCTTGGTTTAGCGACATTGAATCCTTACTAGGTGACCTTTCCTCGAATACGTTTAGCGGCGTTTGGGGGAATCCTGTCGTTTCACAAGTCGAGGCTGGCGTCGAGGCCTACTCAGCACACACAGCAGATGGCATTGTGGCGGTAGGTGGGGGCGCACCTATGGATGTGGCCAAGGCGATCGCACTGATGGCGAACCATTCGGGCCATCTATTTGACTATGAAGATGGTAATGGCACTCGCCCGATTGACCAAATAATTCCGTCGATTGTGGCTATTCCGACCACAGCAGGTACGGGCAGTGAGGTCGGCCGTAGCGCCGTCATTTCAGACGATACGACCCATGCCAAAAAGATTGTTTTCGATCCGCAGTTATTGCCCAAGGTTGTTTTAGCCGATCCGGAACTGTTGTTGGGCCTGCCCGCCAAGATTACGGCCGCGACGGGTATGGACGCACTCACCCATTTAATCGAAGCCTTTTTAGCCAAGGGCGACAATCCACTGTGCGACGGAATTGCCTTGGAAGGAATATATCTAGTTTCACAATATTTAAAGCCCAGCGTTTTATTTGCTCAGCGGTTGGCCGCAGGAGAGCCTTTAAGCGAACTAGAAAAAACGGCTCACTTGCAGGCTAGAGCCGGGATGCTAAACGCTTCGATGATGGGTGCGACGGCTTTTCAAAAAGGGCTTGGGGTCACTCATTCTTGTGCCCATGCGCTCTCAACGGTGTGTAATACGCACCACGGGTTGGCAAATGGCGTGATGCTCCCGGCAGCGATGCGGTTTAACTTAGCGGCTGAGCCCAAAAAGTTTTTGCGCATGGCAAGCGTTGTTAATCCAGCGGCTAGTAGCGGCGTGGCTCTGATTGACTGGATTGTTGAACTTTCTAATGCGATTGGTATGCCTGCTTCGCTAACAGAGCTGGGTGTCTCTGCAAATACGGTCGATCAGCTTGTAGATGTTGCGCTTAAAGATGCCTGTCATCCGTTTAACCCGAAGCCTGTGACAGAACAAGACTTTTATGCCATTTATCAAGACGCGCTTGCTGCGTAGCAAATACTGAGACCCTCTCAAGGCTGATGTTTTATGGCTGAGTTTATTTCTGTTATCAATCCTGCAACGGAACAGCTCATCAAAGAAATTCCTATTGATGATGGAACTGCAGTCTCAGATAAAGTTGCTAGGGCTAAAGCTGCTCAGCCTAAGTGGGCAGCGCGGCCAGTAGAAGAGAGAATTAATCTGATCAAACGCTTTAAAGATTTACTGGTTAGCCAGGTAGATATCCTGGCAAAGACGCTAACGGCAGAGACGGGAAAGCCGATTACTCAGGCTAGAAATGAAATTTTGGCAACGCCAGCGCGGATTGACTTTTTTACTGAAAATGTTGCGCGACTAATGGCAGCAGACGCTGTGTACCAAGCGCCTGCTGCTGTCTCTGGAACTGCGCAACTAGAAGAGATTATTGCTTATGATGCATTAGGTGTTGTTGCCAATATTTCCGCATGGAACTATCCCTACTTTGTGGGCAGTAATGTGTTTGTGCCTGCGCTGCTAACAGGCAATACCGTGCTGTATAAGCCTTCAGAAATTGCGACGATGACAGGGTTGGCGATCGCAGATCTCTTTTACCAAGCAGGGGTTCCTCAAGATGTTTTCATGCCTGTTGTGGGCGCAGGCCCCACGGGCGCTGCCTTGCTTGAAGAGGCTATTGACGGGGTCTTTTTTACCGGCTCTTATCGGACCGGGCAAAAAATTGCGATCGCAGCCGCGCCCAAACTTATTAAAGTTCAGCTAGAGCTTGGCGGTAAAGACCCTGCCTATGTTTGCCCCGATGTTGATGCGGCAAAAGCCGCCGCTGCCCTTGCCGATGGCGCATTCTATAACAATGGCCAAAGCTGCTGCGCCATCGAGAGAATTTATGTGCACACCGATATATACGAACCGTTTTTGGATGCTTTTTTGCAATCCGTTCAAGCCTTTAAGATGGGGGATCCGAACAGCACGGATACGTACTTAGGGCCGCTCAGCCGGAAACCTCAGCTGACTGTTCTGACCCAACAGATAGCGGATGCTGTGAGCAAAGGCGCCACTGTTCGCTGCGGCGAGCAACAATCTAATCAGCCTGGATTTTACTTTGCGCCAACGGTGCTCACAGAAGTGACCCATGAAATGAGCGTTATGAGAGAAGAGACGTTTGGGCCGGTGATAGGAATTCAGCGGGTGAGCGATGATGCGCAGGCGATCGCGCTAATGAATGATACAGACTACGGGCTGACGGCAGCGGTGTATAGCTGCGATCGCGAGCGGGCGATGGCGATTTTGGCTCAGGTGAACAGCGGGAGCGCCTATTGGAACTGTTGCGATCGCGTTAGTCCGCGCTTGCCTTGGACAGGCCGAGGTCATTCAGGTATCGGTTCAACCCTTTCAACCCTGGGGATATCTACCTTTTTACAACCTAGGGGCTGGCATCTTAAACAACACAGCATCCAATAACCCACTCGTTTGCCTTAAGACGTCACCCGCTTCATCCATCGCTCGGTAGACGCTTTGATTTTAAACTTGCCAAGCCTAATCGTTGGGTCGTAGCGTTACTGGATGGGGCGATGGCTTGAATCTGTTGGTTCTGGGGAGCGCCCTGGTCAGGCGGAGCGAATTCAATGAAATCGAGTTCCGTGGGTTTTAGTCGGAGCCGGTAAAAGGTCGCAGCTTTAATGATGAGCTTGTCTAATGGAGAGCACATAGACCAGTACCAATCAACTAACGTTTGGTAATTGGGCTCGATCTCGTGTTGGAATGTCAAAAACGTTGAATAGGCCCGGACAAAGACCCGATTCGCATAGAGCGATACCTCGGGGAAATTGGCCCGTAGCAGACAAGCCGCAACTAACTCCTTCTCCTCAATGACAGGACGCTCATCGCCCAAAGTGCCACAGTTACTATCGTGAAGATACTGATGGGTGAGCTCATCTGTTAGGAAAAAGCCAGGCGCTGCTGCCATTGCCGCGCAACGGACATAACAATCAGCATGGGTATTAACGAACGTCTCTTGCATCGGCAAAATCTGGTTAGCCAAAGAACGCCGGAGGCATAGTCCTGAGGTTGGGGATGGATAGTAGGGTAATCGTCCCCACCGCATATCTTGTCTGAAATCACAGTACGTTGAGATGTCTTCCGTCTGACCCGGAAACGCATGGGTTTTACCCACCGTTTTGCCTGTCTGATGGTTGAGTAGCTTTAGCGCATGAAAACACCAGCTAATTTCTGGATTCTGGTTAAATGTGTCAACAATGGTTTGAATCTTGTGGGGCACAAAGCTGTCATCAGAATCAAAAAAACAGACAATATCACCCTGACTCTTAGCAAAGCCCGCATTGAACGCTGAATCTTGTCCGCCGTTGGGCTTTAGCACCGAGACAATCGCATCCCCATAGCGCTCAATGATGTCGCGAGAGCAATCGGTAGAGCCATCATCTGTGACAACAACTTCTACATAGGGATAGGTTTGCTCCAAGGCACTGTCAATGGCTCGCTTTAGAAAACGCCCATAGTTGTAGTTGTTCAGTAAGATACTAACCAAGGGTGTTTTCATTAGATTTATTAAGTGCTGTCGACCATTTGAGTTCAGGCTTAGCTTTCCCTTCACTCATCTAAAAGGTCTCACCTGACGAAAATAGCCATTGACAGATAGCTATTCTGTCAATGGTTTTTGTATCAATGGTTATTTGTATCAAAGGTTGTTTATCGAGGCGAACAACCTGCTATCAACTCGGAATCGTCAATTGCTCAATGGCCTGTTTTATAGTGCTTTCATCCTCAGCGTGCTGATAAGGATTACCCGCTCGGTGTCCCCAAATGGAGTCAATGGGATGATAGGTACTGTTGTTGATCAGCGCGGCTTCTGCCTCACAGTCTTCTGGGGTAAAGTACAAGTCTGTGGTGGCAGGCATCACTAATGTCTTTGCTGTAATCGCCCCTAGCGCCTTTTCATAGTCTCCTTCATACACCGGATTATCGCCTACATCACAGTGTAGCCAAGTCTCAATCATGGCCAGCAAATTATGCGGGTCGCGCTTGCGGTAGCCTGCTTCCCAGCTGCGCAAAAGATAATCTTCTAAAGACGTGTAGCCCCATTCCAGATAAGGCTTGGCACGATAGTACGCCTGCGAGGCTGCCCAACTCGCATAAATTTGAGTAAAGGTATGAAACCCTTTTTCTGGGATCCCTTCAAACCGTTCTCCATTCCAGGCCGGATCTGCCTGTAAGGCTGCGCGTAAGCTATACAAAAAGATGCGATTGTGGTCGGTTGTTTTCGCAGTGCCGCAGATGGCTGCAATGCGCTCTACCCGCTTAGGATATAGCGCGCCCCAATGGTACGCTTGCTGCGCCCCCATAGACCAGCCGTAGACCAGCGCTAGCTGCTCAATGCCAAGGCTACCTAGCAGGGCACGCTGGGCTCGGATGTTGTCAAAATGCGTAAAGTAAAATCCTTTTGCCTTGGTGGCCTCGCAGTTGCTAGGGGATGTAGACAGCCCATTGCCAAACATGTTGGGCATAATCACAAACCATTGCGTCGGGTCTAAAATGCCGCCCGGACGCACCAGCCAGTCAACATCTGTATGCTGAGCACCATACGATGTGGGATAAAGAACAACATTAGAGCGTGAGGCATTAAGTTGGCCATAGGTTTGATATACCAACACCAGCGCTGGCAATGTTACGCCGCACTGCAATTCAAACTCTTTGAGAACAAACTGTTCCGGCGCATTCCCATTTGCAAAAGACGGATTGGCAGAGGGATGAGCAGAACGCTGATTAGGAGAAGCCATGAACAATCTCTTGATTTACCCGAACATATCCTGAATCTACCGTTGAAAAATGCTCCTTTAGCAAGCTGTGGGCCTGGGGCAGGGCATGAAAAGGAACAGACGGATACAGATGGTGCTCAGCATGATAAGGCATGTTCCACATGAGGGAGCGCAGCGGCCACAGGGTGAGCGTCGTGCGTGTGTTTGCCAGGGCATTGTCGTCATAGGTGCAGCCGGTGTGCTCCGCTAGCAGCACAAATCGCAGCAGCGGCTGGCCCACGGCTAATGGCAAAATCCAATAAGTGAATAAGAACCCTGGATGGCCGAGTGCCGCTGACAGCAAAAAGATGGCACCGTAGGCCCCCAGCTGCAGCCGCGTAGATTGAATCACCCGTTGGTGAGAGCTCTCTGGCAAATAATAGCAGCCCTCTAGTTTCCCTAGCGCTACTCGGGTGTGCCCTGTCAGTTTTCCTATCCACCAGGGAATGCCGCTGAGCACCCACAGGTATTCAGGAATGGTTTGCGGTTCTAAATCCAGCAGTTCTGGATCTTTGCCTTCTATGCGCGTGTAGCGATGGTGCCACTTATGATATTGCCGGTAAAACGTGCTGTTGTAGAGGGAAAAAAGGCCCAGTAGCCACGCGATCGCATCATTTGCTCGGTTACTGGCAAACGCAGTTCTGTGGGCACACTCATGCACTGCGCAAAACGTCAACGCTAGACTCGCCCCATACACAATCAGCGCAGCGACTGCCACAAATCCAGACGCAACGCTCCAAATACAGCCACTGATCACCAAAACAGACAAGTGCCATAAAAGCCTTAGACTGCCTAGCGCATTAGAGCGATGATTTAGAGGGCCTAGCTGCTGCGCCGTCAGTAACTGTTTAGGATTAGAGGCAGGTAAAACCGCTTTTTCTAAGGTATCTGCAGCCATATTCTATAGACTAATGAATGAAGGTCAGTAGCAAAAGGTCAACGGGGATGCAAACAAAGTTCCAGAACGCAACTTGTTATGACAAGTAAACTAGCACGCAGAAAAAAATATAACAACCCTATCTGGGCACTTACGGCTGATCTCTTAACGCTTGCCCTCCTATACTCTATTGACGTGACGCTGCTCTATTGACGTGACGCTGCATGATGTCGCCGTCACTGCCTCACAAAGTTTCCTATTTGTTTAATCATTCATGGCCACTCCGCTCCACATCGATATTTCCGAAACGCTTCGCCATCAGATAGATAGCGGTAAGTATCAGCCTGGAGAGAAGCTGCCAAGCGAGCATCAGATTATGGAAATATTTGGCGTTAGTCGGATTACGGCGCGGCAGGCAGTGGCGAATTTGATCAGTCAGGGCTTGGTGCGATCTCAGCAGGGCAAAGGTGTCTTCGTCACCCAGCAGGTCAAAACGGCTTATTCATTATCTAGTCCGATAGTCTTTTTAGCACAAGATTTTGCTGGCAAAGGGGTCACGCTCTCTTTCGAGAGTTTAAGCTTTAAGAAGGTTCGCCCTTCCCAAACGGTGCAAGCAGCGCTACAGCTAGCCGCTGGCCGGGGCGAAGAGAACCCTAAAAAAGAGAATTCCAAAAAAGAAAACTCTAAAAAAGAGAACCCAAAAAAGGCCGCGCAGACGCCAGCAGTCTACTTCCAAAAAAAACTTTTGCACATGGATGGTGCGGTTGGGGCCATAGATATCTCTTATCTCTTACTAGAGCTGGGGCAGTCGCTGGGCCCGGAGCTTAAAAAACAAATGACATTTCCAGTGCTCGAAGCCAATGGCTTTCCCATTGAAAAAATAGAGGCCGTGATTGAGTGCACCCAAGCAGATTATGAAATCAGCAATCACTTAGAGGTTCCCCTAGGGCATCCGCTGATCGTTTACAAATACACTGCCTACACAAAGCACCAAGTGCCCCTTCTCTATGGTGAAACAATCTCACGCGCAGATCGGTTCTGTTATTCACTGACGATTGAATGATGTTGCTTTTAGATACTTAGCTAAAGCTCTCGAAGCGTTTTTGTAAAAGCCTCAATGGTTTGCTGTCCACGTTGTGCATTTCCCGTAGTCAAGAAGTCGAGGATGGCACCTTGAAATAAATGAAATAGCGATAAAGCCATCGTTTTATTCTTTGTGAACTGAAATAAAGAATCTATCCACATCCGGCTCTCTTGCTCAATGAAACGTTGCGTTTCTGCGTCACCCTGTATAGCACGTTGATTTAGCTCCATCGTCAGTTTTAGCAAGCCGCACATATCTGGTGAAGTCAAATGACTCCACATTTCTAGCAAGGGTTCTGCCAGACAATCACCCCCTTCAAGCGACGTCTCCTGAAATGACCACAGCTTTTCGCGCAAGCGAATCTCCAATAAACCGATAAGTTGCTGCTCTAATTCTTGTTTCGAGCCAAAGTGATAGATGAGCATTCGTGCGCTAGTGCCTACTCGCTTGGCGATTGTATTGATACTCGAATCCAATACCCCTGCCTCGATTGCAGCAGCTAGGCATTGCTCCAAAAGCGCTTGCTTCTTCTCAGGTTCAGTCGGTCGGCTCATAGGTTGACAGTTAACGTAACGACTATTACACTAATTATTAACGTAACGACTGTTACATTAACATTATTGAGGAAAGCAAAACCATGAGAAAAAAAGACAGCCTTGGCTTTACTGTGCTCGGATTTGTTATCTGGGCGGCTGCAACATTGGTTTATCGTCTGACGGGTTCATCCTTCTTTGAGGGCTCTGCTGCTGGGTATTGGCTTAATTTCGGTTTCACGGGCATTCTATACGCTGTTGTTTCACTGGGGTTAATGAAGTGGTGGAAAATTGAGCAGAAAGATTGGTTGCAAAGTGCAATTTGTATTGCCTTGCCAGGAATGCTATGCGAAATTCCAATTATGGCCGGCTTTTCAGACTTTATGAGTAACATGCAGCCAGAAACAGCAGGTCGGTATGCAGCCTTCTTGTTTGGAGGCTACTCAGCACTGCTTATTGCAGCTTGGTTCATGTCTTCAAAAGCTAATCCTCAGGCTATTTCTAAAACACAGTTTGTAGGAACAAAGCAATAAAGAGCGATTTGTAGTGACGCAACCTAATCAGCAAACTATTGGAGAGTTCGGTGTGAAATATTTTTACGGTGTATTGTGCGTACTCGGTGTTTTGCTTCCCTATGGCGTTTTTATGCCTTGGGTGGCAGATCATGGTCTAAATGTTGGATTGTTCGTTTCAGAGGCAGCGCAGACGAGCATTGGGACATTTGCATGGTTAGACGTAATAGTCTCTGCCATTGTTCTTTTGGGCTTTATTGTTATAGAGGGAGCACGACAAGGTATTAGGAAGTTATGGATTCCTGTGCTTGGCACTTGTACTGTGGGTGTCTCATTGGGTTTGCCTTTGTTCCTACTGATGCGTGAAATCTATTTTGAAAAACAGAAGCGCTAATAGCAAGCTAACCGACCGGGCGCGAAGCACCTAGTCGGGTTATCTCCAGACCGATCATTGTACTTGGGAGATTTCGCCTACCGCCTGAGAATTGTCTTCGTCTTGTTGCTTTAGAGGCTAAAATCCCAGCAGTTTCACTTCAAAATCTTGATCTGTTGTGTGTTAATTTCCATTGTTCATTAGAGTCGAAGTCAGAACTACAGTCAATCTTCAAAGTCTTTAAGATTGTTCAATACAATAGGAAGCATGTCATACCAGTAGCCGCGTTCTCCTAGCCAAGTAGCCTGCTCAATAGGGGAAGCGGTTGATAATACCTCAGCTTCTGGCGATCGCGCAGTCCTCATCACCCAACCACTAAAGAGCGGTGCATCGGGCCTCAACCTTTCCCCGCAGCGCACTATCAGCGTCCAGCGATAGTTTTGGTTAAGCGCAAGCTCAGGCGCCGTTTGTGGAAGCTGAAACTGAACAGCGCCCTGTTCTCTTTGTTCTGGAACAGGCAACGCAGTCTCACTATGAAACTCTCCGGCTTCAGTTTCGATAACTAGATACACTTGCTGAATCTGAGGATCGGGGATTTCCATCGCGATGACGGGCCTGCTGGCTAAGGTCAAGCCATGGTTATTCGCTGGTGTTATGGCCTGTATGGGCATCTGGTAGTTGCTGGAACACCAGTTCCTGAATTGATCAGATGCTTGCGGAAGCGCTACTTGGGTTGGTGTGAATAGGCGCTGAGTCAGTCGATTTATGCGTTCTCTAAAGGGAGAAACTTCGGCGTTATAGGAGGATCGGGATGTTCCCCAAGTGGCTCTGGGCGCGGAGGCATCAGGCGGTGGTGTAAACAAAACTGTGTCTGAGGCATGGGTGTCTGATGCACGGGCGTCTGATGCAAGGGTACTGCGTGGAGTGGCTATCCAAAGACTTTGAAGGATAACAATACTGATGAGAGAAGGCTTGATTAAACGAGAGAATCCCTGCAAAGGGGTCGTTGAATTTGGCATAGGTTTCATTGGCAGATGCATACGCAGAATACCCAAGCACCCTGCAGCAGTCGAATTTATGCAGCGGTCGAATCTACGCAGCGGTTAACTGCCCTTGTCAGCCTGTCCTAAGCGGTTGCCTGAGCTTTAATCGGCAATTTAATTTTAAATAGCGTTCCTTCGCCAAGTATAGATTGGCAGTGTAAATCGCCGCGATGCTTATCAACAATAATCTGCTGGCTAATCGCCAAGCCTAAGCCTGTTCCTTTGCCGCTTATTTTGGTCGAAAAGAAAGGCGTAAATAGCTGATCTTGCACCGCTGCTGACATCCCAACACCATTGTCTTCAACCTCCAGTTCTATCCACTGCTCATCAACGCGTCGAGTTCGAATAGTAATCTGTGGCTGGCTATTGCATTCTGAAACTAATTTCTGCTTAACCTGTGCATGGATCGCATCAATGGCATTGGCCAGAATATGCATAAAAACCTGATTGAGCAGTCCTGGATAACAGTCCACTTTGGGTAAATCACCAAAAGCCTTGACCACTTCTATCTTAGAACGCTTAAGTTGAGCGTCATCAGATTGAGCGTCATCATCAGTGCTTACTTTAAGGCGATGATCTAACATCAACAGCGTACTGTTAATGCCTTCATGAATGTCCACTGCCTTGTGGCCTTCTTCATCTAGCCGTGAAAAATTTCGAAGTGATTGAACAATCTCAGAAATTCTTTCAGCGCCTGCCGCCATGGATTTTGTGGCTAGAGGTAAGTCCTTTTTTAGATGGTCTAAATCAATATCTTGAACAACGGATAGAATCTCAGGATGGGGACTGTGATAGTGCGTTTCGTAGAGCGCTAGAAGATCGAATAAATCTTGAATGCCTTGATTGACATATTTGACATTGCCAAAAATGAAATTAGCCGGATTGTTGATTTCATGGGCAATGCCGGCAGTGAGCTGACCTAAACCAGACATCTTTTCAGCTTGAGCGAGCTGAACTTGAGCCGCCTTCAAATTTAGCTGGTTTCGCACGCGGGCAAGGACTTCTTCGACTTGAAAAGGTTTCGTAATATAGTCAACGCCACCCACCGAAAAGGCTTTAACCTTATCCCAGGCTTCGTCTAGGGCACTAATAAAGATAATGGGGACCTGTTGCGTTTGTCTATTTTCTTTAAGTTGCTGGCAAACCTGATAGCCATCTAATCCGGGCATTGTAATGTCTAGCAAAATTAAATCAGGCAGCGCCAACTCAACGGCCTTAAGCGCCATCAAACCACTTTTAGCACATCTGGTATCGTAGTTATATTCAGATAGGGTTTCTGCTAAAACGCGCAAGTTATCAGGCATGTCATCTACGATGAGGATTTTGATATCTTGCTGCTTCAGGTTTTTTTCTGGCTGAAAGACTTCTTTAAGTGATTGATTGTAGGCCAATGTTTTTGCCATGTTTTTATAGTTATTCCTAGATTATTTTTAACCTCAATCATTTTTAACTAATATGAAATCCGTTAGGAAAGCGCTGAATCTAATAGTCTGTCGCCCTCTCCCTAAATCCCTCTCCCGCAGGGCGAGGGACTTTGACTGACGCCCTTCTCCCGATGGAGAAGGGTTGGGGATGAGGGGGCGTAAGAATGATGATTCATCTGCCGGATTTTGTATAAATTGTTTTCTAATCACGTCAATACATCACCCAAGGGAATTTTAGAATGCTGAAAATCTGATAATTATCGGGAGGCATCTGGTTCGCTCAAACAGCTTCCATTTGCCTGAGCGCTTGCTCCGCGAGATGTGAAACTTGATCAAAATCGAAATTGTTAGTCTTTTCAATTATCCACGCTTTGACCATTGGAAACTCATTGGGTAGGCTTTCGAGTAAGTCTAAAATCTTCTTGCTGTTCAACTGGGTGGCAGCCTGAGACAAGTTCTGTAGCCAGTCTTGTGATAATTTTGCCATAGAGACTTCAAGGGCCTCTGGTGTTGCCTTCGTTGTCCCACTTTCAGACACGGTGTCTACTTTATCAGAGACTTCATATTGGTATTGCACACCCAGATGCTCAGCCATTTTATTAAAAATAAGACCTTGTCTAAAGGGTTTCCGAACGAAGTCATTGCACCCTGCTGCTAGAACAATTGTTTTCTCTTCTTCTAAAGTGCTGGCTGTCAAGGCAATGATTGTTGTTTCATGGCCTTTATCATGGGCTCTAATCTGTTTGGTGGCCTCATACCCATCCATGACGGGCATTCGCATATCCATCCAAATAAGATGGGGCTTCCAGGCTTCCCACTGTGTAAGCGCGATCTGTCCGTTTTGTGCTTCTCTCACCTCAAAGCCAACGGGCGTTAGCAAATCTTTTAAGACTTGGCGGTTTAGTTCGCGATCATCGACAACCAAAATCCGATAGGTGGGTTGATCAGGGGCGAGGCTAACGACTTGTTTGGTCGGTAAGGATGCTTCTATGCTGTCGGCACTTGCCAGATCTGCTCTAATATCAAAGGTGAAAATAGTGCCTTCTCCCACTTGGCTGGTGACGGATATTTGCCCCCCCATGAGTTCCACAAATTTCTTGCTGATGGCGAGGCCTAGGCCTGTTCCCTGCTGAGACTGACGTCCAGATGCTGTTTGAGAAAAGGCCTCAAAGATTTGTGATAGTTCATCGGGTGAAATGCCGGCACCGGTATCGGCGATCGCAAACGTGAGATTTACCGCTGATACAGTTGATTGGGACGCTACTGTAGAGGCTGCTATCGGCCTTCCTTTGACAGCAACCTGAATTTTTCCAGTTTCAGTAAACTTCACAGCATTGCTCAAAAGATTCAGCAATACCTGACGTAATTTGCGTTCGTCAGACGTAATATAGCGCGGAACATCCTCATCGTATTCAAAAATGAGCTGCAATCCCTTTGCCTCGGCTTTCAAAGAAAGCATATCTTCAATGCTATCTAGCAAAGCAACCAAATCAAAGCTCTTGCTCACGAGTTCAATCTTGCCAGACTCAATCTTGGCCATGTCTAGCACATCATTAATCAGACTGAGCAGATGATCTCCACTGCGATCAATAATGCTCACTTTTTCCTTCTGAGGGCGGGTCAACGTTTTGTCTCGTTTGAGAATCTGAGCAAACCCTAAAATGGCATTGAGGGGTGTTCTGAGTTCGTGGCTCATATTGGCTAGAAACTCACTCTTAGCTTGATTGGCATTATCGGCGTCTTCTTTTGCTGTTGCTAACTCAGCGGTTCTTTCCTGCACCCGATCTTCCAACAGATTAAACGCGCTTTGAAGTTGATGAGCCATTTCTCGGAAAGAGAGCGCTAGCTGCCCAACTTCGTCGTTGCGCTCAGCCATAACAGGTGTATTCCACTGGCCTTTTGCTAAGTCTTTAGCAGATTGATTGAGTTTGAGAATGGGCTGTACAATCCACCGAGCTGTAATGATGCCTAAAATGGTTGAAAGACCCAAGGCCGCTAAGCACAACATCAGCGTGCGACGGACGTTTTGGGTGATTTGTCCCATAAAGTCTTTTTCTGGCACAACCATGACAATGCGCCAATCTAACCCAAACTCGTCTTGCCACGGCACTGTATTTATAAAATGTGGCTGCCCATCTATATCTAGCTTCAACAGTTCTGGACTGACTTTACTTTCCCAGCCCGCTTGCGCTTGATCGAGGGCCTGAGCCGCAAGCTGAATGGCCTCATCTTGACTCGTTTCTGGTGTCAGTCGCACTGCTTTTTCATCTTCGGTGGTGGCGACGGGTGTATTGGTTGAGGTGGCAATGAGTTCGCCAGACGCCTCTTTAATAAAAATGAAGCTAGAAGGGCTAATTTCAATGGTTTGCAAAAACTGACTGATCTCTGACAGAGAAAGATCAACTGCCACCGTACCGAGCAAATCACCCTGAACATCGTAAACAGGGCGGCCTGCTGATATGGCCACCACATCACGGCCTGTCCATTTGTAAGGTGTCCCCCAAGTTGGTTTCCCTTCTTCTAAAGGTTTGGTGAACCAAGCATAGTTATCAGCATCCCAGTCAGGAAGCACTTTGAACAATTCTGTCTTCTCACCTTGTTCATTGGCTTTATAAATCTGATAGTCACCCGCTGCAAACTGATCTGTGCCGCCAATCAGTAAGGTTCCGTCTGGGAGACGTCCGGCGGCAATCATGCCACCGTCAATGCTGCCCATGTAGACATAACTAACAGATTCGAAGGCTCGTTTTTGTGCCCAAAAGTGTTGGTAGAGTTGTTCAATATTTTGAGTTTTCAACAATCCATTTTGAAAGTCTGTAAATCGAAGCTGATTAATAATGTGGGGGACTTCAAGATAGCTTTCTAGCTTTTGATCAATGTTGCGACTGGCCGTTTCCATTAGGTCAGCGGCTAAATCGTTGACGGCTCGCCGTCCGCTCTGAAAGGAGAGGTAACCCACTAACCCAACGGTTGCAAAAATTTGGCAAATGAATGGAACGACAATAATTGTCCGTAGCGGTACTGCGTTTAGTAACTGTTTTGGGTTAAGTCGCTGTTTTAATGGAGAAAAAACAGATGGGTGGTTAATGGGGTTTTCTTCAGAGGCCATGACTATTTGAGTCGGGTGAACAGAGCACGTAACATGCTTTCTTAATACATGTTTTTTTAATATGTGAAGTGCTCCGAGTGTACCCACAATCAATTTGAGCAGAACCAGAGGGCGCGATCTCCCGTCAGGTTTATCCGGTAGGTCTGAATATTGCCGCTTTAGATATTGCCCCGCCTCAGATATTGCTGCTGCTCAATCGTTACTCCAGTGCCTTTTTTGCAGCTTCCTCGGCAGCTTTAGCCGCGGCGGCTTTGCGTTCACTGTGGCGGTCAGTGAGTTCGTCTACGCGATCGCGCAATAGCAGCGTAAAGCGATTGAGTTCTTCCATCACGTCAATGACGCGATCACGATACGCAGAATCTTTCATCGTGCCGTCTTCATTAAACTCCTGATAGGCTTTAGCCACTGAAGACTGGTTAGGAATGGTGAACATGCGCATCCAGCGACCTAAGATGCGTAGAGTGTTGACGGCATTAAAAGATTGGGAGCCCCCGGAAACCTGCATGACGGCCAGGGTTTTGCCCTGGGTAGGGCGGACTGCGCCAAGCGTGAGGGGAATCCAATCTATTTGAGTTTTCATCAAGCCAGAGATATTGCCGTGCAGCTCAGGGCTAGACCACACTTGGCCTTCTGACCACAGAGACAGTTCGCGCAATTCTTGAACTTTGGGGTGAGTATCGGGTTCGGCATAGTGAAGGGGAAGGCCGCGCGGGTCAAAGAATTTCACCTCTGCGCCGTAGCCTTCAATGATGCGAGCCGCTTCTTCGGCCAAAAGGCGGCTGTAGGATCTTTCACGCAGGGAGCCGTAAAGGAACAGAATTCGAGGGGGGTGATCGAAGCTCATATTTTAAGCGTTGCTTAGAAGTGTTGGTTGGCAGTGTTGGGCAGGGCGATGACGATAGAAATAGAAAACGAGCAGTCAGCTATAAACGAGTAGTCAGCTATTACGCTATCAGCCTTGTCTAAGCTATCAGCCTTATCACCTAGCTTCAAGCGATTTTGATGCCGATTTTGCCCCTAAGCCATTCGCTTGCGTGTGGCAAAGCCGATTACTATTGACGGCATAGCGATTTTGAGGTTATGCCGGTGAAAGCTGTTGGACTTTATAGGTATTTGCCGATTTCTGAGCAAGATAGTTTGCAAGATGTGGAGATAGCAAAGCCTAAAGCACAGGGCCATGACTTGCTGGTGGCAGTCAAGGCAATTTCTGTTAATCCGGTGGATACGAAGGTGCGATCACCGAAATCGACAGTTGAAACAGAACCCAAAATATTGGGCTGGGATGCCGCAGGCGTTGTTGTGTCCGTGGGAGAGAAAGTGAGCGCCTATCAGCCGGGAGATGAGGTGTATTATGCGGGCGATATTACGCGGTGCGGCAGCTACTGTGAATATCAGCTCGTGGATGAGCGGATTGTCGGCCGCAAACCGAAGATGCTGAGCTTTGCTGAGGCGGCGGCACTCCCGCTGACAACTATTACGGCTTGGGAGGCGCTGTTTGATCGCTTAGCGGTGAGCGCGAGTGGGGCCGATATAGGAAAATCTGTGCTGATTGTGAATGGCGCAGGCGGCGTAGGGTCTGTGGCCATTCAGCTAGCGAAGCAAGTCGCCAAGCTAACGGTGATTGCGAGTGCCTCTCGCCCAGAAACGGTGAGCTGGTGTGAGCAGCTAGGGGCGGATGAGATCGTGAATCACCGGCATAATCTGGCGGTGGAATTGAAAAGTATTGGCTATCAGACTGTGGATTATATTCTTTGCTTTAACGATACGGATGGGCACTGGGCGGCGATGGCAGAGGCGATTAAGCCGCAGGGGATGATTTGCTCGATTGTGGAAAACCGGGAACCGCTAAATATGGGTGCTCTGAAAAGTAAGAGTGCGGGATTTGTGTGGGAGTTTATGTTTACGCGATCGATGTATGAGACAACAGATATGGCCGAGCAGCGAGCGTTGTTGAATCGGGTCAGTGAGCTGGTAGATGAAGGGCGAGTGAAAACAACTTGCCGTGAGGTTGTTACACCGATTAACGCACAGACGCTACGACTTGTTCATGAGAAAATCGAGGCGGGACGAACAATTGGAAAAATTGTGTTGACAGATTGGAGCTAGGCGAGGAAAGTTATGACCTGTTGACTGAGCCTATTGACTGAGCCTGTTGATCTATTTAGTTCGTTGACCTGGTACGTTGACCTGGCATGCTGGTCTTGTTGTTGTGTGGCTGTAAAGTTTTACACACTCACTCTGCTTGGTTCCCCGATATTCCTAGACAATGTCTTAAGTGTCCACTGTTGTTAGGAAATCGGCGTCGTTCCCTTGGAAGCATAATGACAGGTTCCTCTATGGCCGATTCTTTTATCGTCGTACGAAATAAAGACATGGGATAAAGAAATAATGAATATTTCTCTTTCTAAATTTCTTAAGCTTCTATGGCGTTTTGGTCTGGGCCTGTTATTAAGTCTTCTTTGGTTTCAGGATGCCCCTGCTATGTTAACAACATTAACTGCTCACACGTCTGCGGTTTCTCCGATGGTTGCCCAAGCAAATAGTCAGTCCAGTAATAGTCAGCCAAATAATAGTCAGCCAAATAATCAGTCGAATCAGTCATTGAACGTTCTGGGTTCTGTGCAAGGCAGCGTTCGAGCGCTGAGCGCTGTTGAGGCCGATGCGCTTCAGTTTGTTAGTCACGACAAGATTTTGACGTGGGAGGGCCTGGTCGAAAATGTTGGCCAGCCAAACGCCCAAGTTCATTTGATTGATACGACAAAGTTTGAAGGTCACTACGGCTATGCGAAAACCGGGCTAGGTAGAGGCGCTGCCTACACGCAGGCCAATTTCTTTAGTGAGGTGCAGTCACCCGCGCGGCGTCGCTACATGCCTTTTTTGGTCTTTGATTTTAGCGATCGCCCCATTGAGTGGAAGGGGCAGTCCTACCGGTGGGTGCTGAACATTCGCCGTTACAACTACAGCGATAGTCATCAGGAACTGGCGACTATGCTAGCTGGGCTAAGAGATTTATTGAGCGATCGCCTGATGCCCAATCAAGGAGAACCACTGCTATTTGTGTACGAAAAAACAGGCTCCTTTCGGCGGCCCCACGTCAACCAGTTAAGCGAGGTAAAAGCCGCTGGATTTGAGGTGCTGACCGAGCGAGAAATGATTGAATTGGCCGGTGGATCGCTAGTGTCTGTGCTCAATCCAGGCATCGCGATTGGTCATCTTAAGCGAATTGCCGATGAGGACGCTGCAGAAGGTCTAACGCCTCGTCATATCGCTATTTTTGACGATGTGCCTGAGCGGATTCCACCCGTGAGCGGCATTGTGACCTTAGAACCACAGACCCCCCTATCTCATGTGAATTTGCTAGCTAAAAACAGAGGGACACCGAATGTTTCTACGGCGAATATTGCATTAATTCCGGCGCTAGAAACGCTAACCGATAAGCTGGTACGAATGGAGGCCCGTGCGGATGGTAAAGTCGCGTTTAAAGAGGCGACGCTGGCCGAAGCTGAGAAGTTTTGGGCTGAGAATGGTCAAGCGCAACTGGAAGTGCCCGCAATTACGGCGACGAGCTTGGTGCCGGTTGAGTTTGCGACAGGTGCTAAGACACAGACAGCGCTTTCTAATATTGGATCTAAAGCCTCGAACTATGCAACCATCCAAAAGCTGCTCGGTTCAGACTTCGTGAGACCCGGGTTTGGGCTGAGCTTTGCGCACTATCAGAAAATTGTTTCTAACCCCAATACGCAATCGTTGATTCAGCGTTTACTTGCTCAAAAAGGAACGCTTTCACCAGAGGCGATTAATCAACAGTTGGAGGCTATTCGAGACAGCATTCGCAAAGAAACCCCTGATGAAACCATGGATGAGTCTACTCAGGCGGTAAGGGCTGTAATTGCAAAGATGCCGGGTGTCGAGAGAATTCGCTTGCGTAGCTCAACCAATAGTGAAGATTTGCCCACCTTTAATGGGGCTGGTTTGTATGAATCCACTGGGTTTAACGTTGAAGATAGTGACAAAAAACTCAAGAAAAAGCTGTTGAAAGTGATGGCTTCGCTGTGGCTAGAAAGAGCGTTTTGGGAGAGAGAGCTGTTTGGCATTGACCATAGTGCGGTGGGCATGGCGGTTTTGATTAACCCGGCGTTTAGTGATGAGTATGGCAATGGGGTTGTGATTGGTTCCCAAGAAGTTGGGAGTTCTAGAACAGGGTTTAGAACCTGGGTGAATGCGCAAAAAGGGGAAGCTTCGGTAACCAACCCGTTAGACGATGAGATTTCCGAGTCGTTTACCTTTATTGGCCGAAATCTTGACGACATTCAGGTGCAGTCGCGCTCAAATATTGAAGATATCTTTTTGGCGAAAGAGAATCTGAAACAGGAGAACGAGGCCGTACAGCCTCAGCTATTGCCCCAGTTATTGCCTCAGCTATTGCAGCTTCAGCGTGTTACGCAGCAGCTCCACGATTACTTTGTCGCTAAGCAAAGAGAGCTAGGAGATTTGCGTAAGTATGGCATTGATATTGAATATAAGCTGATGACAGAAGGCGATCAGGTTGTTTTATATGTGAAGCAGAGCCGACTGTTGAATTTGGATCATGAGGCGGCTGTGCCAAACAACTCAATTTCTAAGGCGATCGCTAAAAATAACGGTATGGAGGGTGCTCACCTGCGCCGTCAGCCAAAACAGCTTTCAGCCTTGGGCTCTAAGGAATTTTGTGTGATGAAAACAGATTCTGTGATTGGCATTGACCAGTTTGAGCGAGTCGGTAATGGTTTTGTGAAACTCAATATCACGATTCCGTCTAGCAGCTGCCCTGATTTTACGGGAACGGTCTATGTGTTTGAGAAGCACTTCAGCTTCATCTAGTGAATTCAGGACAATGTCAGTAAATCGACACGTAAATCCCCGTTTCAGTAAAGATAATTGTCGAATTTATTAGGAAAACATTTGAAAACCGGCTGAATGGCTTAAATCTGTGAGATTAATCAAACTATAGAGATTAATCTCTCTGGGCTCAATTCGAATGTATTAAAGCCATAGGGCGGTAAACAGACCAGCGCAAACCAGCCTTTAACCTGCCCAATGCTTTGCCCCCAATTAAGCACGAGGTTCTGAGTGTCATGAATAAAAATCGTCGAGAAAGTGCCTATCAGACAAGATTAACTGCGGCCTACGTGGCTAAGTTGCGTGAGCATCCTAGTCACAAAGATAATGGTGATGAGTACAAATATGCTGGTACTAACTATGCGATGAGCTTTACGAAAGGCTTAGAACATAGTGATGAACATGGCCTAGTCAAAAAGAAAGAAGATTTTGAGGCTTTTCGTAAAGCTATCGATGATGGTTTTATTGATGCCTTTACCACAGATGTAAAACCTGGTCCTGTTGACCCTAAGAACGGACGACGGGACTGGGAGGCGCCCACTGCTGGTTTTGTTTATGACTTGGAAGGCCCCGATGCTCAGGCTGTAACCATGCTGCCAGCGCCAGCTCTAGGATCAGAGGAGCTAGCCTATGAGATGGCAGAAGTTTATGAGTTGGCGCTGCTGCGAGATGTCCCACTGACTGAGTTCGCTGGAGAGACCACTAACAATCCTTTAATTAAGGACTCACTGGATCGGTTGAACGCACTTCCCTATGACATTAAAGAGGATTCTAATCGAATTCGAGTAAAAGATCCTAGACGGCCTCGTACAACAACCAACAATAATGGAAAACTTGATCCCCAAACCCTCTTTCGCGGATCTTCTCCAGGAGTAGAGGCCGGGCCTTATCTGTCGCAATTTATGCTGATTGGTAACGAACAGCCAGGGTATGACAGCGTAGCTTGTGGATTTGTGCAGTATGGTGCAATTACTATTGATCAGCGCGTGCTGATTGCCAAACCAGAGGATTATCTGACCGAAAAGTGTGAGTGGTTAAAGGCTCAAAATGGAGAAGACCTGCGCAACAATAAAGAACTCTTTTCTTCCATAGAAAAGGACCCAAAGGAAGATGACCCAAAGAAGAGTACGGTTCCACGTCGCTTTATCACGTTCCCCAGAGATTTAGCCACCTATGTTCATGATGATGCACTGTATGAAGCCTACCTCAATGCTTGCTTGATTTTGCTATCTATGAAGGCACCGCTTGATCCTGCTTTTGGTAATCTTTCTGGAGAAGTTCCCTTGATGCAGGAAGGGCAATGTCCTGTCCTGCGCACCACTGTTGGTTTTGCTCTGTATGGTGGCCCTCATATTTTAACGCTGGTTACTGAAGTGGCCACTCGCGCTTTGAAGGCTGTTCGCTATCAGAAGTTTAACAACCACATTCGTTTACGCCCTGAAGCCTTGGCCGCGCGGGTAGAATATGCTGGTTGCATTGAAAATGCCTTTCCATCCGTTGGGAAACCATTTACTAAGCTTGCTGAAGATATTTCAGCAACCGTTGCAGCTATTTGTGACAAGAATGAATCGAACACGGCGCTTTTGCCGATGGCCTTTCAGGAGGGTTCGCCTATGCACCCTGCTTATGGGGCTGGTCATGCCACAGTCGCTGGCGCTTGTGTCACGATTCTAAAAGCCTTTTTTGACACGAATGCCGTGTTTGTCAGACGCGATGGTCACGATATATTTGCAAGCGAACAGGAGGGAGATTGTCCAGTTCAATACGTGCCTGATGAGAACGGAGAAAAGCTTACCCCATCCCATAAGTGTGACCTTTTAACCTTGGAAGGAGAGTTGAATAAGCTAGCCGCCAATATCTCTATTGGTCGTAATATGGCGGGCGTACATTACTACTCCGACTACTACGACAGTTTGAGAATGGGGGAAGAAATCGCGATTGGGATGCTTGAAGAGCAATCACTTTGCTATCCAAAGGATGCGTTTAAGCTCACCCTTAGAACCTTTGATGGAGCGTGTGTGTCAATATTTGACGGCAAGCGTGTGCCCATTGATTGTGACTGACCACCGGTCAGCAGTTGCTTGGGACTTTTGCCGACCCGTTCGAGACTGTGCGTGCGAGGACTTCAATGCCGATTTCTTTACGAGTAGTGGAGGATAGATTAGCGGCGACAGAAACGGCTGGACTCATGAGGGCGATCTCACAATGCGGTGGAATGATGGTACGCATTGAGACGCTCTGAACACTCTAAAGTGTCACCCACCGATGAACCTCCCAACGGCTGAAGCAGAGAGTTATTTTGCTCAGGCATGAGCCGTTTCTCAACCTTAGAGAAGGGTCTGGCCGAATCACTGTTTGTAACGGGTTGCTTGCAATTTGCTTAAGGGACGGCTCGATTTTGGTGCAGGTGATTATAGTGGTGTCGTTGTCATATACGGCACCGCTTTGTCATATACGGCACTGCTTTAGTGAAATGAAGAGGTTAAAGTCTGATGTCTTTTTTGCTAGCGCTTTTGCTCCTGGTTGCGATCGCTGTGATCGCAGGTTTTGTATTGCCGTCTCAGGTTCATGTGGAGCGGCAAATGGTGATCGATGCCCCCCCTGAGAAAATATTTCCTCATGTGAGTGACTACGGTGCCTGGGATGCTTGGTCGCCTTGGGCAAATATTGATCCGAACGCTAAGATGACGGTTGAAGGCGAAGGCGTTGGCCAAAAAATGTCTTGGGCCAGTGACCATCCTGAGGTGGGAACCGGTAGTCAGCAAATTGTGCAGCTTGATGCGCCTCGGCGGATGAAAAGCCGGATGGAATTTGAAAATATGGGGGTCTCAGATATTGGCTTTGTTCTAGAGCCGGTAGAGGACAAAACCCTTGTGACGTGGAGCCTAGATACAGACATGCGAGAAGGCATGCCGCTGATTAAGCAGCCGGTGAGCACCTACATGGGATTTTTTATGGATTCTATGGTGGGGAAAAGTTATGAGAAAGGACTAGCGACGCTAAAATCTGTTGTAGAAGGTTAGTTTGGCTTAGTTAAATGATCTCAAGAATGTGGCATGGTAGAGTGCCAACTTCTAAAGCAAAGGCATATCGAAGGTTCTTGAACGCCAGAGCTATTCCTGATTATCAATCAGTTGCAGGGAATGTCAGTGTATACATTCTTGAGCAAACTGAAGGAGAAATCACTCATTTCATCACACTTTCATTTTGGGAAAGTATGGAAGCGATTCAGGGTTTTGCCGGTCAAGATATAGAAGAGGCGAAGTATTATCCAGAAGACAAGGACTTTTTACTAGAATTTGAGCCAAGGGTCGTACATCACACAGTCGTCGGTCAATCTCAATAGAAATGAGTTTAATAGAGACTAGCTCAATAGAGATGAGTTCTGTTTGATGAGCAAATGCAGTATAAGTTTTAGTGCATATTGATTAGTGCATATTGATTAGTGCATATTTAGCGGTAGAACTCAGTGATAGAAACCACTATTAAACGTGCAACACCTAATGATGCGGCAGCTTTAGCCCATTTAGCCGAACGTACTTTTCGCGACACATTCGGAACGGCAGATAACATCACTGACATGGATCTTCATTGCGCGCAGAGCTTTAGCGCAGAGATTCAGCAGAAAGAGATTCTAGATAAGAACTATGTCACGCTTTTGGTTGAGGTGGAAGGCCAGCTAGTTGCTTTTTCTCAAGTACGGCTGCGATCTCCAAAAGACTGTGTGTCTGCTGTTCGGTCATCTAAGCCTCGCTCACCAGAAGAGCCCCCCTCCGAACTATATCGGCTGTATTTATCAAAGGAATGGCATGGTCGAGGGGTGGCACAGACGATTATGTCTGAGATTCTTTCTACGGTGACACAGGCCGGTGTGGACTGTGTTTGGCTGGGCGTGTGGGAGCAGAATCCAAAAGCGATCGCGTTTTATCGTAAGTGCGGATTTACTGCGGTTGGTGAGCACGTATTTCAGTTTGGCAATGATCCGCAAAGAGATCTGATCATGATGAGAATGGTAGATGCCTCGTAATCATTTTGCGCTATTCAAAGGCTTTTATCTAAAGCCTTTAGATAAAAGCCTTTAGCTCGTTGCCGTACTTCGTTTGGTAAGGGATTTTGGCAAGAGATTTAGTTGTCGCTAGCCGTAGGCGGTGGGCTACTGCTTTGTCTGGACTGGAGCCATCGAACAAAACGTTTGGTTAATGCCAGTTGCGATCAGGCCAAACACCCGTGAAAGTGTGGCTTTTTCATCCACTAAAGGTAAGGGTCTGCCCGTATCTCCCCCATCACACACTTTAGGGTCAATGGGCACTTGGCCCAGCAGCGGCACCGATAGCTCTGCGGCCATTTGCTCGCCACCGCCCGAGCCAAAAATGGATGTGCGATCGCCGCAGCAACCACAGATTAAATAGCTCATGTTTTCCACCAGCCCAAGCACTGGCACGCCGACCTGACGAAACATGTGAATGCTGCGGCGCACGTCTGCAAGGGCAACCTGTTGCGGGGTCGTAACCATCACAACCCCGCAAATAGGACTCTCTTGGATAATGGTAATTTGGGCATCGCCTGTGCCGGGAGGCAAATCGATTAAAAGATAATCGAGTTCTCCCCAGTCCACATCTTGAATGAACTGCGTAATAATTTTGTGTAGCACTGGCCCTCGCCAAGCCAAGGGATGATCGGGCTCTGCGAGCAAGCCCACCGACATGACTTTGATGCCGTGGGCAACAAGAGGCTGAAAACGCTTGCCTTCGGGGGTCTCGATGACTGCCACATCAGTGTGGGTAAGGCCGAGCATTTTGGGGACATTGGGACCGTAGATGTCAGCGTCGAGGATGCCAACTTTTGCACCGGTTTTAGTGAGCGCGGCCGCTAGGTTGACGGCAGTTGTGGATTTGCCAACACCGCCTTTACCGCTGGAAACCGCGAGGGTCGTGCGCACGCCTGGAATGGTGCAGGTTTGAATGTAGGCACGCTTGCACCAGCTCAAATCGCCCAGGGCAAGTTGGGTTTCTTCCTTAAGCGGCTGCTGATGGACTCCGATGTAGAGCTTTAAGTAAACAAAATCATCTACGACCCGCAGATTGCGCACCATGCCAAGATCAACAATATTGCTGTTTAGATTGGGTTCAACAACCTGTTTGAGACAGACAATAGCCTGTTGTTTCCGAGCTTCTGTGGCTCGATCTGCAGGAGCCTCGCTGGGCACATCAGGGGCGTGAGTGGAGAAAGGGGAGGCGTGACTCGGCATGGGAAGGATATTTCAGGAGGACACTTGGAAGTTAGCCGCTCAGGCATTTGCAGCTTGAGCAGGCTGGTTTTTAATAGCCTCAATAGCGCGGCCAGAAAAGATTTGAACGTCTCTATCAGGGTCGTCTAGGGTTTGTGTGAGTGCCGGAAGCGCGTCGGGATGGCCAATTTTACCAAGGGCGATCGCCGCGTCACGACGAACATCTGAGTATTCGTCCGAAAGTGCTTTGATCAGGTTAGGCATAGTGGCTTTTGTTGCGACACCTTGCAGGGCGCGAGCCGTGAATTTGCGAACCTGCCAATGCTCATCTTCCATTGCCTGCGTCAGCGGTGCCAGCGCGTTAGCGGCGGCATGCAGCTCTAGCGCTTGAGCGGCGTTGCGGCGCACTTGCCAGTCAGCGTCGGTGGTGAGGGCTTTGCAGAGCAGGGGCACCACTTCCTCATCGGTGAGGTGGCCGAGCGTGAGCATGGCTGAGCGCCGCACGTCGGCAACATTATCTTTGGCAAGGGCCAGCGCCGGTTCGCAGCGAACGACCTGATTGAGGTAGCGCAGCGTAACCACAGAAGCCTCTCGAAGCTCTGGATTGGGAGATTCAAAGAAGGGGAGAATGTAGCCTAGCGCCTGAGCGTCGTGGATTTTGCGTAGCAAAACCAACACATTTAGCTTGGTTTGTGTATCTCCGGTTTCTAGGGTGTCTAGGAGCGTGAGCAAATCGTCCGGTGCGACAATCTCTTTAAGGGCAGACAGCGCTTCTGTGCGGACGGCGGCTTCTCGATCAGCTCCTAGGCACTTGAGAAGGGGTTTAACCACCACTGGGTTTGCCATCTCCCACAGCGCCGTAACGGCAATCTCTTGGAGAGTGGGGCTTTCGTCATCTAAGACGCCAATGAGGGCATCAATTGCGTTTTCATCGCCTAGATGCTGAAGAGCCTTGGCCGCAACGAGGCGATCGTTAAGATCTTCAGATCGCAGCATCTCTACCCATTCAACAACTTCAGGGTCGATATCGGTATAAGTCATGGCGGGTTTTCTCCTTGTGGATTTTGGCCTTTTCCCTAGCGCAACAGAAACGGAATTTGGACAGTGATGGCGTTAGTGGGGCATTCCTTCTCGCAAGGGAGACAGAACCAGCATTCGTCGTACTTCATGTAAGCCTTGCCGGTTTCTGGGTTTTTCACCAATACATCGAGCGGACACACTTCAATACAAGCGGTACATTTTTCGAGACATTTTGATTCATCGACAATCACAGGAACATCGACGCGTTGAGTTGCTAGAGCCATAGGAAAGTGTTGTGGATAAAGAAAATAATTGAGGAGAAAACGCTACAGAGCTATTATCGCACTGCTACTATCGCACTGCTACGTCATACACCTCTTGTTCTAGGTTCACATCTACGATGTAGGGATCCACATCTCGCTTAAACATCTCCATTTCTCCGTCTGCGTTTTTCTTCAAGTTAGCGTGGCAGAACCACTCTTCATCGTTCTTTTCTGGATAGTCTAGCCGGTAGTGATAAAGGCCCCAGCGACTTTCTTTGCGATAGAGCGAAGCGCGGGCGGCCATCTCAGCGCAGTCTCGGATGAAGTGAACTTCCATGCAGCGCATCAGCTCATGGGGATCTTGCGCGCCCATCATGTCCAGGGTTTCGTGATAGCGCTCAAAGGCTGCGAGGCCAATGTCCATATTATTTGGAGATTTGGGCGGTTGGAGATAGTCATTGACGTAACGGCGCAGCTTGTATTCCACCTGGGTATGGGGAACGCCATCAGGGCGATCCAGCGGTGCGTAGATGCGAGCTTTCTCAGCCGCAATGAAGTCTGGATCAGGCTCTACATGCTCTAGTCCTTGAATGTACGCCATCGCGTTGATGCCGGAGAGTCGACCTGAGACAAATGCGCCAATCATGTAGTTGTGGGGGACGCTAGCCATATCGCCCGCTGCGTAGAGGCCAGGAACGGTGGTTTCAGCTTTCTCGTTTACCCACACACCCGAGGCACTGTGGCCACTGCAGAGGCCAATCTCGGAGATATTCATCTCCACGCCGTGGGTGCGATAGTTTTCTTGTCTACCTTCGTGGAATCGCTCGCGGCTCGGACGCTCGTTGGCCCACAGTACCCGTTCAATCTCGGAGATAGTGTCATCATCGAGATGATACATTTTGAGGTGAACGGGGCCTTTACCCGAGTTTAGCTCCTTCCAGGTTTCGAGCATCATCTGGCCGCTCCAGTAGTCGCAGCTAATGAAGCGGTTGCCTTCGGCGTTAGCGGTGTAAGCGCCAAAGGGGCTGGCTACATAGGCGCAGGCAGGGCCGTTGTAGTCTTTAATTAGCGGATTGATTTGGAAGCACTCGATGTTGGTGAGTTCGGCGCCAGCATGGTAGGCCATAGAGTAGCCATCGCCCGCGTTGGTAGGGTTCTCGTAGGTGCCATAAAGGTAGCCGGAGGCAGGGAGGCCGAGCCGCCCGCAAGCGCCGGTGCAGAGCACAACGGCCTTGGCTTGGATGATGACAAAGTCTCCTTTACGAACGTCGAAGCCGACTGCGCCAATGGCACGGCCTTCTTTAACCATGACTCTGGTTGCCATCACACGGTTGGTGACTCTCACTTTGTGACGCCTGACTTGGCGGGCGAGAATCTTTTTCAGGTCTTTACCCTCTGGCATTGGGAGCACGTATTTGCCAACACGATGCACCTGTTTGAGATCGTAATTACCTTCGCGGTCTTTTTGGAATTTAACGCCCCAGCTTTCAAGCTCTTGAATCACTTCAAAGCCCCAGCGCCCGGTCTGGTAAACAGATTTTTGGTTTAAGATGCCATCGTTGGCGATGGTGATTTCTCGAACGTATTGTTCTGGGGTGGAGTTGCCGGGAATGACAGCCGTGTTAACACCGTCCATGCCCATGGCGATCGCGCCGCTGCGACGAATGTTGGCTTTCTCTAAAATCAACACGTCTGCGTCAGGGTTGGCCTGCTTGGCTTTAATGCCAGCCATGGTGCCTGCAGTACCGCCACCAATGACTAAAAAATCTGTTTGCAGATGTTGAATGTTCACGCAAAATCCTCACTTAACGGGGGCTAAACGGATGCTGAAAAACTAAAAGCTGAAAAATTAAAAAAATGGAAAGCTTGTCTGTATATCTCTTGTAGCTGGCCAGTTTCTTTAACCAGCTAGGCTTAGCTGATTGAGCGGCCTTGAAACGAAGACAACAAATTTCAATAGAGCAGACTCATTTATGGATGTTTGAAGGTACTCACTAAACGCAAACGCTTGGACGCAAACGCTTAGACACAAATTCTTGAACACAAATCTTGACCTGTAGAACCGCTACCATAAGCCAAATCAAAAAACCTTATGAAATCAGGTCAACGAGCCTCCATATTCTCAATGTTAATAGGCTCAGCGATAGCCCTCAGCGGATATGTATCGAAACGCACGGTTTATCGATTGATTTATTTTATACACTCATAAAAGCCGATGATGGATGCATTTTGGGATGCATTTCTGTTAGCTTTATATACTGCTGCTTAAGGTCTCGTTCGTGACTGCTTTTGTTATTAGCAGCTGATTTTTCCACGATAAAATTTATCAATATCAACGCTCTATTCAAATCACTTTAAAGCGCTGCTTAAAGGCTCGCGATCGCTTTGGAAATCTACCAGCTTAAAGTCTTTTTACAAGTTGCTCGCTATCTGAGCTTTACGGAGGCTGCGAGTGAGTTAAACCTAACCCAGCCAGCGGTGAGCGCCAAAATAAAATCGTTAGAGGCGAGTTTAGGTACTGAGTTATTTCATCGCTTAGGACGCAAAATTGAGCTGACAGCAACAGGAAATTATTTACGAGAGGTTGGACCCAGCTTAATTGAGTTAGAAGGGCGTTTGATTGAAGGCATTGAAGACATTAAACGAGAAAAATATAGCCGTTTAAAAGTGGGCTGCACGCGCAATATTGCCAGCAGCTGGCTACCCAGAATTTTGTTCGATTATCGTCAGCAGTATCCTGATATTGATCTGCAGTGTTTGCCGTTTGAGACAGGTTTGCAGGTGCATGAGGCGATCGCGTCAGAGACTGTTGATGTAGGCTTTGTTGAAGGAATGTCAGCCGAATTTGACGCGGTTAAAACGGTTTGTGTAGACAGTTTTCAATATCGCTTAATAGTCGCGACAGATCACCGTTTGGCCGGACGTGAGTGGCTCAGCCTAAGGGAACTTACTGCAGAAGCTTGGGTGTTTCCAGCCATTACGACCCCTGATGGGAAGGCGTTAGCAGCCCGTCTAAAAGAGCTTGGACTATCTTTCTCCGACTTTCCCAATCACGAGGTTGTAGATTCTCCTAGCCTGATGAGCCCATTTTTGAGTCAAGGGCACTATTTAGGATTTGCCTCTAGCTTTCAGTTTCAGGCAGAGCAACGGGCAAAGTTAGTGAGCGCGATCGCGCTGCAGGAGTTCCCTCTTAATTTTGAGCTGTTGATGATGACGCGAAAAGCGATTCAAAAGCGGAACTTCGCCGCGAAAGGGGTCTCTTTAAAGGGCGCCTCTTCAGAAAAGTCGCTAGGACAGCTAGTGCAGCTCATTCAAGAAAGAACAAACTACAGCAATCAAAACCACGACAATCAAAAGAAGACACTATCGTTGGGCAGGTCGGCTGCAACGACTGCTGTGTCACTGTCTGAAGAGAACTACGCCGCACCTTCAAAATCTTGTTCAAAGTCTCATTTAAAGTCTCGTTCAAAGTCCGGTGTAAAGTTTGGATCGGAGCCTTCTCGGCTATCTGCTGCCAAAGAATCTAGATCCAGCAGCGAGCCTGAAACCTTAAAAATTGCCATAGGCACCCAAAACAAAACGATTCAGACCGTGACGGCAGGTTTGATTATTCAGCGACTAGGGCTGCTCGAACATTACTTGCCGCGCACAGGTCGTTATCGCAATGTGGATTACGAAATTTGCTGGCGTGATTTTACCTCGGGCGCGCCGATTGTTTCGGGACTGCAGTCTGAGCAGTTGGATATTGGTATTTTAGGTGACTATCCACTGTTGCTCAGTGGACTCTCTGCCGACGGCGGCGTTTCAGAGGGTGGGTCTGGCCAGACTCGGCTCGTGAGCTTTGTGGCGAGCAATCCAGATGGCGCAGGCAATACGGTGATTGTGCCCAATCGTTCGGCGCTGAAGGGGTTAGACGATTTGCGTCACCGTGTGATTGCGGTGCCCTTTGCCTCGGCGGCGCACGGCATGATCACGCGTACCCTGGCCCGTGCGAACTTGCTGCCAGAAGTGACGTTAACCTCGATTGATGATTTAAGTATTCACCGCCTCACCCCGCGCAACTCTCAAGCGGATGGCTATGCTTATTTTGCGCCGCTGCACGATATTGCCAGCCATCAAGGCCAGTTCCGACGCTTGTTAGAGTCTGATGAAGAACGCCTGCCCACGTTCCACGGGGTTGTTGTTAGTACCAGACTCGCTGAGATGCATCCAGATGTTGTCATTGCCTACTTAAAGGCGCTGATTGCCGCACAGTATTGGTATGAAACAACGCCGAGCGCACTGACTTTGGTGAGTCATTGGGTGGGCCTAGATGAAGAAATTGTGGTCAAAACACTGTCAGAAAGGCTGTTAGGCAGTGGCTCAAATGCAATGGGATTGTTTTTCCCAGACACCAGAATTCGCACAGACTGGGTAGAGGCACATATTCAACAGCTCTCTGCCATTGAAGGCAATGAGACCTTAGGCGATCTGAACCTAGGGACATGGATACAGCCGGAACTACTGGAGCTAGCGATCGCTGGAATGTAGCAAGCGATCTCACCCATGCCGCCTACCGAAACTCCCTAAGCCCCCAAGCAATGACTCTGCACTCAACCAGTCCTACATAAACAACAAACGCTATCCCAAACTGACGTGGCTCTATGGTTTAGACAGGCTGTTTTAGACAGGCTTATGTTGCTCATGCCAATGCCTAGCAATATCTATGCGCCGGCAAATCCAAACATTCTCGTGACTTTTCACATAGTCTAAAAACTTGGCAAGCGCAGCGGCCCTGCCGGGTCTGCCAGAGAGCCGACAGTGCAAGCCAACACTCATCATCTTGGGCATTGTTTCACCCTCGGCGTAAAGCATATCGAAGGTATCGCGCAGATAGGCAAAGAACTGATCACCAGAATTAAAGCCTTGAGCTGTGGCAAAGCGCATATCGTTGACATCGAGCGTGTAAGGGATCACCAGATGGGTTTTGCCGTAGTCATGGTTCCAGTAGGGCAAATCGTCAGCGTAGCTGTCGGCGTCGTAGAGAAAGCCCCCTTCTTCAACCACAAGGCGGCGCGTGTTGGGGCTGTTTCGGCCCTGGTAAAAGCCGAGAGGACGGGTGCCAATGACTTGGGTGTGGATGTCGATAGCGTTTTGAATGTGCGATCGCTCCACATCTTCTCCCACATACTGATAGTCAATCCACCGATACCCATGGCTAGCCACTTCCCACCCAGCCTCTACCATGGCCTTACCCGCGTCGGGGTTTCTCTCCAGCGCCATCGCTACGGCGTAAACGGTTAACGGCAAATCTCGTTTGGTAAATAGCCGATGCAGTCGCCAAAATCCGGCGCGGCTACCATATTCATACATCGATTCCATGTTGATGTGACGCACGCCCAGCAGCGGCTTCGCGCCGACAATTTCAGACAAAAACGCTTCTGAGGCAGCATCTCCATGGAGGATGCAGTTTTCACCCCCCTCTTCATAGTTGATGACAAACTGCAGGGCGAGCCGGGCTTGGTTCGGCCACTGCGGATTTGGCGGGTTTTGTCCGTAACCGATTAAATCGCGAGGATAATCTGTCGTCATGAGCAGTACATATCGTTATTATCTGAGGCAAATGGTATCCCATATTGTTCACTGGGATTGTTCATTTGTGCGCTGTCTATATGAAAATCTGTGGTTAAAAGGATGGTGAAATGACCGTATCTCAAAAGATTACATCAGAGACTGGGCCTAACTTTACAATTCGGACGATGCGTCGCGATGAGCTGGCGATCTCAGTGGAATGGGCCGCAGCGGAAGGATGGAATCCAGGGTTGCACGATGCGAGCTGCTTTTATGCGGCAGATGAGGGTGGCTTTTTGATTGGCTTATTAGATGGAGAGCCGATGGCCAGCATCTCGGTGGTTAAGTATGAATCGGCGTTTGCTTTTTTAGGGTTTTATATCGTGCGTTCTGGTTTTAGAGGGCGCGGGTATGGGCGAAAGATATGGCAGGCAGGGTTGGAGCGCCTAAAGGGGTGCAACGTTGGCTTAGATGGTGTGGTGGAACAACAAGGTAATTATTTGAAGTCCGGGTTTAAGCTGGCGCATCGAAATATTCGCTACGAGGGGGTTGCGAATTCTGAAAAGAGGCCAGTAAGTATGAAAGGGGCCAGTATGAAAGAGACAGATGATGGTGAGATTGTTGATTTAGCGTCGGTGTCAGTTAAAGAGATAACAGCCTATGACAAAGCAGTTTTTTTGTATGAGCGATCGCCTTTTTTACGCTGTTGGATAAGTTCTCCGCATCATTATGCTCTAGGTGTGATGCACCAGGGAGCGCTAGCAGGATACGGCGTATTACGACCTTGTCAAAAAGGATATAAAATTGGCCCACTGTTTGCAGATAGTGCTCAGTTTGCTGAAGCGCTTTTTCTAGCATTAACAGCGTATGTGGAACCGGAAAATTCTTTTTATTTAGATGTTCCGAGCGTTAATAAAGCAGCAGTAACCCTCGCAGAAAAATACGAGATGAAAAGCGTATTTGAAACAGCGAGAATGTATACGCAAAAAGCGCCTGATTTACCGCTAAACCGAATATTTGGCATCACAACATTTGAGCTAGGGTAAGGGAATATTCTGTTTCCTAAAGATAGAGCAACGCTCCACCTACGAAAGTATCCGCGTACGATTTTTGCCTAGATGGCGAGCCCTTCTAGTGACTTTTCGTGAGCGAGCTTGCCATCTTCCATGTGAATAATGCGATCAGCAATATCTAAAATTCGATTGTCATGTGTGACCAGCAAAATAGTGCAGGCTTGTTCTTTTGCAAGGCGCTGCATGATTTCTACAACATCTCGCCCCGATTTACTGTCAAGCGCGGCGGTTGGTTCATCAGCAAGGACGAGCTTGGGCTGACTCACGAGGGCGCGGGCGATCGCTACTCGCTGTTTCTGCCCACCAGAAAGATCGCTAGGGTAATAATCAATGCGCTCTCCCAACCCCACGGCCTCTAACATTTCGCAAGCGCGCTGCGTGCGTTCAACAGAGCTGATTTGACTATTTAGGCGCAGCGGCATGCGCACATTTTCCTGCGCGGTTAGACAATCGAGGAGATTATGCGCTTGAAAAATGTAGCCAATCCGGCTGCGCACGTTCACGAGCTTGGATTTGCTGGCACCGCACATCTCTTCTCCCAAAACCCGTAAGCTACTGTCTGGTTGTACAGAACGCAATCCGCCAATCAGGGTTAGTAATGTTGTTTTACCACTGCCTGATGGCCCGGTTAGGATGATGATTTCGCCAGGGTAAATCTGTAGGTTTACGTCAATTAAGACAGGTTTGCGCAAAGCACCTGAGCCAAAATGGTAATTGAGGTTTTGAACGTCAATTACTGGTGCAAGGTCTGCAGATGTGCCCTGTGTGTTAGGCGATTGTGTTTCAGGTAGCTGTGTTTCAGCTGGCTGGGTTGGTGGTGGCTGGGTTGGTGGTGGTAATGCAACAGCAGTCATAGTCAGTTCTGTTCTATTAATTATATTTTTATTGTTCTACTGTTTTTTTATGCCCTAGAAAACGTCTGCGGGATCTGCAGACTGAAGCTTTCTAATAGTAATAGCACCCGAGAGTAAGCACATTACAATTGTCAGCACGAACACCTGAATAGCGACATCTGGGCGCATAATCACTGCGAGGCGAGTGAGGTTGCCAAGCACGCCATAAAGCGCTGTAGAACAGAGAAATCCTGGTAGAAATCCTAGCACGCCGAGAATAATGGCTTCTTGGAAAACAACTAACAGCAGCCGGTTATCTGAAAACCCGATGGCTTTTAGCGTGGCATATTCTGGCAGATGATCGTTCACATCAGAATAGAGCACTTGATATACGATAATGACACCGACGATAAAGCCCATGATGGTGCCAAAGTTGAAAATAATGCCAGCGGGCTGCTTAGACCAGTAGGATTGTTCTAAATCAATGAATTCCTCTCGGGTGAGGACGGCAACATCTTGCGGCAGAATGGTTTTGAGCTGTTCAATAGCCTCTGTTAAGTTCGCGGTAGGCGTTAAGCTCAATACGCCGACCTGTACGTTATCGCCGCTGCTTTCGCCGAATAGTCGCAGGTAGTTCACGTCGCTGGTGACCACATGGCCTCGCTTGAACAGCGTGCTGCCCAAGGAGAAAACGCCGCCGACTTCGATGCGACGACCCGCCATTTCTGTGCGAACCTCTTCGCCGCTGTCTATGGCATCACCTACGTCACCTAAAGATGCCAGCGATTTTCGATCAAATAGGATAGTATCCGGCTGGCGAATGGCGTCGATGTTGTTGTTAACTTCTGGCAGAGTCATGAGCGATCGTGCCGGATTAAAGGCAATTACCGTCACGTCCACTAAGTCTTCATTCCACGGGTTAATCCAAGTGGTTTGTGAATAGTACAGCGCGTCGGCACTGGCCACGCCATCCACACTAGCGGCGCGATAGAGCTGATCTTTGGAGAAAGACTGATTACCAATGAATTTATCTTGGCTGTTAACTAAAAAAACATCTCCTATGAGACTGTCAGCTACGTTGGTAATGCCATCGAACATGGTCGCTCGAAAGCCGAGCTGCATGAAGATGAGAATATTGGCGAAAGAAATGCCAGACATTGCGATCGCCAGTCGCGGCTTTTGATGCGAAAGCTGTGACCAAGCCAGTGGAATCTCATCAAAAACCAACCCTAACAGTCTTTTAGATAAACGCTTTGAAGATTTAGGCATAAAGCTATCTATTAAAAATATCTATGAATTCAGATGAATCTTGGTGCGTACCTGCATGTAGGTTAATCCGGCAACTTTGCTACTGTCTTCCGGATCTAAACGGACTTTAACTTCTACTACTCTCGCATTCTGATCGGCAGCTGGGTCGGTATTGAGCACGTCTGTTTTTTGGATTTGCAGCCCAATGGTTTCAACGCTGCCCGTCAGTTCACCCGTAAATCCTCCATTTTCACTGACCACCGTGACCTTTTGGCCTGCTTTGACCCGAGGCACATCTGTTTCATATACCTCAGCAACGACATACATCTGCTCAGTTTGTGCTAAATCAACAACGCCTTGCTCAGTGCTGACCTGCTCTCCGACCTGGGAGTTAATACTCAAGATCTGTCCGTCAATTGGCGCTCTGACGTAATAGTCTTCTAAGGCAGCTTCTACGCTATCGTACTGGCTTTGCGCTAGCAGGAGCTGCGCCTGAGATACTTCAATGTTGCCACCAGGCACCTCATCTAATCGCTCCAGCTTAGCTTGCGCTTCAGTGATCTGGGCCGTGAGCGTTTCACGCTGATTATCCAGCATCGCTTCAGCTGCTTCTAGTTTGGCAACATCTGCGTTGTAAGCCTGGGTACGGTCATCTCGCTGTGAAGCGCTCACAGCTCCTTCTGCATAAAGTGCTTGATATCTCTCATATTCAGTTTTAGAGCGGACGAGATTGGAGGCGGCTTCATCTACGCTGGCCTGCTGGCTACGTAAGGTTGTAGATAGCTGAGATTCCAGTCGCTGAATTGCGGCTGCTTGAGCTGAACGATCTGCCGAGGTCGTCGTGCCTGATTTCGCCTGTTTTAGAGCGGCAGCCTGAACGGCTATGGTTCTTTCTGCTTCTACTAAGGCCGCCTGTTGTTTCTCTAGTCCTTGGAGAATGGCAATCACCTGTCCGGCTTGTACCCAATCTCCTTCTTTGACTAAAATCTCATTGACGCGGCTATCTTTGGCGTTTGCAGCAGAAAGCTTGATGATGGATCCTTGCGGTTCTATGCGACCTACCGCAGCAATGTTCTGCGGAATAGCTGGTTGGGCTGAGGTGAGATCATCTGAAATATTAGAAGGCTGGGTTAGCTTGTGTGAAACTATCCAGCTACTGGCACCCAGCAACGCGATGGCAACGCCAATGCTGTAGAGGCGAAACTTGTAGAAAATGGATTTTTCTATGAAAGACTTGTACGCCATGATGCTTCAATGTTCGCTTTGATATTCTCTAGGTATGATTTGGCAGATATGATTTTGTGCGTAAAGTCTTATAGTTGAAATCTTGTCAGTAAGATTCTATAAGACTTTGTAAATAAGACTCTATAAATAAGGTTTTGTAAGTGAGACTTCGCAAACAAAACTTGTAAACAAAGCTGCTTATATAAATTAGTAATTTAAAGCAGAGAATAGCACTTACTGAGCGTTCCCATGAGGACTAATAAGTATCGAGCTTGCTTGCTTGATTAATAAGACTGCGCATCAAGTCCTTGTGCTAAGCTTTTAGGCTAAAATCCTACCTTCTGATAACACTTTTGGGCATCTTTAAACGAGAGAAACTCTATCGCCTACAGGGCTAACATAATCATGGCAAGAAAGGTTGTCCGACCGATTAAGGATCCGCTGGCAAAGAAAAAGATGGATCAGTTTCGACAAGATCTGGAGCATGAGGTAGAACATGGTATAGATCATCACGAAAACAAGATGATCTATATTGGTTTTGCAACACTAGGTGTTTTTGCGATTGTTCTATACGGGGCTTGGAATATCCAGATTTTCTAGTTGTTGATATATTGCTTCTGTCGAGTTGGTTAGGACATTAGAAATCGCGAAACCGTTTAGCTACGGCAGCTAACATGACTTGCCTAATATGCTATGGCAAAGTACGTAGGCGTAGCCTTCTCCGTGAGTACACATCCGTACTTTGCCATAGCATGCAAAAAGGAGTGCTGGAATTAGAATCTTCAGCACTCCTTTTATTTCGTGTTTTATGTTCCGTGTTTTGTGGTGGCAGGTTGGTGAGTGGGTTAGTGAACGTATAGCTGGATACCAATCACAAGTCCGACTAAGGCAACGATGGGGCCTGCGATCGCAGCCATCCCCGTATGGCTTTTCACAACCCGAGATTCATGACTGATTACTGCCTGCTTAATCGATTCATTCATCTCTTCGCGCAGCTTGGTCATTTCTGCATCGATACTATCAGAGCTATATAGATCTCTGAGTCTATCGAATACATCACGAGCCAAAAGTAAGCTTTCTTCGGGCTTATTGAATAGCAAGTCCATGATTTCCGTTTGCGAAAATTCGAGCACTTTGACTTCGCTAGCCGCTCTGGCCGTTGAGACCCGAGTACGCTTATCCATCAGCTCTACTTCGCCGAATACCTTACCATTCCCCAATGTTTTTGAAACCGCTTGTCCTGTTTCAGGATAGGTGTCAACGAGCTCAACTTTGCCAGATTTCACCAAGTAGACCGTCTCGCTAAGATCGCCTTCTTTATAGATAACAGAACCAGGCTTGTAGGTAAGTTTATTCATGGAACAGATTTTATTTTTACAACACGATAGTTTCACTCTAAGCGTTCCCATACTGTTTTTTGAGTACCCTCAATTCACCTTTGTTTTTAGGTCATCAATATGTCTCAAATCATCTCCGTTCATTCATTTAGAGGTGGCACCGGAAAATCTAACCTGACGGCGAACTTAGCTGTGGCTCTTGCTCAGCAAGGTAATCGAGTTGGCATCGTTGATACGGATATTCAATCTCCTGGTATCCACATCATTTTTGGCCTAGATGAAGATGATTTTAGATACTCGCTCAATGATTACCTGTGGGGCAACTGTCCGTTAGAAAAAACGGCTCATGACGTCACAGGATTGCTCAAAACCGCCGATGGTAGCCCTGCCAATATCGGCGGCACTGTTCACCTTGTCCCATCTAGTCTCAAAGCTGGAGAAATTGCGAAAATTTTGCGAGAGGGCTTTGATGTGGGCCTCCTCAACGATGGTTTTCAAGATCTGATTGAGGATATGAATCTAGATTTTCTTTTGATTGATACGCATCCTGGCCTCAATGAAGAAACGCTGCTATCGATCGCAATTTCCGATGCGATGGTGGTGATTCTAAGACCTGACCATCAGGACTTTTTGGGTACGGCTGTGACCCTAGAAGTCGCTCAAAAGCTAGACGTGCCAAATTTGATGTTGCTTGTAAACAAAGCGCCTCAGGTCTATCAGAAAGAAGATTTACGCCAAAAGGTCAACAGCCGCTACAACGTTCCAGTTGAAGGCCTATTTTTTGAAAATGATGAAATGCTTCAGTTGGCGAGCAGTGGTGTCTTTTGTTTGCACTATCCCGATCATCCTTTTAGTCAAGAAGTTAGAAAGGTTGCAGCGCATCTGGCCAGTTAAGTAGAGGGAGATATCAACTGTGAGTGATTATTTACCTCCTAGCCGCACGATGACAGATGTGTTGTCCTTGCCAGATGACGAGAGAAATTTAGTGAATTGGATTATGCGTCAGAGCGGCGCTACGCTTGCTCAGTGCGTTGCGAAATTTCCGCAGCCGGCTGCGGAAATAGAAGAAAGGATATGCGATTTGATTAAAGCCGGATTTTTGCGACAAACCGAATCAGCAGATGACGAATGCGTCTATCAGCCTGCTATGCGCACTCGGCGTAATCGTCAGGTGCCTAAGCAAATTTGGGATGCCCTGAGTTAGATGCCCTGAGTTAGATGCCCTGAGTGAAAAAGATAATTTCAGCAAGCGCGAAATGAGTTTCGTTAGTCTGTTCTCAAAACGGTATGGGAACGCTGAGAGCAAGATTATTTTATAGCGATATTGATTGAACAGACTGTGCGCCGATTGGTGACAATCGAATAACGTTGTGAGAATAGGGGAAAGCCATCCATGCTAAAGAATTTTTGGTATGCTGTCGAATTTAGTTCGGCAGTCAGTGAAAAGCCTGTGCAGGTTACGGTCATGAGTGAGCAATACGTGCTCTATCGGGACACTGCGGGAAAGGCGATCGCCCTAAAAGATCGCTGCGCACATCGCGGGGCCTCACTCTCTCAAGGCTGGGTAGAAAAGAACTGCGTTCGCTGTCCTTATCACGGCTGGAGCTTTGATGAGAACGGCACTTGTACCCACATTCCGGCTGACCAGCCCGGTACGCCTATTCCTAAGCGCGCTCGGGTGAAGTCACTTCCGGTGCAAGAAAAATACAGCTTCATTTGGCTCTTTATTGGTGATTTGCCGGAAGCAGAGCGTCCGCCGCTACCAGAGCTGCCAGAGTTTGATGCCCCCGGATGGCGTATGGTAAGCGGAGAATATACCTGGAATGCGCACTACACCCGTGTCGTGGAAAGCGGCTTAGATACTGCCCATGCGCCGTTTGTTCATAAAGCCTTCTTTAGTAATCGGGACGATGCTGAAGTCGCGCCTTATGAGGTGGAAAAAACAGATTGGAATGTAAGCGCGTTGACGGTTTCCAAACCGCCGAAGCGAGTGGGACTGTTGAAGTTTATTGTGAAGCGCGATCGCCCCTTCTCTAGCGCTCGTCTGACTGGCCACCTGCCCAACATTAACCAAATTGAGCTAGATTTCAATTTCAAAGGATTTCAATACATTTACTTCGCGAGCAACATTCCGGTAGATGAGAATACGACGCTGACTAAATGGATTGGCCTGCGTAACTTCTTGCCACAGGCTTGGGCAGATTGGAACTCTGTAAAGAATACGGTTGAGACTTACGAAGAAGACAAGGCCATTATTGAAAGCCAGATTCCTCGGGTGGTGCCGCTGACGGGAGAACTGCTGATTAAATCCGATATCTTGCAGCTCTCCTATCGAAAGCTGATGCGTAAATATTTGGATATGGGTTGGGGCGTGGGTGACTATGGTCTGATGATGGTGCCAGAGGCAGAACAGCTCAAGTCTGAAGATTTAGTTCATGCTAAAGCGGATGAGACAGTTGAAGTTGTCTCGGCTAATTCATCTGATACAGATACGTCTAAACAGAAAGAAAGCGAACAGTCTGAATCTAGCGCTGATTTAGTAGGAGTGTAGATAAACATGATTAAGAACACTTCAGGTGAGAAACAGCTAGATAAACAACAGCCAGAGCTGTTGCAAAACTTCTGGTATGCGGTAGAAGCGAGTCCTCAAGTGACTCAAAAGCCCACTAAGCTAACGCTGATGGGAAAAGACTATGTGCTGTATCGCGACTCAAAAGGAAAGGCGATCGCCCTCGATAATCAGTGTCCGCACCGAGGGGCTTCCCTCTCGCTTGGGTGGACAGACGGCGACTGCTTGCGCTGCCCCTATCACGGGTGGAAGTTTGAATCAGGTGGCAGTTGTTCTCATATTCCGGCTGATGCCCCCGGCACCCGAATTCCCGCTCGGGCGAAAGTGACTTCATATCCTGTTCAAGAGCGCTATGGCATTGTCTGGCTCTTTGTTGGAGATCTAACCTTGCCGCCTGCGCAGCGGCCTTCTCTACCTGAGTTTCCTCAGTTTGACAATCCTGAGCGGCCGCCAACGTATAGCGAGTTTACCTTCGATGGAAACTACACCCGCTGCATTGAAATTTTAATGGATGCGTCTCACCCGCCTTTCGTTCACAAGGGTGCGCTGGGTAAACCTAAGGACGCTTCTAAGGTGCAGGTCAACCGTTACGCTGTTGAAGAGACTGAATGGGGCTTTAACGCTCGCATGGATGTTAAAGTAAACCGGCTCAACGGTATTAACAAATTCATCTTTGATCAAGATGATCCAGATGCCTATAAGACCTATGCTTTTGGTCTGCCGAACTTGAACCATACGTCTATCAAGTTTGGCAAGCTCCAGCTAGAGAGCCTGATGTTTAGTGTCCCGGTGAGTGAAAACAAGACCGTCGTTAAAGCGGTTAATCTACGCGGATTTATGAACAATATTCCGCTAGTGAGTGATTTTCTCGACTATCACGTGGCTAGAATCGGCAACAAGATTTTGGCGGAAGATGAGATTATTGTTCGTCAGCAAACGCCCCAACCTGTGCCCTATCAGAACAGTCGCTCTGAGTTGCTCGTCGCTTCAGATGCCACGATGATGACCTATCGAAAGTTGCTGCGAAAGTATTCTCAGAAAAAAGCCTTTCCAGAAGGGCTAGCGGCAGGCGATCGCCAAGATTCGGAAAATATTAGACTCACAGGTATCCCGTCATGACGAGTCAAACGCTCAGTATAGAAGAAACATCTGAAGGTAGTGGTATTGAACAACACTCTAAAGCCCTAATCTGGATTTGGAAAGGGTTCAATATTCGCTATCAAGCAGCAGGCTCCACTGGGCCAGCTTTAGTGCTTGTTCACGGTTTTGGTGCGTCTAGCGATCACTGGCGAAAGAACATTCCAGAGTTGGCCAAAGATCATCGCGTTTATGCCATAGATCTCATTGGATTTGGCCGTTCGGATAAGCCAACGCCCGGAGATGCGTTCAGCGCCCAGCAGGTACCCTATACCTTTGAAACTTGGGGGCAGCAAGTCAGCGACTTTTTGTCCGATATTGTGCGAGAACCCGCATTCTTAGCCGGTAACTCTATTGGCTGTGTGGTCGCTTTGCAAGCAGCTGTCTTCTCCCCTGAGCAAGTGAAAGGTCTGATGCTGCTAGATTGCGCCCTCAGGCAAATTCATGACCAAAAACTGAGCACTCAGCCGCCAATGCGTCGTCTGGGTCGTCCACTGCTTAAGAAAGTTGTTGCTAATAAATCTGTGGTTCACTGGCTTTTCAATAAGCTTGCTAAACCCAATACCGTCAAGAAAATTTTGCAGACGGCCTATGGTAATGCTGAGGCCGTGACTGATGAACTGGTTGATCTTTTAATCGCACCAGCTCAAGACTCAGGTGCGCCTGATGTCTTTTGGGCATTTATCAACAACTTCACCGGGCCGCTGCCCGAAGATTTGCTACCTCAAGTCAGCTGTTCGGTTCATTTTGCTTGGGGTACAGCCGACCCTTGGGAGCCAATTGCTCTAGGTCGTGCGTTAGCAGCGTTTCCAGCCGTCAAAGATTTTGTTGAATTAGAGGGCGTTGGACATTGCCCTCAGGATGAAGTGCCCGATCAGGTTAATTCGATGATTAGAGACTGGGTAAGTCAGGATTTTGCCAATCAAGAGCAGATGAGTCGAGAGCAGGCCAGTCAAGAAAAGATCAGCCAAGAAAAGGCCAGTCAGGAACGGGTGGCAGCATCATGACAGCAAGTACACAACAGAGTGCGACAGCCCCACTGGCTAAGTCTCAGCTCGTCTTTATTTTCCTGACCATTCTAATCGATAAGATTGGTTCTAGTATCATCATCCCTATTCTCCCATTTTTAGTAGGTCAGTTTAGAGATGACGCGCTAACGCTGGGGTTTTTGACGGCAAGTTTTTCAGTGGCTCAGTTTTTAGCCATTCCGGTGATTGGTGCTTTATCTGATCGCCACGGGCGACGGCCTGTGTTGCTGGTCTGCATTCTTGGCACTACCGTGGCCTATTCTTTGTTTGGCATTGCCGGTAGCCTATGGGTTATTTATCTCTCTCGTTTGATCGATGGTATTACAGGTGGAATTCCAAGCACCGCGCAAGCCTACATTGCGGATGTTTCTTCTCCAGAAAACAGAGCCAAAAACTTTGGTATCACGGGCGCAGCCTTTGGCCTAGGTTTCACAATTGGGCCTGCGCTCGGCGGGTTTTTGGCCAAGTTTAGCTTGGAGCTGCCGATTTTCATCGCAGCAGCGCTGGCGCTTTTGAATTTCCTTTGGGGCTATTTTTCTCTGCCAGAATCACTTCCTGTAGAAAAACGCCAGACAACGCTAGAGATTAAAGACTTTAATCCGGTTAGTCAGCTTTGGCGAATGTTCAATAAGGCTCAACTGCGGGGATTGCTGCTCTCTTTTTTCCTGTTTAACTTTGTTTTTACAGGATTTAGCAGTATTTATGTTTTGTTCTTAAGTGAACGATTTGGTTGGGGACCAACGGAAGCGGCACTGGTGTTTGTCTGGATTGGGGTTTTGTCTACCTTGGTTCAAGGCGGGCTGATTCGTAAGCTGCTGCCCAGATACGGGGAAGCTAAGCTAGCACTGACAGGCATTGTGTTAATTGCGCTCGCGTTTGGGTTGACGTTGGGCATCCCGAAGCAAGGCGTAGGGCTATATGTTGGGGTGTATCTCACTCAGGCCATGCTTGCTTTTGGGGTAGGCTTCATTTTGCCGTCTCTGCGGGCGCTGATTTCTAACCGGGTGTCGGATAAAGAACAGGGGCGTACGATTGCGGGAACTCAGAGCTTGCGCAGTGTGGCTTCGATTGCGGGGCCGATTTGGGCTGGCGTTGTCTTTGACCATCTGGGAATCCTCTCTCCGTTTTGGATGGGCGGTGTGATGATGGTGGTTGCGCTAGGGATCACGGTTGTCGGACTTCGACAGGAGGGGACACAGCCATGCCAATAGAACCGCAATGGGAAAGCAATAAAAAGGGACAAAGGCAGGTTGCTGTGCCTGGTATTTTGGGTGGATTGGGGCCGCTGGCGCATATTGAGCTAGAGAAACGGATCTTGCAGATATGCCATCATCAGCGTGGGGTTCGCTGCGATCAAGATTATCCAACTTGGCTAGTAGTGTCAGCGACTCAGATCCCAGATCGAACTCACAGTCTCAGAGAGAATAGCCTCAGAGAAGATAACCTGAGAAAAGAGACTTCGCACAAGAAAGAGAATTCGCAGGAAAGGGACGAGTGCCTTTTGGCGCTACAGCACTACGCGCGATCGCTTCAAACTATGGGGAGTGATTTCTTGGTGGTGTCTTGTAATACTGCGCATGCTTTTTATGGGCCAGTGCAGGCCGAGATTGATATCCCCTGGCTGCATTTGATGGATGTAACAACGCATTTTATTCGTCAGCAATACCCCGATGTGAGTCGGGTTGGCGTGCTGGCAACAGACGGTACGATTAAGGCTCGCCTCTATGCAAATAGCCTACGCAAGGCAGATTTGATGCCAATAGAACCTGCCTACGGGTCTTTGGTTCAAAAGCAGGTGATGCAGAGCATTTACGCACCAACGTGGGGGATTAAAACCGCCGGAATTCGGGTCAGCGATCGCGCCTTAAAGCAGGTGAGTGAAGCGGCAGCGAGCCTATACGCTGAGGGCGCAGAAGTTATTATTGCGGGCTGCACAGAACTGTCGATTGCCTGCGCTCAGCTTCAGGCAATGCCGATTCCTTGGGTCGATCCGCTCGATGCGATCGCCTCCAGTATTTTGACCTATGCCTATGGCGATCGCCCTCTGCCGCTATCTGGCCCCGCGTTATCTGGCCCTTCACTATCTAGCCCCGATCCCTCTCTATCTGGCTCGTCTCTGTCTACCAAAACTCGTAACGTATCTCCTATTCTGAATTATGCCGCCCTTTAGTTCGCATAAGCTTAGTATGCTGCTTTCCAGACTCAGGAGAAAACTCTCTCGCCGTCTTTGGACAGTTTATATTAGCTTTTTCCTAGTTGTTAGTATTGTTGTTGGTGCAGTCATTGCTCAACCTCAGCTCAGCCGCGCCCAGAACGCTGTGCGACTCTCTAAGGTAGAAAATGCAGAGGTCTCTATGGTTTCTGTTTCCCCGAAGGAAGTCTCTGATGTTGTGGCGGAAACAGATTTGTTGACGCTGGGCGATCGCAATCCACACGTCAGCGAGCTAAAACAACAGCTACAGCAGCTTGGCTATGAGACAGGCAATCTCAATGCCTATTTCAATAAAGTAACAGAACAGGCCGTTTTTGCGTTTCAACAAGCAGTGGGCATTGGACAAGACGGTATCGTTGGCGAAGAGACTCAGGCCGCGTTAGCGCAGGCACTCGCTCAGGAAACCCAGACGGTAACTATCTCACCAGACCGGGCTCAGAACCCGCCTGATATTGAGCGCATTATTAATCGTGGCAAACTGGTCGTTGCTGTTCTCAACAAAGAGAATCCACCCTTTTTTATGACAGATGACAAGGGTTCACTCATCGGCTCAGATGTTGAACTAGCTCAAGAATTAGCCGATCAGCTTGGGGTGATGCTTGAATTCAATCGCAGCGCGAGAACGTTTAATGATGTGGTGAAACAGGTTTATAACTTGGAAGCCGACTTGGCCATTTCAAAGATTAGTCGAACGCTGCAACGGGCTAAGCGCGTGAGCTTTTCTAATCCCTACTTAACGATGCGTCAGGGGTTGTTGGTCAACCGGGTTCAGCTTGCTGAGCAGGCGAAGGGCGAAAATGTGGCAGAAATGCTCCGTACGCTAGAAGGTAGAGTGGGCGTGATTCGCGGCTCGTCTTATGTGGGGTTTGTTAAGCAAAAGTTTCCAAATGCGACCATTGCTGAATTTTCGACCTGGCCTGAAGTGGTTAAGGCCGTCACCCAGGGCAAAGTGCTAGCGGCTTATCGCGATGAGCTAGAAGTGAAAAAGATTGTGCGCAATAACCCTGATGCTTCCCTTCAGTTCCAAACCATTGCGCTGACCGATACTCAAGATCCGCTGGCTGTTGTGTTGCCTTGGGACAGCCGATCATTGCAAGACTTTGTGAATCAATACCTCGATGTTGTCCATCCTGATGACACCGTCGATTCTTTGCTAGATCGCTACTTTGGCCCTGTCTGAAGCGCCTGTCTAATAGTCCTGTCTAAACTGTTCTTTTCGCTGCTATGATTGCTCGATCTTTTTCTCCTGACAAGCTGCTGAGTATCAACGGGCTAGTGCAACTATTGCGCAGTCCGTGGGCGATCGCCTTCAGCGTTATTCTCGCGGTTTATGTCGGCACTACCTATCCAGGTGTGACAGCAGCCACTGCGCCTATTGGGCAGCTTTACTTGGGACTGCTGAAAATGTGCGTTTTTCCGGTTCTGCTTTCTGCCATTACCTCCAGTATTGGACGGCTGATGGGTAGCCCAGAGGCGAAGCGGTATGTACAGCGGATTGTGGTGGTTTTCCCCTTGGGGTTGCTGATGGTGAGCAGTTTGACCGCGATCATCACGGCGATCGCTAGACCCGGAAATGACCTGAGCCAAGAAACGCTCTCTACGCTGGGCGTACTCGTTAACCAGTCGGGCATTGATTTAGAGATATCGCTGAGTGAACCTGCGATTGAAGTGGTTGCTGAACCGGGCATGGATAGCTTTTTGCTGAGCTTGGTGCCGGAGAATATTTTTTCAGCCCTGAGCGAGGGCCGAACGCTGCAAGTACTCTGTTTTTCGATTATTGTTGGCGTTTCGTTGGGTCTGCTGAAAGAACAGTTTACTGACAAGATATTTTCAGCCTTAGACAGTATCTATCAGAGCTTTAACCAACTGATTCATTGGCTGACGGTGATATTGCCCTTTGGGCTGTTTAGCTTGCTGTCTTATCAGCTCTCGCAGCAGGGGTTGGAAGTGGTGACCTCCATGTTCAATTTTATTGTTGTGGCGCTGGGTACATTTTTGGCGATTTATGCGCTGAGTACGCTGGTTATCTGGCGGCGGACGGCACTGTCATTGCCAAGCGTTCTACTGGCGATGAGAGAGACCACCATTCTCGCGCTGGCCACGTCGAGTAGTTTAGCTTGTTTGCCCTCAGCGATCGCCACCCTCAGCGATCAGCTCAAATTGGAGCGACAAACCATTAAGCTGGTGACCCCCCTTTCGATTACCATTTGCCGATTTGGATCGGTAATCTACTTTTCACTGGGCGCTCTATTCGTTGCGCAGCTTTATGAAAAATCGCTGGGTGTCAGTGACTTTGTGATTATTATCGTTGGCTCTATTTTGGCTGGAATGGCAACCTCTGGCGTTTCGGGCATTCTAACCCTAACCATGCTGGGCATTGTATTAGAGCCGCTGAAGCTCCCGCTTGAGGCGGTTTTGGTGCTGTTTATTGCTATTGATCCGCTAATGGATCCGTTTAGAACCTTGAGTATTGTTCACACAGGCATGGCAGCAACTGCCGTCGTTGCACAGCAACAGTCCAGCAACCGCCTTAACGACCCGCCTTAACGACCTGCCTTAACGACCGCGTAGAGCGCAGCACATGACCACACTATGAAGGCTAGCCCTGGAAATCTATGAAAGCTGAATCATCAGAAATACCTGTGTCTTCAACCCGCTCAAAGTTGTTTAGCCGTTCGTTTAGCCTGTTGGGTGTAAACGTCCCTGGTATCAAAGCCCCGGGTATCAAGGCGCCCGGTATCAAAGCGTCATTAGTGGGCGCTATTTTAGTGACGATTAGTGCGACCTCAGCACTGGTATATGTGCCGTGGGCGCTGATCTCTCGTCGCAACATTGATACGATTGTGACCCAGGCGAATGAAGAAATTGTGCTAGGGGCTTCTCAAGAAGTTAAGCAGCTGTTCAATAGCGCTACGGTAGCTAATCAGCTTCTGCAAAATAACTACGAATACGACCTGGTTGATTTTTATAATCCGAAGGAAAGAGAAGCCCTGTTTTTAAGCATCCTAACGGCAAATCCTAACTTTAGCTGGGTGCAAATAGGCTACGGCAACGGAGATTTTTTTGGCGCGCAAAGGCTACCAAATGGGTCATTAAAAACCCACTTTCGAGACTGGCAGGCCGCGGAGCGCTCTACCCTAACTACGGTTCATTCTTATCCAAAAGCGCATCCACAAGAAAGTGTGTCGATGGGCGAACCCGATACGATAGAAACGTTTTCGATGGAGCCAGCTTTTTTTGCACCAGAAAGACCCTGGTATAGAGCGGCGATCGCAACGCCCAACAAAATGAACTGGACGGTTTATGTCTATCGCTCTACCCAGCAGCCCGGCATGGATGCTTCGATTACCCTAAACGATGACGCTGAGCGCGTCGGCGTTGTGGGCATTGGTATCGAGCTGAGTCAGCTCTCTGAATTTTTGCTCGAACTGCAAGACTCACTGGAAGGCGAGGTCTTTATTATTAACCAAAAGCAGGAGATTTTAGCGTCTACTGATAACACCCGAGGGGTTACGGCCCAAGGTGAAACGCCCAAGCTGATGCAGCTAGGCGATTCTGAAAATCTGCTGTTGCAGTATGCTCACACGGCTATTAAAGAGACGGGGGTTGAAATGACCTCGGGTGAGCGACTGACCTACGTTAATCCAGAAACGGGTGATCGCTATTTTGTTTCTCTCAATTCTATTGAAACGCTAGATAACCTAGATTGGATGATTGGCACGGTTGTGCCCGCCCAATACTATCTCGCGGATATTCAAAAGAATCGTCGCCGCTTGGTGGTTGTCATCAGCGTCTTTATTCTGACGACTGCTGGACTAGCCGTTTTCCTTTCAGATCGGGTGATTGCACGTCCTATTTTGACAGTAACAAAAGCAGCAGCTGACATTGAGGCTGAAAAATTTCAGCTCGATGCGCTGTCTGGATTGGTAAAGCGTCAGGATGAGCTAGGTCAGTTGGCGCGTGTCTTTAGCAACATGGCCAAAGAAGTACATGTGCGAGAGAAACGCCTAAAGTGTCAGGTTAAGGCACTGCGCATTGAAATCGATGAGGTTAAGCGAGAAAAACAGGTTAACGAGATTGTCGAATCAGACTTTTTCCAAGATCTGACCGCGAAGGCTAATAGCCTAAGGCAGCGCAGCAAACGGCGACAGTCTGCTCCTGAGTAGTGCCGGATTCAACCCGAATGGCGAAATGAACTGCGACAGAGATTAGTTTGTATTGAACGAGCTGTATCGAATTACTTGTATCGAATGTGCTCGTACATCCCTTCGTACTGGTCACCAGGATTTTTCCAGGAGTAGTCGTAGTCCATGCCCTGCTTGGCGAGCTGTTCAAACAGTGCAGGTTCTTTCTTATACAAATCCAGTGCCCGTATCAACGCTGACTCTAGCGCTACGTGATCGTTTTCGTAGAAGACAAAGCCGTTGCGATCGTTCTGTTGATGCTCTTGGTCATAGTCCCAGTCAAAGATGGTGTTGACCAAACCGCCAACGCCGCGCACCACCGGTACGGTGCCATATTTTAGGCTAATGATTTGGGTGAGGCCGCAGGGTTCGTAGTTGCTAGGCACAATCATCATGTCGGCGGCGCCGTAGATCATTCGAGCCAGTTCTTCGCTGAAGCCAATTTCTAAGTGGCAGTCTGCGTTGTTGTTGAGATAGTTTTTTTCTTTCCAGAACCAATCGTTGATGGCTTTTTCGGTGGCGGAGCCAAGCATGACGAACTGCGCGTCATGCTCTAGGCAGTAGTAGAGGGCGTGGTGAACTTGGTGCATGCCCTTTTGCTGATCGAGCCTGCCGATGAAAGCAACAATGGGTTTGTCGTTGGTGGCGAGGAGGAAGCGATCGCGCAACGCCTTCTTATTCAGCGCCTTATTTTCAAAGTCTGCAATCGAATAGTTTGGCTCTAGCAATGGATCCACATCTGGGCTCCACATACTGTAGTCAATGCCGTTGAGGATGCCGCCAAATTTACTCTGATGCGCGTCTAGCGTTGACTGAAGACCGCAGCCGATGTCAGAGAAGCGAGCTTCCCAGGCGTGATGCGGTGAAACGGTATTGACGTAGTTGGCATAGACGATGCCGCCCTTCATGAAGTTAAGGGCGAAGGGGTTGCCGTTGTCTTGCAGCTTGCCGGGGGTGAAGTAATATTCGGGGCGGTTAAGGCCGGTGGCAGTGAGGATTTCTTCGCCCCAAGTGCCTTGGTGCTTAAAGTTGTGAATGGTGTAGGCAATGCGTTGGTTTGCCATGCCGTGCCAGCCATACATTTCGTAGAGCATGACCGGGATGAGGCCGGTTTGCCAGTCGTGGCAGTGGATGACGTCGGGGCGTTTGCCGCTTTTTAGCAAAAACTCTAGAGCGGCTTTGCTGAAGAAGGCGAAGCGGAGCTGATCGTCGTGGTTGCCGTAGTAGTTGCCCCGGTTAAAGAAGTTATCGCCGGAGTGGGGTTCAATGAAGAAGCATAGCTGGCCGTGCACCCAGCCGCACTGAACGGAGCAGTGAATGACACCGTCGAACCAGGGCACCCAGAGGTCGCGGTAGGCTTCGTGCATGCCCCAGACGTGGTCGTAGCGCATGCAGTCGTATTTGGGCAGCACGATTTCGACGCAGTGGCCACGGCTAGAGATTTCGCGGCTGAGACCGTAGACGACATCGCCCAGGCCCCCAGCTTTAATCACTGGCGCACATTCAGAGGCTATCTGCACGATGTACATACGCTATCTCTCCGGAACCTTTTAATCAAAAATTTCTTTATACGTTTATTCAAGCAGAAATATGTCTAAATGTAACGGCCTTTCGGGTGATGTTCGGAGTGATGTTTGGGATGGCGGATGTTGAGGTGACGCGATCGCACTAATACATCGCACCAATAACACCAACACTTAAGACCAATGCTCAGACAACCGCTTAGTGTATGCCGTGATATAGCTGGGCGATTTTAAAGGTGAGGCGAATGCTCTGCAGGCTGACGGGTTGGCTTTGTTTGTATGTTGTGCGTGTCCAGTCGTTGTCTGCTGTGCGGCGGTGGCAGTCTATGCGCTGATGGGTTTGGGCGATGAGGACGTATTCTTCGAGGGTGTCGATTTGTGTGTAGTCTTCAAATTTGTCGCTTCGATCAAAGGCTTGGGTGCTTTCTGAGAGGACTTCGACGATAAGTTTGGGGTGGCGTTTAATGTCGCGATCGCGCTGATCTCGTTCGTTGCAGGTGATGAAGGCGTCTGGATAGTAGAACAGGGTATCGGTGTAGCTGACGTTGATATTGACCTTGACGTTGCCTGAGAAGAATTGGCAGGTTGAATCGTTGCCGAAGTGAGTGTCGATGAGTTTGAGGAGGTTGGCGGTGATGCGATCATGCTTGTCGCTGCTGCTTGCCATTGCGTAGACGAGGCCGTGGCGATATTCGTGGCGGATGGGGCTGCGATGTTCGATTTTTAAGTATTCTTCTGGGCTGATGTAGTGAGGAATCGCAGTCATCGGCTTGGCAAAGGTTAGGAAAGGCGTTTCCATTTTAGACGCCTCATGAGGAGACGTTGCTACGCTCTGCGGTTGTTGAAGGATTTGATTTGACGGTGGCGGAGATTTTGGCGTTTGGTGATTTGCAGTAGAGATGAGAGCAGAGCTGCCAGACAATTGACCTTTAAGGAGTGAAGGGGCGCTTTTCTATTTCGCTCATTGGTAAAAGCAGGGTGTCTTCGATGTACTGGCGGGTTGCTTTGGTGACGTAGCAATCGCTGTTGAGGCAGTCTACTAGGAGTTTGTTGGTAACGTAATATTGTTTCAGAGTCTCTTTTTGTTCTGATGTGAACTGCCAATCATGATAAATTTTGCGGTGTTCAACCGCAATCCTTTTGAGGATATCAGTCCAGTCCTTTCCATAATGCTCCCACCATCGTTTAAAGTCTTCAATCTGCCGATAATCCGGTAACTGTTGCTTTAATTTTTCTAACTTTGCCTGCAATATTGATTTAGCAGAATCTGCACGGTCGAGGGAACTGGCGCGGTCGAGGTTGTGGACGAAGTTGTTGTCGAGGTCGTTGAGCTTAAGGTCAAGGACGCGGTCGAGCTCAAGGGCGCGGTGGAGAGCGCGGAAAAGGTAGAGATCGAGGTCGAGGGCGCGGTCGAGGTCGAGGGCGAGGTCGAGGGTGAGGGCGAGGTCGACCTCGGGGGCAAGGGCGAAGTAGAGGTTGAGGTTGCGGTCAGGGTCGAAGTCGAGGTCGAGGTCGAGGGCAAGGTCGAAGTAAAAAGCCCTAGTGGCAGCAGGCTTATATCTGACATTAATAGAAAGTGTTTTTTGCTGCAATTTTATTAATAGCTGTTGTATATTTTTATCGCCTATCACAATCTGATCAATTTCTTTTTTCATGCACAACAACAGTTCATTTGCCTGGGGTAGCATCCCTACCGACAATAAAAAAATTTCTCGATATCGCTTTTCCGTCACATTTGCCGATAGTGCTTGTAGTTGTATCTGCATCTGTGCAGAAGGGCTAGTGATTTGCTTTGCTGTAAAATATTCTTGAAACGTGAGATGAGAGAAAGAATAAATGTACTTGGCTCTCTCCACCAGTAGGCCATGCTGCGCTTCAATAGATTTCAAAACCGCTTCACTATCTATCAACAGCGCCTCTTCATCTTCTTTTGCTCCTGGCAAGTTCTGAATGTAGTCAATAATCTTCTCCTCCACTACACGCTGCTTGAAAAAGTAATCTCCCTCTTTAAATGTGCTAAAGGCAATCTGCGCCAGCAAATCTTCCTTCCGCTTTAGCGACAGCTTTCTATAAATTTTGTCTCGCTCAATATTGCGCGTTGCATCCCACTTCTTCAGCAGCACGTCCAGCCCTTCTTTATA
>JBCCOO010000013.1:0-87687 GCA_039025345.1 Cyanobacteria bacterium P01_D01_bin.105 | reverse complement strand
GGATTTAGACAATGCACTGCTGCAAGCGGCGGATTACGATCCGAGAGAAACGCATTTTCCGAAAGAATTTGATATAGACGCTGCGAATATGCGGGCTATCGGCTAGGTGCAGGCATATCGGTCAGCGTCGGCAGCGATTGAGTCAGCATTGATTGAAACTACAGGGCTAAAGTAATAGGCCAATATTTCTGGAATATCAAGATGCCTTGTTGATTCTTCTATTGCACTGTTTTAGTGAACGGTTTTAGTGAATGGTCAGGCATCATGACAGACGATAACGAGTTTCACGCTTATTTAGATTCAAGTGCGCATTCTTTGAATGACTCATTGGCGAACAATGCCAAACTATATGTGGATGTGCCGCCACCCCCACCACAGAAAATTGAGCGAGCGGCGACGGGGCTGGCACCGATGGAGCGCATTGCGCTAGAAGGCAAAGCGTATAGAGGATTGGCCAGCGGCTCTAAGCCTTGGTGGGTGATGGTTACGGGCTGGGTGATGTTTGGGTTGCCTTGCTTGGCTGTGGTGATTGGGTTGGGCCTATCGGGCGGCGGTGTGGAAATGGTGGGGGCGATCGCCATCTGCCTCGGTGTCTTTTGGATTATGTATCGTGGCACCCGCGCAAAGCTAAAACAGCAGCAGCGTAGGGACAAGTATCGCCGTGAGATGGGCGAATAGAGCCAAGCCTTATAAAGGACTTGCGAGTTACCTCCTCAGCGTCTGAATGGCTGCCAGCATACCGCAGATATTATCTGCGGTATGCTGGCAGCGAAGCATGACAGTCACCGTGAAAGATGGTCGGATTTGATTTTCTGGTAGAGCCTGCGGTTAAGGGTTTAGGAACGTTTGCGATTAATACGGTGAAGGCGGGCGCTGGGAAGCTAGCTGCGGAAGGTGAGCAGGCATTTTTTCGGGCGTCGCGGAAATATATTGAGACGTATCAGAAGCGGCACTGCCAGCTTAAGGTTCTGGGTATGCGAGAGCCGGTGGATTTGTCGGCGGTGTATACGGGGGTGAAGCTGCTGAATGAGCAGGATGTGTTGCAGTTTGATCCGTGTGCTTTAGAAGAGTCGTATCGGCAGACGCGGCTGCGAGGATATGCTTCGAGCCGTGGCGGTGACGAAAAGTATGCCGGGATTGATATTGCGAATCAGAAGCCGTATTTGATGGTGCTGGGTGGGCCAGGGGCTGGAAAAAGTACCTTTTTGCGGAAGGTGGGGCTGGAAGCGCTGCGTACGCTGTATTACGAGGCAGCGGATTATGTGCCGAGGAAGATTCCGGTGCTGCTAGAGCTAAAGCGCTTTGATGCGGCAGACATTGATGTAGAGAAGTTTATTGCGGCTGAGTTTGAGACCTGTGGGTTTCCGTCGGCAGCAGACTTTGCCCAGCAGGCGCTGGCTCAGGGAAATTTGCTGGTGCTGCTAGATGGATTGGATGAGGTGCCCAGTGCGAATTTGGATAATGTGCTGGGTGAAATTAGAGACTTTGTGGATCGCTACGATGAGAATCGGTTCATCTCGTCTTGTCGGGTGGCAGCGTCTGGCTATCGTAGCCGTGCGTTTCAGCGATTTAGCAATGTGACGATGGCGGATTTTGATGATGAACAGATTCAGCAGTTCATCACGAATTGGTTTAGTACATCTCAAGATGTGGAGAGAGAAACGGCACAGAAATGTTGGGAGGTGTTGCAAAAGTCAGAAAATAAGGCCTCTAAGGAGCTGGCACATACGCCGCTGCTATTGACCTATCTGTGTTTGGTGTATAACCTGTCGCAGCGGTTTCCGAATAATCGGAGCAGCCTGTATAAGAAGGCTTTGCGAATTTTATTAGAAGAGTGGGCAGCGGAAAAGCGCATTTTGCGAGATGAAATTTATGAAGGGTTGAGTATTGAGCAAGAAGAGATTTTGCTCTCTGAAATTGCTTATGAAGGCATGGTGGGGGAGCAGCTCTTTTTTTCAAAGCGAGAACTATCGAAGCAAATTAGAACATTCTTGGCGAGTACTTTGAATGTGCCAGCCAGCTTGGATAGTGAAGCTGTGCTGAACGCGATAGAAGTGCAGCAGGGGATTTTAGTGGAGCGGGCAGAAGATACGTATTCTTTTTCTCATTTAACGCTGCAAGAGTATTTAACGGCTCAGTGTTTGGTCGATAACGGTGAGTGGCACAAGCTGGTGCAGCAAAAAGCAACCCATGCACAGTGGCGAGAGATTTTTTTGTTATTGCCTGGGTTAATGGGCGGAAGATCGGGCGCGGATGACTTTTTGCTGGCGATGGAGACGCAGGCGAATACGTATCTTCATCGCCCAAAAGTTCGTGAGCTGGTGAGATGGGCTTATAGGGTCAGTGGTCGTGATAGTTCTGAACAAAAATCAAGGCCTTCGGCCAGAAGAGTCATTATTCTTTTTGTCGCCCTCGCCCTCGCCCGCGCCCTCGACCGCGACCTCGACCGCGCCCGCGCCCTCGACCGCGACCTCGACCTCGCCCTCGCCCTCGCCCGCGCCCTCGACCTCGACCGCGCCCGCGACCTCGCCCTCGCCCTCGCCCTCGCCCGCGCCCTCGCCCTCGACCTCGACTTCGCCCGCGCCCTCGCCCGCGCTCGCATTTTTCCTAACCTTGCCTTTGACAATCTAGTGAAAGACCTTGAGAGACTGAGAAAAGAACAGCAGAGTTCTGATACTCAAGAGAAGAGAACAGCGGTGATTGAACAAATGTATGCGCTTTGGTTTTCTACGCTTGGCCTCGACCCTAAAACCGCCGCTCTATCGCGAGAAGAATCACAAGATCTTGCTAACTACTTTTATATGTGCGAACTGATGATTCGCTGCAAGGAGGGGGCTGTTAGAGTATCTCCTGAGGTGTGGGACAGCATCGAATCCCGCATCCTCACCGTTCCTTCTGATACTCAAAGCCAGCAATCGGAGTCCACACAATTTTGACTCTGCCCAGGCAGTAACACTTCAATTGCCCACGGTGGAGCCATCAGCAAATCAGCCGCCGAATTTTCCATTTTTCTGTATGTGAACCTCTACTGCTGAATCAGAGCTAATAGCTGCTCTGTAGAGACTTTACTGCTAACATCTGAACCCGCAAGGAGACTGTCGGCAAGATCTCGTTTGGTTTTGTGGAGAGCAACGATTTTATCTTCGATGGTGCTTTTGGCCACAAGGCGATAAATAGTCACCGGGCGCTGTTGCCCGATGCGATAGGCGCGATCGCTCGCCTGATCTTCCACTGCCGGATTCCACCACGGATCCATATGAATCACATAGTCCGCCGCCGTTAAGTTCAGCCCCGTTCCGCCCGCTTTCAAGCTAATCAAAAACACATCGCCCTCGCCATTTTGAAAGGCGTCCACGTTCTGCTTTCGCTTCTTCGCAGGCGTACTGCCATCCAAATACTGATAGGCAATCTGTTCTTTCTCTAAGTGCTTTCGCAAAATAGAGAGATGATCAACAAACTGACTAAAGACAAGTGCCTTATGCCCATTGTCCAATAGTTCGGAAAGTAATTCACTAAACTGCTGCAGCTTTGCACTGGGAATAGCAAGTTCGGGCTTTACTAAAGAAGGATTGCAGCAGGCGCGGCGCAGGCGCATAATTTCAGCCAAAACTTGCAGATGCTTCTGGCCTTTGGGCACCTCTTTTTTGCCGCTGAGCTTGTCGATGGCTTCGCGGCGCAGCGCTTCGTAAAAGGCCATTTCTTGCGGGCTGAGTTCTACCGGAAGCGTGATTTCGGTGCGAGACGGTAGCTCGGTGAGCACCTGATCTTTGGTTCGGCGGAGAATGAACGGCTGGATGAGACGGCGGAGCGCATCTTTGGCGCCTTCGTCGCGCTCGCGCTCGATGGGGTTGCCAAAGCGCTGATTGAAGCTATCTATGGAGCCGAGGAGCCCAGGGTTAATGAAGTGAAAGAGATTCCAGAGTTCGCCCAAGTGATTCTCGATGGGGGTGCCGGTCATGATGATTTTGAAGCTGCTTTGGAGCCTCATGACGGCGCGCGATCGCTTAGTGGCGTAGTTTTTTATCGCTTGCGCTTCGTCTAGCACAACGGTTTGCCAGTTTACTTGTGCTAGACGATCGGCAACGTCTTTTTGCTGCATAATGCCGTAGCTACAAACGAGCAAATCTCCTGCTTTGAGGCTTGTGATGAGCTTGACGCGATCGCCTCTCTCGACCTCTCTAAAATTCTTCACCGTTAGGTTTGGTGTAAACCGCTCCGCCTCACTCATCCAATTCATCCCCACCGAGGTGGGGGCAATGACCAAAGCGGGCCCCTGCTGGCTACGGTTGAGGATCACCGCAAGCGCCTGCACCGTTTTACCCAGGCCCATATCATCGGCTAGGCACGCGCCCACGCCCCAGTTCGCCAAGCGAGCCAGCCACTCATAGCCCTCTACCTGATAATCTCGCAGGTCAGCCTGTAAGTTTCCTGGAAGCTCGGGTTCGATGCTACAAGCATCTTGGATTCGCTGAATGTGGTCTTGCCATGCTTGATCTACCTCCAGCTGTTCTACATTGTCTAAAATGTCGTTGATGGCCAGCGCCGCCAACCCATGAATGCGCAGCTCAGAGCCATGACTTTGTGACAGGCGCGTCATGCTGTTAAGGCGACGGCGAAACTCATCGGTTAGCGCAATAAACTCACCATCTGCGAGCGGAATAAACTGCCCAGCGTCAGAATTTGCCAGGTTCATGAGCTGCTGCAAGTTCAAGATGTGCCCTTCACTCACCTGCAGTTCGCCGCTGGCTGCGAACCAGTCTTTTTGCCGATGAATGTTGAATTTAAAATCGCTCATGCCCAGCTGGCGAGAGATTTTAAACTTCTCTCCTTCTGGCCATTCCACCTGCACCGGATCTTCTAATCCCTGCAGCTGCAACAACAACTCTAGGCAGTCAGAGGCTTCTTCAATGATCCATTCGCCCCCATCGGGTTCATATTCCTGAAGGGTAGTGCAGGCTTCTACAATGACCTCAGCGTTTGCGCTTTCAGCCGCTAAGTCTCTTTTCGTTTGTAGTCGTCTATCGCCTATTTTGGCAATAATTGTCTCGCCGCCTCGTCCGGGCTGATAATAAGCCCCCCCTTCTCCAAAGGGACGAAACAGTAAAGACACTTTCAGACCTGAGCCAGCAGGCAGTAGATGCACATGTGGGATGTCATTAGCCACCACTTCTTCAATGGCTTCGCCGCCGCCAATATCGGATTGTACGGTAACTAGATTCGCTACGGAGGCGATAGTTTTTAAGACTTTCTCTTTGGCAGTAGCCGGCAGTTCTAGCTGATTGTCTTTGCCAATAATGTCTGCGATTTGGCGATGTTGCGGCGTTATTTCAATAACTTTAAGGCGGGTGGGCGTTTCTTGGAAGGCCAGAATATTGTGATTGTTGAGCGGCGGAGAGAGCTGAAGCTGCAGCATATCTCCTTCAATTTTTTTAACCCATAGCTCTGGTTCAGCGGCTTCAACCACTATTCTGATATCGGGCGCATCTTCCGAAAAAACCAGCGGATGTCCGATTAGAGCTAACAGTGCTTTTTGCGAAAAAGCATACTGTGGCCTAGAGTTTTCGTTGTAATAATCATCTTCGTAAAAAGTCTCTAAGGCATCGCAAATGTCTTTATCTTGATCAGATAGATAGTCCAAACTATCAGTTGCTAATCGCTTCAGTGCAACAACTTTTCCTCTGGTCCAGGTGCCTTTAGCATTTGTTTTTTGTTCTATAGGGGTTAGCGACCAAAAGTCTGTGGCCACAAACTGTAGCCGCCATGCCAAGCGAAAACTTGTGGGCGCTATCTGAGCAGCTGTTGTGGTTGCTTTAGGGGATAGATTTGCAAGCGCGTTTAGCGATAGCTCCCAGGCTGCTTTGCGCTCAATCGTATCCAATAAAGGCACCGTCTGGATTTGCTGACGCAATATCTCCACACTTTGGGCATGCACGGCCTCTATTTTATAGCTCAGCATTAAGTCGGCAAATTCTAATGCTATCCACTGGTAGCTGGCCTTTAGCGACTGCTCAAATAAGGCGGGTAACTCAGCTGCGAACTTGCCTGCAATGGCGCTGACTGACAGCCAATGCAGGCAGTATATGCTGAGAAGATTGGGTAAGTTTGCAGCGCTGAAGGGTTGCGCTACATACTGTTCTACATCAGCCGGTTTTCTCCCCAGCTGCATGATAGACACTTGGTAGAGCAGTGTGATGCTAATGGCGAGTGGATGATTGGGATAGTGCCGTAAGAATGAATAGTATTGTTCTATTTCTTGCTGGGAGGTGGGACTATGATCTTTGAGGAGAGCAAACAAAAAAAGCACGGCAGCGGGCTGCTCGAACCAGGCCACCTGAGCGTATTTTGCTCTGCCAGTCATTTTTAGAGATTGGCGAAAATGGGTCAGCGCTTGAAGGGTGTGGCCGGATAAAAAAGCATTGGCGCCTAGTAAAAGCTCATATTTTTCACGGTTGGATTGCCTGGGGGTGATGTTATCTAAAACGTGTTCTGATTCAGTAAGGCGGCCTCGGATACAGAGTTGCTCTGCATAGATCAGGCGAAGATCGTCGCTGATGGGATTTTCTTGATACGCTTCTGCAAGCAGGTTAAAGGCTGCCTGGAGCGATGTGCCTCGCTTGAGAGAGTCTTGCAAGACAGTGCCTAGCCCGAGCTCAAAAAAATCTTTAGGGAGGCGGTTCATCCAGCTAACTTCAAACGGATTCGCGAGCATATTGCCGAGAACAGCGCTCAGGGTCACTTTGGAAGCGCTGTTCCAAGGCGTGTTGCGTAAGTCTTCAAAAAGGGCGCTGATTTCCCGGCTGTCTTCTCGGTAAATGGCAATGCGCAGTTCACGAATAAACTCAGATTCTTGTTTGAAATAAAGGGGGCCATCCGGGTAGCGTCTGCGGATGGGGAGTAAAAGGCCAACGACTTGGGCGATCGCTTCAAACGTGCCTTCTAAAACCGAATGACGTACCACTAACTCAATGATGCTCAGATTGCACTGCAGGCCCGAGGCCATTCTCTGTACGACCAGACCTTGTGAGAGCAGCGTTTCTACGACCTTCTTAAAGGGGATCGATTTGAGAATAGAAAGGTGCTGATTATTTTTAGCGATCGCCCCATTCCAGCACAGGCGAGCATTCTCACGGTTCGTTGGCTCATAGATAATGGCAAACACTTGAACCAGCGATCGCTCAATTTCACCGAGTTGCCGATAGGTCTCAAACAGACTCGCCTGCTTTGAGATCTCGCCTCTATTGTTGTCTCCTTTACGTTCTAAAGTCACGCCCTAATCCCAATTCTCTCTACGCTGAAGCGGATTAATAAATTCATTAAGCCCTTCACCCACCAGAGAGAGACCCGTTACCATCAGCGTAATTGCCAACCCTGGGAACAGCGCCGTCCACCAAATGCCCGTTGGCAACGCATCCAAAGCCTGCCGTAAAGCGTCGCCCCATTCCGGTGTAGACTCTGGCAGGCCCAATCCCAAGAAACCCAGTCCGCCCAGTACTAGCACCGCATCTGCTGCATTCAGCGTAAATAGCACTGGCACGCTCTGCACCACATTTAAAAATAAATAGCGAGACAGCACCACCCAAGTCGACGCCCCCATAGACTGCGCAGCCTCAATAAATAGCTCTGTTTTCACACTCACGGTATGGTTGCGCACTACCCGGTAATACTGAGGGACGTACGCGATCGAGAGTGCTACTGCCGCATTCAAAACGCCTCGGCCTACCACAAACGCCAGCGTCACAGAGAGTAAAAGCCCCGGCAGCGTATAGATGGTATCCATAAAAAACAGCAGGGCCCGATCCAGCTTTCCCCCCCGATAGCCGCTCACCATCCCGAGCGGCACCCCAATCACTACGCTCATGGCGGTGGCTAAAATCACCACCTGCCAAGCTGCCCGCGCCCCGTACAGCGTCCGCGCAAAAATGTCGTAGCCCTGGCGACTGGTGCCAAACCAGTGCGCTGCAGAAGGGGGCTCATGAACCGGATTTTGTAGGCCCACTAGCGGGTCTTGAATCCAACCCCAGCTCTGCATCAATGGCGCGAATAGGGCAATGAACACAAACAAGAGCGTAATCGCTATGCCAATGTACATCAGCGTTACAGAAATGGTCAGCGGCCGCGAAGATCCGCCTAAAAGTCCGCCTAAAAAGCTACGCCGCGTTTCTGAAGCCATATCGTCTGCGCTACTGTGTTCATCACAAAAATGATCTACCCATCATTGTTGCAGGGATTGACCGATTCAGCTGTGACTCTTGATGTGATCTCTGAGGTTTGTCCGTTTTCTGGGCGTTTGGCCTTCACCTATCAAGTCTGACTGGCTATTAAGGCTCACGAAGCGAGCTCGATCCTGCTTTCACCGCTGCCGTTACCGCCGCCGCCACGACCCTACCTACCTCATCAATGTCATGCACAGTCGTCGTTTTCCCGATGCCAAATCGCAGGGTTGCTTTAGCTAGCGCATCACGACGACCTAACGCTTTAATCACGTGAGAGGGTTGGGGATTGGATGAGCTGCAGGCTGAGCCAGAAGAGAGCGCTACTTTGTGACGAATGGACGATAAAAGAGCATTAATATCAATGCCTTCAATACTGATATTGAGATTGTTCGCAAGGCGCTGTGTTGGATGCCCGTTGAGATGGACATTGGGAAGAGAGACAAGGCGGGCCCACAGGCGATCGCGCAACCCCTCCATCCGCAATCGCTCAGGCTCCATCGTTGCCAGGGCACTGCTTACCGCTGCCCCAAGCCCCACAATCTGTGGCGTGTACAAAGTCCCTGAGCGTAAACCACGCTCTTGCCCCCCGCCATGTAGCTGCGGAGATAGCCTCACTTTTGGATGCCTTCTGCGCACAAACAACGCGCCAATGCCTTTGGGGCCATATAGTTTGTGCGCCGTCATCGACATCAGGCTAATGTTCATGGCCTGCACATCTAGCGGAATCTTTCCGAGCGCTTGGGCAGCATCGCTATGAAAAAAAACGTCATGATGCCGACAAAGCGCCCCAATCTCTTTGAGCGGCTGTAAAACGCCAATCTCGTTGTTGGCAGCCATGATAGAGACCAGAATGGTGTCAGGCCGAAAAGCTGCTTCTAGCGCAGTTAAGTCAATGAGGCCGTCAGCTTTAACAGGTAGGTAGGTGACGCTAAATCCAAGCGTTTCTAAATAACGGCAAGGATCGAGCACGGCGCTGTGTTCTGTCTGTACGGTAATGATATGTTTGCCATCACCCATATAGGATTCAGCAATGCCTTTGATCGCTAAATTATTCGCTTCGGTCGCACCGCTAGTAAAGATAATGTCTATCGGTTCAGCGTGAATAGCCTCAGCAATAATCTCCCTGGCCTTTTGAATACCGGCTTCTGCTTCCCATCCGTAGGCATGGCTCAGGCTGCTAGGGTTCCCAAAGTAGTCTGTGAAGAAGGGCAGCATAGCCTTTAGCACCTGCGGATCTACAGGTGTCGTGGCGTTGCTATCGAGGTAAATGGGCCGCTGGGAGACACGCATAAAAGACTGAACTTACTGGGTTTTCATGGTTGGTATATGCATTTCTTGGATATCTCGATTATTCTGTTGTTTAATCTGTTTATTCTTTAGGGGATTGTTCTTTAGGGGCTTGTTTTTTAGGAGGCCTATTGCTTAGCAGCCTGTTCCTTGATGATAAATCTGTTGAGCACCCCAAAGGCACGATAGTTGCCAAAAGGCGTTTCGGTCATATATGTGCTGAACAAAACTCGATTCTGGTAGTTCGTATTGTCAATAATCAGCTGTTGAATCTCTTCTTTTGTCAGAGATTCTCCTCCGGCAACGAGCCCCTCGCAGGCCCGACTCAGCGCTTCGCCTACTTTGCCCAACCACTTAGAAAATTCATCTGGCTGACAAACAGAGGCCTCTACGTTGTCAGCCATTTGCTCAGCTAAATAAAGGGCGTAATCGTCGTCGTCGGGGCGCGTTAAAAAGAGGGTCGCACCTAAGGCGATCAGTGAAAGGAGCGCAATTGAAGAGATAACTTTTTTCACAGTGAGTGTTGATGATGAGTATGACCTAAGGTTGGTCTCAAACGCCTGTTAGTCTCTGACGACCCCAATACAACGCTAATCGGTCAATCAGTTGTTGGGGTGACTGTTGCAAGGGTGACGAGATACCTCTACTGTAGCCTCTGTAATCATGGATTCGTTACTCCCGTCACTGTTACTATCTTCGCTATTGTGCGTAGGAGCGCTAGGTTATGAATACGCAGGCCCATGTCATTTTTAACTTAGCTTTATTAGGACGCAAACAGCGCTCAGACTGGAATCCGCTGATTGTTTTGGGTGCGTTGATTCCCGATCTTGCGATGTTTGGATTTTACGCATATATGCGACTCGGTACGAATATTCCCGAGCGCCAAATCTGGCAGGTAGAGTATTTCAAACCCTCATGGCAACTAATATTTGCGCCCTTTAACTCCATTCCGCTAGCGCTGCTAGGTTTGGGTATCACGCTGTATTCTAGGCGCACCGGTCTCGCGCTGCTGTTTGGCAGTGTTTTATTACACTGCCTGGGAGATTTGCCACTGCATCACGACGATGCCCATCGGCATTTTTGGCCAGTGAGTGATTTTCGCTTTATCAGTCCGGTGTCCTATTGGAATCCGGCGCACTATGGCGGGATTGTTGGCCCTATTGAAGTTGTGTTGGTGCTGCTAGCCAGCATTTATTTGTTTAGGCGGGTGCGATCGCGCTGGGCCAAAGGCTTACTGATTGTTGCTAATGCCCTGCCACCATTTGTGTACTTGTGGTTTGCCGTACTCATGTAGTCGGTGCCTGTCAAGTCAGTGCCTGTCAAGTTAGTGCATACAAAGTCAGTCCCTAATTGACTAGGGTTGAACTGGGTTCGTGGGAGCTGCCACCAGGGTATCTCTGGAAATGCATGGTGCTCGCGGTGGTAGCCAAAGTGGTAGCAAGTAATTAGTGAAATGAACCATGGCCAGTAGTGACTGTTAGAGCATAGTGCCGTGCTGTAAGTGTCAGGCAGCTTGCGATGCACTAGGTAAGTCCCAAAGAAAAAGAGTTGCATAGAACTTAAGAGAGAAGGCACTGCCCAGAAAACAAGCAGATTGGCTTCGGGAACGCCGATGATGCGATGCAAGCTGTTGTAAATAAAGATAAGGCCGAGCGTTTGACGCCATGTCCAATAGCTGCGCATAAAGCGGAGGTACCACAGTAGCGGGTGGCTATGGTAGCCGTTGTGAAAATCAGGGTCGCGGTGGCTCGCTGGGTGCTGGTGGTGTTGGCTATGGGCGGTATATAGCGTGTCGTATGGAATAAGTCCGTAGAGAAAAAGTGCCAGCTCGCCCAGCGCGCGGTTGAGGCGCGGCCGATTGGGGGAAACGCTATTGTGCATGGCGTCGTGCCCGGTCACAAAAAGGCCCGTGTAGAGAAAGGTGAACCAAGGTGTGAGCAGAAGGCACCTCCCCATGCCGAGGTGATCAGCTCCGATAGCAAATGCAGCAGCGATACTCATTGTCCAAGTCAGGATAATGAGCATTGCGATCGCAATGCCTTGGTTTCGTCTGAGCAGTTGGGTGCTGCTCAATATGAAACTGTTCGGAATGAGTCTATTTCGAATGAGGTTATTCCGAATGGGGATGCTCGCCATAAAGCGATTCGAGATGATGCGATTCGGAATGACGCGCTTCGGGAGAAAGCAAAAAACCTCTGAACAGAATCGGCGTTTGAGAAGAGAAGAAAAAAGCTGTCTGGTCAAAGCACGGACTCACAATATTGACGTGTTGGGGCATTTAGGTGTTGGTAAAGCCCCTTCTGTGGAGACTCACGGTCACAACCCCACCTTATAAAATCACACATTATAAATTCTTGATGTGTTCTCATACATGCTTAAGGAAAACAGGTCTAAACCTTCGCTCAAGCGACCTTGATAAAGCCCATTTCAAGAAGGCCAAATCTCAAAAAGGCTAAGTCTCAAAAAGGGCAAATCTCACGGCTACGCAAGGTTGAACGATGCATATTGAGTGATGCATGTTGAACGACGCATGTTGAACGATGAAAGAGAGCTTGGAGATAGAGAGCTTGAACTATGAAAGATTGAGCGGATCAACATCAATACTGAGGCTCACGCCTTTTGGCACTTGGCTTTGCAAATTACTGATGTTAGGCAACGCTGCGCTCAAGGTTAGCTTGATGAGGATGTGCCAACGGTAGCGGCGGGCCACTCTAAAAATTGGTGCAGGGACTGGCCCCAAAACGGCATAGGATGCGTCGGAGGATGTAGGCATGTGCGCATTTAGCCGCTGCGAGAGTTGTCGGGCGATTTTGTTGGCAGCGCGTTCACTGATCTGAGCATCGAGGCCGCTGACTTTGATCAATGCGAGCTTGCCATAGGGTGGATAGGACTGCTCAGCGCGATCGCTCAGCTCCGCCTGCAAGAACTCCGCATATCCCGACGCCTGCTGCGTCTTTTTAAGTGCCTCTATCGCCACATGCTCCGGACTGTAGGTTTGCACAATCACTTGCCCAGGTCGCTCGCCGCGTCCGGCCCTACCCGCTACTTGGGTCATGGTTTGAAAGGCCCGTTCGCTGGCGCGGTAGTCTGCCATAAAGAGCAGTCCATCGGCCGCCATCACGCCCACGAGCGTAACTTGGGGCAAATCTATTCCCTTTGTCAGCATCTGAGTGCCCACTAGCAAGTCGGCTTCACCTTGAGCAAAGCGGGCAAGCAGGGCTCGATGTGCCCCCTTGGTTCGCGTGGTATCGCTATCAAAGCGGATGCAGCGGGCCTGGGGTAGATACTGAGCTAAGTCGTTTACTACCCGTTGGGTACCGCTGCCAAAGTTTTTGAGATAAGGTGAAGCACACGCTGGGCAAGCCGCAGGCTGTGCTTGCGCGTAGCCACAGTAATGACAGCGTAAACGTACGTGGCCGTTATGGCGCGTTTGATGAAACGACAGCGACACATCGCAGTTGGGGCACTCCATTACATAGCCGCAGCTGCGGCAGGATACAAAGCTGCTGTGTCCGCGTCGATGGATAAACAAAATTCCTTGCTCGCCTCGCTCGAGCATTTCCTCTAGGGCCGTTTGCAGCGGGCGACTGAAAATAGTTCGGTTGCCCATCTGAAATTCTTGACGCATATCCACGACTTGAATCGGTGGCAGCGGCCGGGCGTGAACACGGGTGGGCAGTGATAGGTAGTGAAGGTTACCCTCTTCAGCTGATTGAGCTAGTATCGGTGCTGCTTCGCTTTGATCGTTTGGATTGCTAAAACGACGTTTAGCAGGGGCTGCTAAAGGCTGCGGATGAAATCTTACCCACGTTTCTACTGAAGGCGTCGCCGAGCCCAATATCAGCGGGCAGCTTTCCAGTTCTGCTCGCCAACGAGCGACCTGTCGGGCGTGGTAGCAGGGCATCGGCTGATCTTGTTTAAAGCTACTGTCGTGTTCTTCATCTAGAACGATCATGCCGAGATTCGGTAAGGGGGCAAAAATCGCAGAGCGCGTGCCAATGATCACTTGGGCCTGCCCCATGAGCATTTGTCGCCAAGTGTCGTAGCGTTCGCCTTCGGAAAGGCCGCTGTGATAAATACACACCTGCTCACCGAAGCGGCTACGGAAGCGGTCGGTGAGTTGGGGCGTGAGCCCAATCTCAGGGACGAGGACAAGCGCCGATTTTTTGGCTTTTAGCAGCGGTGCGATCGCCTGCAGATAAACCTCTGTTTTTCCCGCTCCGGTAACGCCGTGCAGTAGCGCTTCGCTATAGCCATGCATCGCGTTAATCTTGCCGAGCGCTGTTACCTGATCGGGGGTGAGTGATTTTGCCCGGTCAGGCTGAGCTGTAGAGTGACTACCAGCGCGAAGGACTTCACGCGGCTCTATGACAAGATAGCCACGGTCAGCGATTGCTTTCAGGGTCTTACTGGTCGTCTGTAAAAGCTGCAGTGCATCGCTCAGCCAGAGGTCTCCGCCATGCTGCACAAAAGCCTGAAGAATCTCTCGCTGGCGAGGCGTTAGCTCACAACTCGCCGATAGTTCTGCCTGAACGAGAATGACCGCTTGGCGTTTTTTCGCCTGAGGAGAACGGGGTGGCGATAAATAACTGTCAACCATTCCTTTCTCGGTCAGTATCCTGAGTGCCTGGTTGGCCTGGCTCGTTGAATAGGTTTGCTTTGCTGTTCGCTTTAGCTGAGCGCAGAGATATTGCCAACTATAGTCCCCTTTTGAAGACGCCTGAAGTGTATTCCACAGCTGAGTGGCTAACCCTGAAAGATCAGCGGATTGAGCCGCGTTCTTAACTTTTTCTGCCGCCGTTTTTTCGCCAGCGTTTTCTATCTCGTGATGATTTCTTAACCGGACTCTTTTTTGTGATTTAGACAACAATCCGGGCGGCAAAGCCGAGCGAATTACGCGAATAAAAGGGGTTTGATAGTATCGGGCGACACGGATTAAAAGGTGCCAATACTCTTTAGTAAAGAAGGCACGGTTAACAACACTTTCAACTGGTTTTATGGATGAGGGGTCTAACCCATCAGGAGGCTTAAGCGTCGTTCTAATAACAATGGCACCTAAGCGCTGCGCACCAAATTGAACGCTGACAATATCACCTGCTTGAACCGCCAAATCTACCGGGGAACAGTAGGTATACAGGCCAGTGGCACCTGGGCAATCAACCAGAACTTCTACCCACTGAGAAGTCTTTTCAGGCAGCTCAACGCGTCCTAATTCCTTCATATAAGTCAGGCTGTACTTCCAAGAAAACGACTCTTCAACAAGTTGAACACACCCAGGTTACCGTGCTGAAAAAAATGAGAGCGGTTTGCTGAGAGAACCTGCAAAGGCTGGCAAGTGTAGAGAGCGATAGTCAATCGAAGACATTAATTAATTTGTAGGTTTTGTTCAGCTTGACACAGCGTCAGTTGAGTTAAATGCGAGACGAATTCAATAATCATGAATATGAACGACTTCTCGAAAATGACAAAGAAACGTAACAACATAAGCCAATGCACTGGCGTTTAAGACTTTCAGTTGGATGCGTGAATACGTAAGTTATTGGAATGAACAGTTTCTTAATATTGAATTGCTATAGTAGTTCCGTCAAAGTTAAAAAATGTAGCGTAAAAACGTCGCTAAAGGTTGGTGATAAGTGACACTATCCCTACCTTCCTTATCTGATTTTTACGCCTTCCTTTCATGTTGAATGCCCCATAAAGACCACTGAAGTTACTACTCAGATTCGCCTGAAAAAATACGTTCATGTGAATTTGCGTTCTCTGATTCTAAATATGAAAGCCCCTCATAACGCCAATATCAGTATCAGCAGACCAGCAACGACATCTCCATTTATTCCGCAAGGGGGAGCCGATGCAACGTCATCTCAGATGGCTCCTGTCAGTGGGAACACCAGTGAGAAAGCCGCCACTAAGAAAACCGCTACCGAGAAAACCGCCGCCAGCCAGCGCTCTGTTAGCCAGCGGCGCTCTGTTGGCCAGCGGCGCTCGACAGGCGCATCCTCCCGCTCAGCCGCGATGGTTGCTGAGAGCGGTACCTCTGGCTGGGAAGACACGCTGTCGCTGATCAGCGGTGATCGCATTACTGATGACAGCGATGCCCGTGCACTGTCAGCCTCTGAGGTCGTTGCCAGCGATACTAATGCCAATCTGGATACTGATGCTGACTTGGCAGGTACCGATTTGGCAGATTCTGATTTAGACAGTGATATCAGTGATGAGAATCGGCTGAATTCCGATGCGGATGACTTGGATGCAGATGATGATGTGCAGTACTCTGCCCAATATTCTGATGCCGAGGCGTCTTCGCCGCACTACCGTAAGACAGCTAACGATGATGCTGTAGGGGCCTTTTTCAAAGAGATGGCTCGCTATCCGCTGTTAAAGCCCGAGGAAGAAATTGAGCTGGCGCGTCAGGTTCGTATCATCGTAGACCTGGAAGAGCGTGCTGATTCCCTAGAAGAAACGCTGCAGCGACGTCCGACATTGGCCGAGTTGGCGACTTCTTTCTCTTGCAGTGAGCCGCATCTCAAGCAAAAACTGCGAAAGGCACGGGCCGCTAAGCGACGCATGATTCGCTCCAACCTGCGCTTAGTGGTTTCCATCGCGAAGCGTTATCTGAATCGAGGTGTTCCCTTCCTCGATTTAATTCAAGAAGGTGCGCTGGGGCTCAACCGCGCTGCCGAAAAGTTTGATCCAGATAAGGGCTATAAGTTTTCGACCTACGCCTACTGGTGGATTCGACAGGGCATCACCCGTACAATTGCCAACGATGCTCGCACGATTCGCTTGCCTATTCACATTGTAGAAAAGCTCAACAAGCTTAAAAAGGCCAGCCGTGAGCTGCGAAAAGAGCTACAGCGTACGCCTACTGAGGCCGAAATTGCTGCTGCGCTAGACATGACTCCTGAGCAGCTGCGAGTACTTCAGCAAGTGCAGCGCAAATCTCTGTCGCTCAATCATCGAGTCGGCAAAGGTGAAGATACAGAGCTCTTAGAGCTCTTAGAAGACGGTAAGTCACTCTCTCCTGAGAGTAAAATCAGCGAGACAATGATGCGTCAAGAAATTTCTGATGTCCTGACAGAGGTCTTGTCAGAGCGAGAGAAGGATATCATTGCTTTGCGTTACGGACTGACGACGGGTGAAACCCACACGCTGGAAGAAGTGGGTCGTATTTTTCAGCTTTCGCGTGAGCGCGTTCGGCAAATTCAGACAAAGGCCATGCGCAAGCTACGCAGGCCACAGGTTGCTGCTCGCCTCAAGAATTGGCTGAAGTAGTTACTGTTTTGTCTCCATCACTGCTCAGGCGGCTGCTTGGCAGTGGCCACTTTACCGAGCGCCTCGTTTGTCCTTTTTTGTGCGGAATGTCACATTGACGCCCTCATTGGTTTGCTGCAGTAGCAGTAACGGTGTGGGCTTGGCTTTTTGATCCCATTTCATATTGGCGATGCGCCCTTGCAGTGTGGGTTGCCAAAATCCCTCAACCTCAGCGGGATTCAAAAAGTTTTCGATGCACTCAACAATTTCATTGATGGTGATGGAGGTCGCCTGTGCCGGAACCTTCGTCAGCTGAATTTGAATACGAAACAGGACACGCTTTTTTTTCGTTTCATCGTTGGGGGATATGTACTCGACATCGAAGATTTGATTGATGGGGCGGGGTTTACTGGCAATGCCTACCATTCCACTACTGGCCTGAGTGGGGCGCAGGGCTTCGGCAACACGCTGCTTTACTTTGACTTTTAGCTGGTTAACAATCGCAAAGTTGAACTGCTTCTCTTCCATGCGCATTCGCAAATAGTCGAGGTTAAAGTCTCTAGAATGCACTAGATCTGGATTGCGCTCCATTTTGGTGATGGTGCTGAGCGCGAGTTTGATGCGTTTGGTCAGCTCTTTGTTTTTGTAGGTTTCAAACTTGAGCTGCTTTTGGATCTTGCGGGTTTGGAGTGCGGAAAAAATGCCGAGGCCGACGATCAGCGCTAGTAGCCCACCGGTGCTGATCATCCATAGGTTGGGCGGGTTGGGCGGCGCCGGGGGGGAAGGGGGCGTTTCTGGGGAAGCTTGGGCGATGTGGAACGAGGGTGCGATCGCCTTTTTAAGGGAAGCGTTGCCAGTAAACATGCGGTTGCAAACAGAATTAGAGCATCTTCAGAATGCCCAGCCAGCCAAAAAGAATGTATAAATATTGATGTTTCGTTCCCTGGCAGCTGGCTGCTTCACTGCTTCTGATGGTACAGGCTAGTCGCTTGACCCATTGTCACAGTTAGCTTGTCGCCGAGCTACTATACTTCAGCCAAGCGACCAAAGCTATATGCCACCTGTCTTTACGTCACCCTCTTTACGCTACTGGCTTTACTATGCCTCAACGCTTGTCGCCCGCTTCACTGACTCCGTCCTGCCGCGCCCAGCTGGCGAGTATTCGCTTGTTGGCCACAGATATGGACGGAACGCTAACGGTTAATGGACAGTTTGAGTCAGGTTTGCTGACGGCGTTTGAGCGTCTTCACGCTGTTGGACTGCCAGTGATGATTGTGACGGGTCGCTCGGCAGGCTGGGTTAGCGGGCTAGTTCATTATTTGCCGGTGGTAGGCGCGATCGCTGAAAATGGCGGCGTCTACATTGCCAAACATACGGCTGCCGATGCGGTCATAGAGGCAGCACCAATGATCCTACCCGATATTCCGCGTATGACTCAGCACCGCGATCGCCTTGAAACCCTTTTCAATAAGCTCAGAGCCCGATACCCTAATCTACGCCCTTCCGCAGACAATGCCTTTCGTATCACCGACTGGACGTTTAACATTGATGGCCTTTCTCAAGACGATATTGCACTCATGCAAGAAACCTGTGCCCATCACACGATGGGATTTACCTACAGCACCGTTCAGTGTCATCTCAAAATCCAGACACAAAACAAAGCAAATGGGCTAGCGCATGTGCTTCAGCAGCACTTTCCGCAGCTATCGCCCAATCAAGTCCTGACCATTGGCGATAGTCCCAATGATGAAAGCTTATTTGATACTGCTCAGTTTCCGTGTTCCGTGGGTGTCGCTAATGTTTCACGCTATCTCCCAGAACTGACACATCAGCCGCAGTACGTGACGCAATCGCCTGAAGGCAAAGGATTTATAGATGTCGTAGATTGCCTGATTGCAGCTCGCACATGAAGGCAGCATGCCGATGACGCGCATGCCTAGCGCAGCGTGCAGCTCCCTGGTTGATGCCGCCAATCGTTAATGAGTGACGTCAGCCAGCGAATATCTCGGTGGCTAAGTGCGCCATCGGTGAGCGAAAGCTTGTAGCAATCGTAGGGTTTTCGGGTGCGGTTGTGGTGAGTCAAAATCCGTAGAGTACTGGCCTCTGTGCCCTGCGCAGGCAGTTCGCAAATGCTGTAAATATCAGCGCGGCGAGTATTCACAACATATTCGGGCGCTCTGAACAGGGACTTGTATGCAATCAGCAGCACATCTGCCTCTAGCTGAATGTGTATCTGCCTCAGCATAAATCGGTTGGCAAGGCGAAAGGCATTAGCAAGAAATTTGGAGCTGTACAAGCAGCCTACGAAGGCAAGACTCGCCGCAGCGATGGAAGCGACACCCTCTATCAAACCGCTAGTCGTTGTCAGCATCGCTGGGGAGAATCTAAGGAGGCTCAGCAGGTGAAGGGCTACGACAAGGAGCGTTACTCCCATGATCAGGGGTGGCAAGATGAGTTTCGCTTGGGCCGTGTGTAACCCGATAGGCGGAATAATGAGTTCAAATGAGCGGATCTTTTTGACAGATTTGATTTGTGTGAAAAATGGCTCATATTTATCGCGGCTACCGTTGGTAATCGGAATCGGCAACATGTGTGCGCGGGTCGGTGCTAGTAGCTGTCGCTTGAGCATTGCGATAGGCAGATGGTTGAGCGCTTTGAGTGCTTGCCGAGCAGATGCTGGGCGATCGCCCACGTAGGGTTCAATCATCCAGTTGAGCCATTGCTGAAAACGGGGACTGAGTTGGGAGGGCGAGCAAGCAAAGCGCACCCTGAGGCTGCCGCTATCGGGCCGATAGGGCAGTTCGCCGAGATGGCGACCAGTGGCTAGATAAATCAGGGTTGCCCCAAGGCTGTAGAGATCGGAGGCAAAGGTGGCTTGACCACCGACTTGCTCGGGGGGCATGTAGCCGTAAGTCCCCACTAACGCATCATTGCGTTGGGCTTGTACATACTGCACAGTGCCTAAGTTGAGCCAAGAGGCTTGCCAACTGTCACTCTCCAGATCAGAACCATCAGCATTGGCGAGCACAATGCTCTCAGGCTTGATGTCACGATGGACAAGTCCTTGGCTATGTAGGTAAATCAGCCCTTGAAGCAGCTGTTTTGCGATTACTTTAATTTCAGCTTCACTACAAATGCGCCCGGCGTTAATCTGTTGGGCGAGGGTTGTCCCGCCGTGATGATTTTGAACCAGCACGAGCCCTTTTTGAGCGCTGTGCTGCTCGTTTGTCCCACTTTGGACGGGGGTATCGACGGTAAAGGAATCTATGTACTGAGGGATGGTGGGGTGCCTGAGGGATTCAAGCAAATGAATTTCACGCTCAAAACAGCAAATATCTCCAGTGGGCGTATTCTCTTCAAGGGCCAGTGATTTGATCACCACTGAGCGCTGATGGTACATATCTTGAGCTAAAAACTGCTGATAGCCGAAGGGATGACCGATAGGTTGAACGATTTCGTAGCGATCGCCTAAGCGCTTAAAGGCAGTGGTGGATGGAGAAGTCGCCATGCTGATAGCTAAAAGAGAAACATATATAAAGCATTCCCGATGCGTTTTGGCTAGGAACTCAGGTATTCCCCTGAATTGATAGCGGTCACGAGCGTAAAAAATAGTTACCCCGCAACGCTTAAGAAGACGAGGCTTAAAACAGAAATATTGGTTACGAAAGGATCGCTGACGTCTGGAGCTCGTTTAGACCGTCAGTCCCACCTAAGATATCAATAAAACTACGTGTATTCGATCAGACTTTTTAAAGTCTTGCTTGAGCTGGAATGACCTCTCTGTAAAGATTCTCGGAAATAGTCTCCGTAATTTCCTCAGCTATAAGCGCGTCTACAGAGAAAAACGCGCCCGCATCTACTGCCGATGCACGTTCCGATAGTTAATTCTTGCCCCGGCCCACTGCAGCTTATTGCGCAGCGTGCGGTAGTAAGAGTGATCCTCACGCAAAATAATGAACTTAGCTAAGTGGCTAGCCATCCGAATATCCACTCGCTGCCCCGGCCAAATTGCTGTACCCAATACACCGTCTGTCCAGAGCTTAGTATCGGCTTCATTGTCGTTGAGTGGCCACACGCTGACGGTGCTACCCGGCGGCAACACTACCGGCCGACTCGACAAACTCATCGGACAAATAGGGGTCACAATAATGGCATGCATGCCAGGGTGCACAATCGGGCCGTTGGCTGAAACGGTGTAGCCTGTGGAGCCGGTAGGCGAGCTAATGAGCAGTCCGTCGCCCTGATACTGATCGACAATTTCGCCGTCAATTTCGACCTCTAGTGTGGACGTGATCATGCGGTTGGGGGAGGCGGGTTTTACGCACATTTCATTGAGGGCGTAGTAGCGATCGCTCACGCGCTCAAAATTTCCCGATGCTCCCATATGACACTCCGCCTGCAGCATCATCCGCTGCTGCACGGCAAAGCGATCTTCTAGCAGCCGTTGCCAAACCTTTTCAAAGTCACCGACCACCTCTGCCGATTCTGCCAAAAATCCTAGGTGTCCGCCCACATTCACACACAGCAGCGGAATATCATGCTGTGCTAAATGTCTCGCTGCCCCCAGGGCCGTTCCATCCCCACCCAGCACAACCGCCAAATCAATCGGCTTAGGTGCAGACTCCAAAAACACAGGATACGGATTATCGACGGCACCGCTTGGTCCCGTCATCACGTTGGCTCCCAGTGCCTCTAGCTGCCGGGCACACTTATTCGCACAAGCCTTGCTGTTCGGATTTCCTGCCCTGTATACAACAATGACCTGCTGAAGCTGCACCGATATCTGCCGCCTACGAACGAGTGCTAGTGACTTAACCTTACCCAGTCAGCTTTACCAAGTAGTCTTACCACTTGAGCAAATTGAACTGCTCCATATCCACCGTATCTCGATTTCGATAGATAGATAGCACAATTGCAAGACCTACTGCGGCTTCAGCTGCGGCGATAGTAATCACAAATACAGCAAATACTTGACCCTTGATTTGAGCCGGATCGAGATAGTTAGAAAAGGCCATCAAATTAATGTTGACCGCGTTTAGCATCAGCTCAATAGACATCAAAACGCGAATAACATTTCGGCTGGTCACCAACCCATAGACGCCGATCGAAAAAAGCGCAGCGGCTAGTAATAAAAAGTACTCAAGTTGCATAGGATAGTTAACACTAAAGGCAATATCAAAAAGTTAATGTTTGCGGTGTTCTAGCCACAGTCTCTTTCTCAAAAGGGTTCTCTTCCTGGCAAAGATCTTTCAACTGTGGTGAGCGCCCGTTGCAGGCAAAGCAGGTGCCAGCCTACAAATCCTCATTTTTTGTACCAGCTGCCACTAACTCACGTGGACGCTCTGGCAGCGTAAGCGCGTCCTGGCTGGCTATCGAAGTCTCTGGAATAAACTCACGGCGGGCTAAAATAATCGCACCCACCAGTGCAATGAGAAGCAATACAGACGCCAGCTCAAATGGTAAAAGGTAGTCACTGAAGAAATGCTGACCGATGACCTCAATCGCTTTGTCCCCAGCGGCGGATTCTGCAGAAATGGCCCAGGGATGAGAAAGTACCATCGTGCTAATGAGGCCAAAAATGCCAGCGCACACCGCACCTGTAGCAACCCGACTCACCCAGACATTCGCCACGGCAGAAAAGTCCTCCTCCTTGTTGACTAACATGATTCCAAACAGAATCAACACGTTTACCGCACCAACATAAACCAGCACCTGTGCAGCCGCCACAAATCCAGCGTTCAGCAGGATGTAAAGACCAGAAACGCTGATGAATGTAAGACCTAGCAGGAAGGCTGAGTAAACGATATTGGAAAGCAAGACGACGCCTAGCGCCGAGGCAATCATCATCAGACCCAAAATGCCTAACGTGACTAGCTGTACACCTTCTGCCAAATTCAAAGCGATTTCTCCTCTTTTGCTTTTGTAACTGTGTCTTCTATCGATTAGATAGCATTTCTAATCAGTGCTTTCGGCAGAGCCGGCCTTAGCCTCTTTCTTTTCTTTCTCAGCTTCCAGCTCAGTCAAAATATCTTTTGGCAAACGCCCTGCCCGCTGCGCACCCGCAGGTAAATCATGCGGATCCATCACACCCTTCGGTAAATAGGCAAACTCACGCATCGGTGTCACCATCGGATCGTTAGTGACTTTATAAGGTAGTCGGCCCAGTGCAACATTGTCATAGTTGAGGTTATGGCGATCATACGAGGCTAGTTCGTATTCTTCCGTCATCGACAGGCAGTTGGTCGGACAGTATTCTACGCAATTTCCACAAAAGATGCAGACGCCAAAGTCAATACTGTAGTGATTGAGCTTCTTTTTCTTTGTAGATCGATCAAACTCCCAATCAACTACTGGCAGGTTAATCGGGCAGACGCGTACGCATACCTCGCAAGCAATGCATTTATCAAACTCAAAGTGAATGCGACCACGATACCGCTCAGAAGGAATGACCTTTTCGTATGGGTACTGAACCGTTACGGGGCGACGTTTCATGTGGTCGAAGGTGACCGAAAGACCCTGGCCAATAAACTTTGCTGCTTGAGCCGTTTCCTTAGCGTAGTCACCGACTTGTTTGAGAAAATTCAGCATGGCTTCAGTTGAATGACGCTAGTTAAGAAGTTGAAGGAAGAAGATGAATGCGGTCTGCAAGATGCCTTAGCCACCGAATGCGAAAGGAAAAGTGAGCTTCAGCCCCGCTGTGACCAGAAGATTTACAAGGGAAACGGGTAGTAAGAATTTCCAACCCAAATCAAGCAGCTGATCGATGCGAACCCGAGGAACCGTCCAGCGCAATAGAATAGTTAGGAAGACGAGCAGATAAGCTTTGAACATCGTCATCGCAATTCCTAAAGCCGCTGTAATGATTTGCACCCAGGGCGCTGTCTCGCTGATGCCGAGCAACCCAGTAATGGCTTCAACAGGAATGGGGAAGCTCCAGCCACCTAAGTAGAGGATGGAAACGATGAGTGCGGAGAGCATTAAGTTGACGTAAGAGCCGACGTAGAAAAGGCCAAACTTCATACCTGTGTATTCAGTTTGATAGCCCGCGACCAGCTCTTCCTCTGCCTCAGGTAGGTCAAATGGGAGTCGCTCACATTCTGCCAACGCTGAAATCCAGAAGATGACGAATCCGACGGGCTGCCGCCAGACGTTCCAGCTCAGTACGCCGTATTCTGACTGCTGATTAACGATGTCGATAGTGCTCAGACCATTACTCATCAGCACAACCGCCAGAATGGCAAGCGCTAGCGGAATCTCGTAGCTGATGGACTGGGCGGCGGCTCGGAGGCCTCCGAGCAGAGAGTACTTGTTATTTGAGGAGTAACCTGCCATCAGCAGCCCGATGGGGGTAATACTTGAGAGTGCAATCCAGAGAAAAATGCCGATACCGAGGTCAGTGATGACTAAATTCTGACCAAACGGCACGATTAGGAAAGAGAGAAAGACCGGAATCACTACAATCATCGGTCCAATGGTAAATAACCAAGGGTCAGCTTTTGCCGGGGTAATATCTGCCTTGAAAATGAGCTTAATACCGTCGGCAACAGCTTGAAGTGCGCCCAGTGGGCCGACATATTCGGGGCCGATTCGCTGCTGTGCGCCTGCTGAAATTTTTCGCTCTAGCCAAACGCAAATGAAAATGCTGACGGTCGCAACGACTAGCATGAGCAGCATGGGCAAGGGAATCCAGACAGTTTTCGCTACCCCCGAAGGAAGTCCGAGTTGTGTAAGGGCGTTTATGACTGTCCCTTGAAGATCAATGCCTGGATTCATACTTCTCTATGTGGCTTATATGTCTATGTGGCTTATATGGCTTCTTGTGGCCCGTTTGCTTTCTGGCCCGTTTGCTTTCTGGCCTGCTTGCTTATTTGAGAACGCACTTGACTTGAGAATGCGCTTAGAGAAAAGCATGCGCGGCTGCTTCTCCTCAAAGATTCTAGCGCTTAATCTCCCCCTGAATGCTCCTTCGTCGGTCTAGAGCGATAGAAAGTTCAGATGGCTTGAATAAAAATTGCTACGAGGAATGCTCATGTGCAAATAAAAACCCCTCCGGCAAAATGTCGGAGGGGCTGGAGTTCCTGAAAATCGTCACTAAAGGTATATTCCTGTGAGTTTTGTATATTGCCAAGGGGGGTAACGCCCATCACCTCTGTAGTGATACCGAAGGCAAAGTGATTTTTATTGCTACCTCAGCGCTTTCCGAAGCGACTGCGAGCCTTGAAAAGTGGGTGGCTCAGCAATTCCGCTGCCGTATAATTTAAGCGGACTTTAGCTTTTTTTGTTTTCGTAACTTTTCAGTGTCTGGTTACTTCTCCCAGAGTTGCAGACGTTTCTCCAAGGGAATGTAGCCTTGCTCGTGTGGGCCTTTATAGATTTGGGTAGGGCGGAAGATGCGATTTTCCCCAATCTGCTCTTTCCAGTGTGCCAGCCAGCCAGCGACACGGGCGATCGCAAAAATCGGTGTGAACAAATCTGTCGGAATCCCAAGCTTTCGGTATAGCAGTCCCGAGTAGAAATCCACGTTTGGATACACGCCCTTATGACCCAGATTCTCTTCTACGACCTGCTCTAATTCCAGCGCAATATCATAATAATCATCGCGACCGACCTTATCGAAAAGCTGCTCAGCTAATCCTTGTAAGATAACGGCTCGAGGGTCTTTGACCTTATAGACCCGGTGTCCAAAGCCCATGATCTTTTGCTTTTTGGCTATTCGTTGTTCCACGTACGGACGCACATTTTCGATCGAGCCAATCTCGCTGAGCATCGCGATGACCTCTTCGTTGGCTCCGCCGTGTAAAGGGCCGCCCAATGTCCCAACGGCAGAGGCAATGACTGCATATGGATCGGTCAGGGTAGAGGCTGTGACCATTGCCGAAAACGTAGAGGCGTTGATGGTGTGCTCCGCGTGAAGAATCAGGCAAATATCAAAAATTCGAGCAGCCAGCGGGTCAGGTTCTCGCTCGTTGAGCATGTATAAGAAGTTAGCGGCGTAGCTGAGATCATCGCGAGGCTGAACCGGATCGTTGCCCTTACGCATCATCTTAAAGGCTGCCACCATCGTTGGAATCTTTGCCAGTAAGCGCACGACTGCATCTTGTACGTAGGCCGGGTCTTCTAGCTCACGGCGAGAGTGGAAGAGTCCGAGCGCCGCTGCGCAGGCTTGAAGCGCATCCATGGGATGACCGCTTTCAGGAAAGCATTTCATCATGTCGCGGATGCGATATTTCAAACGGCGATGATATTGAACTGCATGCTCAAAATCGGATAGTTCTTGGCGGGTGGGTAAGCCGCCCCAAATCAGCAGATATGCCGATTCTAAAAAGCTGCTTTTTTGTGCTAAATCTTCAATCCGAATCCCCCGATACTCCAAGATACCGGTTTGCCCGTCCACAAAGCTGATGCTTGACTGCGTAGCCGGAATGCCCTCTAGCCCTGGCCTATATTCGCATGTCGTTGTCATCTGTTAGAGCTCCTGTGGATAGATCGGTATTTAATGAATAGATACAGTGTAAGTGGATGCGTAGATACGCAAAAGTACACCACACACTGCTTTAAACCATAAACCTGTGTGGGGTCGTCTCAGCGAGCTGCCAGCAGGAGTTAGTCGGTGTTCAGCACACCATTCTCTGGGTTGACAAGGCGCTGAAGCTTTTGCTTAATCTGTTTATCGAAAACTTCCCACTTTTGCCGGTTGTAATCGCTGTTTTCGTAGTATCCAGATAGAAAGCCAATGGGAATCTCAAAGCCTCCTGCCATGGAGCGTCCGCCGCCAAAAAAGCGTCCTTGGCTATCTTTACCGAATGCTTCTTTAATAAATTCGTCTGGATCGAGGGTGATTTTGTTGGTTCGCAAAGAGCCGACGACGAGTTCTTTTTCTTCGTCTTCATCGTGCACGATGCCATATACAACGGCAGTATGGACATTCTCCTCGGTAATTAAGAAATCAGCTGCTTGCGGGATAGCATCTCGATCTTCGTACCTCAAATACCCGACTCCCGCAATAGAGACGCTGTTCTGCATTTGCCGGTTGCGCAGTGATCGCTCAATGACATCCATCACTCGCCGTGATCGCGATGCCTGCAACACGGCGCTTAGCAGCTGTGCATCGTAGTACTGACTCAGATAGGCTGCTGCGACAAAATCAGGCTCTGATGCTTGCATAAGCTGATTGGTATCTGATCGTAAGCCGTGCATCAGAGCTGTTGCACACTTTACGTGATTGCTGTTGCTCCGCTCTAGTGTCATGAGGCCAGCCTGCAGGTATTGAACCATCATCGTTGCTGTCGCATGGATGTCTGGACGGATATCTGCAAACTCGGCGTCCAGCTTGCCCTGCGGTGCATGGTGGTCAATGACGAGGAGCAGCGGTAACTCAGCGGCTTGAACTATCTTGCTAAGCTGGCTAGTGGTGCCTTGCGTATCCACTAGAACGTATCCCTGATACTGAGACAAATCTGGCATTTCTGCCTCCTGCGTAGGCCAGCGTTTAGCCGGTAGATTAGTTAGCTTGACCAAGGCTATATTTTCTTGGTGGCTAAGCGTTCCTGAATAATAGATATCGCATTGAATGTTGTAAGCGCTGGCAATCAGACGGTAGGCCCAGGCAGAAGAGAGCGCATCTGGGTCTGGAAAGTCTTGCAAGAGAACTAGCTGATGGGTGCCACTGTGCTTTTTCAGCAGTTTCTCTAACGCAGCATGATGGGTTTCTATGCCGACTGATCTTCTGAGTGAAGCTGCTTGCTCTGTTGATATCACGTCGGGCAGACCCTTCGATAAATTGCTTTTTTCCAAAGACTCTATTCCCATAAAAAAATCCTTTGGCGAATATACCAATTTAACAGGATGATTCTGTGCCCGCATATCCTCTGTTCCCACATATCTTCATGGGGCGTGGGCTGCGATACTCAGTGATTAACGTTCAGTGATTGACGCTCAGTGATTAATGTTAAGTGTGATCAAAAAGCAATTAGTTGAGTCCAATCACGTAGCGTTTCCATTCTTGATGGACGCCGCCGCGTACATGACGAGAAATTTCAAAATAAAGGCTGCTGTGGGGCTTACGAGGCGGATTTGCTAGAGGCATGTCAGCTTCTTTGGGGGTTCGATTGCCCTTTTTTACATTACAGCGGACGCAGGCGCTGACAATATTTTCCCAAGAATCCCCGCCACCGCGAGAGCGAGGGATGACATGATCTAGCGTGAGGCGATCGCCTGAATAGCCACAGTACTGACAGATATTGTTATCCCGATGCAGTAGGTTTCGCCGCGTCAGAGGAATATCTTTGTAAGGAATCCGAACGTAGTGGCGAAGCCGAATGACGGTCGGCATCGGAAAATCAGGATAGATATGATGTTCGCGTTGCTCTATTTGCTCCGCTTTTCCTTTAATTAAGAGAACGACCGCTCGCCGCCAACTGGTGATGTTTAGCGGCTCGTATGAAGCATTGAGAACAAGAACCTTACTCATTGCAGCTTGCCAGGATATGCCATAGATGCTAGCACAGTCGTACTTTATCCAGGTTGTCAAGATGAATCAGAAAATAGCCTATAACTGTGCGTAGGTACAAGCCTTCTCTGTAAGTATGCATCCGGCGGTTGCTATACCGGTGCTTTACACTGTTTCTTAACTAAACTGTTTGCCAACTAAATTGTACGATTTCAAACATTGCCATGCTTAGCTGGGATGAAACACCTGCGCTTTCTCCGATGCGATGCGCTCGAGCTTGGGTCGATATTAACCTTGCTGCGCTTGAGCACAATGTGCGATCGCTTAAAGCACTCCTGCCTCCCAACTGCGACCTTATGTCAGTTGTTAAAGCTGACGCCTATGGCCATGGTGCGGTTACCGTCGCAAAGACAGCGCTGCAATCGGGCGCGACGTGGTTAGGCGTGGCCACAGTGCCAGAAGGCATTGAACTACGACAGTCAGGCCTTACCGCACCCATCTTGGTAATGGGCGCGGTGAATGATCCTGCTGAAGTCTTGGCGATCGCCCAGTGGCAGCTTCAGCCTACGATTGTCAATCCCAAACAAGCACTGATCTTTTCCGAGACGCTCTCAAGAGCCGCTTTAAAGAAACAGGATAATGTATCTATTTCAGTTCACCTCAAGCTCGATACGGGGATGTCTCGTTTGGGATTTAGCTGGAAGCAAGCTGCTGAGCTTGCTAGGTTTGTTCAGCAGCTGACACACCTGGAAACGGTGAGTATATATTCACATTTGGCTACAGCTGACAGCCCTGACCCGACTGTGATGAGGTTGCAACATGAGCGATTTGAAACAGCGATCGCCGCGTTAGCTCGGGAAAACCTTTTACCGCCAAGATTACATTTTGCGAATACTGCCGCTACGCTTTCAGTTGCTCACAAGCTGCACTACGATATGGTGCGTGTGGGCCTAGGGACGTACGGGCTTTACCCAGCCCCTCATTTAGCCGCTTCTGTGATCTTGAAGCCCGTTTTAGAGGTAAGGGCTCGTATCACTCACATTAAACCCATTCAAGCTGGTGATGGTGTTAGTTACGGTCACCAGTTTATTGCGAATCAAGACATGAGAATCGCGATTGTTGGCATTGGTTATGCTGATGGTGTTCCCAGAGTGCTTTCTAACCATTTAGAGGTGGTTGTAAATGGGCAGCGTGTTCGTCAAATAGGGGCTATCACCATGGATCAGCTCATGCTAGATGTCTCTCATCTAAAAAATGTTCAGGAAGGTGACATTGTTACATTGCTGGGCCAAGCCGGTAAGCATATATTGAGCGCAGATCGGTGGGCAGAGCTCGCAGATACTATCTCTTGGGAAATTCTTTGTGGATTTAAGCATCGCTTGCCCAGAATTCTCTCTTCTGGCGTTGAGACAGATGCAATCACTCTCAACGCATCATCTTGAACCCATCATTTTCAGTTTTCTAATGCTTGCATAAAACTTTGCGAGTGCCTTTGCAGAGTTCTGGTATCATAGTTTCTCACTTGGAGAAGTGGCTGAGTGGTTGAAAGCGGCTCCCTGCTAAGGAGTTATGGGGTGTAAACTTCATCGAGGGTTCGAATCCCTCCTTCTCCGTTGGTTTCATTGGTTACGCATGCGTTCATAGCCTTATGTCGTCGGATATCCTGATACCTGGTATTCGGTATATAGAGCGACGGTGTTGATATGGCATCTGCTGCCGCAGTTCTGACAGTGCCCCAAAACTCTGATGCCAAAACTCTATAGATTACGTACAGCCCATAGCAACCTTGCGGCAGTAGCATGGGTATGCGCTAAGGAAAAAAGATGCTGAAAACGTAATCTCCCTTCCGAATCGATGACGAACTGTGCTGGTAAAGGTGCACCTAAAGCTTTACCTGTGCCATATAGACGAAAGCTGCTGCAGCTGGAGTCACTCAGGAACGGTGCCGATATCGATAATTCTTTTTGAATGATTTTGCTATCACGCAGAGATGTACTGCCTACTATTAGAAGCTCAGCACCTAGAGACAGAAACTGTGGATAGATTTCACTTAATGCCAGGATGTAAGGGGCGCAAATTGAGCGACGTTGCTTTCCTGTAAAAATGCGAGTAAATATTAATACAACAGATTTCCCTCTAAAGCTAGAGAGCTGATAGGTCTTCTCATCTACACTTTGTAAAAGAAAATCTGGTGCGGGCTTTCCAAATGCCAACTGACAGTTGGCAGGTTTAGGAAGGAAATTTTGAAAGAAATAGGGGTTCAATAGCCAAAGAGCGTCTGTTGATGCTAGCTGAGTAGCCCTCATTTGAAATTGTTGTTTAAGATGTTGCCGCTACATAGAGATGCCAGCCGTTATATGGATTAAGCGCGTCTGGTGAAACGGACGAAACCAGCTATAAAGGCAGGTTGATAGTTAAGCCGGTCAGAAGTTAAGAGCATAACAGTAGGGTAGGGTTATGCCATCTGTCAGACCGCTGCAAAAAAGTCTTTGGATTTTACTGGATCAGGATTCATCGTAGCGCTGCCCGGTTGCCAGCCAGCAGGGCAAACTTCATCCGGGTGAGACTGAACGTACTGAATGGCTTGTAGTACTCGCAAGGTTTCATCGACACTACGCCCAAACGAAAGATTATTGATCGTTGCATGTTGAACGATGCCATCTTTATCAATGATAAACAGTCCCCGAAGTGCTATGCCAACATCGGGATCGAGTACGTTGTAAGCCGTGCTGATTTCTTTTTTGATATCAGAGACGAGCGGATATTCTAGGTCGCCAACGCCCCCTAGTTTGCGATCAGTCTGAATCCATGCTAAGTGGGAAAACTCACTATCCACTGAGACCCCTAGCACTTCTGTGTTGATATCATCGAAGCTACTGTAGCTATCACTGAATGCTGTAATCTCTGTTGGGCACACAAAAGTGAAATCTAGTGGGTAAAAAAAGAGCACGACGTACTTGCCGCGATAGTCAGATAGCTTAATTGTTTTAAACTCTTGGTCAACGACAGCCGTTGCTGTAAAGTCAGGCGCACTCTGGCCTACTCTTAAACACTCCGCAGCCTCTTCACTCATAACGACGAATCCTTTCTTTTTCGCTAGTCAACTTTAGTGCCTATGTGCACAAGGATAGTATCACTAATAACTCACATTGCACCGCTGGAAGTAGCCACGCAGAAATGCCCATAGCGCACTTTCATAGACAAAGCATCTCCTCCCGATGCCACAACATCTATCGTTAAGAAATATTTCTTGCCACTAAAAGACTATACCTAGAGGGATCTGCCTAAGATTGCTTTCCTCAAAGCACCAGATGCAGGTGGTCAGCGCCCAGTAAATCTTCTGCCTGAAGCTGAAGGCCGGTAAGAAACAGTGCTGAGTGTGAACTTTATGCTTTTTCTCGTGAACCTCAGCAAATCAGATCCTAAAATAGAGGCGTGAAGATGAAAGCTTCACAGAAGGCAGATACTAACAACCAAGTTCAGGTTGCCTCTAGTTTGTTTTAGGAGGTTTTTATGACGACGGTTGTGAGAGCAAGTTCGCTGACATCTGTCTATAAGAAAGACAACAGCAGCAAGGTAACTACGGATAGCTCTTTGTAAATAGCCATTGGGAGCACTGAAGCCCGGTAGACCTTGCCTAAATTTGCAAATGTCCTACGGCGGAACTCATCTCCATGTAGTCCTTAATCCTTGAAAAGACCTCGACCGTTGCTTACGTCCTAGCTGCCGTTGTCTCTAAAAACATCCTCTTTCGCAGTTGAACAATCTTATTGAAATGGCTCTGGCGGGATTTGAACCTGCGACCTTGGGCTTATGAGTCCCCTGCTCTAACCACTGAGCTACAGAGCCGTCATATATCTGCTGTGTACGATATATTTCGTTTATTAGCTAGATAAATGTAACACGAAATGAAATGGCTTTATCTACGTAAAATGCTTTCGCTGAATAGGCCTGCTTGAGCAGCCAAAAACAAACCCTTTTGCGTGGATAAAAGAAACACGACAGGGTTTGTTTTTATACTTTTCTATGGAAACTGTGTCTACTGGCCGGGTAAGTATGCCATGGGATTTACAGCGCCGCTGTCACTTGGATGTAGCTCAAAGTGAAGGTGAGGGCCAGTGCTATAGCCCGTGCTGCCCATCTCAGCAATTTGCTGCCCTTGGCGCACCGTCTGACCGGTACTCACGTTCAAACGGTTGTTGTGTGCGTAGCGAGTCAGGCTGCCATCAGGATGGCGAATTTCAACGAGATTTCCGAAGCCGCCAGAGTTCCATCCAGCTCGCTCGACTATGCCTGCTGCTGCAGCCACAATCGGTGTGCCTACAGGGCCTGCGACGTCTATCCCTCTGTGCATTCTGCCCCATCGCCAGCCATATCCAGACGTAAGAGTGCCACGAGCAGGCCAGATGTAGCCGTTAAAATAGCTAGGGGCTTCTGGCAGAAACTCATCTGCGTCAGGAAGTATTGGCATATCGGGAGAGACAACTTGTCCTGTGGAAGGACGCTGCGCTGGAATGTAGGCATCTGGGCTCAGTGGTGCAGCTGCCAGGAGCTCAGCATCAATCTCACCTGTCACCTGCAACTGCTCTGAACGCGATACCCGCTCAGAAACGCTAGAAGAAGACGTGAGCCGGTCGTTGCGACGAGCCAGTAAAGAAGCCCGGTCTGAGTCGGCCCCAGACGCCTTCGCTACCTCATCTTCAGCTATTTCTGTTTCTACTTCTGTGGTCTGAACTGATGTGGTCTGAACTGAGCGGCTGCGGATTTCTCTAACTTCTTCTAGAAGGTTTTCGACATACGGATCGATGCTCTGAGCGCTGCCAGGACGAGAACTGAGGAGGTCGTTTGCTGTGACAGCTTCTCCTCCAACACTGGCGGGCTCCTGTGGTGTCGCTTGACGCAGGTCTTCCAGCAGTCGAGCGCCTTCTGGGCGAACAGCAGTGTCTCGAAGGTAAGCTAACTGGCTGCTACTATCTGTACGCTTATCAGCAACTTGCTGCGAAGACGCTACGTTAACGTTGGCTAAAGGCGTTGTGCGCGCCGGAACGTAGCCCATATTTGAGGATGGAACTCGTAGTGTGTCACCTGCCAATATGAGGTTCGGATCGGCTAACCCATTAGCTCTAATAATCTCCTCAGATGTTGTCCCAAGTGAAGACGCGATTCTATGGAGAGTATCACCCGATCGAACTTGGTAGTGGCTAAAAGAGGTGGGCGCTGCGAGCGCCGTTACTGTTGGTTCAGTGACGAGGCTCTCTGGACTCGCACTCCCCAAAGCAACATCCTGCGCAGCAGATGTCACGCCTTCATTCTCCTGCACAGCTTGCAAGGAGGTTTCTCCAACTTCAATGCTTATTTCAGCTTCCCGACGCTCAGCGGACTGCCCAACTAGATTTCTGCTTCTACCTGCTTCAGAGCCCTGTGCCTGTTCTGCTTGGGGAGAGAACGGTGTTGAATCACTCCCTGTGCCAATGCTGGCGGTAAAGACTGTGGACGACGCGTTGGATGCTTCAATAGATTGGCTGACTGCGGGGACTTTGAGAACTTGCCCAACACTAATGGAGGTCTCAATAGGAAGCGCATTTGCTTCCTTCAACTCACGAAGCCCTACACGATGACGCTGCGAAATTTGCCACAAGCTTTCACCTGCCTCAACGGTGTGATAAGCCACAATTTCATAGGTTGCCCCTGCACTTATGTCTGTGGCAGAGGAGGCCTCGCTTGAAAGAGTTTTTGTTTGAGAAGCGCTTGGCGCGGAAACAGCTGCAGATGCTTCAGCCTGAGAGATAGCTACCCCAGAAGCACCCATAGAGAGTGCAATGCCTAGCATTGCTGCAGACTTCAAGCTGATGCCCGATGGGGTGTTCTCATTTTCTTGTGGGATACATGAATGACCTGACTCGGCCTTCATTTCCTGCGACATTGCTTCTTTCAAGGATTAACCTCCAAATGATCAGCGTTTAACCGTTATGACAAAAATTGCGTGGTATTTGCTTAACAGCAAAAGCTGCTGTGAGTGGCGTTAAAAACTGCATGATTAGTACATGGGCCGTAACTACTTGCTACTACCGATGTAATCGCCTTTAGACAGATTCTGTAGCTGTCCAACTTAGGCAAGTTTACACGACTTAACGCTAATTTCAATCACCATCAGTGCTTCACACCCTAGGTTCCCAAAAGTCAATGCTGCCTACACCGTGTTCGATATTTCTTGCTGCAAAAAAAAATCTGGATGGTGCCTAAAATTTCTGGAAGTCCCGAAATTACTACGATTTAGAAAGCAGAGGGATAAGCCAATAAAAAGATTGGCACACTGCAAGATGTTCAGTTCTACGGATTTGTAGATTTTCGTGAGGATTGGAGAGATCGGAAGTCACTTTTGCGCGAATGCCCCACGGTTCCTACAGATCCGCTGAAAACGTTGGTTCAATACCAAAAAAACTCACTCTTAAGTATGAGTGATGACGAAAGTTAGTATTCATATGGAATACTTATCGTGTGACTGTATCCATAGATGATTGAACTGGTCGGATCTCTGGCAGGGCTGATGTAACTGTGGCTGCTTAAACAATAAGCATTGATGGATGAATGGGGGTGCGAGTGGTTTGGTTAGATCTTGTCCAAGATATGGATGGTTGCTGGAGCATCTTTCCCAAACAGTTCCTTTCCCTTGGTCTGTGTAATCTAACTGATAGGCGGTCAGTTTTCTTACTTTTGATCCAGAAGTTTATTTGCGTAGTCAGAGAGTATTGGGCTTGGCTGCTTCGGTTTGTCGAATGGCTTCAAAAAGACCTACGGCTGCACTCACTGAAAGGTTTAGGCTGCGAACGTGATTTGTGCTCATCGGAATAGTGGCAAGAAGATCACAGCGTTCGAGGGTTTTTGTGGAAAGCCCTTGGCTTTCTTTCCCAAACAGAAGCCAGTCGTTAGGGCTGTAGGCAATGTCCGTATAGCACTGGGTTGTGCGGGCGCTGAACCCAATGAGCTTACCTGGCTGAGATTGGGCGTATTGCCAAAAGGCCTCAATGCAGTCGTGGATGTGAAGATCCACATAAGGCCAATAGTCTAGGCCAGCTCTCTTTAAGTATTTGTCAGTGAGCTCAAAGCCGATGGGCCTGACCAGATGCAGAGGGGTGCCTGTGGCTGCGCAGGTGCGGGCAATGTTGCCAGTGTTTGGAGGGATTTCTGGATTGACGAGAACAATTTGAGGCATGAAGCAATTCGAAGCGTTGATTTGTGAGATTGGGATGATGTTTTGAAAGCTATTTCTTTCTAGCTCTACTTTCTGAGGGTTATGCCACAGCTTTTGAGGATGATGTCAGAGCGGCTGGCTGACAAATATCTTGGGCGATTCGGGTTTCTTGTCGATGCATTTGGGCGATCGCCTGTCGAATCACGTCGGTAGGATTTGTTTTTTCGGCTTGTGCTAGCCACTGCTGAGCTTGGTTGCCTTCTCTCAGAATTTGTTTGATAGGTGTTAGGAAGCAGGCAATGCCGGAATTGTGAGCGTATGGATAGACTTCTTCGTACATTTGTTTTAACCAGTCGCTGGCGGTGATAGTGTTGCCGGTTTGCCAGTGAGTCAATTTAGCGCTGAGGCTCACTTTGGCGGCCGCTTGTTCGTTTTGGAGCGCGATTTCTAACAACCTTTCACTACGATTGTTTGCCTGTAGCATGGAGCTTTCTAACGGATCTAGGGTAGGGTTTGCCAGTAGCTGCTGGAGTCGGGCCTCAAGCAAAGCGGTGACAGCCAGTAAGTGAAGCGGGTCGCTGACGAGATCGCAAATGCGTAGTTCCAGACGGTTGAGGCTGTAGGGTCGGCGATCTCCATTGGGCCGAACAGAGCTCCACAGATGGCGAACGCTTTGCATAGTGCCTTGCGTTAGCTGCTCTTCTACCCAGCGAATATGGTGTAGATGGCTTTCAAACAGCGGTACTTGCTGAGGTGTTTGTGGAAACATTTGCCAGCGAGTTGAGTGAAAGCCAGTAATATGGCCGTCGAAGAATGGGGAAGAAGCTGTCAGTGCTAGATATAAAGGCGCTTCTAATCGAATGAGGCGGCAAGCCCGGATAAGTGCTTCGGGTTCGGCAATGCCAATGTTTATATGGATGCTGGCGGTAACGACATCGGTTCCATAGGTTTGCTCAATGTAGTCATGGTAAGGATTTTTTGGATCTGAGCGATGAAAGGTATCTGCCCCACCAAGGGGAAGGGTACTGCCGGGAATAATAGTGTAGTTACCTAGGGTGTGGAGATAGTTTCTGAGACGAACTCTAGGCTTGATTAGCTCACACAGCAAATGTTCATATCGGCAAAAGGGAGCAGTGGTGTATTCTACGTTTCGCTTATCAGGTTCGCGCACAAAGCCCGAAAGTTCGGCAACGATTTTGTCGGAGAATCCGACGACCTCTCCACTGGGCGTGCCAGTATACATTTCAACTTCAAAACCTTTCGATAGCAGCACGGTAAATCCTTATTGTGTTTGGGGGGATGTTGATAACGGCGTAAGCACTGATATTTACTATCAGTAGTGAGTTTGGGGCAATATTAAGACCGTTTCGGAGCGGTCAGCATGCTTAAGTGTGTAGCTTATAGTTTTCTGCATCTAAGTTTTTTGTGGGTGGAATCAATTCATGTTTTTTGTATGAGGGCTAACAGACACTGCTATTTTTCTATGGATGAGAGGCCAAAAAAATGAAAATTCCCTCCTATATATAGGGGTGATTTTTTAGATGATGATTTTGGGACGGAAAATCTGTGTCAGAGATGACGTTTTTACGCTTGATAGTGACGATTTGCATTGCCTAGGTGTAGGTTGTGCATCCCTCCTGCTAGATGCAGTATAGAGGGGTGTTGGAAGAGTATGCTTATGCCTGATAGCAGAGTTCAAGCAGTAGAATCGAGTCCCGATATTTATGGCTGAATATTTATGGCTGAAACTAAGCGTACGTTCGCTCATGGGTTTCGATTAAAACGAAAAAAGCACTCAGAGGTGTTACTCCCCAAGTGCTTTTCGTTGCTAGTGCTTTTTTGATGCGGATGAAAGGACTTGAACCTTCACGTCACGAGGACACCAGAACCTAAATCTGGCGCGTCTACCAATTCCGCCACATCCGCGTTGGAGTCCAATAGTATCATCATTCAAAGGCAATAAACGACAATGGTTCCGCTCAGCGCTTATGATAAGGGAACTTAAAATAAAGGCACTCGTTTGTCTATTTAAGACTTTCAGACAAATACTGGGATAGGGCGAGAGACGCGCCTGGATAAGGAGAAACCGAGCGGATGGGTAAGGTAGTTGGCATTGACCTTGGCACCACCAATTCTGTAGTGGCGGTGATGGAGGGCGGTAAGCCCGTCGTGATTGCAAATGCGGAAGGGATGAGGACGACGCCCTCGGTGGTGGCATTTAGCAAAGAAGGTGAAAAACTGGTAGGCCAAATGGCGCGTCGCCAGTCGGTGCTCAACCCTAGAGACACATTCTATGCCGTAAAGCGGTTTGTGGGTCGTAAGTATGATGAGCTTACACCTGAATCTAAGCGCGTGCCTTATACTGTGCGGCGAGGTGAAGCGGGTAAGGTGACGCTTCGCAGTAACCGGTTGGATAAGGATTTTGCGCCGGAGGAAATTTCGGCGATGATTTTACGGAAGCTAGCAGAGGAAGCTTCGCAGTATCTCAATCAGCCGGTAACGGGCGCGGTGATTACGGTGCCGGCTTATTTTAACGATGCTCAACGGCAGGCGACTCGGGATGCGGGGCGAATTGCAGGTTTAGAAGTCAAGCGAATTATCAATGAGCCAACGGCAGCGTCGCTAGCGTATGGTTTGGAGCAGCAATATAATCAGACGATTTTGGTGTTTGATTTAGGTGGCGGTACGTTCGATGTGTCGGTGCTGGATGTGGGGGATGGTGTGTTTGAGGTGCGCTCGACTAGCGGGGATACGCAGCTTGGCGGCCTGAATTTTGATAAGAAGATTGTGGATTGGTTAGCTGAGGACTTTTTGGAGAAGGAGGGGGTCGATTTACGGCGTGATCGCCAATCCCTTCAACGTTTAAGCGAAGCGGCTGAAAAAGCAAAAATTGAACTGTCTGGTGTGCCAGTTACTGAAATCAACTTGCCATTTATCACGGCAACTGAAGATGGCCCGAAGCATATTGAGACGAAGTTAGAGCGATCTCATTTTGAATTGCTGTGTAGCGATCTGATTAGCCGAATACGTAGCCCCCTTCAGCAAGCGCTTGCGGATGCCCAGGTTGCTCCGAGCCAAGTAGATGAAGTCGTCTTGGTAGGTGGTTCGAGCCGCATGCCTATGGTGCAAGAGCTAGTTCGCTCGATCATGAACCGTGAGCCAAATCGAAATGTGAACCCGGATGAAGTGGTCGCAGTGGGCGCAGCGATCCAAGCGGGCATTTTGACGCAGGAAGTTAAGGATATTTTGCTGCTGGATGTGTCACCTCTGTCCTTGGGCGTTGAGACCATTGGCGGTGTCATGAAAAAACTTATTCCACGTAATACAACGATTCCGGTGCGGCGTTCAGATACGTTTTCAACATCTGAAAATAATCAGACGGTTGTGGAAGTTCATATTCTTCAAGGTGAGCGGGAGATGGTCCAAGACAATAAGTCTTTGGGCCGATTTAAGCTAATGGGTATTCCACCTGCGCCTCGGGGTATTCCTCAGGTGCAAGTGTCGTTTGATATTGATGCAAATGGCATTCTGCAGGTGTCGGCGTTGGATAAGACAACGGGACGGCAGCAGAGTATTACGGTGCAGGAAGCGTCGACTCTGTCTGAAAGTGAGATTCAGGACATGATTCGGGCGGCGGAAGAGAATGCGGCTACTGATAGATTGCAGCGGGAGCGGATTGAGAAGCGTAATCGTGCCGAAGCGCTGACCTTTAAGGCTGAGCGAGTGCTACGCGAAGTGGCCATTGATTTTGGGATGCAGTTTTCACGTGATCGCCGTCGTCGGATTGAAACGTCGGTGCAGGAATTGCGCGCGGCGCTAGAGCAAAAGGACGAGCGTATGATTGACATCATGCAGTCCGAATTGCAAAACGAAGTGTATGAGCTGAACCGCGAAGCGTATTTGTATGACTTGGACGAAGACGGAGACGGCATCTTAGGGCAGATCGGGAATACCCTGAAACAGGCGTTTACTGGGGATGACGACGATTACTATCGCTCAGATGATTATGGCTACAGCGGCAGTAGTGGCTATGGCAGTAACTATGGCAATAGTTGGAGTCAGCAGGGGCAGTGGGATACCCCTAGCTGGAACCGAGCTAGTGCTAATCAGGGCAGTAGTTGGGATGACTGGGATGACGACTGGGAAAAAGGACGGAGTGTGTCGCCAGGCTCGGGGCATGGACAGGCGCCGAGGCAGACGCCTGGTTCGCAGCAGCAGGGATATCCCCCGAGCAATTACAACCAGGGCAATTACAACCAGAATAATTACGGCCAGAGTGATTACAGCCAGAATGATTACGGTCAGGGCAGTTACGGCCAGAATGATTATGCTCAAGGTGGTGGATATTCTCGAAATGACTATGCCCAGAGTGGTGACTATGCCCAGAGCGATTATTCGCAAAGTGACTATCGCCAACCGCAGGAAACCTCTCAAAACCAGTACCCCTTGAAACCACAGGGCTATTCACAAGGTGACTATCCTCCTAATAGCGGTCGGACGGATAGCTATTCACAAAAAAATAGATACGTACAAAATGACTATCCACAAAGCGGCTATCCGCAAAGCGGCTATCCGCAAAACGACTATCCGCAAAACGATTATCGTCAAGATGTAGCTTCTCAAGACAGCTATCAACAGGACAATTACCGTCCGGCTAGTTATGGGCAAGACGATTATTCTCAGAGCGATTATTCTGAACGGTCAGACCGCTATCCGCAAGGCAATGGCTATTCTCAAGATAGTTACAGGCCTCGAAATGGCTATGATGCATCTCCTGTGAGGCCGCAGGATGGGTATGGGCCAGCAAATGGTTCTACTCAGGATGCTGCATCCACTGCAGATGGTCGGTATGACAGCAGCCAACCCGCGTATCCGCAAGATGAGGATCGACGAACGGAGCGATATCCTGAACCGCCACCCAGCCAAGCGAATGAGTGGAAAGGGCGATCGCCTAAAGACAATTGGAATGGTGAGGACGATTGGTTCTAGTGCAGAATTTTCGAGACTACTACGAGATTCTTGGCATTTCTAAAGAAGCTGATGGCGGTGAAGTCAAGCGAGCTTACCGAGCGTTGGCTCGCCAATATCATCCTGATTTAAACCCTGGAGATAAAGCAGCTGAAGAAAAGTTCAAGATGTTGGGTGAGGCCTATGATGTGCTCTCGGATGCGGATAAGCGATCGCAATACGAGGAGTACAGCAAATATTGGACTCAGCGTAACTCAGGCGGAAAATCAGGCGGCAAAGGTTGGGGGAAATGGTCGCGTGGACGCTCGCCTGCAGAGGCTGAGTATAGTGCCTTTGAAGATTTTGATAACTTTGTGGAACAGCTTCTGAAGCGCCATCAAGAAAACGATCAAGCCTCTATGTGGCAAACGCCTTTTGTCGCTGAATCTGCTCCCGAAGAACGTCAGTCTACGGCTCGAGAAGAGCCTCAGGCAGCGAGCACAGCAACGCGCAGTCGTCCACCCCGAGAGGAGAGACGCCGAGAGAATGCGAGAAGTGCTCGCCAGGCATACCGGACACAGCCCCCTAAGCGATCGCGCCGAGATGCTGAAGCCGATTTGACAGTGCCTTTGGAGAAAGCCTATGCCGGTGGACGAGAGCGGATTCGGCTTGAGGATGGACGATCTCTAGAAGTGAGTATGCCACCAGGCATGGTGACCGGACAGCGGATTCGCTTAAAAGGTCAAGGCATCGATGGTGGCAACTTGTACTTGCGCATAGAAGTAGAGTCGCACCCTTATTTCACCCTGAAAGAAGGCGATGTATATTGCCAGCTGCCAGTAACGCCGAGTGAAGCGGTGCTAGGGGGTACCATCGCTGTCCCAACGCTCAGTGGAATGGTCAATATGCTCATTCCACCTAGCGTTCAGCCGGGACAAAGACTGAAGTTAACAGGCAAGGGCTATCCTATTAGCCCAGATTTATTCGGCGATCAAATTGTAGAAATAGACGTTGTGATGCCGACATCATTAGATGATGAAGAGAAGGCACTCTACCAAGAGTTGCGAAATATCGAGCGATTTGACCCAAGGGCGAATTTGCCAATTACGTCTGCGTCTTAAATGCTGGCGTCAGTGATGCATGAGCTGGGGATTTTGGTATCACTGACGCTTGAATAAGTTGCTTTAACCAGTGATTTTTTAGGAGTTGATCCATGCAAACGTTGAAGGTGACAGTGCCGCAAGCGCTTCGGGTTCAGCTTCAGGCTTATCAAAATGACAGCGGGATTGAAGATCCGGCAGCGGCAATAGTGGCGGCCCTAGATCAATATTTTCAGACTTGGAAACCCACAGAGAAAAACGACCCTCTGCCTGCAATGTATGACGCAGAAGATGGGCCGTGTGAAGTGATGTCTTCTTTTATAGAAAAATAGAGAAAGTTAGTTTTAGAAGGCAACGCTACGCTCAGCGCACTAGCCAAATCAGCACACTAGCCAAATCAGCACACTAGCCAAATCAGCACACTAGCCAAAATAGTCAGGTGCGTTACCCGGTGACCATTTGATGTTGCACCCAATGCTAGGCTTCTGTTCTATAGACATCGGCGTGCCTGCTACCACATCATCTAGTGCTTTTCTCAAGTCAGCGCCATTGACGGGGAGATTATTCCCCGGGCGACTATCGTCTAGCTGTCCGCGATAGGCCAGCTTGAAACTGCTATCAAATAAAAAGAAATCGGGTGTACAGGCCGCGGTATATTGCTTTGCGATCGCCTGTGTCTCGTCAAAGGCATAGGGAAAGTTGAAATTTGCCCGTGTGACTTGCTCCCTCATGTTTTCAGGACTATCTTGCGGGTGTGTCTCAAGGGAGTTGGCGCTAATCGCAATAACCCTTATCCCTTGGGGAATATAGTCATGGCCTATTTTGCCAAGTTCGTTTTCTACATGCTTTACAAAGGGGCAATGCTGACAGATGAACATGACCAATAGCCCCTTGGCACCGCTGAAGGTCTTGAGCGAGACCGTGTCACTGCTGACAACATCGGTGAGCTCAAATGCTGGCGCTGACGTACCGAGTGCCAGCATGGTGGACGCGGTTTTAACCATCGATTTAACCTCCTGCGCTCATGCCCGCCATGACAACTACTGAAAGCAGTAGTCCGGGGCTAAGGAGGAGAATAAGTGTGAAAAAGTCGTGGAGTTCCATGGGGCTCAATGAATATAGGTAATGACGCTGTAGCTACAGACGAAGTTGGTCAGTCGATTCTATGATGGCGAAAATCAAGTGGGAATATATGGATTGTTAAGGGCTGAAAACGAATATCTTTCTGAAAGTTTTCTAGAACCCTACGTATCCTATTTTATTGATTTGGCGTATTCTAGCGGTCATCAACCCGCTATTACCATAGCTGATGGAATTAGATTGATGGGAGCACTATCTCATGGGCAGTAAAGCAAGAACCGCTAAGCCGTTTGGACGGCGAACTTCAGTGCTCATAAGCGGCTTGAAATGTGCACTTGTGACGGGCTCTGCCCTGTCGGTTGCTTGCGTATCATGGTTACCTGCCGTGGCGGCTCAACTGTCTGCGTGGCGATACGATTCGAGCTCGCGATCGCTCACTCTGACTCTGCCTGATGCGGTTGTCCCTGACGTTTCTGTGACAGCTCCTGACCAACTCTTGATAGAGCTGCCGGATACTCAAGTGGGTGATATTCGTGGGCAGAGTGTAAACGATGGCTTTGTTGAGCAGATTGCGCTAGAGCAAGCGACACCAGAGACGGTTTGGATGGTTGTAGACTTTGTCCCAGGCACCGTGCTGTCTGCTACACAGCAAGTGACTCCAATAGCAGCTGCTTCTGAGCGGCTTCAGCACTGGACAATGCAGCCAACAGTGATGGCTAGTCGCCGGGTGGTAGACGCGGCGGTGACGGACAATGCTAACTCGGCGGCAGGTGCTGCGGCCTTAGCGGTAGAAACGCCGAGTATAGGAACCGCGATCGCCCAAGCTGATTTTCCTGACCTCCCCGTTTTAGAACCGGCTGTTCCGCTCAATCAACCAGTGAGCGTTCCCCCTATCAGGGCTACTTCTGTACGAGTGCCTGACCTTGAAACCTCTGTTGTTGAGATTCCTATTCAGTCTAATCCTGTTCAGCTTGATGAAGTTCCTATGGTTCCTGACTTTAATGGAAGCGAATCGGGTCCGATTGAATTGAATGCGATGGAATCTAGTCTCAGTGAATCTGCACCTTCAGATGCAACCGAACCTTCAGTGTCATTAGCGCCACCGTTTCTTGGAGAAATAGATACTGCGATTTCAGAAACAAGGTCTACGCAGTCTCCAGCGTCAATTGCTATCGATTCCGATCCTACTGTCGATACGGTGAGAGTGCGCGAGGCAGAGGTAACTCCTCGTTTGGACGGTCGCTCTGAAGCGAGTGCAGAAGCGGGTATATCAGAATTTGAGATACCCACTGGCCGGGGCCGTGCAACCAACACGAGCCGTTGGCCCGAACCAATACCTTTCGGGCAACCCTTGCCATAAGGCACTGCCATAAAAACACTGCTCTAGATGGGTTGCAATAGAAGTGGTGCTTGGAATCCATCAGAAGCGGAACCCATCAGAAGCTAGGTCTTATGCACAGATAGCGGCACAATAAGGATAAGTAACATTTAAATAAGATTTGAGGGTGTACTGGCCCTCTCCTCTAGTGAAAATATCCTCTAATTTCGCACTGTCTGATTCCGTATCAAAAGCGCTGCCATCCACAATCAAAACGTTACTGGCAGATACCCTCACCGTATTTTGGGGTGACTGGCTAGATTTACGAGTCCGCATTCCTCAAGTGGCTGCCTCTGGTTTGGTCTCACCGCTGATCTATATATTGGCGTTTGGCTTAGGGTTAGGAAGCTCGCTAGATCGGGTGAGTACGCCCCCAGCAGGTGATAGCTACCTGGAGTTTATTCTGCCGGGCATGGTGGCGCTGTCGTCTATGGTGATTAGCTTTGGCGGTACGACATTTTCGATTTGCGGTGAGCGGCTATTTTCAAAGACCTTTGAGGAAATGCTGCTGTATCCCATCCATCCACTCGCGCTGCATCTTGGCAAAATGCTGGCAGGGATTGTACGCGGTTTAATGACCGCATCGGCGGTGATTGTTGTTGCGGTGCTGTTTACGGGAAAAGTATGGAGCTTTTTGAATCCGCTCTTTTTCCTGTTGGTTATTTTGAACTGCGCGGTATTTGCTGGTTTGGGCGTGATTGTTGGTTTGAATGTTAAGTCGTTAGAGAGCGTGGGGCTATTTAATAACTTCTTAATTGTGCCGATGTCCTTTTTGGGCGGAACGTTTTTTGATCCGACCACGCTGCCTGTTGCACTAAAGCCGATTGTGTATGCGCTGCCGTTGACTTACACCACCATTGGGCTAAGAGCAGTGGCCTATCAGTCTTCGGCTGAGTTTCCGTGGTACTGCTTGCCGATTTTGTTGGTGTTTGCAATCGTGCTTTCCTTTTACGGTGCACGTCAGTTCTCCAACCAGCAGGACTGACCATGAGGATTGACCATTGGGACTGATGCTCAGGTAACGCGAGCTTGCCTCACTTTAGAGCATTCTCATAGAGAAATTCGCCAGTGGCATAGTCTGAGAAACGTGCAGTAAGGCTAGTAAACTAGCAAACTTGATAACCGCCAAACTTGATAACCCCCAAACCTGATAAGTGCTCCGTATCAAGCTCCTTTTTTCAAGAGGCATCAGCCCGTTTAGTTTGAAAGGTCGCTACTGAATCGCTTGTATGAAGGGTTGCCAACTTTGAACAGACTGTAGGAGGGTGCGGTATCCAAGTGCGTTCGGGTGGAGTCCGTCAGAAGAGAGGCGATCGCACACCCACTCGTCCCCCTGCCTGCTCCAATTTTCAAAAATGTCTAAATAAGGAATGCCCTGTGCCGCGCAAAGTCGATGTGTTATGTCGCGATAGCGGACTTGCTGGGCACGTGTGAAATGAAGAATGCCTGCAAATGGCATCTTTGATTCATCCACTGGTACCATGCCTACAAAAAGGGTAGGGCACAGTGAGCGCGACTGTGAGAGCAGCGCGTCCATGGTCTGCTCAAATGCCTCTAGGCTAGTGACAGAGCGCCCACCGACGCGACCGGATTGGGCAGAGTCATTCACCCCAACCGATAAAATCAGCATATCTGGTTTGCGATGGCGCAGCTCACCGCGCCCTGAGAATTCAGCCTCCAGTCGCTTCTCAACCTGCGTAACTCCGTCGCCACGAACGCCCAAGTTGTAGAAAACTGGCCCTGGCGTATCCGGGCTCATCCAGCTTAGGCGCAGTCTATCGACCCAACCACCGCCTTCGTTATCGCCATAGCCATACACAAGGCTATCCCCAATTGCGATGACTTTCTTGGGATGAGTCGCGATCGCTGGCTGATATGCCTGCCGATGCTGAGTCGCAGATGAGCGAGAGAGGGTTGCCGTCATAAAGTCGCTTTTATACGGTTAAACCGAATTAATCGGATCGAATCAATAAATCTGATTAGAGATTAATCACAGAGTACACAAGTCAAAGCAGCGTTGCAAATCTTCACAATGCTGCTTTGATTGAATATGAGCCTAGTTTTCCCACGGATACAGGTTCCGCTCTGCCTGCGGGGAGTCGAATCCTAAGTCAGATGATGCGATACTTTTGCAGCTAGCGTATCTGTCCAGTGGTCTACCAGTGCAGAATCTGCTGCCTCTACCATGACGCGAACCACAGGTTCGGTGCCCGAGGCGCGAACCAGCACGCGACCTTGATCGCCCATTGCCGATTCTGCTTGAGCGATCGCCTGCTGCACCGCATCGCAACTACTCCAATTACGGCGCACGTCTGGATCTTCCACCCGTACGTTCTTTAAGCGCTGAGGATAGGTTTCGAAGCTTTGCGCGACGAGCTCAGTTAAAGAGCACTCGGCTTGCTTCAGTAGATCTGCAAGATGCAAGGCGGTGAGAATTCCATCTCCAGTTAGGCTGTAGTGGTGACAGAGAATATGGCCAGACTGTTCTCCGCCCAGCATGGCACCCTGGTTCACCATTTCAGCATGGACGTGCTGATCGCCGACTTTCGTGCGCACGAGGTTGCCACCTTGTTTTTCCCAAGCCCGCTCAAAGCCAAGATTAGCCATCACGGTAGAGATGATGGTGTCGTTAGGTAGTTTCTCAGCCTGTTTTAGCGTCTGGCCCCAGAAATAAAGAATATAGTCGCCGTCAATCACCCGGCCTTGCGTATCGACGGCTATGACGCGATCCGCGTCTCCATCGAAAGCAAAGCCAATGTCAGCGTTGAGGTCAGCAACAGCCGCCTTGAGTGCGCCCAGGTGAGTTGAGCCGCAGTTGACGTTAATGCGATCGCCATCTGGCAATCCATGCATGATCACGACTTCAGCACCGGTTGCTTCAAACACCTGTTTAGCCACCCGCGTCGCTGCGCCCCAAGCTAGATCTAATACGATACGCAGGCCGCTTAAGTCGGGGTGGGGTTGAAATGGCTGATGTAAAAAGTCTATGTATCGCTCTACAAGATCGGGCCGCTGATAGGTTTTGCCCCATTTGGTATGGGTTGTTTCGGTTAGACATCCTGCGGGTAGGCCTTCACCTCGAAGTGCCGCTTCTATTTGTTTCTGAATCGTGCTGGAGAGCTTGGTGCCATCTGAGCCGAAAAACTTAATACCGTTATCGCCAGGTGGGTTATGACTTGCTGAAATCATGATGCCACCCGCTGAGCCTATGGCGAGGTGTGCAACGGCTGCGGTTGGGCAAAGGCCCATGTTCCACACCTCTAACCCAGCAGTCGTAAGGCCGGCTGCGAGACTGGCTGAGAGCATGTCGCTAGAGTTGCGAGAGTCTTGTCCTACGACAATCGGGCCAACTTCACCTTGGCACTGCAATACTTGACCCGCCCAAAATCCAACTTGCATGGCTAACGGTGCAGTGAGCAGCGTGCCGGCTTCTCCCCGGATTCCATCTGTGCCAAATAAAGGCGAACTGGAGAGTGGCTGTGTCCGGTATCTGTTAGCAGGCGCAGGGTTTAAGCTTGCCTTGGCAGGTGCCTGCTGACGTTTGACTGGAGAACTCACCATTTTTTACTCCCGAGATAACAGATAAAGAGGTTTGTTAACAGACTGCTAATGAGGGGGCATTGCCTCACTAGCCGCCTTGCTAAAATTTAGATATGCGTAGATTTCTTGCTGCGTCTTGAATGAGCAGCTACTCACAACACTCTATACAAATGTGGAGGATATCACCTTAGACTGATGAATGATGCTACATGTGCCAATTCCTGCAGAGTCCTTGCAGAACGCTCTGTGTAAGTACGAGTGAACGGCCTCAGGCGAATAGATCCAAAACCTTTGTAGAACAACCGTGAAGTGCTGATTTTTACAGTGATAGGAAGCACTCTACTGTCTTCTAAGACAGCGTCGAAGTATCGCAAATTACGCTTAGCTTACTTATTGCGATGCTGTTTTCCCCACCCCACCTGTCTACTGCTAGCAACCAATGGCAGCAACCAACGGCAGCAACCAAGGATGATAGGACTATTTAAATCTATTGCTGATGGCATTCATTGTTTACGTCGAGTGAGGTAGGACATTAGTTGTCGCTAGTGATAGGGACCTGCGTCGTTTTGGGGTGCTAGGGAATGCCGCCCAAAACAAATGCCGCCCAAAACAAATGCCGCCCAAGACAAGAGAACAAGCATTCTTTCCTTTGCTGTATCAATCAAAGTTGAAATCTAGGACATCCCAACTATGCCCACTTCCGATCCAAACTCGCCATCCCTTAAGGAAGAACCGTCCCCGACGCTAGAACTGGGTATTCGTGAATTTAACAGTGGTGAATTCTATGCCTGTCATGACACGCTTGAAGCGGTTTGGATGGACGCAGAGACCAGTGAAAAGCCTTTTTATCAGGGCATTTTACAAATTGCAGTGGCGTTTTATCATCTGGGGAATCTCAACTGGCGAGGGGGTGCAATTTTGATGGGTGAGGGCATCAATCGGTTGGGCCGCTTTGAGCCCAGCTATCGAGATGTGCAAGTCGACGATCTTGTCGATCAGGCGGTTGAGTGGTTAGAGCTCGTTCAAGTGGCGGGGCCAGATGGCCTAGCGACACTGATGGATAATTTGCCGAGCCCTTTGCCTCAAATCCAGATGATCAGCCCCAGATGACATGCGCTTCTGCTAACCATGTAATGTGATGATACTGGGAGATATCCAGTTAAGAAATCGATCTGATGGCTAAGGTCGTGATAGGCGGTGCTTCTTTAGGATGGTATAGCAATCGATGGATGCATACTCTGTGAGAAGGCAGGGCCTACGTCGATTGTTCGTCAGGTTAGCTGTTGCCCTGTAATGGTTTCAGCCAGTGATAGTATCCTAACTAACCTGACAGATGCAATTATGACTAACCAGACTCATGACGAGAACTGCCTGAAATGCTGAACTGGCAAGCACGACGTTTACAAATAAAGCCTCTGCAAATAGAGCGTCTACAAACAAAGCGCCTATTCGTTCTTTTTGTAGCGGCTTGGGTTATGCCTTTGCTGGTTCAAGGGGTGATGCCAGCGTCTTTGTCTGAGGCGAAGGGACAGTCGGGTGGCGCGATTCAGATGAAGGCTAGCCGAGTGGAGGCAAACTCTGAGACGGGCGTGGTGAATGCCATAGGTAACGTCCGCATTGACTATCCTAGCCGCTCTATTGTGGCAACGTCTGCGCAAGCGCAATACTACAGCCGGGAGCAGCGAATTGTGCTGAGCGGCAATGTTGATGTGGTGCAAGAAGGCAATACGCTGAAGGCTGAAACAGTGACATATCTGATTGAAGAAGGGCGTTTTGTGGCGACGCCAGGGGCTGAAGAGCAGGTAGAGGCTGTCTATATTTTGCCGGAATCGCCTGCCACTGAGCCGACGGTGGAGCCAGCGCCAATACCGTTGAATATTGTTCCTGCGGTGCCTGAAGAATTGCCAGATGAGCTAAGTTCTATTGATGAGTTTTAGTGAGCAGATGTAGTGATACTGGATGTAGTACTCAGTGGTAGGCGTTGGCTGTGATAATTAATCTGTAATAGTTAATTTGTAATAGTTGCCTATCAGCATTGTCGGTTCAGAGAGCTTAAAGATTTGCTATGACTTCTTCCGTACAATCTGGGCTAGCTAGTGCAAGAGGGTCGGTTCCCTCAAGGCTAGTGCTAGAAAACGTGCAGAAGACATATGGCAAGCGCACGGTTGTTAAGGGTGTGAATTTGTCGGTGGCCCAAGGTGAAATTGTGGGCCTATTGGGGCCCAACGGTGCAGGGAAGACGACCACCTTTTATATGGCAACGGGGTTGGTCAAGCCAGATGTTGGGAAGGTCTCTTTGAGCGAAAGAGATATTACTGGACTGCCAATGTATAAGAGGGCGCGGTTGGGCATTGGCTATTTGGCTCAGGAGGCGAGTATTTTCCGTAACTTGAGCGTACAGGATAATTTGCGGCTGGTTATGGAGCAGACCGGGGTGCCAGTTCATGAGCGTGATGCGCGACTGTACAATTTGCTCAAAGAGTTTCGGTTGGAGACGGTAAAAGATTCTCTAGGTATTCAGGTGTCGGGCGGAGAACGACGACGAACGGAGCTGGCACGGGCGCTGGCTGCAGGTATGCAAGGGCCGAATTTTTTGTTTTTGGATGAGCCGTTTGCAGGCGTTGATCCGATTGCGGTGGCAGAAATTCAAGCCATTGTAGCGGAGTTGCGTGATCGCAACATGGGCGTTCTCATCACCGATCACAACGTCCGCGAAACCCTTCAAATCATTGATCGCGCCTACATCATGAGCGAGGGCAAAATTTTGGCCTCTGGGAGTGCAAGCGATCTGTCAGACAATCCATTGGTGCGTGAATATTATTTAGGTGAGAAGTTCCAACTCTAAAAACTCTAATTCCGAAGCTCCAATTCTAAATTTTTAGCGCTAGAGCGCTAACGCTAAAGCGATCCCTTTTAAATCAAGCGCTGCTTCTACTTGAAAGTATGGCCCCCACTACTGCTCCGACGTTGCCTCAAAGTATTAGCCGCTGGCTGCCGCGCATTCCTATTATGGATCGCTACATTGCCCGCGAGCTGTCTTTTCCTTTCCTTTTCGGTGTGGGTGCATTCTCGTCTATTGGCGTTTCGATTGGTGCGCTGTTTGAACTCATTCGCAAAGTCACCGAGTTTGGCTTACCTGCTTCCTTAGCCTTTGAGATATTTGTGCTCAGCCTGCCTGAGTTTGTCGTACTGGCCTTTCCCATGTCTACGCTGCTAGCTACGATGATGACATACAGCCGATTTTCGAGTGACAGTGAGCTGATTGCCCTGCGGGGCTGTGGCGTGAGTGTAAAGCGAATTGTGGTGCCTGCGGTCGTGCTCAGTTTGTTAATTACGAGCCTCAGCTTTGCTGTGAATGAGGTTATTGCACCGGCCAGTACGCAGCGAGCGAAATTATTGCTGGCTAGGGCCTTAGATGAAGAAAAACCCCCATTTCAAGAGGGCAATATTACTTTTCAGCAGCAGGAAGAAGATGAGCTGATTCGCTTCTTTCATGCCCGTGAATTTGACGGTACGGTAATGCGCGGCATTACGGTTGTCGATTTTTCTCAGGAAGAGGAAGAGGATGGTCTGAAACAGATTGTTAGCGCTGATACCGCGACTTGGGACTTTGCTCGTAACCTATGGGAATTTACGGATGGGACGATTTATGCGGTGTCGCCGAACGGCTCTTTTCGGCAGATTATTCGCTTTGATCGCCAAGACTTACAGTTGCCACGCACCCCTTTAGATTTGGCGCAGCGGCCTAAGCGAGACGAAGAGATGAATATTGCTGAGGCCAAAGACTACCTCAAAATTCTGCGTCAGACTGGGGATGAAAAGGCTGTTCGTAAGCTGGAAGTGAGTATTCAAAACAAATACTCTGTGCCATTCGCTTGTGTTGTTTTTGGATTAGTGGGCTCAGCTGTAGGGATTCGACCTCAGCGCACAGGTAAGGCAACCAGCTTTGGTGTGAGCGTTGTGATTATCTTTGGGTATTACCTACTGAGTTTTATTACGGCAGCGATGGGTGAATCTGGGCTCATTAGCCCATTTGTGGCAGGCTGGCTGCCCCTCAGCCTAGGGTTGACTGCGGGGCTGGTTCTGTTGGCTAAAATTTCTCGCTGATGGTTTTTAGAACACTTCGCTGGGGCGAATCCGCCACGGCTGGAATCCGGCCCGGAGGCACTGGGTGAGGGCTGTATCAACAGCTGCTTCAGTGACGTCAACGATATCGACGACGCAGCTGCCGTATTGCTCAGGGAGCAGGCTACGCCCACAGTTTTCGAGTGTGGTGGCAGAAGCGCTATCGAAAAAAGCTGCGTGGATATTTATGGTGCAGTCTGCGACCTCTAGAGGACGGCGCGATCGCCCGCAAACAATCAGGGCCTTATCTGCCGTAATAGGTGTCAGTTCGCTAACATCAACGACGCAAGACCCTAAATTTCCTGGGTAGCGAGCAGAGGCGCAGGCGGCGATGGCATCTGCCTCACTAATGCCGACGTCCATCATGCCAGCGGTGCAGCCAGAATAGTCGGGCGCGGCAACGGCAGGTGCTGCCCCTATGCTGCTCCAAGTTAGGAGGGGGAGTGCCAAATAAGCTGCGCTAAAGGATGCGGCAGTTGCCATCCCCATAGCGACGCGTTTGACTGAGAAGCCATCGAGAGTAATAGACATTTGTATAAGGAGCCTTATTGCTTAATTGTGCGCTGAATCTAATCTACAGTGAGCTCTGATCTAATCTACAGTGAATATAGAAACGGTTCGTGATACACGCACAGTCATCCTTTACACGTATATCCTTGACGCGTAAGAACGACCGTGTATGAGAACGTAAACCCGCCACATACCCTATCGGTGCTTGGGAAATCGGTGCTTTAGAATCACTACCTGCAACCGTAAAGGTGATTGGGAGATGTGTTGTTCCCAATATAATGCGGCTTACCTACATATCAACCCCCGCCGAGTAAGAGAGGATTTTATATGCACCTGAGTGATATTACCCACCCCAACCAGCTGCATGGCCTATCGGTCAAAGAACTAGAAAAGATTGCCCAACAAATCCGCGATAAGCATCTGCAAACGATTGCGGCCAGTGGGGGGCATTTAGGGCCGGGGTTAGGTGTGGTAGAGCTGACCTTAGGCCTGTACCAAACGCTGGATCTCGATCACGACAAAGTGGTGTGGGATGTGGGCCATCAGGCTTATCCCCATAAGCTGATTACCGGACGCTACAAAGATTTCCATACGTTACGGCAAAAAGACGGTGTGGCTGGGTACCTAAAGCGCTCTGAGAGCCGGTTTGATCATTTTGGGGCAGGTCATGCGTCGACCAGTATTTCGGCGGCTTTGGGCATGGCGATCGCCCGTGATCTCAAAGGCGAAGATTATAAAGTAGCTGCCATTATTGGTGATGGCGCACTCACAGGTGGCATGGCTTTAGAAGCCATTAACCATGCGGGCCACTTGCCTGATACTAATTTGGTGGTTGTGCTGAATGACAACGAGATGTCGATTTCGCCCAACGTCGGTGCGATTCCTCGCTATCTGAACAAAATGCGTCTCAGCCCGCCGATGCAGTTTCTCACCGATAACTTAGAAGAGCAGTTTAAGCAGCTCCCGTTTGGTGAGACCCTCACCCCAGAGCTCAGTCGTTTCAAAGAGGGGATGAAGCGCCTGGCGGTCTCTAAAGTCGGGGCCGTGTTTGAAGAGCTGGGCTTTACCTACATGGGGCCTGTAGACGGCCATGATTTGTCTGAGCTCATCAGTGCCTTTAAAGAAGCCCATAATCACGGCGGGCCAGTGCTGGTTCATGTGGCGACTGTGAAAGGCAAAGGATACGAGATTGCAGAAAAAGATCAAGTTGGCTACCATGCCCAGTCGCCATTTGATCTCGAAACTGGTCAAAAGATTCCGGCGAATAAGCCCAAGCCACCTGGCTACTCAAAAGTATTTTCTGAAACGCTAGTGACCTTAGCTGAGAAAGATCCTTCCATTGTGGGTATTACTGCCGCGATGGCGACGGGCACCCGGCTCGATTTGCTACAGGCGAAGCTACCCAAACAGTACATAGATGTGGGCATTGCTGAACAACACGCAGTGACCCTGTCGGCAGGGCTAGCCGCTGAAGGGATGAAACCTGTTCCTGTGATTTACTCAACGTTCTTGCAGCGCGGTTTTGATCAGATTGTTCATGACATCTGCATTCAAAAGCTGCCTGTTTTTCTGGCGCTGGATCGCGCGGGTATTGTGGGGGTTGATGGGCCTACTCACCAAGGGCTATACGATATCGCTTACCTGCGCTGCATTCCTAATATTGTGCTGATGGCACCAAAAGATGAGGCTGAGCTTCAGCGGATGGTTGTGACAGGTGTTAACTACGATGGACCGATTGCGGTGCGCTATCCTCGTGGCAGTGGCTATGGCGTTGCGCTGATGGAATCTGGCTGGGAAGAGATTCCGATTGGCAAAGCTGAGATTCTGCGCCAGGGAGACGATGTGTTGCTAGTGGGCTATGGCTCAATGGTGTATCCGGCGATGCAGACGGCTGAGATTTTGAGTGAGCACGGTGTGGAAGCAACGGTTATCAATGCACGCTTCGCTAAGCCCCTAGATATCGATATGATGCTGCCGCTGATTGAGAAAATTGGCAAAGTGGTGACTATGGAGGATGGCTGCTTGATGGGTGGCTTTGGGTCGGCGCTAGCTGAAGAGCTTTTTGACCGGAAGATGACACCTGATTTGTTGCGGCTGGGCGTGCCGGATGAGCTGGTAGATCATGCTTCGCCGGATCAATCTCGAACGACGCTCGGTCTGATGCCTGCGCAGATGGCTGAGCGCGTGATGCATTCATTGTCGCTGGGTGAGGCTCAGCGAGCTTTGGCAGAGCAGGTGTAGCGGCCTCTTTTGAAAGCTGCCTTGGCTGTGATGCTTGGGCTGTGATGCTTGGGCTGCAATGCCTGGGATGAAAGATAGTGACGAATGCCCAGATCGAGCTGATCGATCTGGGCATTCGTATTTGTATGATTCATTTCATCATTGTCGGTCTGGTTATTGTCGATCTGGACGTTGCTCTAGCGTGAAGAGGCTTTATTTTTCTGCGGGGCAACTTTTTCAGTGCTTGGGCGAGCGCTTTACCCATTGACTGACTTAGGGCTTCTGTATCACTATCACCTTGGGCAATATCGATGAGAATGCATCCTGTGCCTGCGAGTAAGCCACCTGATCCGATTGTGAAGAGCACCAGGGCAATGGAAATAAGGCTGTCGAAGGAGATGAGCGATCGCAATGCCAAAGTAAAGAGACTGATTCCGAACGTGAGCAGTACAGCGTGGAGGGTGACCATGCCAAGACGGCTCCATACATACTGGTTTCGAATTCGGTAGCGATCGCTTCTTAACTTTTTCAAATCTATCTGCAAATGGTGCCGGCTATCTTCATCGTTTCTGATGTCTAAAGGCGGCGCCATTCGCTGATAGTGTGCTCGAATTTGAGAGAGCTGTTGAGAAAGCGAATTTTGCCGTAGCCAAGCACCGCCAAGCAGCGCTGTAGACAAAAAGGTCATTAGCACAGAGTTTAAGATGAGCAGAATTAACTGATTTGATTGTTCAATACTCATAAGAGTGAATTCAATAACGGCACATACGAAATTAATAGTTCAAATGTACTAAAAACATGCTTTTCTTTCAAGTCACGGCTGCGCAAATGTGACTTTGTAGCCGCAGGCAGGCGAGCTAACCTAACAGATGCAATATTTGGAATTTAGCGATCACAATGATTTGATAAAGGGAGCGCGGATACGTAGCTGGTCATAATGAAGCAGTTATATTTGCTACTGACTGAGCGCCTTTACTCTTCCGTATTTACGTATGGCCAAAAACTCGAACCGCCCTACTTCAAACGCCCCTGAGCCGAATCCGCCCCCGCTGCCGCCGTCTCAGCAGCCCTCTGGCGACCTGTCTGAGTTCCCAGATAATGCAAAGTCCACGCGCCGTTCATCTGGTGCAACCCAAGCTCAAAACGGCTATTCAGTGCCTTCTCAGGTACCTTCTCGAAAGTCAGATTGGTCGGGGTCAGATTGGCCGAGGGCTAACCCTCCGAGTGTTTCATCGCCCCAGCCGCACTTTAATAACGCCAGTACGTTTGACCCATCGAGCATTAGGCGTACGACGCCGACGCGGACCACATCTTCGCAGTCGTCCTCCAAGTCTGCTTCAGGCAAGTTCGCTTCAGAAAAGTCTGTCTTCAACAGAAACGCTCCAAAAAGCACGGCTCCAAAATCAAAACGGCCAGTCAAAGATCTGCCAGCTAGAACGGTGCAAGTCCGTATCCCGCTCTTTTTTGGCGTGGGTATTGGGTTGAGTTTGTTGGCAGGAGGGCTAAAAGCGATCGCAGCAGCTCTAGCCGAAGGCTATTTGTATTCCCTGCCCTGGGTCGGCGGTTTTCTGCGTAGCATTGAGCTGGCTGAAATTTCTAACCTAGTTGTGTTTGCACTTTTAGCTGGCGGTATCGGCGCTGCGACGATTTGGTTGCCGCGCCGATGGAATCCGTGGGCAAAGATAGGCCTTTTACTTGCGGTGAGTCCTTTTGTGTTCAGTGCGAGCTACCTAATGCAGCAGCGTCTTTGGATTCAAAGAGTGGCCGAACGCTCCAATATTTCTTACCCTGAAGCTGAAAAAATCACTAATGAGTTTTTAGAACAGCAAACTGGCAGCGGCGGCTTCTGGGGCTTTTATCCCTACAGCACGGAAGTGGCGGAGTTGCCCACCTCTCGCGTTAGCTTAGAACGGGCATCGTCGGCCGATCCTAGTCAGGCCCTTACAAGAGAGCTCGCCAGCTATGGAGATCCTAGGGCTGATCTGATTGCCTACGTTTTTGAAAGAGTGGGTTGGCTGCTGCGGTTAATGTATATGGCGATCGCATTGTTAACTGCGTTGATTTACTATTTCAAAGGATTGGAATGGTCTGAGACCCAACAGATAGTGGCCAATGAAAGTAGAGCCAATGCAAATAGGCCCTCAGGGGAAAAGCAGAAGCGGACATAATCTGGCAGAGCCACCGCAAGGCGCTAATATAAACAGCCTGACAGAAAGAGGTGCATGAAATTACGCATCGGTTGCATACACCAGTATTAAGAACGAATAGACAACAGCGATGCCTTCCCTTTCCGCAATGATCTTAGCGGGTGGTCATAGCCGCCGTATGGGGACAGACAAAGCGCTTCTGAGCCGGCCGGATGGTCAGTTGCTGCTAACTAGAACTGCTCAAATTGCCCAAACACTGACATCAGAGGTGGTGGTTATAACGCCTTGGCCAGAGCGCTACAAGGCCATCTTGCCACCGCCGACTAAACTGCTGAAAGAGCAGCCCCACCAGCGGGGCCCTTTGGGTGGATTCTTGCAAGGCTGGGCTGATATACGCTCAGATTGGTGCTTGTTACTAGCCTGCGATTTGCCACAATTAGAGAGTGAACCGCTGCGCCGATGGTGGGAATGGCTGCAAGCGCAGCCCGGTGCCGCTGCACCAAGCGTATCTGAAGCGAGTGTGAATAAGCCAGATGCGAGTGGCTCAGAGAAAAAAGTAAGGGCGATCGCCTCGCTGACGCAATGTCTTAACCAACGTAAGCTTACTCAACATAAGTCGGCGCAAGGTAAAGCTTCAGCTACACGGTGGGAGCCTTTGTGCGGCTTTTATCACAGAAACTGCCTGCCAGACTTGCATTGCTATCTCAACAGCGCATCAAAAGAGATGCGGCCGCATCATTTTTCCTTTCAATCTTGGTTAGACCCGCTTCCCATTCTGGTCTATGACCATCTGCCACCTGCTATTTTGTTCAATTGCAATACGGCAGAAGATTGGTCACAAATTATCGCTAAGTAGCAAGCTTCATCCAGCCGCTGATTCGAAGGCTATGCAAGGCCTCGCCTCATTTTTGCGCAGTCGTTGAGTCAAGCGAGATGAAGGTGAATTCTACGTAAAATAATGTTTCACTCAATGTTGCGATAAATGAGTTTTCTTGTCGTCCGCAAAGGTCGAAATTCTTTCAAGGCAGACCTCGCGGTCAAGCTTTGGGTGCCTAAACCCTTGTCCCGCAAACCTTCTGCTAAATGTTACGGTGTGTAATGATTTCCTCAGACTTCTCCAGTTGTACGGACTCACTCCCCTATTATTAGAGAATATTTGCAGCCGTTTACATAGAGCGTTGGAGATTCAAGCGTGGCTATTCCTTTATTGAATTACCCCCCTAAAACTCAGAACAACCGGGTAGAGGGTTATACCATTGAGGGCGATGATCAGCCCAGAATCTATAGCGCTGAGGCTCTGCTTGAGTACAGCGAGATGACTGAGCTCATTGATGCAGCTTACCGTCAGATCTTTTTCTATTGCTTTAAGGCAGACCGCGAGGTATTCCTGGAATCTCAGCTTCGCAATGGTCAAATTACCGTCCGCGACTTCATTCGCGGCCTGATGCTGTCCGATACGTTTCTGAGAAACTACTACGCAAAGAACAGTAACTATCGCTTTGTTGAGCAGTGCATTCAAAGAGCGCTAGGCCGTGAGCCTTACAACGAGCGTGAAAAGATTGCTTGGTCTATCAAAATCGGAACTAAAGGCGTCGAAGGCTTTATTGACGAACTGCTAGACAGTGACGAGTACATGGATAACTTCGGCTACGATGTCGTCCCTTATTACCGTCGCCGGGTATTGCCGGGGCGCGAAGTTGGTGAGCGTCCTTTTGATATCAAGACGCCTCGCTACGGTGAGTACTATCGCTCTATTCTGGGATTCCCTCAAATTGTCTGGCAGGAAGAAGTTCGTCGCTTCAAGCCTCAAGAAGAGAAGGCGACTGCTGGCAACCCATCTCTCTACTTGGATATGGCCCGTAGTGTCAACCCACGTCCGGCGACAGCGCCAATAGTTAGTACGGCTAATGTTAACTTGCGTTCTGTACCGTTCCGTAAGTTGAACGTTGACACCATTGGCCCTAAGGATAGTCTCTAAAGGCTGTCCTCTTTAGAGACTCTTGAAAGCATTGAGTTTCTAACAGGTTTGTTCTTTCCTCAAAAGGTTATCAGCCGAGGTGGGTTTTCCCCCTCGGCTTTTTTTATGGGCTAACTCGACAGATCCAATAGTGTCTGAGAGTCTGGGATGCTGCTAATGTTGCCGTCTAATGCCCCCGCAAGGATCGTAGTCGGGCTAATAGCTTTTCCATTCGTACTGGTATGGGCGCTTCTCCCACAAGGGGTGCTGTTGTTATGGGGTGAATAAGGCTTAGCCGGAAGGCATGTAGCGCCTGCCCAGGTAATTTTATGCCTGCAGATTTTACGGAGCCATAGTCTGGATCGCCTATGAGCGGATACCCTATGTGCGTGCTGTGGACTCGGATTTGATGGGTGCGACCTGTTTCTAGCTGAAACTGCATGAGTGTGTAGTTTCCCAATCGCTCAACAATTTTCCAATGGGTGATGGCGCTGCGTCCCCCTCGTTCAATTGGCACGATGGCCATCTTTTTACGGTGTTTAGGATGCCGCCCGATGGGCTGGTTGATAGTGCCCTGTTCGGTTTTTGGCGCGCCGTTGACGATGCCTAGATATTCACGACGTGCCGTTTTGGCTTTAATTTGAGCCTGTAGGCTGTGCAAGGCAACTTCCGTTTTGGCAACAACCATGACGCCGGTTGTGTTTTTATCGAGGCGATGTACGATGCCAGGGCGCTGAACGCCTCCGACCCCTGTGAGCTGGTCACCACAATGGAATAGGAGGGCATGAACCAGTGTGCCTGTGCTGTGACCAGGTGCCGGATGTACGACCATGCCAGCGGGTTTGTTAATGAGCAGGAGCTGATTGTCTTCGTACAGAATGTCGAGGCGAATATTTTCAGGTGTGAGTTTGTAGGGGGTGGGCAAAGGGATGGTGACATGGACGGTGTCGCCTTGCTTGACCAGCGTTTTTTTACTGTCGCTGACTATTCCATTGACCTGTACAGCGCCTTGCTCAATTAGCTTTTGAACTCGGCTGCGCGATAGGGCCTCTACTGATTCTGCAAGCCATCGATCTAATCGAATGGGTGTTGATATTTGGACGGTGTGTTCTATCTCTTGCTCTATTTTTCTATCTTGCTCTATTTTTCTATCTTGCTCTATTTTTCTACCTTGTTTTCCTATGCAGATGCCTTTTCACCCGCAGCTGTCGCGTCTAGGGTCTGTTGGGGGCTATGCACCATGTGCCAATGTTCATTATGCATGGGAGATGCCGATGCAAGATGCGGCTGAAGATTTACAACTTTGCCAACAATTGCGATCGCAGGTGCTTCAAACCCGCACTGCTGCACTTTGTCTACAATATCGCCTAGCGTTCCCATCAGCTCTGACTGCTCTGGGCGGGTGCCCCAACGGATTAGCGCAATCGGCGTTGCTACGGATAATCCGGCATTGATCAGAGACTTTGTAATATTAGGTAGGTTATGAACACCCATATAGATGACGATGGTCTCAGAGGCTGCCGATATTGCTTTCCAGTTCACTGCTGGGCGATACTTGCCAACCGACTCGTGTCCAGTGACGAACGTAACCGATGAGCTACAACCCCGATGCGTAACCGGAATGCCTGCGTAGGCGGGGGCCGCAATTCCGGCGGTGATCCCTGGCACGACTTCAACAGGAACACCGGCGGCTATCAAGGCACTCATTTCCTCGCCCCCTCGCCCAAACACAAACGGATCGCCTCCTTTCAGTCGAACCACCACTGCATGCTCATGCGCTTTTTGCAGTAACACTTTCGTGATCTCATCTTGAGACATAGAATGCCTGCCCCGACGTTTGCCAGCGTGAACGCGCTCGGCGTTGGGATTGATGAAATTCAAAATGGGTTCGCTCACCAATGCATCGAAGATGACGACATCAGCGCACTCTATGAGCGTTTTAGCTTTTACGGTTAAAAGGCCTGGATCACCCGGCCCTGCGCCGACTAAATATACTTTGCCTAATATTGCTGTATCTGCGCTGTCCGATGTTAGATTAGCCGTACGTGCGGATAAGTTAGAAGGCATAGTTGCAGGGAAGAGGGGCAATGTCGAACTGAAGTGTCCATTCAAGCAAAACCACCTGTTCGCAATTGCTAAGTACGATACGGTTCGCCTGCGAGAATAGACTTGCCGAAAAAGCGATGACGGCAAAAAGCATCTTGTTGATAGATTAGCTATGGATAAATTAGCTATTGATAGATTAGCTCAACAGCTAAGCTGGCGATCTCATCGGTTGCGCCTAGTGTTGGCAGCAGTCGAAAGTTTACCTTGGGAAAACGCTCAGCGAGTTCTTCAGTGCGGTAGGCAATAGCATCTGTAATGCCCCCTGCAAATAGAAAGTAAGGCAAGATAGTGATCTGCTGGCAGCCTTGCTGCATCAGATGAATGACCTGCGTTTCGATATCAGGCGGCGTAGACCAGTAGGCCACTTGAGTATTCAATCGCTCAGCTAACCGCTGGATAACTTTGTTGCCTTTGGGTCGCCGGCTGCCGTGTGCGACCAGCAAAGAGCCCGTCGATGGCACAGATGCCATCCGACTGGCCAGAACGTCACTGATCTTGTTATGGCTACCTAAATGAGGGCAAAGCACAAGCTGTAAGCCAGTCTCGGCGAGTAACTTTTTCGCTGCATTCACCTCTTGCGGAATGTCTTCCTTAACATGGACGCCAGACATTAAGAAGACAGGCATTAGCTTCAACTTTTTGATGCCAGCGGCGGTCACTCGGGTGCCAAATTCATAAATCTGTTCGCTGAGGGACATGGGGGCCAGCTCTAAACAGGCCGTGCCAACCATTACCTGTGCGATCGCATCAGAGGGTGGACTGGTTTGAACTTTGGGGCGTGTGAGGAGTACTGTACGCCCTTTAGAAGGCGTGACCTCATTTGGAAACGGCTGCAAGGGTTCCGATGGCGCGTGTTGTGCCTGAGGCGACGGGCTTTCTAGATGAGGGCGCGCCAAATCCATTTCTACTAATTGAGCGCGTACCAAGTTCGCCAACCGGTTCATTGCCTCTTTAGGGCGCGGGTCTCGGCTACCGTGAGAAATCAATAAGTATGCAGTAGAATCAACCACAGGTTTAAGCAAGACCTCGTTACATATAAAGAAAAATTTTAAGCTAAATGAGAGTGGGCTAATGTCGAGCTAGGGCTGCAAAGAGGCGCTTTGCTCTCTTTGCCTCTGCTCTTCTTTATTTACGCCGCCCCTTCTACATTGATAGCGAATTCACACAGTTTTGAATGACCCAAAGGGCATTATTCAAGATTTAGTTAATAAATAGCTGTATAAGAGGTAGCAATTTGATTAGGGTGCCCACGTAAGCTGTTTTTGTTTGACTAGAGAAAATGGACGTTTTCTAATGCCTCATCGTAAAAAACGGTGGTATAGTAGTAAGCCAGTTATGGTTATGGCGAGCGTAGCCAAGTGGTTAAGGCAGTGGATTGTGATTCCACCATTCGCGGGTTCGATCCCCGTCGTTCGCCCTCTTTCTTAGACTTTCCTGTCGGTAGCGGTATAGTTAGTGTCGCATGAGATATCTGCTCGGAAGATATTGGATTGTGATGATTGAGACATAGCGCTAGGTTGCTACATTTCACTCTGCTACATTGCATCAAAAGCCAATGTGGAACGTGACTTTTCATTAAAGTGGCTTGTCATTCAAAAAGCGGCGAGACGGTCTTGATAGACTGCCTCGCCGCTTTTTGAGTGGTGATGGGTGCGTCAGTTTATAGCTTTGGTTGCTTGGCTGAAGTGTATGGCAATCGACGAAAGCGATAGTACTTCGGCTAAAAGCTAACTGTGACAACGGGCCAAGCGACTAGCCTGTACCGAACGCATCCGGTACAGGTTATATCGGTGAGCTAAGGCTTAGCCAAAGCGGCCCGAAACATAATCGCGGGTGTATTCTTCTTTGGGATTGTTGAAGATATTTTCAGTGTTGTCGTATTCGACGAGGTAGCCCATTTTGCCGCCTTGGTCAGTGGCGAGGGCATTAAAGAATGCCGTGCGATCGCTCACCCGAGACGCCTGCTGCATGTTGTGCGTCACAATCACAATGGTGTAGCGCTTTTTCAGCTCATGCATCAGATCTTCGACTTTAATCGTAGAAATTGGATCCAGCGCAGAGCAAGGCTCGTCCATCAAAATCACTTCGGGTTCGATGGCGATCGCTCTTGCAATACACAACCGCTGCTGCTGCCCACCCGAAAGGCCCAGGCCACTTTCTTTGAGCTTATCTTTGACCTCATCCCAGAGCGCCGCCCCCTTCAAAGAACGCTCTACCAGCTCGTCCATGTTGCCCTGATAGCCATTGATCTTGGCGCCAAATGCAATGTTGTCGTAGATAGACTTGGGGAAAGGATTGGGCTTTTGGAACACCATACCTACCCGACGGCGCAGTTCAACCGGGTCTACCTTTTTGCTGTGAATATCTTGACCATCGAAGGTAATGCGACCTTCAACGCGCGCGCTAGGGATGAGGTCATTCATGCGGTTGAAGCACCGCAGAATCGTACTCTTTCCACAGCCAGAAGGGCCGATAAAAGCAACGACTTCGTGCTCAGGGATTTCGAGATAAACATCTTTGACAGCTAGATTGCTGCCGTAGTAAACAGAGACTTTTTCTGCTTGGAGCGCGACTTTAGTAGACGCTGCAACTTCGTTAACTGTGGAAGAAGGAGTAGCCATAATGGAGCTATCGTTGATGACTGTACAGATGAGTGGTTAGCGATTTGAACCTTGTTACTTAAAAGCGTTCTGTTCAGAGACAGACTATTTTTGGTTTTGGAAGTGGTTTCTGAGATAAATAGCGATCGCATTCATTGCAAGCAGCGCTGCCATTAAAACGATGATGCCCGAAGCTGCAATGTGGTGGAATTCTTCTTGAGGACGACCAATCCAGTTATAAATTTGAATCGGCATGGCCGTAAACGGACTCTGTAAGCCGCTAGGCGTGGAGCGAATAAAGACAACCGCACCAATTGCAATCAGAGGAGCCGTGTCGCCAATGGCACGAGAAAGGGCCAAAATTACGCCTGTGAGAATACCGGGCATCGCCTGAGGTAAAACTTGATTCCAAACCACCTGCCAAGTATTAGCGCCCAGTGCATAACCAGCTAAGCGCATGCTATTGGGCACCGCTCGCAATGCCTCACGGGTTGAAACAATAATGATAGGCAAAATCAGCAGCGATAGCGTTAGTCCACCAGAAAGAATGGTACGTCCGCCCGTAATAGGCTCAAAAACCCGCACGAAGACGGCTAAACCTAATAGCCCGTAGATAATCGAAGGGACACCTGCCAAGTTACTAATGTTGATCTCAACGAAGCGGGTGAACCAGTTGTCCTCAGCAAACTCTTCCAGATAGATGCCGGCGCCGACGCCGACAGGAAACGAGACGCTAGCAACTACTAGCATGAGCCACATAGTGCCAGTTATGGCCGCTAAGATGCCAGCTTGCTCTGGCTTACGGGAAGGGAAGCTCTGAATAAAGTTCCAGTTGAGCGTGCCTAATCCATCTATCAAGATGGTGAGTAGTAGCCAGGCTAAGATGGCGACCGCAACGCCGGTTGCCCCCCAAGCGGCCGCTTTAAAGAGACGATCTTGAGCGTAGCGGCCAGACATACTGGGCTGAAAGTCGCTTTGAGTGGCCGATTGGGCCGCAGGCTCTTGAGGCCTAGATGAGATATTCGAATCCATGACGAAACCTGGTTTAAGCGTTGAGGTTTAAGCGTTGAGTGACTTGTCTAAATAATGGCGGCGGTGCACTTTAGTCGTACTTTTCTCTGAAGCGGCGTACGAACCAAAAGCTAAAGATATTTAGCGTCAGCGTGAGCAAAAACAGCGTCATGCCGACTGCAAAGATGGTTTTGTACGCAGTTGTGCCATGAGGTGCATCGCCTGCAGTCACCTGCACGATGTAAGCGGTCATCGTCATCACAGGCACAAAGGGATTGAAGCCCAAGGTAGGGTTCGCACCTGCAGCAAGGGTTGTAATCATTGTCTCACCGATGGCGCGTGAAACGGCCAAAATAAGAGACGCGACAATACCCGAAAGCGCCGCAGGCAGAACAACTGAGGTCACTGTCTCACGCTTGGTTGCGCCCAGCGCATAAGAGCCGTCTTTGAGACTGCGAGGCACAGAATACAGCGCATCTTCACTCAGAGAAGCCACCATTGGTGTAATCATGACGCCGAGTACCATACCCGCACTAAGCGCGTTAAAGCCTTGCAATTGAGGAATAAACCTTTGCAGGAACGGCGTTACTGTCAGCAGGGCGAAGTAGCCGTACACTACCGTGGGTACGCCTGCCAAAATTTCGAGGATGGGCTTGAGGATGCGGCGAACGTTAGGACTGGCGTATTCACTCAGGCAAATTGCGCATAGTAAGCCCAAAGGAAGTGCTACCGCGATCGCAATACACGCAATCATCACCGTGGCGCTGACGAGCACAAAAATGCCGAACTGCTTACTGGCAAACAGCGGTGTCCAACGGGTATCTGTTAAAAACTGGGAGAGAGGAACTTCTTGGAGAAAGGCGATCGCCTCAAAGATTAGCGTTGATAAAATGCCAATCGTCGTCAGAACCGAAATGGCTGCGAACGAACCACAAATTAACTTGACAATGGACTGAACCAGCTTGGCTCTATCTCGCTTAGGTTTCCAATTGCCGGGAGCAATATCAAAAGGTGCATCAGCCGTCATTAAAAAGCGATCTCCAAAAAGCAAGCGGATAACAAACAGTTGAATTAGACGGTTTCAATAGCCGTCGCAGAGGTCGGTAATTAAATTACCGATTAAGCCAGATAGCATTTGCCCCAGCATGACTACTGGGGCAAATAGATTATTCCCTAGCTAGGGTTCTTGCCAGTTTTGCGCTCATCAACGCGGGCCTTGGCCGCTGCCAAATCAGTATCGGGCAGCGTGATGTAGCCTGCTTCTGCAACGAGACCACCGTTTGCCGGATCGAGGTGATAGTCTACAAACGCTGTCACCTGAGGCTTAGTCTCGTAGGCTTCTTGGCTTACGTAGAAGAACAAAGGACGAGACATGGGGTTGTAAGAGCCATCTGCAATCGTTTCAAAAGACGGAGAGATGCACTCGCCATCTTCGTTTTCAATTGCGACCGACTTGAGCGCATCTTGATTCTCTTCGTAGTAGGCATAGCCCAAGTAGCCTAGCCCACCTGAAGAAGATTCAACGCCTGTAACAATTACGTTATCATCTTCGCTGGCTGTATAGTCACCGCGGCTTGCGCCTTCTTCGCCGTTGACTTCATCAGTGAAGTAGTCAAACGTACCAGAATCTGTACCAGGGCCAAACAGTGCCAAAGGCTCATCAGGGAAGGAAGGATCCACTTGGCTCCAGTTATCAACAGCGCCTTCTGAATCAGGAGACCACATGGTGTTGAGCTTATCAACAGTGATACACTCTGCGAAATCATTTTCGGGGTTGATGACGACTGTGATGCCATCGTAAGCAACGGGCACTTCGATGAAAGAAATACCGGCTTCTTCACAGATTGCGATCTCTTCGTCCTTAATTTGGCGAGATGCGTTGGAAATATCCGTTTCGCCTGCGCAAAACTTCTTGAAGCCACCACCAGAGCCGGAAACACCAACGGCAACGTTGGCACCGGGGTTAGCCGCCATAAACTCCTCAGACATTGCTTCGGAGATGGGAAAAACGGTACTGGAACCGTCGATTTGAACATCACCAGAAATGTCGCTACCAGCAGCAACATCACCTTCTGCTGTATCTGCGGTATCGGTTGTTGCGCCACCGCCACAAGCTGCGAGGCTAGCTGTCAGCGCTAAAATAGATGCAGAGTAAGCCAGGCGAGCCACAGACTTAGCGGGACTTTGCTTAATTTGGCTGAACAATTTCATGGAACCTTTCACTCCTGTAAGTTGTGCCATTCAAATGGCAGAAAAAATAATCACTTAGGCAGTGCCTTAACCAGTGGTCACCGTACACTGCCGTTCCGTACAGTCTGTCTTCTGTACAGCTTGTTTCTTGTACAGCTCAATTTGTGTACAGTGGCATTCTGACCGAAACCTACCGTCAGTAAGTAAAGGCTAGGTTAAGGAGCCTTGGCGAAAAAACGCATGCATGTACCTATTTGGCTGTATCTCGTGCGACACAAGTTTTGTATTTCAGGATACTTTTGAGATGTATTTAGTAATTTACGACGGTAATTGCAATCTCTGCGTGACGTTGGTGCAGCTTCTCGAAAAGCTGGATGGCGGAGATCGTTTCAGTTATGTACCGATGCAAGATGAGCCAACCCTCTCAAGATTTGAGGTGACAGCGGCTGACTGTGAGCTAGGTATGATCTTGATTGAGCTAGACGAGGATGGAAACGCAATCCATCGGCGCTGGCAAGGCAGCGCCGCAGCTGAAGAAATCGGTCATCTGTTGCCGATGGGTCAGGTATTTGTGAACGCTTACAGAGCGCTACCAGGAGCCAAGCTAGCGGGTGATAAGGCTTACGAATTCATTCGTGACAACCGATATCAGCTCTTTGGTCAGCGGAGTGAGACCTATCAGCCCGCGTATCCTTGTGCAGATGGACGTTGCTCAGGAGCTAGTGCAGTGCCTAGCCCTGTTGCTGAGTCGATAGCTGATACAAACGCTGATCCGCAGGTTGAGTGATTCGAAGGCTGATCAGCAGGTTAACGCACGGCTTAACCTGCTGTTAATAATCAGCGCAAAACCCTAACTAAAGGCAGTGCTGAGTCAGTATTTATGACTAAATTGTCATTTATTACGGTTTCGTAATGGGGATGACTTACCGTCAGTCGTGGCTCTTTAGGCGGATGGGGATGCCAAGCTCAGGGGCCGGCGAAAATGACTTTTTCTAGGTCGCTGCGGCTGAGGGAGTATTTGAAGCTGCGTTGGATAGTCGAGCGGTCGCTTTTGGTGTAGGTCACCACAATCGAATCAATATCGAGAAATAGTTTTGCTGACCAATCTTCCTTTTTTAGGGTCCAAAGGCTGAGGTCTACCGCGTCGCGATCGCATCCTTGTTCGCTCAGCCAAGCTTCTATCTCAGGGAGGGGATGGCCGTAAAGCGGAGTATTAGCAGGCAGCATAATTAAATAACAGGGCAAATCAATAGGGTGAATGAATAGAACTTTTTAGGTGAATGGGCCTGAAGCCGGGGGTGGTTCACCTTGTGCAAGGCTAAGGGTCACAACGAGTAGAAGACATGCCGCAAAGGTAACCCCCAGGATAAAGAGGGCAAAAAGCTCCCCGGCTGAAAGGGGACGGTCGGTTGGATCGAGGTAGGCATGAGAAGAACTATATTTTTTGCCGTTGGAGTCTATCGTTGTGTCGCCCATTTCAGGCAAGGGATGAATGACAGACATTCGCGCAAAGCCAATTTTGTAGTCATAAGTGAGGCGTTTTTCAGGGCTGCTGAGTGTGGCGTAAGCTTCATTGAGGGCTTGAAACTTAGGAATGGCGATCGCACTGTCGAGCGTTGTCGTATCTGGGTGGTAGAGCTTGCTCAGGTCGCGGTAAGCCCGGCGAATATCTTGCACAGAGGCTCCGGGGCGTAGTCCCATCAAATCGTAGTAGGAGGGTTGGCTGCTATCGGTGCTGTCTACAGAATGCTTGGACGAATGCCTCGAGGCGCTTTCTCCAGATGAATTTTTCCCAGATGCATCGTTAGTCATGTGTTGTTCGTTGGCATACCTCTAGCTATTGTCCTTAAAGCCACTGTTTTTAAGCCACTGTCTTTAAGCCACGGTCCAAGCGACATCTGTATCCGGCTCTCGCGTGAGGCGAATCTGGGCGATGGTAAAGACGACAGGAATCACACGGGCGTAGTTAGTGGCGATCGCTCGCCAGCCCAAATCAGCTAAAAACCACGTCCACAGCGCAGGGCCAAGGCACGAAAGCAATCCCCGGGTGGCGCCGTAGCGAGCGGAGGTGCGCAGCATGCCCTGCGTGGCGACCTTGGCCGCTGCTTTTGACTGAATTTGAGCTGCGGCTGTCAGTCCGCCTTTCACTAAGGTTTGTTTTGCCACCTGATAGCGAGCCATGTGTAAAGCAAACTGCTGAGCCATTTGACGCAGCAGCCATGGGCGAATGAGCGCGCTCAGGGCCAGGGCACTACCGCCTTTTGCAAGGAGCGCAGTTGGATTTTTTTGGATGAGGGCAGGTAGCTGATTAAATTCTGGTGTATGTGCGATCGCGCTATGGAGCTGGCGATCTACAGCCTGCTGCTCGGGTTTGGGCAAGTGCTGCCAAGTTCTTTCGAGCAGCACTAAGAACACCTCAGATTCTAGTTCTGTAACGCTAAGGCTTTGATATCGACGAATCTTGAGATGGCGACAAACTTGCATTAGGGCGCGGCGATAGCTGACCTGGTGAGTTCGCTTTTGCAGCACCGTTAGGCCATCGGCAGCAAGGTAGCGAAAGCGCTGCTCTAGTAGATTGATTTGATGCCCTCGGTCATAGCTGCTGACATCTACGGGTTGCGGCGTGCAGAGGTAGTCAAGCGGATTGAACTTGGGCTGAAACATCAGCTCAGTCATCATGTGTAGCTCTTCGTCTGTGGCTAGCTCTAGGCCACTTCTCAGTTCATCCACCGTGATTTTCCAGCGCTAGGTTTATTCACTCTACTGATTGATTTCAACTCAATCGACTTTAACTTGACTCAATGTGATTGGACTCGACGTTAATTGACTCAAAGCCTAATACTCACAGACCAATGCTTACTCACAGACCAATGCTCAAAAATTAATTACTCAAAAATTAATTGCTCAAAGATTAATGGAAGTGATTGTGTTTAGGGGATTGGATTGTGTTTAGGGGCTAAGTAAGACATCCTAACTGGGTTGCGAAAACCGCATAATTAAAAAACGGTCGGTGCATCAATTAAACCGGGTATGACGACTTGGTACAAAAGGGTACAGAAGACCCCATGGCCTGTCACTAAGCTAAAGGCTTAATTGAGTTTTCATTAGTATACGAGTAGGTAGGTTTGTTTATGTGGGATGTAGCCGTAATTGGTGCAGGTCTGAGCGGGATAACTTGCGCGAGGAAACTGGGATCAGCTGGCTACAGCGTCTGCATACTAGATAAATCTCGTGGGCTAGGTGGGCGCATGGCAACGCGCCGAGTCACGAATACTCACATGAGTAATCATCACATCAGAGTGGATCACGGCTTGCGCTACTGGCAGCCCAAGTCAACAGGATTGCAGGCACTGACAGCGGAACTTGTGGGCGCAGGGGTTCTGCAGCCGTGGACAGCCAGTGAGTACGAAATTCATACGCGAGGGGTGTTGACCCCTGTGGCGCCAGTGTCAGCACCGAAGTATGCCGCAAAGATGGGCATGAGTGCGGTGGCGAAGTATTTGCTGCAGCGGCCTGGGCCAGACGGTTTGTCTGTTTTTGAGCCGGCCAAGAATTTGTTGACAAGCCACCGCGCTATGGCCATCAGCCATCGAGATGGGCATTGGACCATTCGGTGTGAAATGGGTGAGGTGGTTAGGGCAAAGCGATGTGCGATCGCAATGCCGGCTCAGCAAGCTGCTGATTTGCTGACAAGCTGTTTAGACACTAGCACTGATGCCGAATCACTAGCGGTTGACAAGCGTATTGCGCAACTTAAAGCGGTGAGCTACTTTCCCTGTCTGACGCTGATGGCGGGCTATAGCACCTCACGCTGCTCAGAAATGGGTGCATTAGACCCAAAGGGCTGGATGCTAACAGATTGGGCCGGGACTTCTACGGATTGGGTGGGGCTAGATAGTAGCAAGCGCGGTGACGACGCTGCGTCTGCCCCTGTGATTGTCATTCACAGCAAACCAAAATTTGCCCAGCGCTACCTAGAGGCCCGCGATTTGCAGCCAGCAGCCTCCGTTTTGTTGCATGCCAATGCCCGTCGGCTCTCCGCTGATTGGATTGCTCAACCCGAGTGGTTCCAAATCCATCGCTGGCGCTATGCCCGTGTTCAAACGCCCCATCCCAGTGCGGCATTGGCCGTGACGGACACGCTAGCCTGCGGCGGCGATTGGTGTGTAGCCCCTGAAACGAATAGCGATTTTGCAAATATTGACTATGCCTATCTTTCAGGTTGTGCTCTCGCGGATCGGCTTTTAGCGTGATGGCGGCTTTGATGCGCTAACAGGATTGAGCTAACAGGGTTGATCTAACGGGGCGGTTGACGGATGCCCTAAAAGCAAAGAAAAGCGAAATAGCTTGTGATAGAAAACGGCTTAGCGAAAAAAGCGGTGTAGGATATGCCATGAATCATCAGTAGTTTGTTTTTTAGTGCTTTTGTTAACAGGTATTGTTGTCAATGCTTTTTCAGGAGACTTCCCAGCCTAAATGCCACTAAATACCGCAGCATTAGCGCGATTATTGTCTAGCTGGTTTGGGCGTTTGGCAGTGGGCTGGCGGCAATGGTTGGGGCACCGGTTGGGTGATCGCCTTGCCGAAAAGATCAATGCGATATTGCGCTCAATCGCTCTGCCTGTAACTATTTTGATGTTGGGATTGGCGTTACTCAGCTACAGCCGCTATCCGGTCAGTCGCTTGGCCGCTGCGCCTTCTTTCTTCGAACAGCCTTCTGCCGAGCAGCTTGCTGCCGAACAGCCTGATGAGACTCGTGGCGTGTGGATTACCAATGTTGCCAGTGATGTTCTTTTTGCACCCTGGGGAATTCCTAGAGCTTTAGAGCAGCTTGCAGAACTGCAATTTAATACGGTGTATCCGGTGGTTTGGAACCGGGGCAAAACGTTTTATCGCAGTAGCGTTCTAGAAAAAATGACTGGGCAATCGATTGAGCCCCTCATCGCCCTGACTCATCCTAGAGAAGATCCGTTGGCAGAGATGGTGCGGATTGGCCACGAAAAGAACTTCAAGGTTTTGCCCTGGTTTGAATACGGCTTTATGATTCCGCTGGATTCTCCGCTGGCTCAGCAGCATCCAGACTGGCTGACCTCTCGGCAGAACGGTTCGCGGCGACTGAAAGACAACGTGTTTGAAGTTAATGCCTCTGAATCTAATGCGTCTGAAGTTAATGCCTCTGAGTTGGCAAAGCGCAGAGAAAACAGGGGGTGGCTGGCACAGCTGCTGAAGAGTGGCGCACCCCAACAGCTAGGGTGGCTCAATCCAATGCATCCGAGTGTACAGGGGTTGTTATTGAGCCTCGTAGATGAGGTGGTGACTCGTTACAACGTGGACGGTGTGCAGTTTGATGATCACTTTAGTTTGCCAGTGGAATTTGGCTACGATGACTATACGGTTGCGCTGTATAAAGCAGAGCATCAGGGCCAGGGGCCACCGAGCAATCCGGCAGATGAGGATTGGCTTCGCTGGCGGGCAGGCAAGCTGAGCAAGTTTATGTATATTTTGTCTGCGCAGGTCAAGGCGAGCTGCCCGAGCTGTAGGGTTTCACTGTCGCCGAATCCGGCTAAGTTTGCCTATCGATTTCACTTGCAAAATTGGCGAATGTGGGTGCGTAAAGGCTGGGTCGATGAGTTGATAGTGCAGATCTATCGTGATGATATTGCTCAGTTTGAGCGGGAGTTAGACAAAGATTCGCTGCGTGAGGCAGCTCGTCAGATTCCGGTCAGCATTGGTATTTTGACAGGCACCTGGCGTCGTCCGGTTGCGTTTGAGCAAATTCGACAGCAGGTGAAGAGCAGCCGCGATCGCCAATTTGCAGGTGTGTCTTTTTTCTATTGGGACACGCTGTGGAGCTACTTTACGCCAGAAGCCCCTCAACGCAGGCGAGAGCAGTTCAATCAGCTGATGGCTGTGGAGGGTTAGTCATGTCGCTTTCTGCCGATTCAGGATCAGCATTGAAGCAAATGAGCGCGTATCGGAAGACTCTTTGGCGCGAGCGTGGTCGTCTAGTGCCCATTCCACCGGGGTCAGGCTTGATATTGTGGCTGGGGTGGACAAGTCTGACGTGGCTGGCGTTTTTAGTCAGCCTCGCGGTGATAGAAGTGGGTGAGCGCGGTGATATCTCTTTTGTGGATGGCCTCTTGGGTGGCGGTTTAGTTGGGTTTGCTCAGTGGTTAATGCTTCGGTCTCATGTGCAGCGATCGCACCGATGGATTTGGCTGAGTGCGCTGTATTGGGGGGCTTTATCGCTGCTACATATTGGTGCGCTGGGATGGACAGCTCCAAATACGCCGAGCTTAACAGTACGAGTCGGTGCGGGTCTCTTTTATGGATTTTATGTCGGGTTAACGCTGGGGGTTGGTCAGTGGTGGGTGATGCGAAACAGCCTTATCAGAGCTTGGCGCTGGGCGCTACTGAGTGCCGGAATTTGGTCAGTATCGATGGCTTTTGGGTGGCTTGTGGGCGGTGGATTGCGCTCTGTCAGTCACTTGTTTGTCGCCGAGGTATTTGGGTTGATAATTGCGTGGGGGATGATGGCAATTCTGTCCGGGATTGCCATCATCGGTATGGTCTATCAGCAGGATCATGGCCGAGAGCATGACAGCGGTTAGATCCTGATGGAACATGGCCTTCGCATCCAGCTCATCCTGTCAGCGAGTCCTAGCCCTATAGACGAGCGCTCAGGCGCTGATTAGCTGCGTCAATATCAAAGCTGTCGGGGTCAAAACTGCTGTACTTTTCGATTAAATCTAAATAATCGGGATCGTCTGTATTGTCGAGTCGGGCCAACAGCTCGTCATAGCCCCATACGCCGCCTGTGTTTTCGGGTGGACAGGCCGCTGCACCGTCTATGCAGACAGGCCTATCTTGTGCAGGTGTTGCTGCGTCTGTTAGTTCTATCTCTATGCGATGCAGCCAACCGCTTTGGAAGTCGTAGGTGTAGTAGAAAACCTGACATTGACTGGCAATGCTGGCCAACGGCTGTTGGGTATCACAAGGTGCTTGTCCAATCCCTTTGGCAAAGCGGTAGTCGTGTAGATTCTCCCACCCCATTGCCCGCTGTATGATGCCGTGTAGTGTCGCTAGCGTCATCTCAGCCGAGACGCACACTCGTCGCCACACTTCTGGTTCGCTGTCAGCCAGCGTGACTTTTAGCTGATAGATGTGCGGTTCCAACTGATAAATTTCCTATTAAGTTCCCTGTCTGCCGCTGGTTTTTGTCTGTCATGTGGATTGTGTCTGTCATGCTTACAGCGCTTCGCCGTGTTCAGCGATCCAATCTTGGCCAAGCTGAATGGTAATGTCTGACTCTAAGCTGCCAGTACTCTCCACCCGCACTTCCCCAACCCCTAAGAAGCGCTGAATTGATTCAGCACTATCAAAATCGCCACGTTGTGCCACGATTCGGGTTTCGTTCAGTGCCTCGTGCCACCCTCTATCCACAAAGACGTTGTAATAGCCGGTGTCGTAAAGACTGTTAAGCAGGGACTGTACAGCAATTTCATCTCCCGTGCTGTCTTGAATAGCAACGCGTAGACTGGACGGCTCAGTGCGCCCAGAAGAAAGGCTGTAGGTGTTGGTTAAACCGAAGTACCGCTCAGAAATAGCATCAATCTCTGAATAGCTTGGAATCCAATAGCTCAGCTCATAGTCTTCGTAGCTGCTAAAGTCGCCCGGGAGCATCAGCATCTGAATATTCGATCGATTAGACTGTGCGCCGTAGCCAACCAGTGCGACCAGTTCTTCGATGGAAAGATTGGTGTCTACGTGGGATTGGATGACAGAGAGAATTTTGGGCAAACGAGCAATGGTGGTCGGATTCAATGCCTGCTCAACTAGGGCTCTCATGAGCATTTGTTGACGCTGCACACGGCCAATATCGCCATTGTTGTCATAGCGATAGCGCAAAAACTGCATGGCCTGATCGCCATTTAATCGCTGTTTGCCTGCTTTAAGATCAATATATAAATGCTGGCTGTGGTCGGTGTACTTCATGTCAGTGGGCACGTTGACCTTTACGCCACCCAGGGCATCGATCAGTTTCTCAACGCCCTGGACGTTGATACGCATGTATCGATCAATCGCAACACCGCCCATTAGTTCGCTCACAGACTGGGCGCTCAATGCAGGACCACCCTCGCGATTAGCCTCATTGATCTTGGTGACTTCGCCGTCTACATTAGTGCGGGTATCACGGGGGATAGACATGACGGCGACGCGCTCATTGTTTGGATCAAAGCGCATCATTAGCATCGTATCGGAGAGCCCTTCAAACGAATTGACGAGGGCATGGTATCCGTCGCGATCAACCGCGTCATAGTCTTGTACGTCTGAGCTGGTGACTTTGATGCCCATAAGCAGCACGTTGACAGGGCGTGTGAGCCGAGGCAACTGCAGACTATTGGCCGTAGCAATGGGTTCGTCTCCCGTAAAGACAGCCGCTTCGGTGGATGAAAGGGTGCTTTGCTGCAGAGGCTTACTCTCTAAGGAAAGTGCTAACAGTGCGCCACCTGTGGCTGAAACGCCTGCTACGCCTGCGAGCAAAACACTAATGCCAACCCATCGGGGAACGCGCCCCCGTTTTTTTGCGATCGCGCGTTGAGTGTGGGTTTGGGGCGAACGATTAACAAACGACACAGAGTTTTCCGGGGTTTGAAGGTGGGTATTGGCAGCAGCGAGTGACGTGCGCTGCGGAGGTCTGGCTATAGAGATCGGAAGGAGGAAGCGTACTTTTTGCTCGTGGCCTTAGGGATAGCCTTTGAGAGGATCTTGGATACGGCTCTGAATAGCGTTCATCTTGTTGTAACAGATGTTGAAGACATTTATTGTGAAGAGTGTGATAGCTATGATTTTGGCTGATTTAATGCTAGGGCTGATTTAACGCCTGGGCTGTTTAAGGAAGGCGGCGGCTGAGGGGCGTGATGCCAGGAATTCGAATGGATTGGCCTTTGGCAACCCGGAACATGAGGGCAAGGCTAAGCAGGAAGTAGCCGGAGCCAATGAAGCTGCTGCCGATGAGTAGCCGAAGCGTGGCCAGTTGGGTGGCTTGAGAACTGGCTGTGGCACCCAGCAGGGCGATCGCGCTGATGCTGCCTAATCCAATCAGTACAGATAGTTTGCTGGCTGCCGTTAACTGCAGGCTACGGCTGTTTTGACTGTCAGCGTAATGTGTTCTGTCAATCGAGAGGTGAGGTTTGCCTTGGTGATTGGCGTGACGACCGGGTTGGTGACTGGGCTGGTTTTGACTAAGTCGGGTGTTGTCAGGGGCGTTCTGAGGGGCGTTCTGAGAGAGCGTCCACAGGGAGGGGATAATGCCGAACACAGGGACAAGATGGAGGTATATCCGCATCCGCTGTAGGAATGGATCATCCATATCAAGAAATGTCGTTGCTTTTACGATGGATACATGAAGCCCAAATCTCAGAATGAAATTAACATGTCAGACCGAAATCAATATGGTCTAAGCATTTCATGTGCTGAGCATTTTGGTCAGAAAAAAGCACTGTCGTGTCAGCTGGCTAAGGCTAATGAAAAGCATTAAGTATCCATAACGTGTCTGTCGCAAATACGCCCAAACGATAGACGCGATTCTCGATACACTGGTATCTCAGTAGAGATAGATTTTTAGAGGGGAGAAATATCTGATGCTTGAGGCTTATCGCAAACACGTTGACCAGCGTGCGGCTCTAAACGTTCCACCACTACCGTTAGATGCTGACCAGACGGCAGCGCTTTGTGATTTGCTCAAAAACCCTCCTTCTGGCGAAGAAGACTTTTTGATGGAATTGTTGTGCGATCGCATTCCCCCGGGTGTCGATCCAGCCTCCTATGTCAAAGCTTCTTTCCTCACGGCTGTCGCCAAAGGCGAAACCAGTAGCCCGCTGCTTTCCCCCAAGAAAGCCGTGGAATTGCTGGGCACCATGATGGGCGGCTACAATGTCGCGTCTTTAATGGATCTACTTAAGGACGAGCGTTTAGAAATTGCGCAGCTTGCTGCGGACGCACTCAAATCAACGCTCCTTGTCTACGACGCCTTCAATGACATCGTGGATTTATCGGTTACGAACCCTTTTGCTAAACAAGTTGTCGATTCCTGGGCCGCAGCTGAATGGTTCACCAGCAAGCCTTCTGTCCCTGAAGCCATCACTGTGACGGTCTTTAAAGTCCCAGGCGAAACCAACACAGACGATCTCTCGCCTGCCCCCCACGCAACGACACGGCCAGACATCCCACTGCATGCCCAAGTGATGCTGGAATCGATGATGGAGCGGCCCTTAGAGACGCTGGCAGACCTCAAGAAGAAAGGCCATCCGGTGGCTTACGTTGGTGACGTTGTGGGCACAGGCTCTTCGCGCAAGTCTGCTATGAACTCGGTAATTTGGCACATTGGCGAAGATATTCCTTTTGTGCCTAATAAGCGTACGGGGGGTGTCATTCTCGGCGGCAAAATTGCGCCCATTTTCTTCAATACGGGTGAAGACTCTGGTGCGCTGCCCATAGAATGTGACGTGTCCAAAATGAACACAGGCGATGTCATTACTATTTATCCCTATAAAGGAGACATCACCAACGAAGCCGGTGACGTTATCTCCACCTTTTCTCTTGTCCCTGAAACCATCCTAGATGAAGTGAAAGCGGGAGGCCGCATCCCTCTGATCGTAGGCCGCACGCTCACCGACAAAACTCGTATTGCCCTCGGTCTATCGCCTTCGACAGCATTTATTCGACCCAGCGCCCCCACCGATACCGGTAAGGGCTATACCCTCGCGCAAAAAATGGTCGGTAAAGCCTGCGGTCTTCCCGGGGTTCGCCCTGGCACCTCCTGCGAGCCACTGATGACCACCGTTGGCTCTCAAGACACAACTGGCCCGATGACGCGTGATGAAATGAAAGAACTGGCGTGTCTGGGGTTTAGCTCTGGTCTGGTGCTTCAAACCTTCTGCCATACGGCTGCCTATCCTAAGCCAGTAGATGTGCAAACCCATGCCACGCTTCCTGACTTTTTCTCTTCTCGGGGTGGGGTCTCCCTGCAGCCGGGCGATGGCATCATTCACTCGTGGCTCAACCGAATGCTGCTGCCTGACACTGTAGGTACAGGCGGTGACTCGCACACACGCTTCCCACTCGGGATTTCTTTCCCGGCAGGGTCTGGCTTGGTCGCCTTCGCGGCAGCTATCGGTGCGATGCCCCTAGATATGCCGGAATCGGTGCTGGTGCGTTTTAGCGGCAAGCTTCAGCCGGGGATTACGTTGCGCGATGTGGTCAATGCCATTCCCTATGTTGCTATCCAGAAAGGTCTCTTAACCGTCGAAAAAGCGAATAAAAAGAATGTGTTCTCAGGTCGCATTTTAGAAATGGAAGGGCTCCCTGATCTCAAACTAGAACAAGCCTTTGAACTCACTGATGCCTCCGCCGAGCGCTCCTGTGCGGGCTGTACCATTAAGCTGAGCGAAGAGACCGTTGCGGAATATCTCCGTTCCAACGTTTCTCTCATGAAGAATATGATTGCTCGCGGGTATCAAGATTCTCGTACCCTGGCTCGCCGCATCGCACAGATGGAAGAATGGCTCGCGAATCCTACGCTCATGAGCGCGGATGCTGACGCTGAGTATGCAGAAGTCATTGAGATCAACCTGAATGAGATTACAGAACCACTGGTTGCAGCACCCAACGATCCAGACAATATTAAAGCTTTGTTTGAAGTGGTCGGCGACAAGATTGATGAGGTATTCATTGGCTCTTGTATGACTAATATCGGTCACTACCGTGCTGCTGCAAAAGTGATGGAAGATGCTGGTACGGTTAGCGGTCGATTATGGGTTTGTCCGCCGACGCGCATGGACGAGAAGCAACTGCGCGCAGAGGGCTACTACGGTATTTTTGCAGCGGCAGGTGCGAGAACAGAAATGCCAGGGTGCTCACTATGTATGGGTAATCAAGCCCGTGTAGAAGATGGGGTGACTGTTTTTTCTACGTCTACTCGCAACTTCAATAACCGGATGGGCAAAGGTGCGCAGGTTTATCTTGGCTCTGCTGAACTGGCGGCAGCTTGCTCGCTTCTAGGTCGGATTCCAGATAAGGAAGAGTATTTAGAAGTGGTTGCGAGCAAGATTGATCCGTTTGCGGATGAACTCTATCGCTATCTCAACTTTAATGAGATCAAGGGTTTTGAAGATGAAGGCCGTGTTGTGCCGAAGGAAGAAGAAGAGAAGATAGAGAAAGAAGCTGTGACCACTAGCTAAAAAGAAGGCCGTCGTGCGTGTCTTTGCATAAGAAAGATTCTCTGACGAAAGCAAGAGGAGAGGTTGCTGAGTCAGAGAATCAGAAAAGTGAAACAACTTTTTGAGCTGTTAGTGTTTTGGTGAGCTAGTGATTTGGTTCACTAGGCAAGACAACCTATGCAGTTTGTCCTGTGGCTAGCCAGATTTGAGTGTTAACAGGTGCCTTAGCTTTAGAGAGCATTGTCTTTAGCTGTTCGCCTTCTAGGACTTCATCGTTTAGCAGTACCTGCGTCATCGTTTCTAGTAAATCGCTGTTCAGCTTAAGAATAGCCTGTGCAGTTTGGTGTGCCTGGCTCAGAGACTGTTTCACAAGCCTGTCAATTTCAGCTGAAACTTCACCGCCAACATTTCGGCGAGTACTGCTGCTATCTAGAAAATTTGACTGAGCTTTCTCAAACGCTACAGGGCCCAGACCGGGCGCCATGCCGTATTGCGTGACGGCGCGTTCTGCCAAGTCTGTTGCTTTTTGAATGTCGTCACTGGCTCCGGTAGATACTTTGCCAAAGATCACTTCTTCGGCAGCTCGACCCCCTAGCAGCGTTGCGAGCTGCCCGCGCAGTTCGTCTTCCATTATCAAGAAGCGGTCTTCTTGAGGTGTCTGCATGGTGTAGCCCAGTGCCCCTTGGCCGCGTGGAACGATGGAAATCTTGGAGACTGTGTTGCTGCCGGACACCATGGAGCTTACTGCGGCCCCAACGATGGCGTGCCCCACTTCGTGGTAAGCAACGGTTTTGCGTTCAGTCGGAGAAAGAACACGCGATCGCTTCTCTAATCCAGCCACTACCCGTTCAATCGCTGCTTTAAAGTCTGCCATCATCACGGCCTCACGGTTATTACGAGCTGCCAGCAGCGCTGCCTCGTTAACGAGGTTAGCCAAATCTGCACCTGCGAAGCCGGCGGTTTGAGTGGCGATCGCTGCTAAGTCCACGTCCTCACTCATGAGCACCTGCCGGGAGTGTACTTTCAAAATCTCTAGCCGACCGCGCCTATCTGGACGATCCACTAGCACCTGCCGGTCAAAGCGGCCTGCCCGCTTGAGGGCTGGATCAAGAATCTCAGGGCGATTCGTTGCGGCAATTAAAATGATGCCATTGTTGCCATCAAACCCGTCCATCTCAGTTAACAATTGATTCAACGTTTGCTCACGCTCGTCGTTGCCTTGATGAAAACTGCTGCCCCGAGATTTGCCAATCGCATCTAGCTCATCGATAAAAACAATGCAGGGTGCTTGTTTCTTTGCTTTATTGAACAAGTCTCGAACGCGAGAAGCCCCCACACCTACGTACATTTCTACAAACTCTGAGGCAGCAATGCTAAAGAATGGGACATTGGCTTCTCCGGCTACGGCCTTGGCCATTAGCGTTTTACCTGTGCCTGGAGGCCCAACTAGCAGGACACCTTTGGGTATTTTTGCGCCAATTTTTCGATACTTTTCGCTGTTTTTGAGAAAATCAACAACTTCTTTAAGCTCTTGCTTGGCTTCATCGACCCCTGCAACATCAGCAAATGTCACAACAGCTTTCTTTTTCCCTTTTACACCCGTTGCGCTGGGCCTGTATGCTCTGGCCTTGCTTTTGCCAGTGCCTATGACATCTGTCCCCATCAGATCTGTCATCGTGCCTGTGCCGTTTTTAGTCAGCCAGGCGAACGCACCGACTAGCGCCCCGGTCGATAGCAATAGACCAATTAGGCTAGCAGCGGCAGTTGATGTATCTGCAGTTGGTACTATGGCAACATTGTGATTGCGCAGCAGCTTTGTGATGTCTTCTTCTGCACCGGTTTGAGGTTTATAGGTTGTGTAGCGACCTGCGCCAAAGCTTGGCTTTAACCGGTAGTCGATGCGCCCATTGGACTGTATTGTGGCGCGTAATACTTTTTGAGCATGCACTTGTTCAACAAATGTTGCATAAGTGACTTCAGAGATAGTTGCCGTCTTCATGACTTAGGCTCTTAGAAAAAGAGGAACAATAATGAGGGAGGTCAAGAAGCCGGAAAACGCTATGATGGTGAATGCGAATCATGTGTGCGCTTCTCAACAATCTCAGTATGTAGTTGTTCTTTCTCTGGTGAAAGATGAGATAACCCTACTGTTGATAGCGTTGTTGTTTAGGCTCGTCGTTGTAGGTTGTTCGGTGCTCACGATTTTTTGTTCTAGTTTTCCGAAGAAAGAACAGCGTGAGCGCTCTAAATATTCGTGACAACCGAATCATTTTAGTCTCTATTAGGTAGCGCACCTTTTGCCTTGTTGCGATTTCACATCTCCTACGGAATGTGTGGTGTCGGAATGTGTGGTGTGTGTTTTCAGTTGTTTTCTACAAGTTAGAAAAAACGCGGCGATTGCTTTCCACTTGTCGCTAAAATATATTATTGTAAACATTAGTAATTATTTTTTAGAAGGGTTATGGACTCTGCAATCAGGGCCGCGTCGGCGTCGCCTGCGGCAGTTAAAGAGCGATCGCGAAGCGTCGTCAAAGAAAAATACCCTGACTACAAGATTATTGTGCTGAATGACGATGTGAATACGTTTGAGCACGTTGTGAAGACATTGACTACCTATATCCCAGGGACTAATAGCGACAAGGCTTGGGAGCTGGCTCACCAGATTCATAACGAGGGCCAAGCAATTGTCTGGGTAGGGCCGTTGGAGCAGGCTGAGCTGTATCACTCGCAGCTGATCCGCGCGGGTTTGACGATGGCACCTTTGGAAAAGGCATAGGTCTTTGCCAAAGGTATAGCCCTTTAAAGAAGGCATAGCTCTGCTGGTAACTTCTCTGGTAATTCTCTTGGCGAAAAAGGGCAAAAAAAAGGCTCAGAAGACAAGCCGGAAGACAAGCCAGAAGACAAAAAAAGGCCGATTGGTTGTCACGCACTCTACTTACATTCCTGGCCTGCTTTCGCTGTTAGATAAGCTCTCTGCCAACCCCAAAGTTCAGACCATCACGCCTGCGGTGATTTCGCGGGTTAAATCTAATGCGCCTCAGATGCGGCTAAAGGTGTCTGTTCCGATTACGGGCGGGCATAAGCTGATTGCTAGGCAGCGGAAGTCTGCGCAGGAGGTGTTTGTGATTACGCCTATGAGTAAGGAAGAGCTGGAAGCGGCGATCGCACAAATCATGAAATAGGAAGGGTGTATTGGCAGATTGGGAAAAAGACTGGCAAACAGAAGGGAAGGCCCGCTTTCGCATCGGAAATGCTTTTTTTCGAAAAAGTAGTCGGGTAGGGCGAGACCTGGCAGTGCTGGCAGCGATCGCGCACAAATCTGAAGTCCAATCTCTTCGCATCTTAGATGCGATGACTGGCTGCGGCGTCAGGCCTTTACGCTACGCGCTAGAAGCGAAAGCGGATTATATTTGGGCCAACGAAGGTAACCCAGACTTACAGCCTCAGCTCGCTGAAAACCTAAAAGGCCTGACACCCGAGCGCTACCAAATCACGCATCGTGATGCGAATGCAGTTTTTTTTCACTGCTATCAAGCGCAAGACTTTTACGATTTAATCGATGTCGACAGCTTTGGTTCTCCCATGCCACATCTCAGCAGTGCGCTGTGGGCTATCAAGCTCGGCGGACTGCTGTATTTAACGAGTACGGACGGCCTAACGACGAGTGGCCGAGTGGTCGAGAAAAGTGTACGCAAATACGCCGCCTATGCGCGGTTTCACACGGCCCCTCATGAGCAAGCGCTGCGGTTGCTGATTGGCCGGGTCGCTGAGCAAGCTGCCGCGCGTGACCTCCATGCCGCGCCCATTTTTGCCTACCATCACGGCGCGGTAAACCGGGTGATGGTTCGTATCAGTCAACCGCATGCAGGTGCGCGTTGGCACTTACCGTCGTATGGCTTCATTGCATACTGTCACCACTGCGGCCACTTTCAAACAGTGATGTGGAAACAGCTGGGCCGCGTAATGTGCCCTTGTGGTGGTCAACAGGCCCCTGTGGTCAGTGGCCCGATGTGGCTGGGCCCACTACACAACGCCGCGTATTTGAAAAAGATGCAGCAGGTTGCGGCAACCTGCCCTTCTGTGAGTTCAGACTGTGATCAATTAATGACGATCATGCAAGCTGAAGCAGAGCTGCCGCCCTACTATTATCCGTTGGCCGAAATTGGCAGACGTGGCCACATGGACATTCCACCTCGAGACATGCTGATTTCTCGCCTGCAGGCGGCGGGCTTTATGGCCACGCGTACTCACCTCAGCGATCAAGCGATTAAAACTACTGCGCCAATGGCAACCTGCTTAGAGATTGCTAGGGATCTGTCGCCGCATTAGTTGCCATATTGGTTGCCATAGATGTTTTACGGGTTTTCTTTTTCCCGTAGGTTGGCAAAGGCTGCTGGTCTCTTTTGAGGCAGTCGACGAAATCCGCAGGGCTCATTGGGGTCTAGCAGTAAGTCGGTAACATAGGCTGCGGTAGAATCTCTGCCTTGGAAGGGGCGAATGCGATTGATAGCCCGGTACATGAGGCTCTTGATCTGAGCGCTGAGACCGTCTTCTCTCATGGAGCGATGCTTAATGCCCAGTTCGCGGAGAATAAATCGGTTGGCCAGCTGTACCGTATCGCGGCGGCGTAGGAAAGGTGTGTGGTAGCTGGTGGTAATGGAGATATTTAAGTCTGGATATTCTAACCGGTGGGGGGCGTTGCGGGGCCACCACATCACATCGCCTGCTTCCATTGTGAATTTTTTGGCCAGCCGATCAAAGGAGAGATCAAAGGGCAACTCTTCGTCGATTTCCTCAGCGTAGATATCTTCCAACATCTCCTGAGGCACCAAGTCAGGGTGCATGGCGGGGTAAGACCATACAATCTCCTGGCCACGCATATTCCAAAGCATATTGGGGGCCATATCCAGATGGTAATAAAGCTGGGTGCCGGGGGAGGAAATCAAGAGGACGCTGTGGCTGCTGCGAATGCCGCCTAACTGCGGGCAGTTGCGATCAATTTGATCGTACATTCCGTCAATGAGATCGGTGTAGTCTTGGTTAAAGCTTTCGACTTTAATCAGACTGAGCCAGAGGCGACCGTGACAAACGGCTTTCCAGATATCTTCGCCTGTGGTCTCAGGGGCGATATCAACACATTGCCACTCATCTCGCCGAGTTGGATCGTGCCCCATGGTAAATGCCTGCAGGTGAGGACGGGGGTAGTTGTCGAGCAAATCGATGAGAGCGGCATCGGAAAAAAGGGGTAGCTCGTGGTAGCGATGATGGGTCAAGTGAGCCGTTTGCCCAAACTTTTGATACTCCTCAGGCGTCCAGTGAAATAGTGGCGTTCGGTAGTTAGAGGCCTTGGTGCGGGGTAGGCTTATGGTCATAGCAGAGACTCCAGGCAACTTACAAGAAGAGGGGGTATGAGCTTTTAGACTACCTGTGCATTAATCGGTTCCGCGTTTGATGACCTGTGGCAGCACGAATAGCCGGAGCGATCGCTTTTCTGCTTGGGCCGCTGATGGCACTCAGCGATAGGGGCAAACGTGCCATCGGCGCTGATATGTCGTCGTAACAGGTGTCACAGTAGAGGCGGCTCCCGGAATGGCTCTTTTGTAGGCTGAATAAGTAGGTAGCGTGTTTTCCTTGCTTGATTCATACATTTATTTAAGATTCCGTGTGCCCATGAAAGTATTGCTGGTTGGTTTAACAATTGTGGCTGGTGCCGTTGGTGCGGGCTTGGGCTACGCGGGTATCAAAACAACGTTTTTGCCGAGCCGTGGGGGCACAGGCGCAGCGCTGGAAAGTGTCGAAGCTGATAGCCAAGTCAATAACGGTGGGCGATTCCCAGATGGATATGTTTCTGGCAATGCGACCTACGAGGGCAGTGTTGAGGCTTGGAGCAACCCTTCGCGCGAGCCGTTTGCGGAAGCTGCTTCGGCAGTGGATGACGGAAACTCGATGACCGTCTCTTCTGCGGATTTAAACGAGATGGTTTCAGAGGCGATCGCCAATCGGCCCGATACAGCGCCTATCTTGGACGCTGCTCAAAACATCACGACAGCTATAAAAAATGACCGCATCGAAAGCGGTACGCGAATTAATCTGTCTGATCTGCCTATAGAGGTTCTGCCCGCTGAAGGTCAACAAGCTGTAGCGCAGCTGACTCAGACGTTTCCGTTCCTTGCTAACCGAGACGTTTACGTGGGTGTGGAAGGTGCCCCCAGCATCGTGGATGGCGACCTAAGCCTGGAAGACACCTATATTCGTTTAGGGCAGCTTCGATTGCCAGTGGCCCAAGTGGCCAATCAGCTGGGGTTATCGCAAGACGACGTTGAGCAGCAGATTAGCGCACTGCTCAACTTACAGGACATACGCCTAAGCGATGTGAGGGTTGAAGACAATCAGCTGGTGATTGTAGGGCAGTAGATAATTGCTGCTTTAGAGTTGCTGCTTAAAGCTACTGTTCTTGGATGAGGCGCATGTAGTTGCGCTTGAGCTGAATGTTATTTTCGGCCATTTTTTCAGAAAGACCGGCTTCCGCGTCGCTGAGACGTTCGTAGAAGAGGGCGGAACGCTGCATGGCAACATATTCTTTCCAGAGCTGCTTGAGGAGTTTGCTCGCGTCAGGACTATCGGCTTCAAGTTGAGCTGTTAATGCCTCGAACTGTTGGTTGGCCTGCTCGTAGTTTTTGCTTTTAGTCAGTGCGATCGCACCTGCCAGCGCCACTTCTGCCATGCTTTGTGGCTGTGTCGCTTGTAGCTGATCCGTTGGTGATGAGTTAGACATAGAAAAGACAGGGCAGTTATCGTGTCGAGAGCTGCCTGTTAAGAAATAACAACCTCTCAATTATTGATGGATTGTTCTGCTCATAGCATCTATAAAAAGGATGGGAAAAAGCAGACTTCATCGTCTAGCGGCAATAGGTTGTACATCCCCAGTGCCGACTGTGCGGCCGTTTTCTGCCCCGCCATCCGCGTCTGCGCAATTCTTTCGCAATTAGCCGATTGATGCCAGCATGGGCAACTAGCACAACGGAACTGATGTCGTCTAGCGGATAGGCGAGTTGGCTTTCTAACGTATCAGCCGCAATCTTCGCCCGCTTACGCGTTCGCGCCAAGGATTCGGAACGAGCTGTGTAGCCCAGCCGCCAAAGGGCGATCGCAATAACTGACCACGTTAGCGCCGAGAACCTCAGCTGGCGAGGAAAATCGACTGGAAACTCAATTTCTCTAAACTGCGAATCTACCACTGGGGGCACAGGGACGTCCAGCAGCTCAGCGGTGTGTGTGGCCCTTGGCCGATGACTGGCAAACACCACATCGGCATTCGCCATGACCTGCCGCACGGCTAGGGGCGGCAGTGATCGCTGCGCAATTCTGGCGGCATCGTAACGTTCTACAAACTGCCGAAATTGGTGCCCGCCTACCCGCTGACGTAGCGATACTGCCGGGGGCCCATGGCGAATGAGCGTGATGGAGCGTTCACAAGACTTGTGTCGGTTCGTACGCTTAAGGTTGACCATAACGTAAAATCTTCAACGACGATTCGTATCAGCGACCGGCCTTCAGTAACCGGCAGACAACTCTATGGTGAATGTGGCTTCTAACCCTGCGGCGCCTTTTAGTTTAGGGCAACCCCAATCCCAGCTGGTAGATGGGGTACCCGTACAGCTGGACTGGCAGCAGCTTGCAGAGAAAGCCCTGGCGGGTGAAGTCCTGACGCTTGCAGAATCTTTGGCAGTTTTGAGTGCGCCGGATACCGCTTTGCTGGAGCAGCTTGCAGCGGTCTATCGCGTTCGTCGGCATTACTGGGGCGATCGCGTTCGTCTTCACTTTTTGCTCAATGCCCAAAGCGGTCTCTGCCCCGAAGACTGTCACTATTGTTCCCAGTCAAAAATCTCAGGTGCAGAAATTGAAAAGTATCCCCTGATGGCCAAAGAACAGATTTTGGCCGCGGCTGGCCGCGCTTATGAAATGAAAGCGGGTACCTTCTGCATGGCTATCTCAGGTCGCAGCCCTTCTCCCCAGGTATTTGACGGCATCTTAGACGCTGTCCGGACGGTTAAAACGACATATCCTATGCGCGTGTGCACTACGCTGGGCTTGCTCAATGAAAACCAAGCCCAGCAGCTCAAAGCCGCTGGCGTAGACCGCATTAACCACAACCTCAACACCGCCGAAGGTCATCACGAAGATATTTGCACCACCCACGGCTTTCAAGATCGCCTCTCCACTGTGAAAGCTGTGCAGGCAGCTGGTCTGACGACCTGCTCAGGCGGCATCTTCGGGATGGGCGAATCGAATGAAGATATTGTGTCACTGGCGCTGTCACTGCGTGAGTTGAATGTCACCAGCGTGCCGCTCAACTTTCTGATTCCGATTCCCGGTACGCCGTTTGCTGAGCGTGCTGAACTCACGCCACAGCGATGCCTGCGCATTTTATGTTTGTTCCGTCTGCTGCTGCCGAGTCAAGAAATTCGGATTGCGGGGGGCCGCGAAGTTCATTTGCGATCGCTACAACCGCTGGGTCTCTACGCGGCCAACTCTATTTTTGTTGGCGACTATCTCACCACCCCTGGCCAGTCGGCGCAGCAGGACTTTGCCATGATTAAAGATGCTGGATTCACTATTGAGAACGCTGAAGCAAATGCTCAGGCATAAGATCTGAAATGACATAGAAGCACTAGGTATTTGGGAGCTTTTTGCTACGATCTCGCGTCTTCATAATCATTCAGGTTTGAGCATCTTAAAACATACCGCTCTGATGAGGTTCCTTCATATTGAGTGAGACCTTTAGTCAAAGTGAACAGTCAGCAAAAAACTGCCGCATTATGTGTATAGCGGCTATAAGGTGAGCGAAAACTAAACAGGGACGTAATGTCAGGCAACACATTGCTGTTGAATTGACTCAATAGAAGAATTGACTCCATAGAACTGTTCTGATCATCAGACATCGGTCTGAAAGGGAGGAATAACGCTTCTGACCGTTCCTAATTAACAGCCCCTGCTTTATGGGGCTGCTTATCGCCGTGATCAGCCGTTTTATCCCAGCCATGGCTGGGATAAAACGGCGGGGTCAGTTTATCTGGGCGTCACTGGGCAATTGGGAGAGCTTTGCCAGCGCAGATCTGTTCTTTTCTTACGCCTTTGCTTGAGTTGTTTATAAATCTCG
>JBCCOO010000012.1:0-90561 GCA_039025345.1 Cyanobacteria bacterium P01_D01_bin.105 | reverse complement strand
TCTTGGGCAGATGTATTGAACCGCGCTAACTTGGGCATGGAAGTAATGCACGAGCGCAATGCTCACAACTTCCCTCTCGATTTGGCAGCTGGTGAAGCAGCTCCTGTTGCTCTTACTGCTCCTTCCATCGCTGGTTAATTCAAGTGGTGTAGTTAATACGGTGAATCCTTTCTTCAGATGCTTCGCATTCTGAAGAAGACTCACTAAAGAAAGCGCTTCCTTCGGGAGGCGCTTTTTTGTTGTCTGTATCTACCAAGATCTGTCAAGCAGTAGATTTCGTTTACCACAAGTTTTCAGGACAGTAACTTAGCAAAACTAAAAGAGCTATTTGTATCTGTCAGGTTAGTTATAGCAAAGTGCAGATACATACTCGCGGAGAAGGCTACTGTCTACGCACTTTGTCTTGATGCGCATTCCTTAGGTGAATTCGATTCGCCAGGGTCGCATCGCTGCTAGTTGAGTGAGCTGTTGTCGTCTAAGACTTCTAGCGATCATTAGTGTCCTAACTCACTCGACAGAAGCAATAGAACACTATCCTGGCTGAAACTATTACAGGGCAACAGCTAACCTGACTAGCAATCGACGTAGGCTCTGCCTTCTCACAGAGTATGCATCCGTCGATTGCTATACCTCAACGATTGGGTATAGCTGCGGGAAGAATCAGCATAGCGTCACCGAACGAATAGAAGCGGTACTGCTGGGCAATCGCCTCTTGATATAACCTCATTAAACGCTCGCGTCCGATCAAAGCACTCACCATCATGAGCAAGCTAGATTCTGGCAGATGAAAATTTGTAATGAGACCATCTATGACCTGCCATTGATACCCAGGATAGATAAATATTTCCGTTTTCCCTTCGTATGGAGCCAATTCGCCACAGACGGCCGCAGCCCCTTCTAATGCACGGGTTGACGTTGTCCCAACCGCAATAACCCTGCCACCGTTAGCCTTAGTTTGCTTTATTTTCTGGACCGTTTCCTCAGACACCTCGATGCGCTCTTGATGCATTTGGTGCGTTTCAATGTCTTTAACTTCTACAGGCCGAAAGGTACCGATGCCCACATGCAAGGTAATTTCAGTTGTTTGAATACCCTTTTCTTTGAGCGCATTTAAAAGACGATCCGTGAAGTGAAGCCCGGCAGTAGGGGCTGCTACAGCGCCTTGTTTGCTTGAATATACAGTTTGATACTGCTCTGGTAGAGCCTCAGAGCGAGTAATATACGGCGGTAGTGGGATCTGACCCAATTGGAAAATAATACCTTCTACAGTGCTTGCCGCCTGAGCGCGCCCTTGCGCAGTAGGAATAAACTTGATGATACGTCCACCTGTCGACTCATCTCTCGACTCAATCAGTGCCGTCATCAGTGGCTGCGCTGGATTGCCCAATGTAATCACTGTTCCTGGCGGCAGTCTTCGCCCTGGCCTCACCAAAGCTAACCAGCGTTCGTGATCCACAGGTTCTACTAGCAGAACTTCTACTGGGGCACCCAATTTCCGATTAGGCAAATCAATTTTCTTATGTCCAAATAGTCTGGCTGGAATGACTTGTGTGTTGTTGAGTACGAGTAAATCACCGGGACTCAAAATAAACTCTAGGTCACGAAACTGACGATGTTGATGGGTCGCATGGCCATCGATGACGAGGAGCTGGGCACTATCTCGGGGGGTAACGGGATTTTGAGCAATCAGTGCATCTGGTAAATCGTAACTGTACGCACTGAGCTGATGGTCAATATTTGACATTACGGTGAAAGATTGGACAGGCACTGCGCCATAATAGGAGTAGCGCCTTTTGTGAGTTCGAAGGCTAGCTGACCAAGCAGACAATTGAACCTACTGGGTCAAATACTAACTAGGACTGTAGCATTTACACCTTCTGCGCAATGGAATATATCTATTATTTGACCAATGCGAGCCTTACTCTGAGGGTGGTTGAGCGATTGCTGGGCGTAACGCAACTGCCGCTAGAGTTTATGACCGTTGTTCACCAAATGAACGGTTGGATCTTGAAAGTGAAGCTACACGAGAGCGTAGGCAAGCAGGCTCTGCACAATTTTATAGCTTTCTTAAATGAGGTTGGCACGGCCTACGATCCGCCATTTAGAGTACGCTCTGCTTTTTGGGCTCTAGAAATGGGACAGTCAGAAAAAGATGTGATGCGGCGCTATCAAGTAGCTGTGGTTTCACACGGCAAACCTGATCGGTGTGAAATTGAAGAGTTCACGACGCAGTTTGTAACTGGATTAGGGTATTGCCCAGAGACATTAGCATAGCTAACTGATCTAGCATCAATAACGGAACAAGAGGATGAAGTCAGTTAGCTGTAAATTACTTTTCCTAAGCAACCTTAGAAAGCGTCGCGAATATACGACTGCAGGGTGAGATGTTTGGAACTGTTAGGGACTGAAAGGGTTAACCGATTATCCATCGGTGACATCACTCGAGTGTGACAGCTGACCAAAGCAATATCGAATCTGCAGGGTAGATGAGATAAGTGAGGATGGCGGACTAGAAAGTGGCGAGCCGTAATACGCAACTTTTTTTGTTTGCGAGGCGTGATAGATAGTAAGCCATCAGCATCCCAATTACCGTAACTGCGGGTTTTGACTTCAATAAAAGCTAAGATTTCGCTGCGCAAGGCGCCTTGACCACTGTGACCAGTAGCAATGAGATCAATTTCACCAAAGCGACTATGCCACTGACGGTGAAGAAGCCTGCAGTTTTTACGCAAGAGCCACTGGGCAACAAGCTGCTCACCCAAATTTCCTAAATCGCTGCTGTCCATATAGAAAGCGTACCCCTTCTATCGCATCGCTTTGCGGCACTAAAGAATCTCTACTAAGACAACTTGTGCGGCTGCATCTGCACAGTTGAAATAATGAGAGGGATTTGATTAAACCTTGCTAATGCCGATTTAGGCTTGGAGCCAAGGCACACTGGCAAGGTCGGCAAAATCTACGCTACGCTCTTTCTCAAGTTCGGCAATGCGATGCTTTTCGGCGATTATTTTCTTTTGATATTGCGTATGCTGTTCGGGTGATTCAGTAAAATCAGTGTCCGACCAGAGGTTGAGCAGAAGACGATAGCGTTTTTCGCACATGTTTTTTTCGAGACAGGCGATCGCAGCTCGAATCACCAACGGCTCCCTCAGCACATCTAACGTAGTTTTCTCTTCTAGGTAAAGGAGATGATTGACCAGTGATAGGGGGCCTGTGGACTCAGACGCAAAGTTGCGCAGGGTTTCTAGCAAAGAAGGAGAGACCGGTTCAGCAGGTGTATGAGCTTCGGCATCTACTAATTCAGTAACCATACGCCACAAGGAACGATGGTGAGAAAAGCTAAAACCAAGATCACGGGTTGCTAGTGATTTGACAATCGTCTGACGGTGCTCAGGGCAATGAATATAGATCCGTAAAAGCGCAGCCTCGGCCTCTTCAAGAAAGCTACGCTTGAGAATTTGCACATCATTCGCTTTCTGATGAGCCGAACCGTCTTTGCCAGGAGCGCGACGTTTACGGCGCACTTGAGCTAGCAGATTTTCAGCTAGGAGCGGAACAATACGCGCGTCGCCTTGGCTAAAGATTTCAGCGCAGTGACGAATATAGTGGGTGCGGGTGTCAGCATTGGCGATGTCAGCTAAAAGACCCACGACGGCATGAGAGGCCTGCTGAAACTGATCGGCTTGCTTTAGATCGCGATCGCCCACAATCTTACCGATTTGCCAATCTAGCCACAGTGGGGCAGCATCGGCGAGCACCAGATATTCTTCAGGGGCATGAATACGCAAATAGTCATCAGGATCTTTACCGTCTGGAATATTGAGAATGCGAAGCTGCACATCACCCCGATAGGCCATATCAGCCACTTCTCCAATGCCGCGCTCAGCAGCTTTGACCCCAGCGCTATCGGCATCAAAGTTGAAAACGATTTGCTTCGATTCGGTATATCGCAGTAGCTGCTTAACTTGGCCGGCATTGAGCGCAGTGCCTAGAGAAGCGACAGCGCAGGTAATCCCTGCAGCATGCAAAGATATCACATCAAAATAACCTTCAACGACGATTGCCCGGTCTTGTTTAGCGATCGCAGCTTTAGCTTTATCGAGGCCATACAGGGTTTTACCTTTGTCAAATAGCTCAGTTTCAGGGGAGTTGAGGTATTTAGGTTTAGCCTCGTCAGTAAGGGCACGGCCGCCGAAGCCGATGAGTCGATTTTGAGCATCGTGAATCGGGACGATTAGGCGATCGCGAAATCGATCGTAGTAGCCACTGCCGCCTTTACGCGGAACAATCAACCCAGCCTGCTCCACCAGGTTGACTGGGTAGCGCTTCTGTTCTACCAGATAACCGTAAAGCGTCTGCCAACCTGCGGGCGCATAGCCCAGAAGAAAATGCTTAATTGTCTCAGCTTTGAGCTGACGCTCTTCACGAAGATATGTAAGCGCTGTTTTGCCAGCAGGCTGATAGAGTGCGTGTTCGTAAAATTTAGCGGCGACCGACACAATTTCATACAGCTGTTCACGCAGGGTTAACTTGCGCTGAAGCTCCTGCTGCTGGGCTGGCTCCATCGTCGTCACAGGCACCTGATAGCGCTTGGCTAAGTCCAGCACAACATCAGAAAAAGAGCGCTGCCCCAACTCCATTAAAAATTTAAAGACATTGCCACCGGCCCCGCAGCTAAAGCAGTAGTAGAACTGTTTGGCTGGACTAACACTAAAGCTAGGAGATTTATCGTCGTGGAAAGGGCATAAGCCCACAAAGTCTTTACCCTGCTTTTTAAGCACCACCTGCTCAGAGACAATATCAACCAGATCGGCTCTTTCTCGAACAGCTTCAATAGTATTGGGATGAAGGCGAGGGCTACTCATGAGGCGCTAAGGCAACAAGGCCATGGTGAAAAGCCATTAGTAAAAGCGCTGAAGCAAACAGGCTGACGCAAAAACGCTAGTGAAGTTCATTGTAGAAGCTTCGTAGCGTATCTGAAAGAAAATAATGCTAAGACAACGCTATCAATAGCGCCTTGCTCAGGACGGAGCCGTTCAACAGAACCTCTGTCCAATAGCACCTCTGTCCACCAACGCTTTTATATCACCCGCCGTTAGCAACAACCGAATCGTCGTTCATAACTATCGAAGCCATTGTTGACGAGCCTTAATGCACCCATCTGAACCAGACGTGACAACGCTACTCATCTGGATCGTTATCGTCATCAACGCGCCCTGGTAGAGATAGCATCGCACCTTCAACCGCTCGCGCAGCAGCCAGAATGTCGCGTTCTGCCCCACCTAGATACAAACGACCAAAGCTACCGATCGAGGAAATTTGCAGGATATTAATGAACGCGGCTTTCTCTGCTTCATTGGCGGCAAGAGAAGCATAGGCTGCAGGCTGACACTCCATGACGTATAGCGTTTGCCCCGCTAAAATCATTTGCCCCCGGCGAGTGCGGTTAATGAGCTGCACATGATGCGGATCGAGATTTCGAATAACCTGACTAGACATCAACTCAGGCTTGAGAGAGTCGCGTGCCTGCAGGCCAAGATAAGCCAAAATAGCTCGACCGGCAGCTTTGACCTCACCCTGGCTACCGTGAATTTCCAGGACACCATAGAGTCGCTCTACCATTTGCACGCCAGGGCGCACAACAGCAGACTTGAGGGCGACATCAGTAATCCGATTAATTTCAATACCGGGGGAAACTTCAATCCAGAGAGAAGCGTCACCCGGAAGCGGTAGAAACCCTATGGATACAGTGCCAATATACGCAGCATGCTGAGGCTGAAGATTGTCTAAATATACGTAGCTGCGAAGTTCTACACCCAAAGATTTTGCCGAAGAGGTTTATATCACTTAATAATATGGGTTCGCAGAACCATTTGTACGAGCTTGTGACGATAAGTTCAGGCATCTCAGCAAACACACATAGCAACGCCCTTTTTTCATGAAGTTTTCATGAACCAACTAGAGAACTTCATGGTTAAGTTCAAATTAACTTTATATATGAGCTATTTGACAACTGCTGAGATTACTTGGACACATTGATGCCCAAGGGATGTAGGATTTTTTAGGAATTTTCCCCTAAATGTAGTGCCCAATACTTGAAAAGTTCGCTACTTACACGCTCGCAAGGGGTCAACTCGATCTTGAACAATAGGGAGAAGTTCTGAAATTTCGTCACTCATCAATTAGGCTTTTGCTAACTATGCCATTGTTCAACTCATTGTCATGCCAATCATCGTTACCGTCTGCCCATTCATCGTCTAACAGGTCATCTCACACAACCACTTATCAGGGAGATGTGTCTATAAGTTCTATGTCTGATGATTGTGCTGCACTTTATTCTAGTGACTGTGATGATCACGATATGATGTGCTTGGTTTATCCAGATGGTCGCACGAAGACTGTTATATCTTCATCCAGCGCAGCTTATTAATCGTGCGATCGCACTCATTTCTTTTTTCTAGCAAGGCCGCACTTAATCGTGTGGCCGGTTTGTTTTTAAACCAGCCTTGTCCAGTATGTGATCGCCCCACGTCTCGAACCTTCTGCCTAGACTGCCACCGTCAGCTACACCGATCTTTCCAAAATAGATCCGCACAAAATCGATCCAGCAAAGCCGCGCATCCTGCCCACACCCATCTTCACCAGAAACATGCGCTGCCTGTCATCTCGCTTAGCCAATACGACGGACCTCTAAAGCGAGCTATTTTAGCCATGAAATATGGTAACCGCCCCGATATTGCAGTGCCACTGGGTGTTGCACTCGCCAAGAGGTGGCAACAGCAAACTGCCCGACAGCATCAATCTAATTCGGTATATGTAGTACCCATTCCACTGCACTCGGATCGCCAGAAAATCCGTGGATACAATCAAGCCGAACGTATTGCCGCTGCCTTCTGCCAAGCCACTCGCCTGCCGCTCTTACCCAATGGCCTACAGCGCACCAAAACCACCCAGCCCCAACACTCACTTAACCCAGCTGAACGACAAAAGAACTTAGAGCAGGTCTTCCAAATAGATCAAACGCTACGCCAAATTAAAAACCCGGCCCACCCACGCCCCCAAAAACCAGCGATTTTACTGATAGATGATATCTACACAACAGGCGCAACCGCTCAAAGCGCAGTGCTCACGCTAAAGAGAGCAGGTTTTCTAGTCGTTAGCATCGCTGTTCTAGCTCAGGCGAAACTAGCTGACTAGCCCATTGCCCTGAACCGCGCTAATGATGTGGCAAACCATACCTCATGCGGACAGTCATACTCATGCAGCTAATCAACCGTGGCAGACGTTGGATAAGCGCTATCGTAATTGCGCTGTTCTACTAGAGACAGATCGACTGCAGCAGCATCCATCACAGATGCAAACGCAACCTGTGAATCAAGGCCAGTAATTTGAGAAAACTGACTAGGGGTTACGGTAATAGATAGGCGGGCCGACGCTCGCTGCTCGGATTGCCACTGCTTGATGCGTTCGTGAGCAGACGATAAAAATGCAACCCCTTTCTGCATTGGGACAGTAAGCCAGTTTTTGGAGAGCGTCTCCACTAGCGCGAGCTCGATCAAACCGTGTGGATATTGAGATATCAACTCATCGATATATGCCTCGAATTGGGATTTAGCCTGCGGTTCACCCCCCATCAGCATATAGCTGTCAACGATGTAGCGGATACGGTGATGGCCGAGACGTTGGTGCAAATCCATAGTAGAGACAACGGTGATAGGTATGATCCTATCCTGTTTAAGGATACTAATGCAGCTTCCGAAACATAGTGCAAAACAAAGTAGCCCATAATCTCAAAATCGATTCTTAAATAAAACGAAGCTTTAAACTGTTTTTGCATCCATACATATTCAGCTTCAATCAGCGGGAAATCACATGATGAATGCTACGTTATTGCTCCGTCGCTGTCGGATATTGAGTCATGCGGAGTTAGTTGATATCGCGATTGCCCATGACAAGATTATTGCGATCGCCCCTGATCTACCCATTAGCGCACCGACCGAAATAAACGCCAACGCACAACTGGTCAGTGCGCCTTTTGTCGAATCCCATATCCACCTAGACTCAGCCCTCACCGCAGGACAACCCAGATGGAACCAGAGCGGCACTCTGTTCGAAGGTATCGATATTTGGCGAGACCGCAAAGCTAGTTTGACAATTGAAGATGTGAAAACGCGGGCGATCGCCGCGCTAAAGCAACAAGCAAGCAAAGGCGTTCTGTTTGTACGCAGCCACGCAGATGTCAGTGAAAAAAGCCTGAGCGCCCTGAAAGGTCTGCTCGAAGTTCGTGAAGCGGTCAAAGATTGGGTCACGCTACAAGTCGTGGCCTTTCCTCAGGATGGCCTCTATGGCAGCAAAGCAAACGAAGCGCTGATGGAAGAAGCACTGCTACTGGGTGCAGATGTCGTGGGCGGCATCCCTCACTACGAAATGACTCAAGCAGATGGCGTTCGATCTGTGCATCGAATTTTTGAGCTGGCTGAGCAGTATGACCGACTGATTGATCTTCACTGCGACGAAATTGACGATCCGCAGTCACGCTTTTTAGAGGTGGTCGCAGCCTGTGCTATTCGCAGCGGGCTGAAAGAACGGGTCACAGCGAGTCATACCACTGCTTTTGGATCATATAACGACGCCTATGCGCTTAAGCTGATGGGCATTTTGAAGCGATCACGCATCAACTTCATCGCGAATCCTCTCATTAACATCACGCTTCAAGGTCGCACTGATAGCTATCCTAAGCGCCGAGGGATGACTCGCATCAAAGAGCTATGGAAAAACAAACTCAACGTCAGCCTTGGCCACGACTGCATTCAAGATCCATGGTATAGCCTTGGCACCGGAAACCTACTGGCCGTGGCGGATATGGCCATTCATATAGGACAAATGACGGGCTTAGATGAAATTAACGCCTGCTTCGAAATGGTGACCACCAACGGCGCACGAACGCTGAACATTGAAGACAGCTATGGAATTGCTGAAGGCAAACCCGCAAATCTCATAGTTCTAGATGCTACCAGCCCATACAAAGCCATTTTGGAGCGCGCTACTGTCAAAACAGTCATCTCGCGGGGTAAGATTTTGGCCACCACTACGCCACCTATGCTGACATGGCAAGGCGCATAGAGATCTTCTAGTAGTGGAACGGAATGGTCAGTAATGGCGAGAACGCTAATGACATGACACACCACTGCCAAACATTCAAATGCAATCTGTCCGTCACTGGCGATGACTCTAACAGCGCATCTATTCTTTGGGCTAACCGACTGCGCGGTGCAGCGCAGCTAAAGCCAGGGCAAATCGACTCTAACGGCATCAGCGGCGCAGTAATGACGCTCATTAACGCCTCGGCCAGCACGAGCGCATCGACACTGCGGGCAGCCCAACGATCGGCGCGAATCTCTCTAAGTAATAGTAGCTCTTGCCAGAGCGCCTCACTGTAGGGAAGCCAAACTGTCAAACGACGTAAGCACCCCAACAAAAAAAACCAAAACGTATCTCGATAGTGGGCATGCCCCGACTCATGAGCCAGAACAGCGGCTAGGTGCTCATCATCTAAATGATCCATCAAGCCTTGACTAACGACTAGCTCAGACGACCAAAGTCCAACTTGAGCACTAAACACCGTTGGCGTGTCTATAACTCTGCCAGCTGCTAACGGGGTACGATCTGAAGCTTCAATCGACTGGTAAGGCACACGGCACAATTTAGATCTAGCGTTGAGCGCAGCCCAGCTTAGTTGACCCCATGCAAAAATGCCAGCGCCTATAAAGAGTATAGAAAGCCCGTAGCTGAGATAACTTTCAAAAGAACGGTAGCCGGTAGCCGCCTCCATGGCGACAATCGCGACGGCAGTTGCCATAAGCAATAGCGGCGGTGCCACAAAAGTAGTCATGGCCCTGCGCCAGCGACTCTGCCACTCGGCCTCCGGCTGACTCGCTCTTTTGAGTGTCCAATAGCCAACGCCAACTCGGATAGCGATCGCACAAACGAGTGCTATTCCCACCATTTGCAGATGCATCATGAGTCTTACTCCTGAGCTATCGACTGTGTGTTCTCTGCGCCAAGTACGCGGTTACCTTCGGCGTCTTCTCTAAGCTGACGGGCAGCTTGAATTTTTTTCGCGATCGCATCCATCTGAGCCAAACTCTCATCGTCTAAGGTATCGGCAAAAGCGGCGACCACTTCAGGGCTACCCACCGCTAAAAAGCGGTGCAGCTGCTCATGTGCCTTGAGAATTTTGGCTTGGTCTTGAGAGATCAGGGTCTCCCATATGTGAACCCTTTTTTTGCGATCACAGCTCACCCACCCCTTTTTCATCAGTCGCTTCAGTACTGTCGAAACCGAAGAGTATGTCAGCTCGCGGTCAATATCTTCCAAGATATGCTGATGGACTGCCGTTGCAGACGTCGGGCCTAACATCCATAAAATCTCAACAATCTCAGACTCTAGGGGGCCCAAGGATAAATTCTGAGGGCGATAGGGCGGAAAAAGAACCATAATTATCGCGTCAGTCATCACATCAAAAGCTACATTCAAGCGTAGCACCAAACACCAAAAGGCTTCCTGAAACAATGTCAGAAAGCCTTTTGATTAAGGCAGCTAAACTCATTGAGTTAGCTAAACCTCAGACACAACCTTAGAGAAAGGCTATACGCTAACCGCTATACGCTCAGCTGTCGCTTCTCTAAGTGCATTTGCCTTGTCAACTTTTTCCCAGGGCAAATCAAGATCTTCACGGCCAAAGTGACCGTACGCAGCAACCTCTTGGTAAAAGCGGCCATTGCGCTCACCCGGTAGTCCACGGAGATTAAACGTCTCGATAATGCCTGCAGGACGCAGCTCAAAATGGTTATTCACCAATTCAAGCAGCTTTTCATCAGACACTTTACCCGTTCCGAATGTTTCGACAAAAATACTGGTTGGACGCGCAACACCGATAGCGTAACTAAGCTGAACTTCACACTTGTCAGCAAGGCCCGCTGCCACAATATTTTTAGCCACGTAACGGCATGCATACGCAGCGCTACGGTCTACTTTTGTGGGATCTTTCCCCGAGAATGCACCACCACCATGACGAGAATAACCACCGTAGGTATCCACGATAATTTTGCGCCCCGTCAGGCCGGAGTCACCTTGCGGGCCACCAATGACAAACTTACCCGTCGGATTCACCAAAAAGCGGGTGCTATCGTTAGGTTGCAAGCTCAACCCTTCAAACGCTGGTAGAACAACGGCTTTCCACAAGTCTTCCTTGATTTTGGCTTGTACGTCTTCATTAGTACTCAAATCGCCAATCGTTTCAGCGTGCTGCGTAGACACCAAGATAGTGTCAATGCCCACCGGCTTACCATCTTCATATTCAACCGTGACCTGAGTCTTACCGTCAGGCCCAAGGTAAGCTAGCTCACCACTTTTGCGAACAACAGACAGCTTTTGAGAAATGCGATGCGCCAAACTAATCGGCAAGGGCATCAGCTCAGGGGTCTCGTTGCAGGCAAAGCCAAACATAATACCTTGGTCACCCGCACCGACTGCATCCCAACGCTCATCGCTGGTTTGCTCGCGCGTTTCTTGAGCTTGGTTTACGCCCTGGGCAATATCTGCAGACTGTTCATCCAGCGCAATCAGCACAGAACAGCTATCGGCAGAGAATCCATTGTTCTTAGGATTGGTGTAGCCAATCTCAGCAATTTTTTGGCGGACAACCTTAACAAAATTAGCCGTTGCCGTAGAGGTGATTTCTCCAGTAACAACCACTAAACCGGTATTGACAACGACTTCAGCAGCAACACGACTAGCCGGATCTAGTGCGAGCACAGTATCTAAAATCGTATCCGAGATTTGGTCACAGATTTTGTCGGGATGCCCCTCTGTAACCGACTCTGATGTAAACAGGTAGCGACGAGACAAAAGTCAGTCCTCCTTGACCTTAATTAAGTTAAAACGTTAATTCAGCACGTACGACACTAAAACCTATTCAGCACCCAAGTGGAAGCCTTCAAGCCTTCAGCAACAATAAGTGTGTAAATATCTGCCAGCTCTTCCAGCGATCTCCACAGGCGCACCTCTATCAGCACTTAGGGCATCAGCACCTAGGGAAACAACCACAGAATATGACATATGAGCAGCTAGCCCATCTAACAATTTACCTTTGTATGAGTATTCATCAATTTGAGTAGTTTACCAATCTACAGAATTAATATAGATCTAGCTGAAAATTTCACTCGCCAAGCACTTGCAACTGAGATAGACGAGTGGCACTGATCACCGAAGCCTCAAATGGGGGCGGCGTGCTCCACCCACCGCTTATGCCAATAAATCCGGCGGCCCCTTGACTTGCCAGGGCCATATCAGACGCTGAATCACCGATAATCAGAACTTGTGCAGGCGTTACATCCATAGTGCGACAGGCAAGACTCAAAAAACCTGGCTGTGTCTTAGTCAGTGCTGCACCCTCTACACCACAGTGCCAATCCACGTCTAATTCATAATGCGTGATGAACGCAGTAACTTCTGAATGAGTATCTGAAGAAACGATGCCGATCGCAACACCGTTTGACTTCAGCCACTCAAAGAGTGTAGCTACACCGAACAGTAAGGGCGTTTGCCCGACCTTCTCAGGTAAGCTCTGCGCCCCTTGGGTAAATGCCTTTCGAACCAGGGACAACGCAGCGACCCAACCAAGGCCTCTGGCAGCAACATAAGCCGCTGCCGCAATCTCATTCTCAGCGCGGCTCCCCACTGCAAGCAGTCCAGCCGGGTCGACAGCCCTATCCGTTTGGCCAAACGCTATCAAAATGTCATCGCCAATACCGGCCGCAGCACGAGGAAAAACCTCATAAGCCAAAGCTTCAATACGCTGAGCGCGCGCTTTCCCTAGCGCGATTAAATAGGGTTCTACACAGGCTAACGTGCCGTCTTTATCAAAAAGCACCGCTTCGATATTCTCAAAGCGATGCTTGTCACACAAAATAGTAGTCACTAGCTAATTTAGAGTGAACTTATCAGGAGAACACTTGTCAGCAGCTATTCGTCAACTGCCAAATCTTCATCGCTGACAGTGTAGTCACCTTCACTAGATTCTCCAGCTTCACCCAGCGCTTTCTGCCTAAGCTGTTCGCGGTAACGTTCAGCCATTTCGTCTGCTTTTTCGTAGACAATCTCGGGATTTTTCACCATGTCGCCCGGTTCAGGCTCTAGCTGCTTAGTAGAAAGCGAAATACGACCGCGTTCAGCATCGAGATCAATAATCATTACCTTAATTTCATCGTTCACATTCAACACCGAGTTAGGTGTATCGATATGATCGTGAGAAATCTCAGAGATGTGTAGAAGGCCACTGACACCGCCAATATCAATGAACGCACCATAAGGCTTCAGACCGCGCACTGTACCAATAACAACTTCGCTGACCTGCAAACCGTTCATCTTCCGCTCAACCAACGCACGGCGGTGGCTCAGAACAAGACGATTGCGTTCTTCGTCCACTTCTAAGAACTTTAGCGGTAGCTCTTCACCAACCAGATCTTCTTTGGGTTTGCGAGTACTAATGTGAGAGCCAGGAATAAACCCACGCAACCCCTCAATACGAACAAGGGCCCCTCCTCGATTAGTCGCAAATACAATGGAGCGAACAGTTGCGTCTTCTTGCTGCAGCTGACGCACTCGCTCCCAAGCACGCATGTACTCAATTCTGCGAATAGACAGGGTCAGCTGGCCATCTTCGTTATCATCGGTGAGGATGAAAAACTCGCGAGTTTCATTGGATTGAAGAACTTCTTCTGCGCCCTCCACCCGGTTAATAGACATCTCCTGAATGGGAAGGTAAGCAGCAGTCTTTGCGCCGATATCAATCAAAGCCCCACGAGGCTCGATGCTAAATACTGTGCCAGGAACGATGTCGCCGGGATTGAAATTATAATCGTACTGGTCTAAGAGCGCCGCAAAGTCTTCATGGGTAAAACCAATGTCTGCGGTTTGAGTTTCCGGGTTGGCCATGCTTGATGTTTTCCTACAGTTATCTCCGAGAACGAGTGAACACCTCGCGATCGCGCAGTCTTTGGTGGGCCACTCAACCAAACCAATCGGCTGATGACAATCACCTAAAGCAGCGCGCGCACCGCTTTATAAAGCTTACTAGGAGCCTAAAGAAACAGCCTAAAAGGCAACATCTGTAGGCTCCGCCAAAAATGGCGGGACACTTTGAGTCAAGTTATTTGAGTCAGTGGGTCAGTGGTTAGATGTGTAAGTTTAATTGGGAAAGGGCTATAGATAGCCTTTGAGGTCTGCTGTCACAAGAACAATAATCATAGATCAAAAAGTACACAATCGTCACTGCGGTCTGAGTCAGGATGACGATGCTCAATCCGCGCTCCTCTATGCGGGTTTATCTGTTGGCAGAAGAGGCCAACTGATCACGCTCTTTTGGCTGCTCGCTTTGACGATCAGATTGGTTGTCAGATACTCTACTGAGTTGCTCAGACGATGAAACTGGCCCCTCTTGCAGGTGACTAAGCGTTTCGGTGAAATCGCGAATTCCTTGGAATTCACGATAGACAGAGGCAAATCGAATATAAGCAACTTCGTTGATATCTCTCAGGTGCATCAACACATATTCACCAATTTCTTGGCTCGTGACCTCTCGAATCGCTTGCTGCTGAAGCGTAGCTTCTATTTCATCTACGATAATCTCAATAGAGTGAGCGGTGACTCCCGTTTTTTCACAAGCTGTTGTAATGCCGCGCAGTAGCTTGGAGCGGTCAAATGATTCGCGATCACCCCCACGCTTAATAACCGCAATCGGCACATATTCGATCCGCTCATAAGTCGTAAACCGTCGCCCGCAATTCAAGCACTCCCGACGACGACGAATACTTCTATCCGATTCTGCGGATCGAGACTCTAAAACGCGATTATTAGGATGCTGACAAAATGGGCACTGCATAGGCAACAGCCTCAAATGAGGAAAGCAGCATAAAAGCTGATTGAACAGAAAAACTCGAGATGAAGTGTATGGTGCAACCGTACGATAAAACGACGCTATCAAAAACTGCAGCCAATAAAAAATCGAATAGCCCCAAATTAAATGACATAGTCGGAAGCTGCCACAAAAACTTCTAAAGGCCCAACTATCTAGGTTAGATAGTTGGGCCTTTAGAAGTTTTTGACCATCTGACCGTCATCACTTGTAGCTATCACATTCGAATAGCAAGCAACTGCGCTCAGATTGACCGCCTTACCTAAATCTAGTCCTTCGTAATTTTGGGCGGTTCGCGGAAAGCGATCGCAAAAAACAAGGTACCAATAATGAGGGCAAAAATCAGGATGTAAGCAACAGCTTCCATGATTGTTTCCAGCTAAAGAACAATTGTCTTAAATTCTACCAAAGTCTGACCAGGCAGGCCGTTCGAGAAACGAGTGACCTGCCTGAAGACACCATTTGGATTTAGTCTCTACCAGACGCCTTCGTTGCCAAGTCACCAACCTTCTGATAATAGCCCCACTCAACCTGTTTGGGAGACAGATCGGGATCTACACCAGCAAACACGTCGCGGAACAGCGTACGTGCACCATGCCAGATATGGCCAAAGAAGAAGAGTAGCGCAAAGACCGCGTGGCCAAATGTAAACCAGCCACGAGGACTAGAGCGGAACACACCGTCGGAATCGAGCGTTTCGCGGTCAAAGTCGAAGGGTTCGCCAAGCTGGGCTTTGCGCGCATAGCGCTTAACCGCTGCCGGGTCAGAAATCGTCTGACCGTTTAGCTCACCACCGTAGAAGTCAACAACGACGCCTGTCTGCTCGAAGTTGTACTTGGACTCCGCACGACGGAATGGGATGTCGGCTCGGAGAACGTTATCTCTGTCCGTGAGGACAACAGGAAACGTCTCAAAGAAGTTAGGCAAGCGGCGAACCGTGAGCTCGCGGCCCTCGCCATCGTGGAAGACAGGGTGGCCAAGCCAACTTGTCGCAATGCCATCACCCGAATCCATAGGGCCTACGCGGAACAAACCACCTTTAGCGGGGCTATTACCAACGTAGTCATAGAAGGCAAGCTTCTCAGGAATAGCACCATAAGCCTCTTCCTCAGACACACCGCCCGCAATTGCACTCTGCGCACGACGATCAATTTCTTCCGCAAAGTAGCTGCTATCCCACTGGTAGCGAGTCGGGCCAAACAGTTCGATAGGGGTCGTTGCAGAGCCGTACCACATCGTACCGGCAACAATGAAAGCTGCAAAAAATACAGCAGCGATAGAGCTGGACAGAACAGTCTCAATGTTACCCATACGCAACGCTTTGTACAGACGCTGTGGCGGTCTCACCGTGAGGTGGAATAACCCCGCAACAATGCCGACAATACCAGCCGCGATGTGGTGAGCAACAACGCCACCTGCGTTAAATGGATTAAATCCTGCTGGCCCCCACTCAGGCGCAACGCCCTGCACATGACCTGTCAGGCCATAGGGATCAGACACCCACATCCCCGGGCCCCAAAGCCCCGTAAGGTGGAATGCACCAAAACCGAAGCAGAGCAAACCCGATAGAAATAGATGAATGCCGAACATCTTGGGCAAATCTAGAGCAGGCTCGCCTGTGCGCGGATCGCGGAACAGGTCAAGATCCCAATAAACCCAGTGCCATACGGCTGCTAGGAACAGCAGACCAGACAATACGATGTGAGCCAAAGCCACACCCTCAAACGACCAGAAACCAGGGTTAACACCAACAGCTCCGGTCACATCCCAACCACCCCAAGAACCCGTCACACCAAGGCGGGTCATAAAGGGCAATACGAACATACCTTGCCGCCACATGGGGTTAAGTACGGGATCGCTCGGGTCAAAAGTGGACAATTCGAACAGCGCCATGGAGCCTGCCCAGCCTGCCACTAGCGCCGTGTGCATCAAATGCACAGAAATCAGTCGGCCTGGGTCATTCAGGACAACAGTGTGTACTCGGTACCAAGGTAGACCCATTGACTACGCTCCTCCTTGTGTTTGCTTTTAATGTTTGCTAACTGAATACGATTCGCAAGCTCAACAAACGTGAGCTTATGTAAAGCGATCGACTTGATAATTAAAAATTGAGACCTTAGAGAAGGCTTCAGATATTAACCAGACTACCAGATATCCACTCTTTACACGGCACCTTATTGCACAACAAAGACCGATAGAAAGCTGAATATGCATGCTTTGTATCCCTTCATTTCTAGACGGCAAACCAAAATTAACGTGCTTGCTCCACCAAGTTTGCTCACAAGATGCAAAAATGAAGGTATATAAAGAAGTGTAACTAGGGTTCAATAGCCAGTGCAACCAAGTCCTTGCGATACTGCTCAGAAGCGCATTGATTTACCCAGATTGACAGCGTGAGCAGACACTGAATTTTGCTCACTTGCAAAAGTCTTCTGCAACGTATCGCCAAGGAAGCGAACTCTGGTCACATCAGTAAATACGCATAGGCTGCGCGCTCAGAAACTTGCCACTAGGTAGCTGAATAGTCGCCCTACAAGAAGTTAGGTAAACCACAACCCATGGCCCGTATTAAGTTTGTTAAAGAAAACAAAGAAGTCGAGGCCTCTCTCGGCGCCAACCTGCGGTTCAAAGCTCAGGAAAACAATATTGATATCTACACGTTCGTGGGTAAGTTGACCCAGTGTGGCGGCTATGGACAGTGCGGCACCTGCGTCGTAGATATCTTAGAGGGCGGGCAGAATCTGTCTCCGCGCACGGCTGTAGAAGAAAAAATGTTGCGTAAACGCCCTTCTAGCTGTCGCCTAGCGTGTCAGACAATAGTTCAGGGGGATGTGAGTGTAGAAACAAAACCCGATAAAAAACAAGGGCTAAAAAAAGCAAAAGCGGAAGCTGCTGCTCGCAAAGCTGCAGAAGCGGCTTTGGCTACGGACCCTCCGGCGGCTGAAACGGAGGACATGCCCACTTCTGCAGCTGTAGACTGAGCCAGTAAGAACGAATTAACAACAGCAGCCTCCGAGCAAGCAATGGATGATATGCTAGAGCTCATAATATTTATTGCTTGTTCAGGAGTAGGCTTGGTCTAATGGAAACAAATAAATTAGGGTTTGTGGCCAGCGTTCTGTTTGTGTTCGTCCCCACTGTCTTTCTGCTAATTCTGTATATTCAAACAGCTAGTAAGAATACGGGCGCATAGCTCCTGAAGAGCCTAACTGGACAGTCGTACTTTCCAAAAAGCGTTATTTCATAAGCATGAATCTTAAGCGCTAATCTAGTCTCTAAATATAGGGGGCGCTTACGTGGAAAGCATGACCTTTTTAGAAGTTTTGGAAAGCCTTAACTGGTAACCTTTCAATTTACCTTGAAAAACTCCGCCTGTGGCTAGTCAAATGAGCTACAGGCGGAGTTTTCTATGTATATAGAAAACTCCATGATTTAGAGGGTCTATATCTGAGCCGACAGACTGAAGGAGCCAACAGACTGAAGGAAGTTGTCCCTAAGCGTTTCACAAACGAAGCCACGAGCTTAAAACTGGAAGTAGACAAACGGCTGTGGATTTTGAGGAGCCAGAAAGAGAAGACCTAGTAGCCAAAATGAAAGCCAGAACCAGTGACTAAAACGATTGAGTTGAATGTAATGGCCCTGGTTAAGGCAGTTACCTAAATAATCGGCGACAATCACACCAGGGAAGGCGATAAGCAGTCCGGAAGCATACCAATTAATGCCAGAAGCTGTATCTGCAAGCGGCCAGCCATACATACTTTGAAGTACGACAAACGCATCTGAGAAATTGGCAGCTCGGAAAAAGACCCAGGTAGTACAGACGAATAAGAAGGTAACGGCCCAAGTCAGCCCGTTATAGAAAAGCTTGGGTAAGCGAATGTGTGAGCGGATGGCATCTGCGTAAAACTTATGAGTAGCTAACGCTGTACCGTGCAACGCACCCCACAGCACAAAATTCCAGCTAGCGCCATGCCACAGCCCGCCTAAGAGCATCACTAACCACAGATTTACATATTGGCGAACTTTACCTTTTCGATTGCCGCCAAGCGGGATGTAAAGGTATTCTCTCAGCCAAGTGGATAGAGAAATATGCCAGCGTCGCCAGAACTCTGTGATGCTGCGCGATAGGTATGGCAAGTTGAAGTTGATAGGGATGTCGTAACCAAGACATTTGGCAGTACCAATGGCCATATCGCTATAACCGCTAAAGTCACAATAGATTTGGACAGCGTAGGCAATAACGGCTAGCCACGTCGTTGTAGAACTAAAGTCTTGTGGTTGATCAAAAACCGTGTCAACGTATAGCGCAAGGCGGTCTGCGACAATAACTTTTCTAAATAGCCCCAGCAGGAAAATTTGACCGCCAATGAGTAAGTTCTGACGACGAATAACAATTTTCTTTTGCAATTCTGGAAGAAACTGCTTGGCTTTGAGAATGGGGCCTGCCACTAGCTGAGGGAAGAAGGCCGTGAGCAGGGCAAAATCCCAGAAGGTTTCGGCAGAGGCGGTGACACCGCGATAGATATCTATCACGTAGGCCATCACCTGAAACGTAATGAATGAGATGCCTACCGGCAGGATGATATCAAGCTGAGGGAATGCTGCGGAGAAATTGACCGATTGAATAGCAGCGTTGGCCGAATCTATGAAGAAGTTATAGTACTTAAAAAATCCAAGTACGCCTAAATTGAAAATAATCGCTGTAACCAAACTCAGCTTCTTAACGTGCCGATTAACAGCGTGTTCTACCCTGAGGCCGAGACCGTAATTAACAACAGTCATGGTCAGCATCAGAAACGTGAAGCGCCAATCCCAGTAGCCATAGAAAAAGTAACTGGCGGCTAGCAAAAAAAGCTTCTTAGTTTGCTGCCCCCTAGCAGTCACCAAAAAAAGCAGCACTATCGCAAAGAAGACGAAAAATTCAAGACTGGAAAAAATCATGGCAGACAGCGTTGGCTTTATGTATTGGCGCTTTGGATTGTTGGCGCTTTGGGTTATTGGCGCTTTGGATTATTGACTCTTTGGATTGTTGGCTTTGATAGCAAAGTAAGCAGGCCTGCTTACTTTGTCTTGATGCGCATTCCTTACACGAATTCGATTCGCCAGGGTCGCATCGCTGCTAGTTGAGTTAGCTGTTGTAGTTCAGGAATTTCAACGATCACTCATGTCCTAACTCACTCGACAGAAGCCATAGAATTGTTGGCCTCGGTCTAAAGCGGACTACTGACGAAGCGGACTATTAGGCTGATTAAAAAATTCAATCAGGCGGCGGGCCACGAGCTGGTGGCCTCGACTATTGAGGTGGCCTTCTCCAGGGAGCGTATTGCTAAAGCCCTTGAGATGAGTGCCTTGTTTGGCATAGTGTGCGCGAAAGTCTGAGCGCATGTTAATCAGTGGGATGTTTTGCTCGGCGGCCACTGCTGTGAGCGTGCTCTCAATGGCGGCATTGCGAGGGACACTACTGACCGGGCCTGCATCTAGATAGTTCATAGCGGGAACAAAGACAATCACAACGTTTGAGAAAGTCTGATTGAGCTGCTGAAGCGTCCAGGCAATCATGGCAGCGTCTTCGGACTGAAGTTTGGCTTCTTCGCTGTCAGAAAGCAGTGCTTCTGGCTGAGGTTGATCGGTGGGTGACAATGCGGCGCTGAGATTGCGCCCACCAATGCGTAGAGCAGAAAGGGTAAAGAGCGATCGCACGGCAGGCACTCGCGCGATCACCGCTTGTGCTAAAGGTTCTGCGCTACCGAACAACTCATTATGCTTAACTTCGTACCCGTTATCGCTGCTCGTTTTTTGCAGATAGAACTCTGAGTAATCGTTACTCATGTCCATTGTGAAGTCGTGTTCGGTCAGCTGAATGACCGTTGCATCAGGGATGAACGTTTGCTTGTGAAAATCTGCAGCGAATAGGTAGCTAGCAGGAGAGGCACTAGGTTTGCCAGCATTAATAACCGTCACCTTTTCAGTGATTTGGCGACTGATCCCGGCTGTCATCAACAGCTGATCAGAGGGCTCATAGTGAAGCTGATTGGTTCGCTTGTAATCAGCCATAAAGTGAGCTTGGAGGAGATCGCCAAAATTCATACCATCACGCACTTCATCAGCACGCGTAAACGAATCGCCCAATAATAAAATTCGATATTCTCCAGGCTGCTTGGGCGCAGGATCTGGCCCTCTCATGCCTAAGCTATTCAACTTAGTTCGGTTAAACCCCTCTCGGGTATGCAACATAGGGCCAGGCCTATCAATCTTGCCGAGCGCGGGATGGGTATCAATACCTTGGCTAGCTTCTACGGTAAAGCGCAAGATGATTTCCCACAGGAATAAAGCGGACAAAAAACCCGCAGTCGCCAGAACAATCACGCTGAAAGCAGTTGAAAACTTACTCGCCTGAGATAATTTTGGTTTTCGATATGACCGAACGAGTTCCGACGGATTCGCTAGCTCAGAGGTAGCAGAACGACGAGGCAGAGCAGAGGGCTGTCGCACCATATTCACAGTTAAGCGAAGGATTCAGTTAGTTCTGCGTAAGCAGCACAGGAACGCTTACCTAGACAAAGTCAGAATGCATTCTCCTAGCGTTGCTGCGCTAAAACTTACTCAGTACTGCTTCCAAAGACAAAATTATCTCTGTAGAGTTCCGCTAAACAACGAATTAACACTGCTTATTCGTTCATGTTCTTGTAGGTGGCAACCGCTGATGGAGAGATCCGGTTGAGGTAGCGAAAAATCCAATATTTGAACACGGTATCGAGGATCACAGGAAAGGTCGCGATGAACAGGAAAATAAAATTACGGTTGGACGCTAACCCCAGATGATTACTTAGGCTTTCCAGTAGAATTTCCCACCCATGAGGAGAGTGAAAGCCGACAAAAATATCGGTGAACAAGATGATGATAAAGGCCTTAGCGCTATCGCTGAGACCATATATGATCTCGTCAATAAAGGATTTAAGTGTGGCCACTTTCTCCTTACAACCAGAAAGCAAAAGCGAAAAGGTCACAACCGCTATCACATCAGCAAACACGTTTTTGACCGCATCGGCACTGCGCTGCCGGTATTCATCTTCAATTTCAGAGGCTTTTCGTCTGACTCGAGTTTCAATCTCGACTTCTTCTATCTTGGGCACTGTGCCAATCAGCACTTCAAAGCGCAGCCGCTCTTCATATCGCTGCAGCTCATGGAGGGCATCTTCTTCCATTTCTTCATTGAGAAAGACGTCTGCTTGGGTGTAGTCACGTCCCTGTTCAACGATGGGGCCAACAATAAAGTTTTTACTCAAATACTGAGCAAGTAGCGGAATGATGATGAGCTGTAAGACGAAGGTAATAGCGATTGTCGTTTGATTTTTGGAGTTGCGGAAATTACGAACGACATCGACTTCTGCATCGGGATCTAAGTCTTGCTTAACGCGATCTACTGTCCGCAAAATGGAGCGCGGGAGCACATTCGTACGGTTGGATAAGGCTTCATTGGCACTGTCTCCGGGAACCGGAACACCGACAACAGGCTCGATAGAGCTGCCTGACAAACGCTGACGAGACGACGACTGGTCTGGACCAAAGGCAGACAGGGCAAAAATAGAGGATCGCCGATAACGCTCTAGTACCGCATCAATGAGCTGCAACTTTGTGAAAATGATAGCAGGGCCGTTGATTTGATCGATCGGTAAATCGTCGGGGAGGGGCGTATTCATCGGGCCCACCAACGCACCGTCTTCTGCCGAACTGCCTGCTGCCGAACTGCCTGCTGCTGAACTGCTAGCACGGCTAATCATCTGATCGTCTACAGCAGCAACCGGATAAAATGCATCGCTGGCGCGAAATTCAGCCATGCGCCGTCTTATGATGCTGAGATTTTTGTTGAGTTCTTTTTGCAGTAAACGATAGGCACTCGGGCTCAGGTTGCCGTAGCTTTCTGTAATAGGGTTACCGTCAAAGTGAGTGTCTTCAAGCTGGCGAATTTTGAGCGCGGCTTCGTAGGCTTGATCGAGGGCACGCTCTGGCGTTCTCGTGAACCATCGCCGGATGATGCCAAAAAGCCCAAATCGCTGTGAGGAGTTTGTCATTGCTTGATTAGAACCATCCAACCTACGGTCTTTGTGTGGGCTACGTCAGGAAGGGGTTGAGTGATTCTATCTTATGGAGCGATCGCCTTTTCTACCGTCACAGCCATAACTTTATTGCGCAGTCTCCCTGTGTAGCTATTGGAGGTGTCGCTATGGAGGTGTCGCTATGGAGGTGTCGCTATTGAACACGAAATAGCCCCTCGATTGCGCTACGCGCTACTTTCATCTGGTGACGCCGCGTCGGCATTCGAAAAATATAGATCCCACGGCGACAGAGCGCGGCTAGATTGCCGCCCAAGGTGAAACCCAAACTATGTAAGCCCGCCTCTCCGATGCCAAGCGTAATCATGTCGCCTAAATGAAAGTAGTCAAAAGGCTTAGGATGTTTACCCTGGGCCATACGAGCAAGGTTTTCGGCAACCTGACTAGCCCCTTGAAAAGCGGCTTGAGCCGTATTGGGTGCTGGGTCTTGCTGGGGGCCGCGCACGTCTGCGCCATCCCCTAAGACAAATACGTTGTCATAGCTGATGAGTTGGAGCGATCGCCTGGTCAGTCGCTGACCTTGTTGATTATGACCAACCGACTGCACGCCTAGCCAGGGCTTCGGCTGCGTTCCTACGGCCCAAAGGGTTAGATTGCTGGTTATCCGCTGAGACTGGTTATCCTTTTCGAGGAGCACAGCTTGGGGTTCCACGGTTTGCACAGATGCCTTCGTCATCACCGTGATTTGTCGTCTTTTTAGCGCCCGCCGGCTCAGGGCTTTGAGTCCTTCAGCAAAGGGTTTAAGAATTGTCTCGCTACGTTCGATGAGGGTAGCCCGATAGGGAATATGACGATCACGCAAATAATCAGACACTTTGCACACTAGCTCCACACCGCTAGGCCCGCCGCCAACCACAGAAATATGGATAGGCATTGGCTGTAGCTGCTGAGCCTGAACAAGCTGAGCCAACCGCGCCCTAAGGATCTGTGAATCTTGCAAAGAACGAAACGTCAGCGTGTACTTTCCAACACCTGGAATATCAACAGGCCTAGTTTCTGCGCCGCGAGCCATCACTAAGTAGTCATAACTCAGCGACTGGCCATCGCTCAGCGCAACTGTTTGCGCTGCCATATCGACTGACTCAGCACGGGCTTGTCGCCACTGAATATTTTTACCCACCAACAAACTGCTGTAGGTCGGTGCAATCTCCCAGTCTTTAAGTTCATCTGTAATGAGCTCGTACATCATCGGCGTGAACAAAAATTGTGCTCTGGGTTCAATTAGCGTGATAGTACTGGAGCGCAAATGGCGATATTTTTGGAGATACAGCGCCGTGTACAATCCACCGAATCCGCCCCCAACAATACAGATACGGGGAGATAATGCTTGGGCGCTCATATAGTTTTTGGCTGGAATGACGAAAGATCAAAGAACTGGGGATCAAAAAGCTGGAAACCAGCAAGCTGGATATCAGGAAGCTCGGGGAAAAACAGCTGACGCTGTTCAACTTTGGCAGATTCCATTAGCGGTGCCCGATACTATCGTGACGCACTATTGGCAGCATCTATCTCAAGACGAAAAAATGAGAGGAGATCGCTATCGTTTTGCCCAAGACAGACGCCGGTTTGTCGTTGCTAGAAGCGTGCTGAGAAGCCTGCTGAGCCAGCAGTTTGACCAATCGCCCGCTGATATTCAGTTTTGCTATGGCGAATATGGGAAGCCTGCTTTAGCCCGCTCATTCGGTCATCCTAACTGCGATTTTCATTTCAATCTTTCCCACTCAGGTGAATTAGCGCTGTGCGTACTAGGGGGTGATCGCCTCGTCGGCGTTGACATTGAATATCTTAAAAATATTCAGCGGTTAGACAGCATGATGGAACGTTGCCTCACCCATGGGGAGCTCGCAGACGTGAGAGCGCAGCCGAAAACAGCACAGCTCGAAGCCTTCTTACAGCGATGGACATGTAAGGAGGCCTATCTTAAAGCAATTGGACTAGGGCTGGCACAGTCCATGCAAAGCATTGAAGTAAACCTCTGTCCGGATCGGTTGGCTAGCGTGCCCAAAAGCTGTGCGGCAGGGTGGCAACTGAAGGTGATAGACGTACCCAAAAACTATGTAGGTGCGCTAGTAACCGCTGGAGAAACCTCCATCAGCATGCACGACTGGCAACATCCCTAATGACGACGCCAATGACGACGCCAATGACGACGCCTGAACTAACGGATTCTATCTCAATCATCGACGCTCTTCGAGCACAATCACCGATTTCACTGGACGCTCAATTTTCTCCCCCGCACTATCCAATCGGCCCAGGTAAAGCTCACCGTTGTAGTACATAGACGCTGAGCTCCCGCCATCTAAATTCAAAAGCTGAGTGACCCCTAATGAATCGGCAAAGTTGGCAACCTCTGCAAGCGTCAGGCCAGATGCATTTGGCCGCTGAGCAACCATCAACAGCATTGCCGAACCATCTGCTTTAATGCCAATTGCACTACGGGCATTCGGATATACGCTGCCAATGGCATCTCGTACCAGTTCGCCATTGTCGAATTGAGTGAACGCCTCGGCTTCGCTGGTGTCTGCGGGTAAAAGTTGAGGACCTGCACCGATTGACTGAACTAGATCGCAATCTTTAGGAACTGGAGCATTGTGAGCGGTAATGGCATAGGGCGTGAGCCGATTTGCCAAGGAGCAGTCATAGACACGGAACTCAGAGCGGTTCAAAATTTGAAGGAGGTAGGGCTGCAGTTTGGGATTGCCCGTGAGACCTTCGTTGTCAGCTGGGTAACCGACGCGCTCAGCGTCGATGGTGATGTGTGAGGTGGTTTTACCATTATTAGGATCGAAAAAGCCAGCATTAATAATGGCTTGAGGAGGCGTGCCTAGCTGTGTCAGCTCATTGGCAAATTCGCCAACGGTCATAAGTTCATCGGCGATCGCAACAGAGAGCGGTGCAAAGGCAGGCACGCTGACAACATGAACGGTTGCATTATCTAGCTCGTAGCTTTGATAGACAGATTCGTTAAAAGCCGATTCGTTAAAAGCTGATTCGTTAAAAGCCGATTCGTTAAAAGCCGATTCGTTGTGAATAGAGTCAATAAAGGGGGCCGCTTTGCCAGCATTCGTTTCAGCCACTATTTCCCTTTTGCTAAAAACAAGCCAGGCAACGTTTGCCCCTAAAACCAGTAGGAGAATCATTAGCCATGAGCTTCTATTCTGCTGCCAACGGCTCTCATCCGGCGGCATTGCGCACCTTCTCGCTATAGTCCTTGGGCCGCATTTGACGAAAGCCATTAAAAACAAACAACCTTGCCCAACCCGGTAAATACGATATCACTTGGCCAACTTTCGCCCGATTGGATAAGGCTCCTGCCGTTTTGAGTTCGCGAATAAGCGTGCGACCTTTTTGCGTATCGCCCTTTTCAATTAGCCGCATTGCCAGCACCTGCTTTAGACCATTCAGCCTACTGATACGCATCTTTTCCAGCTCAGGTCGCGACTCAAAACAATAGCTATCTAAACAAAACGACTTGGCTTTGAGAAAGTGAATGTCCTGATTCAAGCTATTTTGTCCGCCATGAATCCGATATTCCATCAGCCTCTCAGGAATAAAGTAGGCGGTTTGCCCAGCGATCGCGCATCGCACCAGTAAGTCAAAATCCTCACAGCCATCTGCTTCAAACCGCATAAAGTCCACAGAGTCTAGACTCCTTTTACGAAATAGAGAAGACCCCACCTGCAGGCTCTGACGCACAAACGTCTCTGCTATAAGGTCTTCGATACGCCCTTCTGACAACCGATCCTTTCCCCACTTTTTAGAGTTTGCAGCCGTAGCTATCTCATCTCGCTGATTGTGAGCGTTAATAATCCAATGATCTGAACAGACAAAATCGACCTCAGGCTGAGTCTCTAAAACAGCGACTGCTTTTTCCAAAAACGTCGGTGTCAGCGCATCATCATCGTCAAATTTAATAAAGTACTCGCCTTTGGCTGCTTCGTAGCCAGAGCGCATATTGCGGCTACGCTTAATGTTTTGAGGATGGCAGATGTAACGAACACGAGGATCTTGCCACTGCCTGACAACTTCAGGCGTGTGGTCAGAAGAGGCATCATCACAGATCAGTAGCTCAAAGTCTGTGTAGGTTTGACTGAGCACACTATTAACAGCGTAGGGCAAAACATCCGCGCGGTTGTAGGTAGGAATGCAAATAGAGACGTTGGGAACCAGATGATCAGACATAGCAATTAGACTTGATTGGATTCACAGGCATTTAGATGTCAAAACCTCTCATGGGCACGCTAGACCATCGGGCTACCTTGTCTGAGCGCATCGTTTGAATATCTGCACCTATTAGGCCCATCTCAATGCCCGTAAGCGCACCCAATCAGTTGTCTTCTTCGCCGTCTTCTTCTGAATCGACTGACTGTCCCTTTGTGTCTGTGATTGTGCCTATTTACAATGGCGAGCAAGATCTACCTGGATTGCTGCACTGCCTAGCGCAGCAGACGTATCCAAAGAAGCAAGTGGAATATTTGCTGGTAGATAATGGGAGCTGCGATCGCACAGCTCAAATCCTAGCCGATGCGATTAACGACTTTAAAGGCCAAGGACTAACGCTCAAAATCTTGAACGAAACAGACATCCAGAGTGCCTACGCTGCTCGCAACACCGGCATTCGCGCTGCTCAAGGAGAGTTCTTCGCGTTTACCGATGCCGACTGCTACCCACAACCCAACTGGCTCAAACACCTGATACAGCCTTTTAGAGATCGCGATCTTGGTCTCGTCGCGGGCGAAATTATCGCGTTCCCAGGCACTACCCTGCTTGAAAGCTACGCAGAACACAAACACATCATGAGCCAGCAAGATACGCTAGCTCACCAGTTTTGCCCTTACGGCCAAACCGCCAACCTCGGCATTCGCCGCCAAGCCTTAGCAGCCGTTGGCCTGTTTCGCCCTTATCTCACAACAGGTGGCGATGCAGATATCTGCTGGAGAGTGCAGCGCGAAACAGATTGGCACATTCACTACGCCAAAGATGCCACTATCCGGCACCGCCATCGTAAAACCCTAAAAGATCTCCGCGCTCAGTGGTATCGCTACGGCAAGTCCAATCGCTATCTACACGAGCTCCACGGTATTGCGTTAACCAAAGCGCAGCCTAAAAAAGAGCGCACCCGCAGCCTCATTCGGTGGCTCCTCAAAGAACTCCCCAAAGGTGCCGTGCGCTATCTCCTTCGGCAAGGGCCAGCCGTGGATATGGTGACGATCCCCCTAGAAATCTACTGTTCCAAAGCGCGAGATTTGGGGCAAAAAGAAGCAACACTACCCGAAGCAGCAAACCAGAAAGCCTATTTCTCGCCGTCTTCGCCGTTAGAGATGCCGTTAGAAGCAACGGCTGCTGAGTAAAGACCTGTGAGTAAACACTGGCCCAACCCTTGACTAGACGCCCATTAAACGTCACTTGTCTCATGAATATCTTGATGCTCTCTGCTACGTTTCCTTACCCACCGACCCGAGGCGGCACAGCAGTTAGAACATTTAATTTACTCAAGCATTTAAAACAAAAAGGCCACAGCATCGCACTCGCTACACAGCGAACAACAGATGTCACCGAGACAGACATCTCTCACCTTAAAGAATGGGTCGATGATTTAGGGGTGTTTCCAAGGCCTAGCAATCCACCTTCTGATCTATTTAATAAGGTAAAACGGCTGGCAAACTTTGCCCTAGAAGGCACACCTCCTAGCGTCAGTAGCACTCATTCTGCCAGTATGCAGCGCTGGCTAGATCATCAAATTGTCAGTGGTCAATTTGATGCCATCACTTGCGAACACTGCGTGAATGAAGCGTATGTGCCTAGCAATATCGGCCAGCATATTCCTGTATCGATAGTCAATATTCATAGCTCTGTGTACGGCACCTGTGCGCATCAGCTTGAAGGCAAAACGGCTGAGAAGGTTTGGCGCGATCGCCTCAATCTCCCCTTACTCAAACGCTATGAGCAGCGCTACACCCAAAAGTTTTCTCACCTCGTTGTCACAACAGTAGACGACCGTCAGCAAATCGCTGCTCTCAGCGGCAAAGAGACGATCTCTGTCATTCCTAACGGCGTCGATTTGGAGGTTTTCACGCCTCGGCCGAAAGATCCCGGTGGACATAGTCTAATTTTCATTGGTGCGATGGATAACTTGCCGAATATTGATTCGGTCACTTTTTTAGCCAAAGAAATTTTTCCGCTGGTTCGCGCGCGCTACCCACAAGCCACACTGTCTTTAGTCGGCGCTCGCCCTGGCGCAGACGTCAAATCCCTGGCTGCCACCGATGGCATTACGGTCACGGGAAAAGTACCTGAAATGACATCTTATCTGCATCACTCAACGGTTTGTGTAGTACCAATGCGGACAGGGTATGGCATTAAGAACAAGACTTTAGAGGCGATGGCAGCAGGCATCCCGGTAGTGGCGAGTGATCGCGGCCTTGAAGGCCTCCCAGTAAATGACACTATTGCAATGCGTGCCAATACCCCTGAAGACTATGCAGACGCAATTGGTCAGCTATTTGAATCCGCTGAACTTAGACAGCAACTTTCTAGCAATGGGCGATCGCTGATTGAGAGAGAATTTACTTGGAAGATAGCGGGTGATCGCTATGAATCTTTGCTTAGCAACCTTCGGAATTGAGAGCGCTTAATCTGGAAAGGAATCATCGTCTAGGATTTGAGTGATCGCATACGAACGCTCAGCCTTTTCGTGTGCTAGCAGCTGATTTATCCGCGCTACTCATCAAGAATACGACAAAAAAATAAACGCCTCGCAGTCATCATTTCGCTGCGAGGCGCTATATCTATTCAGCTCATTGAGCTAAACTCCATTAACATCAATGGGTTGATAACATCAGTGAGTTGATAAAAAGGGGAAGCTTACAGGAGCGCTTCTTCCTGGTGAGTTGTGATAGTGCAATCAGACGTCGGGTACGCAACGCAAGTTAGCACAAAGCCTTCTTCCATTTGATCATCTTCTAAGAAAACTTGATCAGACTGGTCAACGGTGCCAGAAACGAGCTTGCCTGTGCAGCTAGAACAAGACCCTGCACGGCAGGACGCGGGCAAATCGAGACCAGCATCTTCAGCGGCTTCGATGATGTAGGTATCATCAGCGCATTCAATCGTTTGGTTGATGCCTTCGTCTTCGTTGACAAGTGTGACTTTGTAAGTCGCCATTGTAAAACTCTCTATCTAAATTTATTTCAGCCAAAAAATTAAGCTTCCTTAACAATACACCGACAGGCTACACACACGAAACCATTACGGTTCACGAATTTAGCGTCTGCCCGTTCACGTGTGGTTTTCCATAGCGATAGGGTGTGTAGGGGATACACAAACATGGCTCTGCTGTAAAATTTCTAACTCACCCTCCACCTGCCGCCTCCCATGACCAATCCCGCCTGTTCTCCCGCAGACATCGCCGCTGAAGGGCTGAAGCCCGAAGAGTACAAAGAGATTGTCAATCGATTAGGCCGTCATCCCAACCGCGCTGAGCTAGGCATGTTTGGCGTAATGTGGTCAGAACACTGCTGCTACAAAAACTCACGACCTTTGCTCAGTCAGTTTCCAACCGAAGGGGCACGAGTTCTCGTGGGCCCTGGCGAAAATGCAGGCGTCATTGATGTTGGCAATGGCAAACGCGTTGCATTCAAAATCGAATCTCACAATCACCCTTCGGCAATTGAACCTTTTCAGGGGGCCGCGACAGGCGTTGGCGGCATTTTACGAGACATTTTCACGATGGGCGCTCGCCCAATTGCAGCCCTAAACTCCCTACGCTTTGGCAGCTTAGAAGATGCTCGCACCCGTCAAATTTTTACTGGCGTAGTCTCCGGTATCGCTCACTATGGCAACTGCTTTGGCGTACCAACGGTTGGCGGTGAAGTTGCTTTCGATGACGCGTACAGCGGCAATCCGCTCGTAAACGCAATGGCGATTGGTCTCATGGAGACCGACGAGATTGTCAAGTCGGGTGCGGTGGGGGTTGGGAATCCGGTGCTGTATGTGGGCTCCACGACTGGGCGCGATGGCATGGGAGGTGCCAGCTTTGCCAGCGCCGAACTGAGTGATGAATCGGAGGCAAAGCGGCCTGCGGTACAAGTGGGCGATCCATTTTTAGAAAAGTCACTGGTAGAGGCTTGTTTGGAAGCTTTTAAAACCGGCGGGGTCGCCGCTGCCCAAGATATGGGCGCCGCTGGCATCACCTGCTCTACCGCTGAAATGGCCGCCAATGGGGGCGTTGGCATTGAACTAGATTTAGATTTAATTCCTGAGCGCGAGCCGGGGATGGTGCCCTACGAGTACTTGCTCTCAGAGTCTCAAGAGAGAATGTTGTTTGTAGCTCACGCAGGCCGCGAGCAAGAGCTTATCGACATTTTTCACAAGTGGGAACTCAATGCGGTTGTCGCTGGCACAGTCATTGAAGAGCCTATCGTTCGGATTTTGTTTGAGGGGGGCGTTGCCGCTGAAATTCCAGCAACAGCACTGTCGGACAATACACCAATCTACAAGCGTGAGCTGATGGCGGAGCCACCCGAATATGCCCGAAAGGCTTGGGCGTGGCAGGAGAGCGATCTGATCAAGGCAGACAGACAAGGCATCAATGGCCAATCTTGGACTGACGTATTGCTGACGTTATTAGCAACGCCGACAATCGCCAGCAAGCGATGGGTCTATCGTCAGTACGACCACCAAGTACAGAACAATACGGTAGTCATGCCCGGTGGCGCAGATGCCGCAGTCATTCGCCTGAGATCACAAATCGATCCGGATCCTGATGAAAAATCGGGATTGGCGGCAACGGTGGATTGCAATGCGCGATACGTGTATCTCAATCCATATGAAGGGGCGATCGCAGCCGTGGCAGAAGCCGCTCGCAATCTGAGCTGTGTCGGCGCGCAGCCTGTTGCTGTCACCGACAATCTCAACTTCGGCAGCCCTGAAAAACCCGTTGGCTATTGGCAGCTTGCCGAAGCCTGTCGAGGTCTCGCAGAAGGGTGCCGTCAATTTTCTACCCCTGTCACTGGCGGCAATGTCTCGCTGTACAACGAGACCCTAGACAGTGCAGGCAACCCTCAGCCGATTTATCCAACCCCCGTGGTCGGCATGGTGGGTCTTATTCCAGACTTGAACAAAGTGTGCGGTCAGGGTTGGGAGAACGAGGGCGATCTGATTTATTTGTTAGGGGCGGGAACAGACGCAGCGAATAGCGTTACATTAGGTGGCTCAGAATATTTAAAAGCCATACATCAAACCGTTGCTGGGCAACCACCTAAAATTGATGTGGCCTTAGAGCTGCGAGTACAAGCAGCCTGTCGCCAGGGCATTCACCAGGGCTGGATTCGCTCAGCTCATGACTGCGCAGAAGGGGGCTTAGCCGTTGCCTTAGCAGAGGCCTGTATCAGCGGCGAGAGAGGGACACAAATCACCTTAAACAAAGGCTCACAGCGACTGGATAACTTACTATTTGGAGAAGGCGGCGCTCGCATCATCGTCTCCGTTAATCCGGCACATCAGGCGGATTGGGAAAGCTATTGCCAGACAGAACTATCCGATTACGCTCGGCTAGGTACGGTAGGCACTAGCGGGGGGAGCCTAGTGATTAATTTAGTCATTGATGCGAGTGAACAAATTCTAATTGAAGCGCCCGTCGCGAGATTGGCAAACAGTTGGAACAATGCCATTGCCGATGCGATCGCATCTTAGTGCAGAGACTTGAGCCGCAGAAATATAGTCAAGCAGAAAAGTGCAGCGTCATTTTGCTCCACCGAAATTGGAGCCATTGAAATTGGGCGTGATCGCCAAAACACCGCAAAATCAAAACGCCGCGCAAGGTTAAGACGAGCCCAAAATACAATGACAAGCTCAAGCCGTCGATCATCATGCACAAATCGTCGCGTATAAAAAAGCACGATAGCCTTACTACCCTCAGTCCAGTGTGGTCATAAGGGTGATAGGATCTGAGCGTCAAAGTTAACAGAATGTTAAGTAGACACCGCTCAATACTTGAAATTGCACAGGTAGCACTATCTACCAGCAAATAGTCTATCTACAGCTGTATAGATGCTCTCGCCTGATAACTGACTTAACATTCGGTTGAACTCGCCTTAATACTGCTGCGCTAGAGTTTAAGACTTCATCGCAGTTCCCTTTCCCCTAACTATCGCGACGATTTCTCTGGAGTTTTAGCCGACCATGCATCCTTCTTCCTCATTTTCGGAAAACCTCAAGACTCCTGACAACCAGCTCCCTAACTGTCCAGCACCCAGCCATTCAAACCTCGAAGAAGCGCCACCCAAAAACCCGCCGCCTGAGCGCCCCGACAAACCAGAGGAAGCCTGTGGTGTCTTTGGCGTTTATGCCCCCACAGAAGACGTCGCGACCCTCACTTACTTCGGACTCTATGCCCTTCAGCATCGCGGCCAAGAATCCGCAGGAATCGCCGCTTTTAACAAAGGCGAAGTTCACACTCACAAAGGGATGGGGCTTGTTTCACAAGTTTTTACAGACGACATCCTCAGAGACATTCCTGGACAGATAGCAGTGGGTCATACACGCTACTCTACAACAGGCTCTAGCCACGCGGCTAACGCACAGCCCGCGGTGCTCGATACCCGGCTCGGCAAGCTCGCGCTTGCCCACAATGGAAATATTGTGAACGTTAAGGCACTTCGTGACGCGCTGATGGCAAAAGCAGACTATCAGCTAGTGACCACCTCTGACTCTGAGCTGATTGCGATCGCCTTAATGGAAGCAGTCAACAACGGCGCCAACTGGATAGAGGGGGCAACGACTGCTTTCAAACGATGCGAAGGTGCATTTAGTCTTGTTATCGGAACCCCTGCAGGCATCATCGCCGCACGTGACCCCCACGGCATTCGTCCGCTAGTGCTCGGATACATTGGCAGTAAGGCACCTGCTGAAAAAGACTGTGGCTCCAAAGAAAAAGGCTACGAAGCAGGGCGATTCGTCGTCGCCTCTGAGACCTGTGGCCTCGATATTGTCGGCGCCACTTATTTGCGTGATATCGCCCCTGGCGAACTGATTTGGATAGATAGTGAAGGCGTTAAGGCTATGCAATGGGCCAACGAAGCCGAACGTAAGCTGTGCGTCTTTGAAATGATCTACTTCGCCCGTCCTGATAGCGTCTTTCATAAAGAAAGCCTTTACAGCTACCGCAAGCGCATCGGCCAGCGCCTCGCGCAAGAATCACCCGCCGATGTCGATCTGATTATGGCAGTTCCTGACTCCGGCGTACCGGCTGCCATTGGCTACTCAGAAGCCTCTGGCATTCCCTATGCCGAGGGCCTAATCAAAAACCGCTACGTTGGTCGCACCTTCATTCAGCCAACTCAGGCCATGCGCGAAGTTGGCATTCGGATGAAGCTCAACCCTATGCGCGATGTACTCGCAGGCAAACGCATTCTGATCGTAGATGACTCCATTGTCCGCGGCACCACTAGCCGAAAGCTGGTGCAAATGCTCTACGATGCCGGTGCCACCGAAGTTCATATGCGCATCTCTTCACCGCCCGTCACCCATCCCTGCTTCTACGGCATCGATACTGACAATCAGGAGCAGCTCATCGCAGCCACTAAAACCATCGCAGAAATTGAAGCGCAGCTAGGGGCTGATTCACTCGCTTATCTCAGCTGGCAAGGCATGCTGGAGGAAACAGGCGCAAGCGTTCATAGCTTCTGCTCAGCCTGCTTTACCGGTGACTATCCCATCGACATCCCCAATGATGTTAAAAATGCCAAGCTGATGTTGGAGAAAGTTCCTGCCAAGGTTGGGTAATGTTGCAACTGGTCTCAAGCCTCTGATGCTCGGGGGCATCAGAAAGAAAGGGCATTCGAGCTCAAGGTTATTCAATATGTACGCAATGCTATAGTACATTTGTCTGACACAGGGCACATGCAGCACATGGCGATTATCTCTTCCAAAACATCAGGCGATGGCCCGAAGAAAAAGCCTGGACGTCAAACAGCATCCAGCGCCCACCAACCGGCTGCCGCTCAAGGAAAGACTGCTAGCCAGCCCCCGTCTAAAACAGATCTCCTAAAAGGAGATGCAAAACCCAGCGAACTCTCTCGCAATGAGGAAGGGCTTCGGCCTGTTTCTATACGGGATTACATCGGGCAAAAAGCACTAAAAGAAGTCTTGATGATTGCGATTCAAGCGGCCAAATCGCGCCAGGAGCCACTGGATCATCTACTGTTATATGGCCCGCCAGGACTGGGCAAAACCACAATGGCATTGATTCTGGCCCAAGAGATGGAGGTGGATTGTAAAATTACGACGGCGCCCGCTCTAGAGCGCCCTCGCGACATTGCGGGTCTGCTGGTGAACATGAAAGCGGGCGATGTGCTCTTTATTGACGAAATTCATCGGCTCTCGCGAGTAACAGAAGAGATTTTGTATCCTGCCATGGAAGATGCACGGTTGGATATCACCATTGGCAAAGGCCAAAGTGCTCGGACGCGGAGCATTCCATTGCAGCCATTTACCTTAGTGGGCGCCACCACACGCGTCGGCGCCCTAGCCTCTCCGCTGCGCGATCGATTTGGCCTTGTCCAGCGCCTGCGCTTTTATGAAGTTGACGAACTCACCCAAATTGTCCTGCGCACCGCTGACGTGCTTAAAACCAAGGTGCTAGAAGACGGCGCGGAAGAAATTGCCCGTCGCGCTCGGGGTACACCGCGGATTGCCAACCGCTTGCTGAAGCGTGTACGCGACTATGTACAGGTAAAAAAACTAGGACCGATTAATCAGGCGATCGCAGCCGAATCTCTAGAGCTATTTAACGTCGACCCTTGTGGTCTTGACTGGACAGATCGTCGCCTGCTTACGCTCATGATTGAAAACTTCAACGGCGGCCCCGTCGGCCTAGATACCATGGCGGCTTCGACAGGTGAAGATCCTCAAACCATAGAGGAAGTTTACGAACCGTATCTGCTTCAAATTGGCTATTTGCAGCGGACGCCTCGTGGCAGAGTAGTGACGCCAGCGGCCTGTCGTCACCTTGGGTACGAAGCAATCCACAGCCGGTTTTCTATGCCTGACGCGCCATTGTTCAATTTGATCAACGAAACTGCAGAAACGCCCGCCAGCGACAGTAACTGAGCCCGCATAAACTGCACCCGCATAAATAATAGATTTGCCTTTACGCTAGAAGAGTTAGTTGTTTCAGCGTCGTACGCAGATATGTCCCGGATATTTTTTCAAGCCACATTAAAGGCTACGCGAGCCTTAGCCTGCGTGACGCTCTGCTGCCTTTTTGTGCTCATGCTTTGGGCAATAGATATCCCCTCTGTCAAGGCAACACCCAAGGCAACACCAGCTGCATACGCCGCTAACCTGAGCCGTCAAGACATCAAAGACATTGGTCAGCTGCGTCAGTCAGCTTTTGAAGCCACCAATGCCGGTCAGTTTGATTTAGCCGAATTGCAGTGGAGCGCGCTGATCAAAAAACTGCCAGATGAAGCAGCCGTGTGGAGCAACCGGGGCAATGTGCGCGTTCGACAAAACAAGCTCAACGAAGCACTAGAAGATTATTCTCAAGCGATCGCCCTTGCCCCCTTAGAACCCGATCCTTATCTCAATCGTGGCGCCGTGTGGGAAGCACTCGGTCAATGGGAAAAGGCCATAGACGACTACAACCGCGCTTTAAAACTCAACCCAGATGATCCAGCAGCCTTTAACAACCGGGGCAATGCAGAAGCCGGACAAGGTGAATGGGAACTGGCGATCGCAGACTATCAAGCGGCCATCACACTGCAACCGAGCTTTTCACTCGCCTACGGCAACTACGCACTAGCGCTGTATCAAACTGGCAGCACTCAACAATCTATACAAATAATGAAAAGTTTAGTGCGTAAATACCCTAGCTTTACAGATATGCGAGCAGCCTTAACAGCTGCGCTGTGGGAGCAAGGGCGGCCAGGTGAGGCCGAAAGCAACTGGGTTGCGGTCGTCGGGTTAGATAGCCGCTATAAGGATCTGAACTGGGTCCGGAACGTACGCCGTTGGCCACCCAAAATGGTAGAGGCCCTTAATCAATTTCTAACCCTGTAATGCGCTATTAGGGCAGCAAACCAAGCCGAATGGGGGCTCAGCCTATTGGTTCTCATCAAATAAGGAATTTAGACAACCCACTGCAGCTTTGGTCGCTTGGCCCATCTACAGCAAAGTGCGGATGCATACTCGCGGAGAAGGCTACCGCCTACGCACTTTGCTAGTTGAGTGAGCTGTTGTCGTCTAGGACTTCTAGCGATCATTAGTGTCCTAACTCACTCGACAGAAGCAATATATATCTCAGCCCAGTAGACAAAGCTATAAACAGAGAAAGGTTAAGAGTACCAGATACCATACCGCATTTTTGCGGAAGGGGTGCTAGATTATACCCTTAGATCTATGAAACCTTCGGCGTGTATTTGCTGATAGGTATCAGGGAATACACTGATTTAAGAAGTTTCGGAGCGCGATATTATAGCCTAACTCCTGAGTATCCACGGAAATCATAGTTTTCTCTTTGTATTTTCTCTTTGTAAGAGAGTTACTGCCAACGGGAGACATACAGTTTTTCTACTGTATGTGTAACTGTACTCACGTCACGCACAGTTCCAGTGAGCAGCGGCTCTTTCCCGCCTAGTGCGGAGGATTTCATATGCCTCATGCGTCCTCTCAGGTTCCTTTCGCTGCCCATCGTGCGACAGCTCATCAAACCACGGACAGAAATATTGCAACCGGAAATGCTGCAACAGACCGTTCAGTAGATTGCTTTTCGAAAAGCGACTCTGATTTAAAAAAGCGCGACAAGTTCAGTCGGAAACTAGATATTAGTGCCGTAGACATAAGCAAGTCCCAAAAGACCCAAACCCAAGAGACCCAAACCCAAGAGGCTCAAGACCAAGAAACCCGAACCCAAGAGGCTCAAGACCAAGGGGGCCAAGACCAAGAGGCCCAAGAGGCCCAGGAGGGTGCGTTGAGCAGTAGGCTGGCCAACAATCATGAGGCTAATAATCTCACGGTTGATACTCAGGTGACTCGTTCTAACCCGCCTGACAATAGCCCAGCTCAGGGCGATACAGCGTTACAGCATTCGCAGGAAGAAGATACTGCTCTGCAACTAGCGCAGCTGAAACAGCACTTGAGACAGCAGCAGCAGCTACGCCAAGTGGAGCATAAGCTACGAAACTCCCTTAATTTATCGACTATTTTTGGGGTAAGCGTCGTTGAGTCTGCGCACCTGTTCAGCGCTCAGCAGGTCGTTTTAATGCAATACAATGCGCACACACAGCAATGGACGCAAGCCGTTCAATATTGCAAAAATCAATCCATTGCTTGGCAACAGCCATGCCATTTAGCGCGAGAAGAGTTTCCTGATTTAACCCGCCAAATTCTTCAAGGTGAAACCCTACAAATTTTCACAGAGCAGCCGTCAGCAACCACTGAAACGCGGCAGTGGTTAGCCCGTCAACCAGGCAATTGGCTGGTGATTCCGATTGTGACTGAGCCTTTTCGTCACACTGCCCAAACCAGCTCGCACTCAACAGCTAGAACAGAACGGCTGCATTGGGGCGTGATTGCATTAGCACGCCCCAATGCAATGCAATGGTCAGCGGATGCCATCGTCTGCGCAGAAAACCTAGCGTTTGAACTATCTGCCGCGATTACCCAGGCTGAACAATATCAATCTTTACTGACAGCTAACGCCGCCCTCCAAAAGCTGGCGCTCTCTGATGGACTGACTGGATTGGCCAACCGCCGTCGTTTTGATGAGTATCTTTCGGACGAATGGCAGCGCCTTGCCCGAGAACGTCAGCCCCTTTCTTTAATTCTGTGTGACTTAGACCATTTCAAGTGTTATAACGACACCTTTGGTCATCCAGCAGGCGATCGCTGCTTAGCGAAAGTTGCCACGGCCTTACGCAGTGGCCCTAAGCGGCCTGCTGACTTGGTCGCGCGCTATGGCGGAGAAGAATTCGCCATCATTCTGCCAAATACCGACACCAACGGCGCCTGGCGAATTGCGCAAAGACTACACAGCAGCATTCGCGCCCTCAAAATTGCCCACGCCGCTGAAACGCAAAAGCCTTACGTGACTGTGACCATGGGCGTCTCTACCATCATTCCAGGGCATAGCGAAACGGCACAGGTTTTAGTCCAAGCAGCAGATTTAGCACTCTATTATGCCAAGAAGCAAGGACGCGATCGCACGTACGTCCACGCTCACTACAACACAGTAAGCGACAACGCCGTAAGCAACAAAGCTACGAATACAGAAGCGGCACAGGCCCCGGTGTCAAATGAGTCACCGCTACAAATGACGCCACCCGAATAACCCTCTCAAATGACGCCCCCGAAGTAGAAAAGCCCAAAAATAGAAGCACCCAAAAATAGAAGCGCCAACCAACAGCAACAACTAAACCTGATAGTTCGCCAATCGCGCGAAGCTATCAGCCGTCAAACTCGCACCACCCACCAACGCACCATCAATATCGCCTTGAGCCATAATCTCATCCACATTAGTAGGCTTCACCGACCCACCATACTGAATCGATACTTCTTTATTGCTTAGCAATGAGCGGATTCTAGCAATCACGCGGTTGGCCTCATCACTCGCACAGGTATCTCCTGTCCCAATCGCCCAAATCGGCTCGTATGCAATCACTAAATTGAACTGATTAACCTCTACCAACGCCTTCTTTACCTGCGCCTCAATGACATCTTCGGTTTGATTCGCATCCCGCTGCTGCTTGGTTTCGCCCACACACAGAATAGGCGTGATGCCCGCTGACTGAGCCGCCTTCAATCGCGCATTCACCGTTTCATCAGTCTCACCAAAATACTGTCTGCGCTCACTGTGACCAACCACAACATAACGAATTCCAAGCTCTGACAGCATTGGGCCAGACACCTCACCCGTAAACGCCCCCGTATTTTCCCAGTGAATGTTTTGCGCACCTACCTTCACAGGTGTATTCCGTAGCTTATCGGTCAATAATCCCAGCGCCGTAAAAGGAGCACATATCACCAGTTCTCTATTATCTGGTACGCCCTCGATTTGAGGCATCAATGCTTGCACAAATTCTAAGGCTTCTGCCTGAGTCTTATGCATTTTCCAGTTACCGGCAATTACGACTTTTCGCACAATCTTCTCTTCTGGCTTTTCTTATGGGTTCAGCGTAGTAGATCGTACAAGCAATTGGAGGGCAAGGAAAGCCTGCATACTCAGCAGAAATGGAAAAGGGGCGCAGATAAAAAACCTTGCGCCCCTTTTATGAACATTTTTACAGGTATCGTTAACGACTCAACTGACCACTGGATGTCCGCGTCAGCTTTCTATGCCGGCGTCAGCCTTAGCAGCAGCCGCTTCATCAGGATGAATACCCAAGCGGGTGAGATTGACGCGACCACGGTTATCTATTTCGCGCACTTTAACAAGCACCTCATCGTCTACATTGACCTCGTCTTCTACTTTATTGACGCGGTAATCGGCGAGCTGTGAGATGTGAATCATACCCTCTTTACCTGGCATGAACTCAACAAAGGCACCAATTGGAATAACGCGAGTGACCTTGCCCATATAGACATTGCCAGCTTTAGCAACGTGGGTAATGCCCTCAATCATCTTCTTGGCTTGCATCGCCTTGTCAGTATCGATGGCGGAGATAGTGACCGTACCATCGTCTTGAATATCCACTTTTGCAGTGGTTTTCTCGGTGATGGCCTTGATTTGCTTACCGCCAGGCCCAATCACCATACCAATTTGGTCAGGATTGATTTGCATGGTGAGCAAGCGCGGCGCAAACGGCGAAACCTCTTCTCGGGGTTTATCTAGCGCTTCTAGCATTTTCTCTAGAATGTGCAGACGAGCTGGCAGCGCTTGATTAATGGCTTCGCTAATCACTTTCATCGGCAGACCCGTAATTTTCATATCGAGCTGCAGGGCAGTGATGCCACTGTCAGTCCCGGCGACCTTAAAGTCCATGTCACCTAGAAAATCTTCAATCCCTTGAATATCGGAAAGCACCCGGAACTCATCACCTTCTCGAATGAGACCCATCGCCGCACCGCTGACAGGTTGAGTAATCGGCACGCCTGCATCCATTAGTGAAAGGGTAGAACCACAGACAGACCCCATGGAGGTAGAGCCATTAGAAGACAAACACTCGGAAACGACCCGAATCACGTAGGGAAACTCTTCTTGAGGGGGCAATACAGGAACAAGGGCACGCTCAGCAAGTGCGCCGTGGCCCACTTCTCGGCGTCCGGGTGATCGCATCGGACGCGTTTCCCCTACAGAATAAGGCGGGAAGTTGTAATGGTGCAGATACTTCTTCTCTTCATTAGGATTCAAGTCATCCATCATCTGGGCGTCACCCGGCGTCCCCAAGGTTGTCACAGACATGACCTGAGTCAACCCTCGGCGAAATAGTCCCGTGCCATGCACACGATTTGGCAACACGCCCGTACGGCAAGAAATCGGACGCACCTGATCGAGCTGACGGCCATCAACGCGCACACCTTCCTCTAAAATCTGTGCCCGCATCAGTTTTTTAGTCAGCGCCTTAAAAGATTTGCCAAGGGCTTTACCGTTTTCTTCCACAGTAGAACGAGTGGCGTTGTCTTCAGGGAGAGCGGCGATCGCCTCACCCATATCCGCTTTAATCGCATCCAGCTTGCCATCGCGCTCAGCCTTAGTTTGCTCAAATTGCTTGAGCACTTCCTTGATAGCGTCTGTAGCCTTGTCTGCTAAGAAGGTATCCAGATCTACTGTCGCTTCAGGTTCCGGCTCTTGAGGTCGCTCCAGTCCTAGCTCTTTCACAAGCGCCTGCTGCGCCTCAACTAAGTCGCGTACCACCTCGTAACCGAAGTCGATCGCTTCAATCACATCTTGCTCAGGCAGCTTATTAGCACCTGCTTCCACCATAATGACGCCATCCGGAGAACCGGCCACCACCAGATCCAAATCACCGTCTTCAATTTCTTGGTACGTGGGATTGATAATAAAGTCATCACCCACTAGGCCAACCCGCACAGCGGCCATGGGGCCATTAAACGGAATTTCTGCTAGCAGCACCGCAATAGAAGCCCCTGTTGCCGCCAATACATCCGGTGGTACATCTTCATCCATAGAGACCGTCGTCGCTACAATCTGGATATCATCGCGAATCCACTGTGGAAACAACGGACGCATCGGACGGTCAATCAAACGACTGGTTAGCGTCGCACGCTCAGGCGGACGGCCTTCTCTGCGCAAAAATCCACCCGGAATGCGCCCCGCGGCATAAAGTCTCTCTTCGTAATCAATCAGCAGCGGTAAAAAGTCGATACCGTCTCTGCCGGATGAGCGTGTAGCAGTGACCAAAACAGCCGTATCGCCTGAACTAATGAGAACTGAACCACCTGCTTGGGGCGCGAGCAGGCCCACTTTCAGATGAATTTCACGTCCGTCGATAGAAATCGACTTATCAATTTCTTGCATTGATGAATCCTTACACTTTGTTTTCTTCGTTTTATGCTTTGGCAATCGTATCACTGATGTCGAAGCCTTGTGATAACGCTTAACGGCTCAGTCATCAAACCGGTCATCAAACCGGCAACAAAATTTTGGTTGCTGACAATTTTTTGCTGGGAACGTAGTGAATCGTTTAATAGAAGTGAATACTGACAATACATACAATAGTGAAATAGCGTTAAGACCGCATAATTTTTATGTCGATACTTGTAACAGGCGCAGCCGGGTTCATTGGATATTTTTTGTCATTACGACTCCTAGAGGCTGGTGAGCAGGTCTATGGCATCGATGCTTTGAATGCGTATTACGATGTGCAGCTTAAGCAAGACCGCCTTGCTCAGCTCAAGGCATTTGAGAATTTTACGTTTGAGAAGCTGGATTTGAGCGATCGCACTGCCACTGCTACGCTCTTCGCCAACCACACTTTCGAGTGCGTCGTGCATCTTGCGGCTCAAGCCGGTGTCCGCCACTCCATAGACAATCCACTCGCCTACGCCGACAGCAATCTCCTCGGCTTTGTCAATGTGCTAGAGGGATGCCGTCATGGCAACGTTGGCCATCTCGTCTTTGCCTCATCTAGTTCTGTGTACGGCCAAAACCGCAAAGTCCCCTTCTCTACAGAAGATCGAGTAGATCATCCCGTTTCACTGTACGCCGCAACTAAAAAATCTAACGAGCTGATGGCTCACGCATATAGTCATCTATATGGCCTACCCATGACAGGGTTGCGGTTCTTTACCGTGTATGGACCGTGGGGAAGACCGGATATGGCTTACTTCTTGTTTGTCGATGCGATCGCTAAAAACCAACCCATCAAAGTCTTTAACCAAGGTCAGATGAAACGTGACTTCACCTACATAGATGACGTTGTAGAAGGTATTGTGCGCGTGATGCACAAACCCCAACACAAACTTACTCAATTAGAAGCAGAGGCAAAAGGTAGAACCTCCACAGCCCCTTACAAGATTTACAACATCGGCAACCATAACCCAGTCACGCTGATGGACTTCATCAACACCATTGAAAAGGCATTGGGAAAAAACGCCGAAAAAATTATGATGCCAATGCAGATGGGCGACGTGCCCGCGACCTATGCAGACGTACAAGATCTCATGGACGACGTAGGCTTTACACCAACCACACCACTATCTGTCGGCATCCAAAAATTTGTTGACTGGTACAAAGACTACTACCAGCTAGAATCTATCCGAGGGTTAGCGCCGCTTCCGTCTCGGGAGCTGCATATGCCTACCTCAAAACCAGCCTAAAATCGTCAACCCAAAACTGCCAGACCCAACTGCCAGGCTCAAAGGGCATCATCCTAGAAAGGCACAACCATAAAAGGTATGGCGCTAAAGAAGTTATGGAGCTAAGGAGATTCGAACTCCTGACCCCCTCAATGCCATTGAGGTGCGCTACCAGCTGCGCTATAGCCCCGTTAATGCAGAACCATTTACAAAGAAACATGCCTACATCTGAAGAATTATAATCGCGCAGTATAGCGAGTCTCGTCAAGCTAAGGTTTACTATACAATCCTCACAAGCCCCTCATAGCCCCCAAAGGCTTTTTCAATAAAGCTCTGAGCAACCCGAGATCAGTATGGCCGATCCTAATCCTTCGCCCCCTAACGTTTCCATTCCCAATCCAGACAAAACCACCCAAGCAGCGATAGAAACCCTCCAAACCCAGCTGCGCCGCAAAGAAGGTAACTGGGTAGAGTGGGGCAAAGCCTGTCAAACTCTTCAAAAAACAGGTATGACAGCCCAAGCTATTTTCGAGAGCACTGGTTTTGAACCTATTCAGCAAAATCAGCTCATCGTCGCAGCACAAGTCTTTGACTCTATGGTGGTCGGCGGTGTGAGTAATCAGGCCCAAACCCACTATTCAGAGCGGGGTAGCGATAGCCTTTACGAATTTCGGATCCTACCCAAAGAACATCGAGCTGCCGCCGCTGATTTTGCATTTGAAAATGGATTAGACAGCGAGCAGGTTAAAGACATTGTCAAAGGATTGCGCGACTTCACCTATAGCGAAACGCCACCGGCTGGCTTTGAAAAAACAATGGGCGATGCCGCTGCTTATCACTATTGGAGATTAGCCCGTCAACAGAGTGACCTACAGGCGAGATCGCGCCTGATTGCCCAAAGCTTGCGCTTTGTCACTAGCGACAGCGGTCGCAGCAAAATCGAAAAGTTATTGACAGATTTCTCCATTGTCAAAAAGAAACCAGCGCCTCGCTTACCTATTTTCCGTCTAGAAGATGAAGCAGACTCGCCGGTAATTATGCCGGTTGCCGGTCAATTGCCCATTCCAACCGCAGACTATAAAGCAGTTCCTGGTGTGCTGCCGGAAGACCCCTTTGGCATGGTTAAGTTCTCAGGTACTGGCGCATGGATTCCTGTACCGGGCTGGCAAGTAATCTTAAAAGCAGAAGATCCGATTGCACTACTCGCCACTGGCGCAGCGTTACCCAACTTACCCGACAACATATCCAAAACAGAACCCCTCATGATCGTGGTTGATCGTGCCCAACGCGAATGGAGTGAGTTCAGTTACTACATCGTCGATGCAGGCGGACAACTCGACATTCAGTGGTTCGATGAATCGCCACAACCACCACTACTCGGCGGCATCGTCCTTATCATGCGACCCAAGAAAATATTTGATCAGAACTACACCCATGAACTATGGCAGCTAGACGAATAGCGAGTTGACACCCGTTGCAATAAAAACACGGTGCAATAAAAACACGGTGCAATAAAAACACGGTGCAATAAATGGGGTAAACCCTACGCAACAGTCACCACTGAAAGATAGCACTAACTTCTAAAATGAAGGCTACAGATAGCGTGAGGTGTAGTCATGGCGATAGAGCGTCGGTTAGCCCGAGATATGTTCAATGAGAATGCCATTGTGGAGCTGCGTCAGGTTTGCATGACGTCTAGTGGTCTGTTTGAACCCGGTAAATATCTCGTCGGACAGCTCCCCGATGTTGCATTTGAAATGGGACTTGTTGAAGCATTGCCACCTGTACGCGGCAAAAGCGAAAAAATTGACCCTGAATCTAAGCAGCCATAATATCGTGTTAAAAATGTTGTCCCTTTGAAGGCTATTCCTCTGAAGGGTTTCCCTTTAACGCCCTTCTAACAGAAGTGTTCCTTACATAAGTGTTCCATTGAGAATTAAGGAGTTTCGATATCTACACTCGCCCCCTCGCTAAACTCATTGAAGAATTCCAACGACTTCCAGGAATTGGGCCAAAATCGGCACAACGCTTAGCGATGCACATGCTCAAACGCCCCGACGCTGAAGTGCGGGCTTTGGCTAATGCTCTAATCGCTGCAAAGCAACAAGTGGGACAATGCTCAAAGTGCTTTCACCTCTCAGCTGAGCCTATTTGTGATATTTGTCGCTCACAAACCCGAGACCCTGACACTATATGTGTGGTTGCTGAATCCCGTGATGTCATTGCCCTAGAAAAAACCCGTGAGTACAAAGGGCGTTATCACGTTTTGGGTGGACTCATTTCACCGATGGATGGCATCGGACCAGAGCAACTTAATATTGGTCAGCTTGTGCATCGAGTCAATAAAGAGAGTACAGCAGAAGTTATTTTGGCCATTAGCCCAAGCATTGAAGGAGATACGACAACCCTGTATGTGGGGCAGTTGCTTAAGCCGTTTACGCGCGTAACGCGGATTGCGTTTGGCTTGCCGATGGGCGGTGATTTGGAGTATGCAGATGAAGTAACACTGGCACGAGCCTTAGAAGGACGGCGCGAACTCAACGCTTAAGCAGCTCTGTACAATATTTTGTCAGGTTGGTTAAGACAATCACATCGGATGAATCCTTCGTGAAACAACAACCAGCTGCCATAGCAAAGTATCTTTCTATAATCACAAGAATCGACTACCTGACTAAGTTCAGGTAGTCGATTCTTGTTTGCCACAGCGTAAGATGTGCTCGGATTAGCACGGCTGCTCGGCCAATGTATGGTACGGCCAGATGATTGGTGTAACCGAATCAAAAGGTTGGCCGGACTAATAAGCGAGCGTTTCTAGGGTATCTCTGACGTATAGGCGTACGAGCTGCTCATCTGAGGTGTTAGTAGTGATGGATGATAACTGCTCAGAGCGCCAGCTTTGAAAGCCGGAGCTATGGATGATCGCACTTTTCAAGCTGTTCCAAAGCTCAGCGTCCTGACTGGCGTGACTCGGTTCGGCAGAAGATTGTTGAATCATAGGTGTTTCCAAATGTGTGTGTAGAAGCAGTGAACATAGTTAGAATCAAGTTCCAACCACACTTAGGATAGCCCACGCTCTTATGAGCCGGCGTATTATTGGTCACCGTTCTCTATTTCTAAATCAGAATTGGTGTCTTTCGTCATAGAAATCTGTGGAGTCGAAGGCCCCAAAGGGCTCTCAGGCGTTGATTCCAGCTCATTTCCAGAAGAGTCTAACGGCTCTGACGGCAACAGCTGGTCTATACGGATGCCTGCTATCAGAAAATTCTGAGCGATCGCACCTTCATAAGGTGCAACTCGCCTGAGCGCTTTGGGACTCACAAGCAGCGATCGCCCGGCACTCACCGAGATTTGCATCAACAAAGACACCAAAAAGAAGGTGACCACTACACTTACCATCCCAGCAGCTGGCGTCATCAACGGAATCGCCGGATTAGTCACTAGAGCTGACTTTTCATATAGCTGGGCCAATAGCCACACACAACCAACTGCCGCTACGCCCGCTAACGCTTTGATTTGCCACGAAGTTAGCACGGTCAGGCAGCGCCTCTGATCTTCTGTCAGGCCGTCAGGATTTAGCGCCACAGGCGGCAAGCTAAAGATATAAAAAGGACGTGCTATCTGCATCCAAAGCGGCAGCCCCACGCACAAAAGCGCGATCGCCCAGAACTGAAAACCATAAGCACTGGGATAGCCAAACGCCCCGCGCGCCGAAGCCAGCCCCACTAAGCAAACATCCAGCAGCAACGGAACCAAAGCGAGCGCAGCAAAGTGCACCCACAAATAACGGTTCTGCTGAAACTGGATCATGCGGCCTTTTCCTTTGGCTTAAGCAGGCGCTAGCGTACGACGCTGCGAGATCATCCGGAAAGCATCAATCTGATCGCCTTCTTGCCAACCATTAAAGCCGCCAACAGCAATACCACACTCAAAGCCAGCGTTGACTTCCTTAACGTCGTCTTTCACACGCTTGAGCGAATCGAGGTTGCCTTCATAGACAACTTCGTCACCGCGAAGGACGCGCACCTTACAGTTTCGAGTCACCTTACCCGAAAGCACATAGCAACCAGCAACGGTGCCTTTGCGAACCGGGAAGACCGCCCTGACTTCCACCTTGCCCAAAGGCTCTTCCACCATTTCTGGCTCCAAGAGACCTTCCATTGCACCTTCGATATCTTCTAGCAATTTGTAGATGATGTCGTAGTCCTGGATGTCTACACCGAGATGATCGGCGGCTAAGCGAGCACCTGACGTAACCGTAGTGTTGAAACTGATGATCACCGCACCACTGGCAGCAGCCAGATCAATATCGGTCTCGCTAATTTCACCAGGAGCCGCCATCAGTACTCGAATCTGCACCTCATTTTGAGGCAGCTGCTGAAGCGATCCCAAGATGGCTTCGAGCGACCCTTGAACATCTGCTTTCAAAATCAGATTTAGCTCTTTCAGATCGCCCTCTTTAGCCTGCTCAGATAGAGAGTTCAGCGTGACCCGGCGAGAGGCCATGGTCTGTGCGAGCCGGGACTGACGCTGCTCAATCGCTTTTTCATCAGCTGCCGCGCGCGCATCGCGCTCTTCTGCGAACACTTCAAACTCTTCACCTGCAGGTGGCACATCGTTTAGGCCGAGGACCTCAACTGCAAACGAAGGATTGGCGGACTCAGAACGGTTGCCACGATCATCGACCATCGCCTTCACACGGCCAAACACAGGGCCAGCGGCAAAGGCGTCCCCGATTTTCAACGTGCCATTCTGAACCAGCAGCGTTGCCACAGGGCCACGTGCCTTGTCCAAATGCGCTTCAATCACGGTGCCTTTAGCCAAACGGTCGGGGTTAGCCTGCAAGTCTTCAACTTCAGAAACCAGCAGCAACATCTCTAAGATAGTGTCCACGTTCTCACCCGTCATCGCACTCACTGGCACCATGATGGTGTCACCACCGTACTCTTCAGGAACAAGCTCGTATTCCATCAGCTCTTGCTTCACACGGTCAGGGTTCGCCGCTTCTTTGTCGATCTTGTTAATAGCGACCACAATCGGAACGCCTGCAGCCTTAGCGTGGCTAATTGCCTCAATGGTTTGAGGGCGAACGCCGTCATCAGCAGCCACCACCAAAATGGCAATATCTGTCACTCGGGTGCCTCGCGCTCGCATCGCGGTGAAGGCTTCGTGACCGGGCGTGTCTAGAAAGACAATTTGGCCAGACTTGCGATCACTGTGTGGATTCGATTTTAAATCCACATGGTAGGCACCAATATGCTGCGTAATGCCACCGGCTTCTCCCTCGGTTACTTTCGCCTGACGAATATAGTCCAGCAGACTCGTTTTTCCGTGGTCAACGTGGCCCATGATAGTGACCACAGGCGGACGCGGCTGCAAATCGTCAACATCTTCTTCGCCCACCATTTCAGTGGTCTTGCGCGCTTCTGGGGCTTCTTCAGCCGTAACCGCTTCCACACCAAATTCTTGAGCCACCATTTCAGCAGTGGGCACATCCAAGGTCTGGTTGACATTGGTCGCAATACCCTTGAAAAAGAGGAGCTTAATAATCTCCGTTTGCGGAACGGTGAGTTGCTCAGCCAGATCGTGCACGCTAATGCCGCCAGTGAGCACAATCATTTCTGGCTTTTCTGGCTCCACTTCCTGACGGCGTTCACGGCGTTCACGGCGTGAAGGCGATCGCGTCTTGGCCTTTTTAGTCGTTGGCGCTGGGCGAGATTGTCGCTGGCTCTTGGGCTTGGGCGGACGCATCAGGGACACCGAAATCTGCGCAGGTGTCACATCTCGACTGCTGGACGAAAGTGCATCAAAATCATCATCGTCGTCGACAATGACGCGCTGGCGCTTCGTCTTCGTTGTCTTCTTAGGCCGAATCTCCTGCTCATCATCGTCTTCCGAAGCTGAGCGATCGCGACGCTTGGGTGGGCGTGGCGGTGTTGGGCGACGCAATTCCATCGCCGGATCAGAGAAGGCAACATCGTCATCACCATCGTCACCATCATCCGCCGTAGTCTCCAGAGCTTCTTGACGAGAAGGGGGCTTACGAAGTTCAATAGCAGGCTTAGACGGTGCTGGAGGAGCGGCCGTACCACCACTGCCCGCAGGCATAGGCCGACTGGGACGACTATCCCCAGCCGAGCGATCACGCTTCAACACCGGCTTAGCAACTCGACTCCCCTCACCCGAACCGCTGCCACTGCTTCGACCATCCGCACTTCTTCCCGGTGCAGGCCTAGCAGAAGGACGTGAAGGTGGCTCAACCAACCGAGGCTTAAGCTGGTCGGGGCGAGTAGCCCCTGAGGTCGTCACAATTTTCTCTGGAGAGCGGCTAGGCTCGGGCCTTGAAGGTGGCCGCACAGGCTCAGGCGACGGCGGCGGCGGCGGGTTCTGAGCGGCCGGTGCAGCACTCGCACTACTCGGCTTACTAATACTTGGCGCACTCGAAGCAGGGCGGCTAGGCGGCCCTGCCAAAGAGGGAGGACTAGGTTTGCTCGGGGCGACAACGGCTACCCCGCTGTTTGCACCATCATTACCGTCACTGTTTGTGCCGCTGCTGCTAGGGAGGGTTGGCTGAGCAGCAGCAGTTGCCTCCGGCTTAGGTGCAGGCTGTTGAGTCGGACGTTTGGGTCGAAGAATACCTAGAATCTGTTGCTCGCGGCGACGAACGGGCTTCTTAGGAGAGGTCGGTTTCGCGACACTGCGAGAAGGTTTCGATTTGGGCGCTGCAGCCTTGCCCGAAGGCTTGTAGCTAGAAGCAGTCGCAACACTGCGAATACGTTCAGCGTCTTCATCCGAAATAGTGCTGCTGTGGCTTTTCACAGCAATGCCCAGATCCTCGCAGATGTTCAAAATATCTTTATTTTCTATTGCCGGGTTTTTCTGTGCCAACTCCTTAGATAGCTCATAAATTCTGACTTTTCCGTTCATCCTTTTCCTCTTCAACCTGACTAAACAGATGTGTTTTACATAAGACCTACTTGCCCTTATCGAATCAACACGGGTGAGCCCCACTCTCGACTACAGATGCATTCATCCATGCGAAGCTTGATCTGTAAACATAAATGGAGTCCTGACTCTTCAGCATATAGCACAACGTGCGGATGCATCACTCAAATGCATCACTCACACCAGCCCGCTTTGCCTAATCCTTTGTCGAGCATACTGGGCTTGCAATTTGCTCCAGTTATTTGCCTCGGATCTGCTTTGGGGTTTGCGTGATGTGTTGACTATACAAAACCAACGTTACATATCGTATCTATTTTTCCTCCAATCGGGCCTCTAATTCTTGAAAAATCTCTGAGGGCACTGCCGCCTTCAATACCTTGCCTAACCGGTTCTTTTTTTGCGCTGCCTTCAAACACTGAGCGGTAGGACACAAATAGGCAGAGCGTCCCATCCCCCGATCGAGCTGAATAGCGTGGTGCGGGAAGGTACGAACAATTCGCCACAGCCTTTCTCGGTGGGTCGTTTTACGGCAGCTGACGCACAGTCGATGATTCTTAGGTGCCATTTGCTATTGCGTTTTCGCCGCAGCCTCTCTGGCCTTGCGCTTCCACTCTTCCGCTTCCGCGATTTCTTCTGGCGTTGGCTCGTCATCCTCTTCAGCCGCTTTCTTCGCCGCAGCCTCTCTGGCCTTGCGCTTCCACTCTTCCGCTTCCGCGATTTCTTCTGGCGTTGGCTCGTCATCCTCTTCGGCTTCAGCGCTGGCAGCTTCTTCAGCTGCTTTCGCTGCCGCTTTAGCTTCCGCCGCTTCTCTGGCCTTGCGCTTCCACTCTTCCGCTTCTGCAATTTCAGCAGCCTCTTCAGCGGCTAGCCTTTCCCGCTCCTCGGCTTCAAGGCGTCGCTTTTCAGCAATTTCAGCCATCTTTTCGTTTTCAGCGTCGTAGTCATACTTAGCAGAATCTTTGATGTCTATCTTCCATCCCGTGAGGCGAGCCCCTAAGCGCACGTTTTGGCCTTCCTTGCCAATGGCCAAGCTAAGCTGATCTTCCGGCACTAGCACATGGGCTTGTCGGCCTTCAGGATCCATCAGCCGCACTTCATCGACCCGCGCGGGGCTGAGCGCATTAGAAATGTATGTCGCCGGATCGGGAGACCAGCGAATGACATCGATCTTTTCGCCTCGTAGTTCATTCACGACTACCTGAATTCGCGATCCTCGCGCGCCAATGCACGCACCCACTGGATCCACATCGCTCTCTAGGGTGTCGACCGCGATTTTAGTGCGCGGCCCAACCGAACGAGAAGGTGGATTAGCCTCTCGGGCAACCGCAACAATTCGAACCACCTCATCCTCTATTTCAGGAACTTCATTGGAGAATAGCTCTACCACCAAGCTGGCATCTGCTCTAGAGACCAATAGCTGAGGGCCACGGTGAGAGCCTTCTGATACTTTCTTCAGGGCTACTCTAAAGGTGGCATTGGCCCGGTAATTGTCGTTGGGGAGCTGATCCCGCTTGAGCAGTTCAGCTTCTGTATCAGGCTGACCCAACCCACTGCTGACCGCCATGATGACAGACTGACGCTCAAAGCGGAGTACTCGCGCGTTGAGGATCTGACCTTCCAAGTCTTGGAATTCTTCCTGAATGAGTCGGCGCTGCTGATCCCGCAGTTTTTGGGCAAGTACCTGCTTGGTTTGAATGGCAGCCATCCGGCCAAAGTCTTGCTGCTCTGGCGTTACATCTAGCACTACGGTGTCACCAGCCAGCGCTTCAGGGGCCACTTCCTGAACTTCTTTTAGGCCAATTTGATGATCTGAATTTTCTACGGTCTCGACAATGGTTTTATTGGCCAGTACGCGAAAGCCTTCATCTTCAGTGTCTAACTCTACGTAGAAGTTATCGAAATATTCTTCATCAAACTGCTGAGTGTTGTCCATACGCTGGGTGCGTCGGTAGCGCTCGTAGCCTTTGAGTAGCGCTTCTTGCAGAGCCATCTCGACAGCACTTTTGGGTAGGTTTCGCTCGCGGCTAATGCTATCGACCATTAGCTGCAGACCGGATAAGCTCACCATTGACATAGGCACAACCTCTTTACGAATTGGGTTACAAATTCAGAAAAATCATAGATATGGATTAATCAGCTCGGACAACTCAAAAATCAAAATTTAAGCACCGTCACAGGGTAAATCGCAGCTTATTAAATCACAGCTTCTTCGTTGCTAAGGGTAACGGACTGAACGAGTGATCTAGGAATCGCCACAAGTCGGCCTTTGAGGTTAAGAGACACCACGTTTTCGTCTCGTCCCACTAAGCTGCCGTGCCATCGCTGCTTTTTCTTGAAGACTTCGCTGAGCTGTATTTCTACTGGAAATCCTTTGAATACGGTAAAGTCGCGATCGCTCTCCAACACATCCGATACCCCAGGGCTAGAGACCTCCAGCACATAAGCATCTGGAATGAGCTCAGACTCGTCTAACGCCTCGGTTAGCGCTAAGCTCAGTCGCTCACAGTCATCTAATCCAGTGTCATCCTGATTCGGATTGCGCACATCAATACGCATCACTGGAGGACTTTGGTTGGTCTGAAACACCGCATCGACAATTTCCAAGCCAATATCGCCCGCAATAGGGGTTGCCAGCTCAATGACTTTGGGGACTAAAGGATGTGTCATAACCGCTCAGTGAGAACATGACCGGTGGCAAACCGACCCACGAAAAATAGCCAATAAAAAAAGCGGGGTCTTGTGAAGCTCCCACTTTCCGAAATGATCCAGCTAGATCAGACGAATTAGGTTAGATACTGATAAGCCCTAAATGAAGGACAAAACAAGCACCTGGGGCAGACATAACAACTCAAATACCAGTGAAGACGTGCTAATGAAGACGCACTTGATAGTGAGCGCTACCTAACTGCGCTAATCAGTCTAGCGCATGTCTTCCCCAATCACCCTAAATCACAAAAAACTCATCCTATCCGCTTCAACATCTGCAATATGAGGCGTTTCCAAACCTGCATTTATAAAAGCTACGTCAGTAAAGCCATGCCAGGAAAGCATCTGTCAGTCACTACCGGCCTAGCACTCTCATCGACCCCGTTGAGTCTCCCCATATAATCGATAGCGCGCTGCCTGCATCTGATCCAAATCTTCTTGGGCTATCCCTTCAACGTAATTGATCTTAATTTCTTCGAGCAGGTCACAAATCAACTCCCGTAGCTCGCTCATCGTATCTGCGCTCTGAATCTCTAAGCGTAGATGATCGCCAAATTTAGCGATTAGATCGCTGGTGAGTTTAGCGCCCTTCTCATCGGACACCACAGTCTGCAACGCACCAACCAAGTTTTTAGACAGTTCAGCCACGACCTGATGCGAAATTTGGGCAGAGAGATCATTAAACCCCGGCATAAACTTCAGCCCCTGATAGGCTGGGGCTTGCTGTAGCGCGCCCACTACGCTGTGCTGCAAGAGCGCGTCTATTTCTGGCTTGACCTTGGGCAGTACTCGGTAGGCCACAATATCTGATAGACGCTGGGTAATGGTTTGGACCTCGTCTACACCATTGATATCGACATATTGGCTACGGTCTGTGGCAGCGATCAGCCAACGATTGATATCGCCTTGACGGACAAACTGCTGAGCCTGGTCAATCACCCGCAGCATCACAATTTCGGTCAGTTCTACCGCAAACTGACTAACCAGGGCTCGGCTCGCTCGGTTGCGAACAGGTTCGAGGTTTAGCCATCTGGCTTGGTGCAATCGCAGGGTGACCGGAATAAACCGTAGCCAGCGCCATAGGCCAATGAACAAGGGCACATCGTAAATGCGCCAAAGCATGGCATCTAGCCAGGTGGTATTGGGGTGACGGCGGCTGAGCACAAAGGTTCGCAGTAAAAATTCGGCGGCAAATAGCCCCATAAACCAGATGTCGATGCGCCAAAACAAATCGATGGGATTGCCGGTTTCACCAATGCCCCGGAAGTAGTTGGTTTCCATCAGGGGGCGAATGGTGCCGTCAAAGAAGGCAAGTTCTTCATCCAAACGCTCAGGCGTTAGGTGGCTAGTACTCCAAAATTGGCGAAAGGCGGCTTTGGAGGATTCAGTTTCCATGCGATCGCGCATTTCATTTTTGATCCGCGCCAGCGTCCCAGACTTATTGGCAACAGCAAAGGGATCTTCATCGACCATCGCAACGCTCTCTGCCCTCAGCTGAGCGAGCAATCGCCTAGCACTGGCCTCATCGTCATCGGTTTGCGCCGCAAAGCTATCGACAAGCTGCAGGTATCTGACTGTGGTGCGCTCTGGCTCAATGCCTTTAAAGGTTTCGCCATACCGCACGGTAGGCGCAGGCATCAGCTTGAGATAGGTGTCGCGAAAGCGGATATAGCTGAGATCAAAGAGGACACAAATGAGGTTAATCAGCGCGATCGCAGCCATGATTCGCTCAAAGAGGGTGGCAGGTGATCGCCGCTTCACCTTCCACACATTCATTCGAGATAACGTCATCCGCTGATTCTCCTTTACACACCAGCCTGCCTCCGTAAAAAGACCACACCGCTCCATCCAGTCTACGGAAAGCCACACCTCATAGAAAGGCATACATTTAGCTCTCGCGATAGACTTGAGAGAACACTTTACTTTTCTTTACAGTCTTATGGTTGCTGCCGCACCTGCGCCTACCCCTGATTTTGCTGATGCCCCCTTCGCACCTGCGGAAAATGGTGCTTACTGGAAGTGGCGAAACTATCGCATCCACTACACCCAAGCGGGCGATGCCAGCGCCCATCCTGAGCGGCCTGCACTCTTGCTGATTCATGGCTTCGGCGCATCCACCGACCACTGGCGTAAAAACGTCGCTGAACTCCAAGCCGACTTTGAAGTCTACGCCCTAGATCTCATCGGCTTCGGTCGCTCTTCTAAACCAAGCGGCGGCTACAGCAACACGCTCTGGCGGGATCAGATTTCAGATTTTATTACCACCATTATCAAACGTCCCGCTGTCGTGGCAGGGAATTCCATTGGTGGATATGCCAGCCTCTACACCGGAGCCACCCGCCCTGATGTTGTAGCTGGCGTGGCCATGCTCAACGGCGTCGGCTCATTCAGTGAGCAGCAACCAACAGAACCACCGAATCCATTTCAAAAAGCAATCGGCAAGCTCGTCAAATCTGTTGTGCTGTCTCCTTTGCCGAGCTGGGTGGTCTTTCAGTTCGTGCGCAACCGCTCCTACATCCGCAAAACGCTCTCTCAGGTTTACGTCAATCAATCTGAAGTCACTGACCAGCTTATTGAAGATGTTTACCGCCCTGCAACTGACCCCGAAGCAGCGGCAGCCTTTCCAGCTTTATTTAAAGCAGAACGTGGAGAATACGTTGATGTGTTGCTCAAAGATATGACCTGTCCTCTTCTACTCATTTGGGGCGACGCTGACCCTTGGATGAACACCTACAGCCGCAGCAAACTCTTCCAAAAGCACTACAACAACTTAGAAGAACATCACATCAATGCTGGACACTGCCCTCACGATGATGCTCCCGCTGAGGTTGATGCGCTTATGAGCCGATGGGTATTGAATACAGTCGTAGGAGAACAAACGAGTCATTGGGTTGCTTTAGGGTCTTAAAACGCCCGATATCAAATGGCACCGGCACACCTGTCGTATAAAGCTGAGACGCACGAGTTGCAGGGTCGTCGTGAGCAGTTTTTCCGATTTTGACTACCCCTGACACCTCAGGATTAGTCAAAACATAAACGACATTCAAGCTTTCATCTGTCGTAGATATAGGGTTAAGACGCAAAATACAAACTCAGCGGTACATCCCTTTTGATGTAGAGCGGATGGCGAGGGTGGCCAGAGCGATTGAGCTGTAGGTAACGAAGTTTGTGTCGTTGGGGTTTTAACAGCGTAAGTATGGTTCGGTCGCGCTCCAGCCAGCCTCCAAAATTCCCCCAAGCCAATACAACCTGTTCAGCCTTTTCCACTGCCCTCACGACATATTCATCATTTTCCGGCCCCACCGGATCACTCATCTGCATCAGCACCTTCGGGTGCGGTGTGCGATAGCCAAATAAATTCACCACCGTTAGAGAACCACACCCCCACCGTTGAGCAAACTGGATGCAAGCCCGCAACGTCGGATCATCCACAGAAGCATCCGCACGGCTGGGATTCAGCATTACAAAAGCGACCTCGGCCTCAGCTCCCCAGCGCCTACTGAGTTCGTAGCGATAATCACCGCTGGGATCAAAAATGGCTGTTCGTTCAATTTCGCGCTGCAAAGTCACTCAACTCCAATCACCATCACCTAATCAACTTGCGAGCTCAAGTTCTAATTTCAGCCTTCGGCTACCTACAAAGCCTGTTAACACTTGTTAACATTCCTAAGGTGTCGACCACGCTGCAACCGCTACTAGACCAAGGAGACCAACGAGGCTTTGAAACTATTTTTCCAATTTGACCCAGCCCTGCGGCGTAACCTCATTATCTTCTTTGGCGCATCGCTGTGCTTTTGGAGCGGACTGGCCGGAATGCTGCCCGTGCTCTCTCTCTACGTTAAAAGCTTTGGCACCAGTAATCAGGAAATTGGTTGGGTCATGGCCTCTTTTGCAATCGGACTATTGGGGTTTAGACCCACAATGGCCCGATTTTCAGATGAGCAGGGCCGTAAACCCGCACTGCTGATCGGCATCGCGGTCATTGCCCTCGCGCCCCTGCTTTATCTCACGGTGCAGTGGATGCCTCAGTTCACAATCCCGATCTCATTCTTCAGATGGGACATTGATCTAAAATCTGCAGTCCTCTTTCTTACCGTATTCCGCGCTTTTCATGGCCTCAGCATCGCCGCCTTTTCTACCGCCTACACAGCTGCGATCGCAGATATGTCTCCGCCCCAACACAGGGGCGAACTCATCGGCTACATGAGCTTAGCGAGCCCTACCGGCATGGCGATTGGCCCCGCACTGGGGGGATATTTGCAAAGCAGCTTCACCTTTGCATTTCTAGCGATGACCGCACTCGGCACCATCGGTATCCTCTGCGTGCTAGCTAGCCGTGAACCTGAGCGAGTCTCAACTGACATCGACGCAACCGGCACTCATTCAGCCCCACCGTCCCCTCGCCAACCCACCAGCAACCTTGCCTTTTGGAAACTGCTCTTCCAGCCCAGCGTACGCATTCCCGCACTGATTCTATTCATGGTCGGCATCGCCTTTGGCTCTATGGTGACGTTCGTGCCGCTCAAGGTGAATGATATTGGGCTGGCTGTGAACATCGGCCTCATTTATACGATGAGTGCGATCGCATCTTTTTCGATTAGAGCAATTGCCGGAAAAGCCAGTGACCAGCTAGGCCGAGGTCGATTCATTAGTTGCGGCCTTGTGTTCTATAGCCTCTCAATGTTCGCGCTGTGGCAAAGCAACAGCGCTCCCATGTTTTTGCTCGCGGGCGCACTGCAAGGCTGTGGCAGCGGTACCCTTATTCCCATTATCGCTGCACTCATGGCCGATAGATCACATCCTGGCCAGCGCGGTCTCACGTTTGGGCTGTGCCTGACTGGGTTCGACTTAGGGATCGCGCTCGCTGGCCCCGTGATGGGCCGCATTGCCGATGCCACCAGCTACAATCTCATTTTTGCCCTCGCTGGCACTATGACCCTCTTTGGGCTACTGATTTTCATCACCACATCCAGCAAAGACCTGGCCCATTCAGTTCGCTTCGCCCTCCGAGACGGATGCGATGTATATGCCGTGAAATAAACCAACAAAAATTAAGCCAACAAAAAAGGCACTCAGTCATCAAACTGAATGCCTTTCTTAAGCGAGCCTGGAGAGATTCGAACTCCCGACACCGTAGTCCGTAGCCACGTGCTCTAGTCCACTGAGCTACAGGCCCACAAAGAGGTTGCACGTATTGCACTTCCTCGATTGGGTTCTAATACTAGCATAAAGATTCAGTACCACGTAACTAAAAATGCTCACTCATTTAGATGCTCAAGGACAGGCTCAAATGGTCGATGTTTCGGCAAAAGACCCAACCGTTCGACAGGCGATCGCGACCGGCAGCATCACCATGCAAGCGTCAACCCTAAAAGCGATCCAATCAGGCAATGCACCTAAAGGCGATGTCATCGGTACCGCTCGGCTCGCAGGTATCATGGCCGCTAAGCAAACGGCTAATCTAATTCCGCTCTGTCATCCCCTTCCACTTAAAAAAATAGAAATCACCATAGACGCCGATCAAAGCCTGCCGGGCTATCAAATTTGGGCCACGGTTAAAACCAAATCGGAAACAGGCGTAGAAATGGAAGCGCTCACCGCCGTTTCGGTTGCAGCGCTTACCCTCTACGACATGGCTAAGGCCTTGGAAAAATCCATGACCATCAGCAACATTTGTTTAGTTGAGAAACTTGGCGGAAAATCAGGCCACTGGCGCAGTCCCCACAATAAGCCCCTACAATAAATGGGTAATTTTCTGTGTAAGTTCCTATGCCTCCAAAGTGGCCCCGCAAACCCGATCCTAAAAACGATCCTGCCTTGAAAAAATTGGAGGATCGCATCAATTTTGCGGTGCACGTAGCAGGGTTCGCCCTAGTCAATTCGAGCATCTGGTTTTTTAATACGCTCAACCCGGGGTCACTACCTCAAGCGAAAATAGTGACCTTCGTGATGCTCGGTATTTTGTTTGCGCATGGGGTATATGTCTTTGTGATCGCTGATTACACACCCAAGGAAACTCCAACCGAAACCTAGATAGCCGAAACTTCAGACAACCAAAATTTAGATGACCATAGGAGGGCAACCACATGGCAACTGTAAGCTCGACAGAAGCACTCGAAGGTCTCGCGGCTGAGATTGGCGAAAATATCTATATGGATATTGCTAAATGGCATCTCTATTTGGGCGTGGCTAAGCTACACACACCCCTTGCTGAGAAGCTCTTGCCAATGGTGACGGCTGACAACATCTCAGAAGATGCCGTTGTTCAAATTCTGCAAGATATCTCGATTAAGTTAGGTGGCGGCCGTAAAACGGTTCCGTTAGCAGCGCTATTACCTATGCAGTGTCAGGTCAATTTGATCGATTTGCTGGAGGAGTATCAAAGAAAACTCTGAAAATCTAATGCCTTTTCGCCGACCTTAAGCAAATTTCTATCTAAAACACCTTTCTAAGAAAGGAAATAAAAGTTAATCTAGGTAGATATATGGTTCATTCAGCTATTTGTCCAGGAGAACGATGGGACTTTTTGAATTTGTGTTTGGTAAAGGTGCACCTAAGGATGAGAATGCACCGAAGCAAGCTTATTACCTGAGCAATGATGACGCTAAGAGCTTTGGCGATATTGAATATATGCGCTCTAGCAAGACAGTGAAGCGGACTTTCGCTAAAAAGAAAGGCGAAACTGAGCATATGGAGAGCGTACGGCAAATCTCCGCAACCGCTGCTGCAGAAGTAGCGGCTGTTAATACTAGTGCTGTTAATACTAATACTTACAGTCAGTCTCCCGTAACTTTTGCTAGCGCAGCTGCAAGCGTTTCTACGCCTTCACCTGCTGCTGTAGAGCCCACGGCTGAGGCTGAAACAGCACCTGCTGCTGAAAGCGAGACAGCACCTGCGCCCGCTCCAGCGGCACCTGCGCCCACTCCGGCAGAGCCTGCGGTTCGTCGTTCTCCTTCTAACGATATGGACATGTTCCGTAACATGGCGAAAAGCATCCGTAGGTAGGCTTTTTGATCATCAAATCATGGCGAGTTCTCTCGGCAAACTTGAGTTCTTTGCAAGCTTGATTTGTAATGGTTAGCTTTTAATAACTAGAAAATCGTCGATCAACATTGCTGCTGATCGACGATTTTTTATATGAACAGGAACATCAATTGCTCAGCGCGTGCTTATGGTCGTCAGGACTTGACTTGCCAGCGTGGCCACTCTTGTAAGCATTAGGCTACTCAACGCCAGCCATAGTAGGTGAACATTATTAAAATGACTCGCGATCAAAGCTAAAGGGAGAAAGCCAACGAGCACCGCAAGGAGAGTAGCATTGCGCAGAATGCGACTGGCGGTTAGGCCCAGCAAGTAACCGTCTAGGGTAAAGGCGATCGCCCCTAAGCCCAGCACGGGAATGAGCCACGCTACGTAGCGAGGAATTTGGGTCAGTAATTCGTCATGGATGGTGAGCAAACTAAAAAATGGATGGGGCCACACCAAAAGCGTGAGAGCGATCGCACCGCCTAAAAACAAGCTGCCTATTGCCCCAAAAGCCAGGAGCTGAGCTAAATCTGAACCGCGCCGCTGACCGTAAAAATTGCCTGCATAGCTCTCTACCGCCAGGGCAATACCATCCATAAAATGCGCTGACATCAGCACCACCTGCATCAGTAGTGCGTTAACTCCAAGCACCGTACTGCCCATGCCAGAGCTAAAGTTAGTAAATAGCGACATGGCCATCACCAGCGCAAACGTACGAATCAAGATATCTAGATTTAGCGCAAATAAGCGCTTGAGCGCGCTCATCTGCCACAGCCGAGGTTTGATGGTGCGCCACAGCTGCCAAGGAATACCAGCTTTCAAAATTAAACCTAATCCAGCCATTAACATCAGATACTGACTGAATGCGGTGGCCAGTCCTGCGCCGTAGCTACCCCAGCCCAGCAGTCGGATGAAACAGTAGTCCAAAAGAATATTGCTGAAATTGCCAACCACGGCCAAAATTACAACTTGCTTGCCCCGGCCTTGGCCTAGCAACCAACCCAGCAAGACAAAATTAACCAGCACTGCAGGCGCACCAGCAATGCGCCCATTAAAGAAGTCAACGGCAGCGCTTCGCGTATCCGGTTCGGCTTGCAGCAGCGAAAATCCCAGCGCCGCTATCTGATCTTTCAAGAGCCACAATGCCATGCCCACCCCCAGCGCTAGCAGCGTGTTTCTGATCACAATCAGCCATACCAATTCCTCATCCTGCTGCCCTATGGCCTGAGCGGTGGGGCCAGTTGTGCCCATGCGGAAAAAGTTGAAGCTCCAGTAGATGACATTGAAAATCACCGTCGCCAGGGCCACACCGTTGAGATAGCGAATGTCTTCTAAGTGACCGAGAAAGGCTGTGTCAATTAAACCTGCCAGCGGCACCATAAGGTTTGAGGTTGTATTTGCGATCGCTAGCTTACAGAACGGAAAAACCCAGTCCCGTCCAAACAATAGATTTTGACTGGATTGAGACTCGGCAGACGGTGGTGATGGTTTCATGCAACAAAGAAGATTGGTTTTGTCAATGCCTTGCCCCTTTAAATGGGCAATCTAACGGTTAGGACCCGTTGGCATCGTTGGATATAACGGTGCCAGTTAACATCCCCACCCCCTGATAAAAGCAGTGGTAAAAACAGTCATGAATCGCAGCGGCCTTACGCTTTTAAGCCTCACCACACTTGTCGGTGGCCTGATGGGCACCGCTCTACCTACGTACGCTAACACCCTCAGCGTAGAAGATTCTGTTGGGAGCGTTGTTCTACCAGTTCTGAACGCAGATACAGGGAATAGCTACGAAGCACTTAGCGTTGAGCCCGCTAACATTCCTATGTTGGACTATCCGGCAACCTTTCAAGAAACCTTTGAGGGGCAGGATGAACCACAGGTCGTCCCAAATCTGGAGGTAGAAACGTTACCGACTGTCTCACCCGCCGAAGTTGCCTACTCTCAGGGCGTTCGCCACTATCAAAACGAAGCGTTCACACAGGCCATTGTCCAGTTCGATGCCGCTATTGCCGCCAATCCTGACTACGCTGAAGCTTACGTCTTCAGAGCAGCGACTTATCTGGCGCTTAATGATCCCATATCAGCTATGGCTGACTATGTAACAGCAACCGAAGTTCGCCCCGACTATCCGCTGGCCTACTTTTCCAAAGGTGCACTTTTCTATCAAATGGGGGAGTTCGCATCCGCTCAAACTGACTTTCAGCAAGCTATTACACTGGACCCTGGGTATGTAGAAGCCTATGACTTTTTAGGGCTCTCAGAGGCTGCAATGGGCGCTCATGAAGCTGCGCTGCTTAGCTTTGCTAAAGCCATCAACCTAGATCCTTTATACGCACCCGCGCTCGCGCACAAAGGCGCTTCTCTCATTGAGCTAGACGAATTCGATGCCGCTATCTCTAGCCTGAGCGCTGCCATCGACAACAGTAAAGACTACTCATCGGCCTATCTCAATCGAGGCGTTGCCTACTATAAGCTAGGCACTTTCGATGCTGCGCTGAAGGACTTAAACAAAGCACTTGACATTAATCCTGATAGCACTGAAGCCTTCTTTAACCGTAGCTATGTGTACGCTGCACTAGGCCGCCCCAACGATGCGCTCACAGATATCAACAAGGTCTTAACAAAGCAGCCAAATTCTGTTGAGGCGTATATGGCACGGGGCAGTTTGTATAACGCTCAGGGCAATAATTCAGCTGCGATCGCCGACTTTAACCGCGTCATTGAATTAGACGCCTACTCTAGCACCGCCTACCAACGCAGAGCGAGAGCGCAGCTAGATAACAACAACGTCACTGCAGCCATTACTGACTTCGATAACGCCCTCGCCATTAGCCCCATTAACGAAGATATCTACAAAGGCCGCGCCGATGCCTACGCTATCTATGGCAACCTCCCTGCGGCGATATCCGACTACACCTACGCTATCGAGCTTAACAATAGCAACACTGCTGCCTACGCAGCCAGAGGCCGCGCCTTCTACGAATCAGGCGATCCGCATAATGCCTACCAAGACTTCTCGCGCATCATCAGCCAGAATCCTGGGGCTAACGCAGATGTGTACTACTACAGAGGGCTGTCTCTCATGGCTATTGGTGATGGTTACTCAGCTCAAGGAGACTTGATGACTGCAGCTGAGCGATACCTGCAAGAAGGAGAAGCCAATGGTTACCGAGCTGTTCTCGAGCGTCTTCGGCAGCTCTAGCAGACCTCAACATCCTGAAAGCTTGTGAACGAAAGAGGGCTGTACACTAATAAGCAGCCCTCTTTTTTTGATCATTCTTTTTTGTTGATTAATGACGCAGTCTAGGCGCTCCCCGATCAAATCTCAACCAGTCGCATCTCGATCTGCTTTAAGCCACCGAAAAAAAGCGCTAAACACAGTTCGTATTCTAATCAAACAAATCGGTTGCTTTATTCTCTGTGCGCTCTTAATGACAACATTTACGACGCTGCCCACTTCTGCACTGCCCACTTCTACACTGCCCACTTCTGCACTGGCTGAAATACCCGCAACGTTAGCGTCTATTCACACCTACAACGAGACCCCTGGGCAAACTACTTTTCGATCCAAGCAGAGCCTTCGAGACAGAAGCGATCGATCTTGGCAAGTTATTTTATTCAAGCGCTATCAAGGTGATCGCTTACAAGGGCTATACCTTAGGCTGATCGGCTTCCCAGGCATCGTGACCTTAGAACCCAAAGCATCACTGACGATTGCAACAGGCGCTAGCGCTCAGTGGCAAGCGACCCCTAAGCTCGACCCTCAAACAAAAGCATTGCCTGATAACGTTGCGCAATACAGTGTCGCTGACGCGATCAATGCTCTTAAAGGAGATATTCCGCTACAGATAGATATTCCACTCGCTGGCGGCAGCATTGCCCAGCTCGTGGTGCCTCCATTTGCGGTGCATGAATGGCGTGCACTTAACCGCCAAGCACCCAGCTGATAATTGTCGAAGCCTGCTAAGGCTCTTCGCCGGCATGGTAAGAGCTTCGCACCAAAGGGCCAGAGCGCACGTGAGAAAACCCAATTTCTGTCGCGATCATCCCCAACTCATCAAACTCTTCCGGCGTCCAATATTTCTGCACTGGCAGATGTTCCAGCGATGGACGCATATATTGACCGATAGTCAGGCGATCACACTGCACTGCCCGCAAATCTTTCATCGCTTCTATCAGCTCATCTTTGGTTTCACCATGGCCCACCATCAAGCCCGATTTTGTTGGGGTAGCAGGACTCACAGCTTTGACATAACGAAGAACATTGAGCGATCGCTCATATTTTGCCCCCCGTCTAACCGGCCCCTGCAATCGCTTCACCGTCTCTACGTTGTGATTAAAACACGCCGGATTCGCCCTCGTAACGCGCTCTACCCGCAATTGCTGCTGCACTTGGGCATCTAGTCCGCCCCAAAAATCTGGCGTCAGCACCTCGATCTGCGTTTCGGGCTTAGCCGCTCGAATTGCATCCATTACCCGCACAAACCATCCTGCACCCCCATCAGCCAAATCATCGCGCGCGACTGCCGTCAGCACCACATATTTCAGCCCTAGTAGCGCTACTGACTCTGCCACCTTGCGCGGTTCCTCCTCATCCAGCGGCATCGGCGAGTGCCCCTTATCCACCTGACAAAACGCGCAGCTTCGCGTACAAGTCGGCCCCATCAGCAAAAACGTCGCCGTCTGGTTCGAGTAACACTCCCCCCGGTTCGGACAGCGCCCTTCCTCGCAAATAGTGTGAATCTGCCGCTGCTTAATTATCTGCTGCACCGTCGATAGCTCGCTTGCTTTGCCAATCGGCCGACGCAACCACTCTGGCATCGCAAGAATCTCAGGCCGGGGACGGGTTGTAGGCTCAGGCATAAAGGCAGCAAAGATAGGCTTCGCCTACATTCTACAGTTATCTAACTTGTTCCATCACTGACATAATCTGGGCAACTTTAAATCGAGCGTCTGATGGGCGTGTTTAACTTTCACTGTCAAAGGAGTTCGTCGTGGCCAACAAAATTTTAGTAATCGACGACAGCAGAGTCATCCGCGCTCGCGTGAGAGACATGCTGCCAAAAGGTAACTTTGAGGTCATTGAGGCAAAAGACGGCGTGGAAGGCATTGATGCCATCCGCGAACAAAAGCCCAACTTAATCATGTTGGACTTTTTGCTCCCTCGGATGAGCGGCTATGAGGTCTATCAAGAAATTCAGGCAAAGTCAGAATTTCAAAAGATTCCGCTGGTGATGATGTCAGGCCGCCGAGAAGAGCTCACCGAGAAAATTCAAGAACCCTTTGAGTTCTTTGAATTCATTGAAAAGCCTTTTGAGAAAAAAGAACTCATCGGTGCCATTAAAGGCGCCATGGCCAAAGCCCGTAAGGCAAGGCCCAAATCGGCAACACCTGTCGATGCAGCAGGTGCGGCGAGCGCAAGCACAGATACCACGGCTGAAATCACTGCCATGCAACAGCAAATTGACACACTCACTAAAGATGTTGCCGCCCTCAAAGCGCAAAACAACAAAATTTTGGCTTTCATCAAAAAGAAGTTAGCCTAACCATCTCCTTAAGCACTCCCCATCTAGACAGACACTTAGCCCGCCCACGCGGGCTTTTTTTATGACGCCTTTCTCCTTATCTAAAGGGAAAAAGGGAAAAACCCCAGCTGCGCTCAGACAGTCACGACAGTCGGTTATAAGTGCTGGTTAGCTCGCGCAGGCGATCGCTAATCCCCTCACCCAACATTTCTGAACGCCCATACTTCCAGCGCCAATTATTTGGAATCACACTCGGGTCATTCATACGTGCCTCATGCCCCAACCCAAACAAATCTTGCAAAGGCACAATGGCCAAATCTGCGCGTGACTTTAAGGCCGTTTCAATCAGTAGCCAGTTAATTTCTTTAATCTCATCTGGGCTGCTGTAGCCAAGCGTTTGCGCTAAGAACTGTTTTTCGTTCTCAGCGAGCGTTTCCCACCAGCCAATTGCCGTATCGTTGTCGTGCGTGCCTGAGTAGACAATACAATTCGTCGGATAGTTCTGCGGTAAGTGGGTGTTGTTGGGATCACCGCTGAAGGCAAACATGAGAATTTTCATGCCAGGGAATTCGAAGCGATCGCGCAGCGCTTCCACTTCCGGCGTAATCACACCCAAATCTTCCGCCAGCACTGGCAAGCTGCCTAATTTTTCTGCCAGTGTCTCAAAGAATGCATCGCCAGGAGCCTTCACCCACTCTCCGTTCATTGCGGTTTCTTCGCTCGCAGGCACCTGCCAATAAGCTTCAAAGCCTCGAAAGTGATCGACTCTCACCCAATCCACATACTGCAAGGTGGCTTTAAAGCGAGAAATCCACCAGTCGAATCCAGCATCTTGACACTTATCCCAGTCATAAACTGGGTTGCCCCAGAGCTGACCGGTTTCACTAAAGTAATCGGGTGGAACACCTGCAATATAAGCCGACTCTAGCGTCTGCGGGTCGAGCTTGAATAGCTCTGGATGCGCCCACACATCAGAACTGTTGTGACATACGTAGATGGAAACATCACCAATAATCTGGATATTCTTGCTATTTACGTATTCTCTAAGCGCTTTCCATTGTTCAAAAAACTTGAACTGAACAAAGCGCTGAAAGGCAACACTCTCAGAGAGTTGTTCAGCCTTAGCCTTCATTGCTTCTGGCTCACGGCGAGCGATGCTGGGTTCCCATTGACTCCAAGGTTTGCCATCATTCTCTTCTAACAGCGCCATGAACAACACAAAATCTTCTAGCCACCAGCTTTGTTCTTGAGAAAACTGATCGATAGCAGCCGTATCTCCTTTTTCCTGAAATCGCTTAAATGCCTGCCGCAACATATCCATTTTGTGAGGGATGACGCGGCTAAACTGCACCCGGTCGGGATTGGCATTTTCTAGCGGCGATACTTCCTCTGCAGTGAGCAAGCTTTCCTCAACGAGCTTTTCCACACTCACCATCAGCGGATTGCCCGCAAAGGCGCTGAAGTTCATTGTGTAGGGCGAGTGATCGTATCCGGTGGGGCCGAGCGGTAAAATTTGCCACAGCGTTTGGCCACTGCGCGCCATGAAGTCAATGAAGTCATAGGCAGCTTGACCCAAGTCACCAATTCCGTGGGCACTCGGCAGGCTCGTTGGGTGCAAAAGAATACCGCTGGCACGCTCAAATTTCATAAGCTTTGTCGGGGATTGCGCTACGTGGTCGTTCTGTGGGCAAAGCTATCACGTTAGTGCCTATATCCGAATAACTACGCCCTGAAATCTACCTTTCGCTAGAAGAAGACGCGGCTCATTTGACATAGTTTGCGAGCATGGCACCGCTGTGTGTCTTTTTTGTGCCCCGCATTCACTGCTTAACTAATTCCTATATGCCACTAGATAACAGCCCACTCTGGTTCAAGAACGCCATCATCTATGAAGTACCAGTGAGGGCATTCGCCGACAGCAACGGCGATGGCATTGGTGACTTTCGTGGCCTCACTGAAAAATTAGATTATTTAAAAGAGCTCGGCGTTACAGCCCTGTGGATTCTGCCATTTTTCCCTTCGCCGCTACGGGACGATGGCTATGACATTTCTGACTATATGTCAGTGAATCCCATCTACGGCACGTTAGATGACTTCAAAGAATTTATGGCCGCGGCGCATCAGCGAGGAATTCGCGTCATTGTAGAACTGATCGTAAACCACACGTCTGACCAGCACCCCTGGTTTCAAAGGGCCAGAATGGCCCCTTCGGGTAGCTCCGAACGCGATTTTTATGTGTGGAGCGACAGCACTGAAAAGTACAAAGGCACACGGATTATCTTTCAAGACTTTGAAACCTCTAACTGGACTTGGGATCCGGTCGCAAAGGCGTATTATTGGCACCGTTTCTACAGCCATCAGCCTGACTTGAATTACGATAATCCGGCGGTGAAGCAGGCCGTCTTTGACGTGCTCGACTTCTGGCTGGGAATGGGGGTTGATGGCCTACGGATGGACGCGGTGCCATACCTATATGAGCGTGAGGACACTAACTGCGAAAACCTCGATGAAACCCACAATTTTCTCAAAGAGATGCGGCAGTATGTCGATGATCGCTACGAAGGTCGAATGCTGCTAGCTGAGGCGAATCAGTGGCCCGAAGATGCGGCTGCCTACTACGGCAACGGCGATGAATGCCATATGAACTTTCATTTTCCGCTGATGCCGCGTCTGTTTATGTCGCTGCGGATGGAGGATAATTTTCCCATTATCGACATTTTGCAACAGACACCTGAGATTCCGGAAAACTGTCAGTGGGGATTGTTTTTGCGCAACCACGACGAGCTAACGCTGGAGATGGTGACAGATGAAGATAGAGACTACATGTATCGCATGTACGCTCAAGACGACGAGATGAGAATTAACCTTGGCATCAGGCGGCGATTGATACCGTTGTTAGAAAATGATCGTAGACAGGTTGAACTGCTGAACGGCCTATTGCTATCGCTGCCAGGAACGCCCGTGCTCTATTACGGCGATGAGATTGGGATGGGCGACAATGTGTATTTAGGTGATCGCAATGGCGTACGCACCCCTATGCAGTGGAGCCCGGATCGCAACGCAGGGTTTAGCCCCGCCAATCCACACAAGCTGTATCTACCCCTGATCGTAGACGCTGAATATCACTACACCACCATTAATGTAGAGGCGCAGCGGGCCACGCCCAACTCGCTGCTCAACTGGACAAAGCGCCTGATTGCGACTCGAAAGCGCTACCAAGCCTTCGGCTGGGGTGATTTTCACATGGTCACCGTGGATAACCGTAAGGTGCTGGCCTTTACACGCACCTATCACAATGACAACGGTGAAGACGAAGAGATTTTAGTGGTGGCTAATCTCTCTCGCTTTGTGCAGGGTGTAAATCTTGATTTGTCCTTGTTTAAGGGGCGATCGCTAATCGAAATTTTTGGTCGCACAGAATTTCCGCCTGTCAACGACGACGGCAGCTACTTCATCAGCCTCAGCCCATATGGCTTCTATTGGTTTGCCCTCAAGCCAAACGCAGTGCCTTCTAATGTGCCGACTAAGCTACCGGCGCTGGCGGTTCGGCAGTGGGAAGCGATCTTTGGGAACGCGAAAAGAGAGCAGCTCACCACACTAGTAACAAACTATTTGAGCGAGCGCGAATGGCTTGGCCCTTCTCCTGAAAAAGTTCGCGCCACCGAGATCATAGAGTGTATGGCCATTCCGGATAGCGATACTTATATGGTTTGCCTACGGGTGGAGTATCGCCAGGGCGATCCGGTCACCTATCCGCTCTTTATCAGCTACGCAGATGAAAGCACAGACCAACAGTTGCTGAGCGATGCTTTTCAAATGGCGATCGCCTATCTAAAATCGCCTAGCCGCGATGCCGAGACGGCGGAAGAAGTCACCGGCTTACTCTACGATGCTGCCGCAGACAAAGCCTTTCTAAACATGTTAATTGAGAACATTGTTCAAAACGGCACCTATGAAAGTGAGGCAGGCAAGCTCATGACCTATGCGCTCAGCGGCCTGAATGAAGCTGACTTGCCGACCAATTCACAGCCGCTATTCGGCAAATACAACAATAGTTCTGTTATTTATTCCGACGATGAATTGGGCAGTGGCTCCAACCTGATTCTTAAGTTCTTTCGCCGCTTAGATTCAGGGACTAACGCAGATATTGAAATTCGCGAGTTTCTCAGAACACAAGGTACGTTTGAAAACTACAACAAAGTAGCAGGCTATTTGCAGTATCAAGACAAGCGATCGCGCACTCAATCGGCAACCATCGGCGTTTTGCAAGAGTATTTGCCAGACGCACAAAGTGCTTGGGAATATTCCCTCGACAACATTCGCAGCTACTTCGATCAAGTCATCGTTGAAGCGAGTGACCATAAAGAAGCGCCGCCTGTTCTAGATTCTTTGCTAACGCTGCAAGCGAAATACGAAGACGCCAGCGAAGCGAAGCAAATCGCCAACCATTTGATCGGCACCTACCTATCCAACATTCAGTTGATGGGACAGCGCACGGCAGAATTTCATGTAGCGCTGGCCGCCGATCCGACCAATGAAGCCTTCTCACCAGAACCTTTCAGTAAGTTCTATCAGCGCTCCATCTATCAGTTCAATCGGAATCAAACCGGGCAGGTCTTTCGCCTGGTGAAAGACGATATGAACCAGCGCACCGGTCTGATGAGTGAAGATCTCTATCCGCTCGCCAAAACACTTTTGGGCTATCAAGATATCTATCTCGATAAGTTCAAGCAAATTTTAGATAGCAATATTACGGCGCTGCGCACCCGCTATCACGGCGACTATCACCTGGGACAAGTGCTTTATACCGGTAAAGACTTCGTGCTGATTGACTTTTGAAGGAGAACATAATCGAACGGTGAGCGAGCGCAGAATTAAGCGATCACCACTATACGATGTGGCCTATATGCTGCAATCGATCCACTATGCATCGGTAATTGGCTTTCAAACCGAAGTAGAAAGTGGCCTGATTCGCCCAGAACAAATCGATGGAATACAGCAGTGGGCCGCTTTCTGGAAGCAGTGGGTCAGCGCAGCCTTCTTGCACGACTACTTAAAAACAGCCAGATCAGCTGACTTTTTGCCTCAGTCAGAAGAAGAATTGCAGGTGCTGTTAAATAACTACCTGCTCTCCACAGCTATTCACGACTTAGGCTACAAACTAGCCGCGCGCTCACCAGATACGAAAGTGCCCATGCAGCGCTTGTTAAATGCCGTCAATGAGCCGATTGTGTGAGGGATATGGCGTATAGCTGCACAACAAAGCGTCATTATAAGGTGCCATTACGAGGTGCTTTACAAGGTGTAGCTCCATAACAAAATTGTCATGGGAATAGACCAGGAATAGCGATTCACAACGCTGATGATAGCTGTATCAAGTTTCAGTTTTTGAAACCCGAGAACTGTTGGTGAAATGAGCTGCCACACTGTTCTTAACAAATGATTCACAACAAACAGTTCACAACAAACGGTTAGAAACAGGTCTTTATGAAGCGTATCGTACTCTCACTTTTAACAGGCTCTCTCGTTGTTGCAGCAGGGCTAACCAGCTGCGGCGCAGCGCCGAGCGGTCGTGTTACAGAATCTGCTATTGAACCACAAGCTGAATTGGATATGACAGCCTCTGTCAGGACAACAGAAAATCAGTTAGCCCAAGCGACGTCTGCGCCCGGCGAGCCGCCTGTAGATACGCGCCAAACTGAGCGACCTCAGTTGATTAAACGAGCGAGCTTGGTGCTGAGCGTCGACTCTATAGAAGACAGCTTTAATCAAGTACGAGAGATTATGGTCGCGCAGCAAGGGGACGTGCTCACGATGAACGATAGGGGCGATCGCCAGCGTCAGGTCAGCTTCCAACTACGTGTCCCCCAACAAAACTTAGAGGCCACGCTCGATCAGTTCAGCGAAATGGGCACTATTCGCAGCCGCGCTATCACAACAGAAGATGTCTCTAGCCAACTTGTTGACCTTCAGGCGCGGATTAGTAACGCCCAAAAACAAGAAGAAGCCCTCAAAGAGATCATGTCTCGTTCGGGAGACATTTCAGATGTACTGGAAGTTTCTCGAGAACTCAATAGCGTCCGTCAGAGCATTGAACAGATGACCGCGCAGCAGAAAAGCTTACAGACTCAGGTTCGCTATTCCATCATTGATTTAAGTCTCAGCAGTTCTATTATTTCGGCACCTGATAAGCCAGCCTTCACGCGTCAGCTTGCCAACTCTTGGGGAGCTGCAACTAGCTCAGTGGGAGAATTTACCACCGATTTAATGCAGCTCGGATTATGGCTATTGGCCTATAGTCCTTACATTTTTGTGGTGCTGTGTGGCGCAGCGATCGCCCGCAAGCTGGTACGACGCTCGCAGATTAAAAGTTCATCCCAGTCTCATGGCTAAGTGTAGCAATGGCTAAGTGTAGCAATGGCTAAGTGTAGCAATGGCTAAGTGTAGCAATGGCTAAGCTTAAACCGTTAAGAGCCAATGGCTAAAGGCTGAGGCATCTTCAACACAGGCGGAGCGGGTTCTAAGGCCGCTTTGATATGAGTGCCGCTTAGAACCGGATCTCGCTGAGCGCAGGCGGTATATTTAGCAGCATCGAGTGAGATGGCTCGCCTCAGATACTCCACTGCCGAATACGCATCTTGTAAGTGGGCATAGCATCGCGACTGCCGATAAAAAGCAAACGCCTGATCGGGTTCAATCGTCAGCGATTTGTAGTAAGCCTCAATCGCCTTTTCATAGGCGCCCATTTTTTCGAGCGCCCAGCCTAACCTCAACCAGCTCTTATAGTCGTAGGCTTGAAACTTCAGCGCCGTTTCAAAACTATTTTGAGCCTCTTGGTAGCGACCCATACTCATCAGCGATAGGCCGTGATGATGCCACAGGTAAGGCACAGTGGGCTCTAGCCGTAAAGCCTGCTCAAAGCATTCAAAAGCAGCTTCGTATTTTTCTAATCGCTTCAGCAAACACCCTTTATATGTCCAAAATAGGGCGTGATTAGGCTGTAGCTTAATCGCCTTTTCAAAATGGCTGATCGCTGTTTCATGCTTGCCCTGAGACATAAGCGCCTGTCCAAGGCTGGCCCATATTTTAGCGCTGTGAGGATTTCCCACGAGGGCTTTTTCAAAACTAGCGATCGCCTCATCAAACCGCTTTAGTTTTGTCAGGGCTTTGCCCTTCCCGTACCACAATTCAGCAATGGTAGCCTCATGGCCCAAGGTATTGGGAAAGCCGCCTGATTGCAGACGCCACTGCAAAATGGCCTGCTCGTAGCTGGCCAGCGCCTCTGTGTAATGAGCGATGCGATACAGATTTCTGCTCTTACCACAGATAGCCTTGAAATAGGAGGGTGAAAGTACAAGCGCGTGCATGTAACTTTGCACTGCTTCGCCATAATTGCCTAAGCGCTCTAACACGATGGCGTAGTTGAACCAAATGCGAGGCGCACGGGGCTTGAGCTGAAGGGTGCGAACATAGGCCTGCTGGGAGGCTTGGTAGCGACCAGCGCAAGCCAAAAAGTAGCTCAGATGGCTCCATGCGAGAAAGCTTTCCGGCGCCGCTTCCAACATGCGCTGATAAACACTAATTTTGTCTACTATCACAGGCTCGACAGCAGCGTCAGAAAGAGGCGTCATCACAGAAATACAAGCGTAGAACGATTAGGATCCCTTTGCCTGAGCAGCGGGCTAATACGGTTAGATTACCCATCGCGGCGCAGCAGCAGCGTTCAGTGCTTATAACGACTGTATCTGCCGCGCTAATTAGCAGTGATTTGAATCATCATGCGTGAAAACAGCCTGTGGAAAAGCCTGTGGAAAACTCTGTGGATAATACGGCCAAAACCCCCAAGAAAGCCTGTCTAATAAGGCTAGTTATAAATTTTTTGAACGTTTAATAATCCGTTCGATTTTTATCCGGATTACCGCTCCTGGGGGGATTTCAGCGACTTGCGTATAATCACAGAGACGTTGCTTTCCGAAGTGCACTAACTCTCTTCGTAATTATCCACAGAGGCCCGCTAAGCTGGGGATAACTCAGGCGGCGGGCTAAATTGAGCGCTGATATTACACTGCAAAGATTTGTCTCAAAAGTCCCCCTTTGCCAGCCTTGCCAGCCATCAACTGATGCAGCAGCTCGTACTGCCACTGATAGAGAAATCTATCGCTGTAAACAGCTATATTTCTGAGCTTATCAATCTGATCCAAACTAGAAGCTGCTTGACGTCCTTTTTGAGCAAAGCAGCTTGCCATCGGATGTTCCCACTGCTCTAAAAACTGAGTGATGAGGGCGCGATCGCCGGAAGATAGCTGGGTCTTAGCCTTTACTTTCACAATTTTAACGCCGTCCTCAGGGCGCGATCGCACTGAGAGCTGGCTTGACACAAAAGAACGCCACTGCTGCGCTAGTAAGGGCGGGATGAGGGCCAACGTCTGCTCACTCGGCTGCTGCATTAATCTGAGCGAAAGATCGCCAATTGCAGTCGCTTTTTGCGTCAGTAAAAAGCTGCATAGGCTCTCAAAAAAAGGATATAGGACCTCGCGCTCCACCACATTGCTGAGTCGAACACCCGCATCTGAATAATCATCAATGTGAGCATCTGGCCCCTCAGTGCAAACCATCTGATAGTTTTTGTAGGCAGCCTGCAAATCTTTTTGGCTGGCTGGCTGCAAGCAAAACCACACGTTATCACCGACCGCATCGCGCACCTGCTGTTTGAGGGCCGTTGCATCAACACAAACAGCATTGGACAGAAGCATATTGTGCCCAGAGTCTGTCGCAGACTCTGGGTTAGCCAAAACTGACTGGGTCACCACCGGATCTGATTGCACCAGATCTAATGGGGCCAGATCTGATTGAGCTAACGCTGGCTGATCCGAATTCGCGAAACTGACAGCATCCGCAGCAAGCCCTGGCACAGTGCGCTGGACAGTGCGCTGAATCGTCTGTACCTGAAGCTGTTCAATATGAGCTTCTTGGCCTTGAATGCTATTTTCTTGCGCCTTTCTGACGGTTTCTAATTCAGCAAACTGTCGCTGCTGTTCCGCAGAAAGTTGCGTGATTTTTTCTTCTAGAAGGCTAACTTGAGCCTTTAGCGTAGTGATTTGCCGATCTTTTTCGGCCAGTAGCTCGTTTTTCTCCTCAATTAGCTCATCTTTGCGCATGAGCATCTGAGTCTTTTGCTTCACTTCTAGGGCACTGAGGCCTGCTCTAATCAAGTTGAAATACTTAATATCCGCAATGTCTATGGGCTGCGGCGCTTGCTCAGGGCGGTAGAGAATCCCTTGACGCGCACTCATCTGAACCAGCAGGACATCTCCACCAGCATTTTCAATCCTGAGCTGCTTGGCAGCGCTGTCACCTTGTAAGGTGCCTCTATACCGGCGCTTGTTGTGGTAAAACTCCACATGTATGGCGCTACCTAGCGTTGGCTTTGCTAACGTCGTTAACTCAGCCACAGACTCTTTTTCTGGTCCCTTGCTCTCTGGTAACGCCTTCTCGGTTAACGCCTTCTCGGTTAACGCCTTCTCGGGGACCTTGCTTGTACGGGGCAACTCAACTGTAAACGCAGCAGATAACTCAGAAGCCGCGTTTGGTAGCGCGCGCGCGTTATTAACAACAGCAGAATTGACAGCAGCCGGTGGCTCAGGCTTAGCAATCTGCAGTGAATGAGAGGGTTGCTCAAGACTGGCATCTTTTTGAAAGTTCAGTGCAACGTCTTTGGCCGCTTGCGCCATTGTTTTTGCCTGAGTCCAAGGCCGAATACCCTGTTCTGAGCCTTGGGCCATCGCAAGGCGCACACCCACTAGCTCAAGCTCTACCGTACTTTTGCCTTTCCACTCATTCAGGCGTACTTTGTAGGCAATATCAAGATCGCGGGGCAACGGATAGTGGGTGCCCCACCGCCATGCGATCGCTTTCATCACAACCTTGTCATGCTGCCCTGGAGAAGTGTGGGCAATCGTCAGCTTCAAATGGCTGTTCTCTTTGCCAATCACTTTCTGATCGATTATCACGACATTGGCCGTCCAAAAAACCGGACTTGGATTTTCGATGCCACAGGGATGGATCCGATCAATCTGATGATACAGCGCTAAATCCACGGCCTCTAACTGGGCTTGAACATCTACAGTGACAAGAGGCTTAAGATGTTCAGGCTGCAGATGCTTGCAAGCAAAACTGCTCAGGCGAGACTTCACCTGCCGCAGCTTATTGGCAGAAAATGAGAAGCCCCCTGCCGCGCGATGCCCACCATACTTCTCCAACAGATCATCACAAGCCTGTAGTGCCTCAAACACATTAAATTCTGGAATGCTGCGCGCTGATCCTCGAATGGCTTTCTTGGACTTATCTTCGTAGGTACCAATAAACACAGGCACGCCATAGCGTTCCACCAGCCGCGAAGCAACTATCCCAATCACGCCGTGGTGCCACTCGGGCTGCACCACCACCAGCACCCGTGCCCTATTCAAATCCAGCAGTCCTTTTTCCTGCTGAGCCTCTACCCACTCCACAGCTTGCATCTCAATAAGCTGGCACATCTGCTGCCTGAGCTTATTGGCCTCTTCGCACTGCAGCGCCCGCTGCAGTGCCACCCCAATGTCGTCTGTTGTCAGCAAATCGATCACAATTTGCGGATCGGCAATGCGCCCCACAGCGTTAATCCGTGGCCCTAATCGAAAGCCAATGGCCTCTGGCTTAAGCGCTTTTTCATCGCCCATTCCGGCCACTTCTATCAAAGCCTGCACACCTGGAATTTGCGACTTAGGCAATACTTTGAGCCCTCGCTTTACCCACCGGCGATTGACCCCTGTTAGCGGCGCTAGATCGGCAATGGTGCCCAGGGTGAATAAACCCAAAAGTGTGGCGGTTAAATCTTGAACTTTGTCCATTCGCTGAGCGAGGCAAACGGCCAAAATGTAAGCCACCCCAACGCCTGCCACCCCTCGATAGGGAGATGACTCACGAATGAGCTTGGGATTCAAAATAGCGTTGGCAGGCGGGATGTCATCGGGAACTTCGTGGTGATCGGTGATGATAACCGTGAGGCCCAATTCTCTGGCGCGGGCAATGGGCGCATAAGCGGCGATGCCATTGTCTACCGTGAGTAAGAGACTACCGCCCGCTTGATGAAAATCTTCTACGATACGGGTATTAACGCCATAGCCTTCGCTCATGCGACTTGGAATCGCGTAAGAGACGTTGCCACCGAGATACGTCAGCGATCGCATTAAAAGCGCAGTACTGGTCATACCATCTGCGTCATAATCCCCACAGATTAATATCTTCTGTTGGTTTTCAATCACAGTCACCAGCAAATCGAGGCTGGTTCTTAGATCAGGGAATTCATCCAGCGGTGGCGGTAAGTGCTGCGATTCAGGATCTAAAAAAGCCCATGCCTGCTCAGGGGTATAGATCCCCCTATTAATTAGCACTTGGGCCAGCAGTGGAGATAGGGCGGTTGCCTGAGAGATTTGTTTGGCCTGAGTCCGCTGAGCGGGGAAAATTTGCCATCGCTGAGGGGGTAGCTGCCGCTGAGTCAGTGACCGTTGCGGCATCGTTGGGGCTGCGTTAGTGATAGCAGCGCTGGTGTCAACCTCGACACTGGCACCACTGTCAACACCGGCATCGCTGCCAATAAACTCCTCAGTTTTTAAGACGGGCTGTTCAGACACAGGCTATTTGAGCGCTGAAGATCAGTCGCTAGCACTGGATGGATAGCTAGCTCAAAGCACTATAGCGCTGAGTCAAGCATTTGAGACCCCTTTATTAAGGTCACCTTGTTAAGGTCAACTATAAACTTAGCGCCAGAGTAGATCATTTGATCTAATCATAGTTGATTCCATTGTCAAATAGCAGAAGGCTAACCTAACTATCGCGTTAGGTTAGCCTCAGTGCCCTATATATTCATTTCCCCGTATATTCAGGGCCCCATTAAATTGGAGTAACCAGCCCTTCTTCATATAAGTGGCTGACTAAACTGCACGCTAATAAACCAGAACGCGTCCGTCATTAGAAACATGAACCGCGCGATCGCTGACATGCCCGCTGGGCAAAAGTTCAATCTGTAGAGTGTCTGCATCGGGGCGATGAAGCACCGCATTCACCGCGTTGTTGTTTTCATCCCAAAACACTAAAGACATATCATCGTCTGCGCCAACGAGCGTTTCAATCCTAAAATCGCTATCGGGACGCAGCCAGTGCATGTCAATATCTAACACGCGCTCTAGGTTTACCAACCCTTTTGTGTTGTTAATAAATTCGATGGTAATTGGCTGTCCTGGCATGAAGCGAATTTGGTTAGAGTCACACTGGTAAGTGCAGGCCGCCTGAGCGGCTTGGGGAGCGATCGCAACACCAATCGGCAACGCAGCTAGCACTAATCCAGAAACAGCGCCGGAAACATAACCCAAACACTGATGAGCAAGTGACTTAATAGCAAGCGATGTAGCCATAGCGAGGACAACCAAATGATTAACGTGATGCCCCAATTTTGCCCGCTACCTTCAGCGTTTGATGTCCGTTAATGTCGCTATTTGCTTAGCCGTCTTGACCAGTAAGTATCGCCATATCTCAGGAAATATGCCCTACTCACCCAGGTTCCTAATGTCTCTAAATCCGTACAGCATCACTGATATCGCAGCGTAGGCATCCAAATTAAATATAAAAATCTTGGTCCCTTGTTTGTGAGCGCTAATCTTGTGAACACTGATGTTACAGACATAAATACTCCACCGGTCAGCTTGTATGGAAAAGGGCGTATATATTCTCGGTAACGATGTCGTTTTTGATCAGCTCCTTGCGCTGGTTCATAGCATTGAACAAAACGTAGACAGGAACTTACCGATTTGCATCGTTCCTTATGATGACAACACGGCGCGATCGCGCCGCGCCACTCAACGCTACCCACAGGTTCAATGGTTTGACGATGAAGCCATTTTGACCAAATGGGAAACCTTGGCCACCCAAATTTGGGAAGCGCATCCCACCGCATTTGAGGTGTGGGCGCAGCGCGGTGTGAAAGGCGTCAATCGCCTCGGCATGCACAGACGTTTCTGCTGCTTCGACGGCCCCTTCGAAAAGTTCATCTACTTAGATGCCGACATCTTGGCAATGGACTCATTCGATCTGCTGTTTGACAGCTTAGACAAACATGATTTTGTCACCTATGACTTTCAGTACAAAGACTTAAGCCACGTGTTTGACGTCAATGCATCTAAATTAGAAACAGTGTTTGAGCGCGTTGGCGAAGCCTCTTCTGGCACAACTCGCCTCGAGACCGAAATCTTTTGCGCTGGCCTTTACGCATCTAAAAAAGGCACCTTTACGGATGAAATGCTCAGCAGCCTTCTGGCCCAACTACAGGCGGGCGACGCCGATATCTTGTATTACAACGGCCCCGATCAGTCTATTTTGAACTACATGGTCCTGAAATCTGGCCTCAACGCCATGAACCTTGCACGCACATTACCTAAAAACCAGCGTACAGGCTGCTGCGTCACCTCTCCACATTTCACCCAGCGCGTCATCCATGACCACCCTGTTCTGTTCGATCAGCAAAACCAGCTCATCTACCTCCACTACATTGGCGTCAGCTCTCGATTTTTTCAGCGAGTATGCGCAGGCGAAAATATTCTTTTCCCCTATAGAGATCTGTTTTTGCACTACCGCTACCTTCGCGACTCCGAGCAACCAAAACTAACCGGTAAGCCCACACACTATAAAGAACCAGCTCTGAAGCCACACCAAAAAGTAGCGCGCAAAGTCCGTCAGTTCGCGGCAGCCTTTAAATAGGCGCGAGGTAATGCAACACGCTTTACCAAGGCAAACGACTACCATCCCACGAAAAAAACTCGCCGCTGTCTTCAGGCGATACATTGTCTAGCACCTGCAGCAATTGAGAAACGGTGCGTTCTGTAGAAAATAGTTTCCCCTCAGGAACACCGCGCTGGAAAGGCTTAGACAGATCTGTATCTGTTGTTCCTGGATGGAGCATCACCACAGTTGTGTTGGGCGTGCGGCGACTGTATTCAATAGCCGCTGTTTTTAGCAGCATGTTGAGCGCAGCCTTAGAGGCCCTATATCCATACCAGCCACCTAGTCGGTTATCGCCGATGCTGCCAACTTTTGCAGATATGGTAGCAAATAGCGCTGGCGTTTTATGCTTGAACAACGGCATGAGATGTTTGGCGAGTAGGGCTGGGCCAACACTATTCACCCGAAAGTAGTTGATTAACTTATCAGCTTCTAGCTGTCTGAGTGCTTTTTCAGGCTGTTGCTGTTTGTTATGTAAAAGACCGACGCAGTTAATTGCGAGATGCAGCTCAGGCTTACGAGTTGTTGCGGTGCGCTGTATGGTCTGTTGCACTGTGTCCAGGCTATGGCGGATAGTTTCCTCATCCGTGATATCCATCTGCAGTAAGTGCAGCCGCGAGGGATGCTGGGATTGGAGCGAAAATAACTCAGTCGCTGTTATCTCTTCGCGATAGGTAGCAAATAGATGAGTCACAGCATCTGCTTGTAAGAGCTGACGAGCAAACTCTAAACCAATCCCTCGGGTAGCCCCCACAACAAGGACATTAGCATCTGTATCTGGCGGCAGTAGGGGCATGAAAAGAGGGTACTTAGAAACGTAAAACGAGCACTCCTCTATCTTAGCTGTACGACAAACGCAGTATGGATTGAGCAGAGGACACAGATAGACAGCGATATCAATGCAGCGACTATTGAGTTGAGGAACTGCCCTACGATTAGACACTAACGATAACCATGACTGAGTAGATGTACGACTCAATCATGGTACGCGAACTTTAAAAAGCAGGACACGCTCGCTTACTCTACGGCTAGCCCTGCCATGAGCTGACGGCATTTTTTTTCAGCGGCTTGACGCTCTTGAATCGCTTTTTCGATCTGGGCCTGCTGAGTACGAATAATCGCTTGCTGGGCATGAAGCTGCAATCCCTGCTGACGTATTCTCAGTTGGTTTTTAACCCGAGCAAGCACTTCTGCGGGGTGAAAAGGCTTGTGAATAAAATCAGCCGCGCCCACTTCAAAGGCCTTTATCTTATCGAAGGTGAGATCTAAAGCACTGAGAAAAATAACCGGAATATCTTTTGTTTTTTCATTGGCTTTTACCTGGCTGCAGACGGTGTAACCGTCCATCTCTGGCATCATGATGTCGAGTAAAATAAGATCGGGCTGAAAGCGTGGAATGTTCGTCAACGCCATTTCGCCATCGGGGGCTTGTCGCACTTCGTAGCCCTCTTTAGTCAATACGTTATTCAACAATCGCAGATTTTCGAGCAGGTCGTCCACGACCAGGATTTTGAAGTCTTCGCGCTGGACGGCATTCGGTAAGGTAGGTGCCATATCGCATATTCCTGAGCATCATCTGTTATTCATAGCTTTCCCGAATGAGAAAAATCTTGATACAAGGTAACCCAACAATAGCTGTTGATACGTACAATATGGGCACTCTTGGTATAGACCAAATAGGTCGTGGGCCTAATCAGGGTGGCATCCGTATCTGTTGGTGATTCCTGAGAATGTTACGTGATGAATATATTGTTAGTTGAGGATGATTATCTACTAGGACGCAGCACCGCTCGTCTGTTAGAGAAGCTAGGCGAGCATCGAGTAAGGCTAACTCACAAAGCAGCAGATGTGTTTAAGCACTGTGAGTCTGGCGAAACGGAGCTGGTGATTATGGATATTAATTTGCCTGGAACAGTGTGGCAGGGTAAGGAAGTCAGCGGTGTGGACTTATCGCGGATGCTAAAGTCTCAGGCGCTTACGGCCCATATTCCTGTGGTGCTGCTAACAGGGCATTCGACGACGGCAGATCGGATACGGTTGATGAGCGAGGCGATCGCTGATGAACTGTGGACTAAACCCATTGACGACTACAACGCCTTTTTGACATTACTGGCTCAAGTGAGGCATACCTACAGCAGCTATGAGCTAAAAGCTTCAGTATCCTGACACTGCAGCGCTTGCAAGAGCTGTTTATAGGAGAGCGTTTCAACGCATTTTTGGACGGCTGACGCTAAGCGCTGTTGCGTAGGTGGCAGCTGTTGGGCAAGGGCTAAAATCGCGTTGTCGTCCAGATCTAGCGTGGCTTGAGTCAGCCTGTATTGCCAGTCTTTTGAGGCCATTGCCATGAGCTCTGATAAAGGTAATGGCGTAGCTTGCGCGGCACTCTCTTCTGCTGCGAGCTGTTCTGGATTAGAACTAGACGTGAGATCTTCATAGCGATATTCGACGCCCAAGTGTTGTTTCATTTTTCTGAATACACTCGCGGCTTGCACAGGTTTACTGAGAAAGTCATCACAGCCGCTGTTCAACGCCGACACTTTGTTCTCTTCAAATGCACTTGCGGTCAGGGCAATGAGTTTTGTTATTTTTTGAGACTCACGCTGTCTAATCTGGCTAGCCGCCTCTTCTCCCGTCATGACAGGCATCTGCATATCCATCCAAATCAGATGAGGTTGCCAAGCTTGCCATAGGGCAATAGCCTCTTTCCCGTTCTCTGCCTCTCGCACCTCAAAGCCAACGCTACTTAGTAAATGCGTCAGTAGCTTACGATTAATGCTGACATCATCAACCACCAATACTCGGTAGTCTGGCTGTCCAGGTGCGAGGGAAACTATCTTCCGCTCAGGCTCTGTCTCAATGCTGTCATGGTCTGACAATGCCACGTTAATTTCAAAAGAAAAGGTAGCCCCTTGATTGATCGCAGACACAACCTGTAAATTTCCGCCCAGAAGCTGAACATACTCTTGGGAAATCGCCAGACCTAGCCCTGTCCCTTCATGAGAAGTCAGGCCAGATTTTGTTTGCACAAAGGCTGCAAACAAGCGGCTTTGATCTTCAGCTCTAATGCCTGGGCCAGTATCGGTGACGGCAAAGACAAGGGTTGGGCTCTGGTTCTGGCTCTGGGCAGCGTCTGCACCTTGCAGGCAGGCTGTGAGCGTAACGCTGCCAGCGTCTGTAAACTTAATGGCATTACTGAGTAAGTTAATTAGAATTTGACGGAGTTTGAGGCGATCGCTGCAAATGACCTTGGGTAAATCTTCGCTACTGTTGACCTCCAACGTCAGGCCTTTAGTATGGGCGGCGTTCCAAAACATCTGCTGGAGCTCATCGAGCAGCTGATGCAGATTAAAATCACTCTCGCTCAGCACCACACAGCCTGCTTCAATTTTAGAAATATCGAGGATATCGTTAATGAGCGCTAACAGATGGTTACCGCTGTTGTAGATGATCTCTAAATGTTCTTTTTGCGCTGGGCTAGGTCGGGATTCTTTAAGAATGTGAGCAAAGCCCAAAATGGCATTAAGCGGCGATCGCAATTCATGGCTCATGTTGGCCAAAAACTCACTTTTGGCTCTGTTGGCCGCTTCGGCTGCCTCAGTGGCCTCAGCCAACTGACGCACAGCTTCTTTTCTAGCGGTAATATCTTCAAAAACATATAGGTAGGCAAACGTGACGTTATTTTCTTGAATCGGCCCATAAATTCGCCTCAGGGTTCGACCGTCAAGTAAGGGCATCTCATCTTCTACAATTTTGATGCCCCCGGAGAAATCTTCTGACGTAGACGCAGCCACAAATGCACTCAGATTCACATAGCTCAAACATTCACTCAAGAGCTGCTCACCGGTCATCTCACCCCGACCCACGGCTGCTTGCAATGGCTCTAGCTGCCATATTTTATAGAACTCTGTATTGACAAACAGAGCTTCATCCGTTTGAGCATCCATCACAAAAATGCCAGTTGGCGGCAGATTGTTAATCGCTCGCATCAGGGCTTCATTGCGACGCAGCGTCTCTTCTACTTTTTTTCGCTCTGTGATATCAACAGATACGCTGAGTGCACGACAACAGGCGGAAGGAGAAGGAGAATGGCCAATGGCACACTCATCAATACTGGAGATGAGGGCATCTATGCGATCACCGCCTTTTTTTAAAAATTGACAGGGGACATCGCGGTAGGCAGCACTTAACGGCACAGTAACCGGGGCGGCGTTAACGTGAGGCTGTTGTTCTTCAGGGGGCTGCGCCCAAAAATCAGCAATGGGACGGCCCACAACCTCATGACGCTGGTAACCCAGTTTTTCTAACCAGTAGTGGCTAACGCTCACAATGCAACCGTCGGCACCAACAGAATGCAGCATCGCAGGGGTCTCTTCATACAGATGCTGATAGCGTGATTCACTTTCTTGAAGCGCTTTAAATGTTTCTAAGTAGTGAGAGATATCGACTTGGGTGCCAACATAGTACGTGACTGTGTTCTCCTCGTTGTGAATCGGAGAGAGGGTCACTTCATTCCAAAAGGGCCGCCCGCTTTTGTGGTAGTTGCGCAACAGCACTTTACAGCCAGTGCCTTTTGCAAAGGCTGCGCGAATATCGTCTAAGCCAATCTGTTCGGTGTCATCTCCTTGCAAAAAGAGACAGTCTTGCCCAATGGCTTCACTGGAGGTATATCCTGTCAGCGCTTCAAAGCTAGGACTGGCATATACGATGGGCATTCCTGATTGCTGTGCGTCGCAAATGATCAGGCCGCTGGCACAGTGGGCGATCGCCTGTTCAAAGAGATCAACCGGTAGCTTCGATAATCTATCAGCCATAGCACTCACTAGACTCACACTCCCCTATCACCCAAACCGTCTATCCACCAACCGAGTGAGAGGGTCTACGCCCAGACCAGTCCACACGCAAGTCTCCAGGCTAGACAGTCCACAGGCCAGACAATCCACACCCTTTAGAGCTACCCAAAACCGCTACGGATGAAATCAGTGTTATGTCGGTTAGCGCTTGGTCAAAATTGATGCCCGTGAGCCCAGCTAGGCCTTTCTAATAAAAGCCTGGCTGAGCCTTCACTCAATGAAGCGCTAAGATTATGACTGACTGGCTCGTTAACTCGGCAGGATGGAGCTAATTAAGGTGTTAACAATGCGATCGCTCTCCATGGGCATGAGTGCTTCTGCCCTCAGCACCCGCTGCACCAGCACAAAATAAATCAGCGTTCCAGCAAACATGCGAGCCGTTGCTTCAGGATCGCTGAGCTGTAGCCCGCTCTGAGAGCCAAAATAGCGAGTGAGTCCCGAGATCATGGGCTTCGCAACATTTTGAACGTAGGGTTCAGCCAGTTCAGGAAAGCGACCCGATTCACCAATGATCAGCCGCATAAATTCGCAAAACTGCGCATCGTCGTCAGCCTCTTGCAAAACGTTTTCGGCAATCCGCCGCAGCACCACGCTGGGTTCACCTTGCATAGCCACCTCATCGCGAGGGTCAAAGCCTGCACCAAACTTAGCTTCGGCAAGCTGACCGACAATTGCCGCAAACAGGCTCGCCTTATCTTGAAAATGACTATAAACCGTCGCCTTAGAAACACCTGCTGCTGCGGCAACCTTATCCATGCTGGTGGCCGCATAACCATTGGCTAGAAATTCCTGCATTGCCCCTTCAATAATCGCAGCCGTTTTCAGCGTCGATTTCTTCCGACTTGTCACAGCACAGTTTTTGTCAGCAGAATCGGATAAGGAAGGCACAAACAGTTGGGGTATCGGCAACTTCATAGGCCCATCAGCGTAATTACGCTGATGGGCTAGGGTTAGCTTAATACACTGGCCATACCCAACAAACATCTGAGCGCTGAATCTTATTGACGCCATGTCGTTTTCGCTAAGCGAATTGTCGTTTTCGCATAATTATGAAACAATTATGAAAAGTGAAACGATTATGAAATGGCATAGCGCATGGGATTCTCTCTGGCGATCGCAACCAATTTGAAAAGTAGCTTTACCCATCGGCTCGGGCAGTCAGTAGGCCTATCCGCTTTGGCATTTTCGCTCCTGCTGGGCGGCTGCACAGCGGCTCAGCCCAATGCCCAGAACGAAGACACCTCAGCCCAAATCACTTCAGAAGAGGCAAATTCAGAGCAAACCGCTGCCACAAACGACCGCAGTCGGAAAAAAGTCCTAGCCACCTTCACAATTCTGGCAGATATGGCCCAAGCCGTTGCCGGCGAAGCACTAGACGTAGACTCTATTACGCGCATCGGTGCAGAGATTCATGGTTATGAGCCTGTCCCTAGCGATATTGCTAACGCTCAGTCAGCCGATTTGATTTTGTATAACGGCATGAACTTAGAGCGCTGGTTTGAGCAATTCCTAACCAGCGTAGAAGATGTGCCCTCTGCTGTCCTAACCGACGGAATAGAAGCCATACCCATTTCAGAAGGTCCTTACGGCGGCAAGCCAAACCCTCATGCTTGGATGTCGCCGCAAAATGCGCTCACCTACGTCGAGAACATCCGTCAAGCGTTTGTTGAACTCGATCCTGACAACGCTGACACCTACAACGCAAATGCCGCCGCCTACAGCGAACAGCTCAAAGCAATCGATACACAGCTGGCAACAGAACTAGCAACCCTGCCCGAAAATGAGCGCGTTTTAGTCAGTTGTGAAGGCGCTTTCTCTTACTTAGCCAGAGACTACGGTTTAGAAGAAGTCTATATCTGGCCTATCAACGCAGAACAGCAGTCTACGCCTAAACAACTGAAATTGGTCATTGAGCAAGTCAAGGCCAACAATGTGCCTACCCTCTTTTGTGAAAGCACCGTCAGCGACGAGGGCCAAAAGGAAATTGCCAAAGCCACAGGAGCCCAGTTCGGAGGCAACCTATATGTCGATTCTCTCTCGACAGACTCAGGCCCCGTACCCACATTTTTAGACCTACTTCAATACGATGTCGATGTGATTACCAACGGACTCACCGGCAATCTGTCAGGAGAAGATCCGTAATGGCAAACCTACACCAATACTTTTTAGCGCAAGCTTAAATCGCTGCTGTCTCGCTACTTTTTGTTGTTCAGCTTTTGTTGTTTACTGCTATCTCAACGCTATGAGCCCTTTGACGCCATCACCAGCCAGCTTGTCTCAGCCAACTTACGGTATCTCCGTAGACAACATTAGCGTGACCTACAGCAATGCCAAACTTGCCCTATACAATGCAAGCTGCTACGTACAGCCTGGAACAATCACAGGCCTAGTCGGCCCCAACGGGGGTGGTAAATCGACCCTGTTCAAATCCATCATGGGCTTTCTAGCACCCAGTCAGGGCCAAATCCAAATTGATAATCTTTCTATTAAAAAGGCACAGAAGCAACAGCTCATCGCCTACGTTCCGCAAGCTGACGAGGTGGATTGGAATTTTCCAATCAGCGTCTATGACGTGGTGATGATGGGCCGCTACGGCTATATGAACATCTTTCGCATCCCAAGCCGAAAAGACCGTCGCATTGTGATGGAGAGCTTAGCGCGAGTGGGCATGGGTGAGTTTAAAGATCGTCAGATTGGAGAACTTTCGGGTGGCCAAAAAAAACGAGCATTTTTGGCCCGGGCACTGGCACAGGAAGGCAGGGTGATTTTGCTGGATGAGCCATTTACGGGCGTCGATGTGAAAACAGAAAAGAGTATTATCCAGCTGCTGTTACAGTTGCGCCGCGAGGGGCATACGGTGCTGGTGTCCACTCACGATTTGGCGTCGATTTCTACATTCTGCGATCGCGTCATTTTACTCAATCAAACCATTCTTGCCGCAGGCACCACTGCAGACACCTTCACCGAAGAAAATCTCACCATGACTTTCGGCGGCTTGCCCATTAGTAGCTTACCGGCCAATATAAACAACCAACCCACTCAACACAATTCGTCGGCCAACAATTTGTCGACCAACAATCCATCGGCCGACGAATTGTTGGCCGATGGATTGTTGGCTAACAGAGCCACAACGCAGAATCCGCAGTCGGGCCATCTGCAGCCGTTAAAGATGCCCGCTGTGAATCCGGTTGTCCACATGGGCAATTACCACAACAGATAGTCGGAGAACAGACAGATGACTGAAGCGCTGCTGACTCTCTTTTCAGGAGGAATATGGAATTGGATTATTGAACCCTTTCAGCTGGGATTCATGGTTCGAGCACTGTGGGTCAGCGCTTTTGTTGGCACAGTCTGCGCGGTCCTTTCGTGTTACATCACACTCAAAGGCTGGTCGCTAATGGGCGATGCTGTTTCCCATGCGGTAGTACCCGGCGTCGTTGTCGCCTATGCACTTGGCTTACCCTTCTCTCTCGGTGCGTTTGTCTTTGGCTTTAGCGCGACCGTTGCTATTGGCTATGTCAAAGCAAAAACGCGACTTAAAGAAGATGCTGTTATTGGTGTCATCTTCACCGGTTTTTTTGCCTTTGGGCTGGTGCTAGCCACCAAAATTCCAAGCAATATCGATCTGTTCCATATCCTGTTTGGTAACGTGCTGGGCATCTCTAATCAAGACATTGTGCAGACGCTCGTAACCGGCATTTTGACCCTTAGTATCATTTTGCTACGACGCAAAGACTTACTGCTCTTTTGCTTCGATCCCAACCATGCCAAAGCAATCGGGCTCAACACCCAGTTCATGTATTACACACTGCTCTCTGTGCTGGCGCTCACCATCGTTACAGCCCTCCAAACAGCAGGCATTGTGCTCGTGGTTGCCATGCTAGTTACCCCAGGAGCAACCGCTTACCTAGTCACCGATCGCTTTGATCGCATGCTGTTGATATCGGTGGCCACCAGCGTTCTATCTTGTTTATTAGGCACATACGTTAGCTACCATTTAGATGCTTCTACGGGGGGCTGTATTGTTGTCAGCATGACGCTGTTTTTTGTGATTGCGATGGTGTTTGCGCCTAAGTACGGCGTGTTTGCACAGCAGTTTCAGCAGCGAGCTACCCGTCAGCAGTTACCCCAATAAACCCGCTATCAATCTGATGAGGTTCATTTTTTAGCCCATAACAGCATCGCAAACACAGCGAGTAAGATAGCTTCTGTGCCCAACAGACCATTTAGAGTTTGGGCATCTTCAGGTTTGAGCACAAAGTGCGATCGCAATAACGTATACGGAACAAACTGCAGCAAAATAATGCCGCTAAATACAAACCCTACAGACCAATTCAGCCCTTTCCACAAGCTCACCGCTGCCACAAGGTCAAAGATCAAAAGCCCCACATCCATACAGCGCCAGAGCAATGGCGTGGATAGCCAAGGTGTACCGGTTAACCCCAACATGTTTCCAATATGAACCGTTGCACCGTAAGCCAGCACAGCAGCTACTAGCTTGGCATATCGGGCTGTCCAAGGATGCATAAAAATAGTCGTCGTTTCTTCTAAACTCATTTCTTCTTTTCTCCATCTCTTCTTTGCGCCATTTCTTCTTTTCTCCATCTCTTCTTTGCGCCATCTCTTCTTTACATCTCAATCGAGAAGTCATCTAAACCAAAATCGTAAAACTCATCTTTTGAACAGCCACCAGCACAACATGAAAAAACATATGCGCCAACATGGCACTTTCAAGTCCGTGCTTCACATATAAATAACCGGCCACCAAGCCAAAAATAGTGTTGCCAATGATGACATAAACCACAAGCGGTAGCGTTAGACTGGCGCTCAGCAACGCAGCAGCTGGTAAATGCAGCAATCCAAACATCAATGCTGAAACAACCGTTGCTATCAATATAGAAGCCCCATGGGGCTGGCCCTTACCTTTTTGAAGTAAGCGCCAACACAGCCAAACCAGCAGCGTCATGAGCCCCCATCTGAGCACAATTTCTTCTGCAATACCGCCTTTTAGCAAACGGGTAGCGAAAGGGATGGTGGTATTTGCTGCAGCTGTCAAAAAATCTAATGGTAGCAGCGGCTTCATACTCAAGAACCAAGCGAGGTTAAGTGCAATGCCCACGCTGCCACCGATTAGCCCAGGAAGGGCCTGCTGCTTAAAGATGTGCGACAGATCAGAGTTGCCAGATAAAAAAGCTTCGCTCAGGGGAGCCGATAGGCCAACTTTGGGTGAGAGCATAACACCGAAAAAATTGGCAATAGAGAGAATTATTAAGGCCTGAAGCAGGCTAATTAGCTTGATAGCAAAGACAGGTAACGGGAGGTTGGCCATCGCTTCTGCCGGAAAACTGACGAAAAGAACAGAAAGCTCTCCCACAAAGCCCATTAACCACAGCAGCCCAAACAATGGCTTGTCGAATCTTTTTACAGCCACCTCGTGAATTACCTCCCTGGGACAACTTTAATAATCTGATCGCACTTATGGAATCAAACGGTTAGCGCCGTCTTACAGAAACCTCAGCTTTTTTGTCTATATTTTGCTGCAGTTTTCTCACTACAGTTCTCTCACTACCGTCATGGATAGCCCATGCAGTGGCCCCCAACACGCTCCCTTAGCGAGGGCTGCATCAGCGGCTTTGGCTTGATGAAATGCACCTTCAGCATCTAGGGTAATCACGACGTTGAGAGTTGAATTTTGGGGAGTGATTTGAGCAAGATAGTCGGGTAAGAGGGCACACGTCACCGTGTCCCCCTCCCCTAAGAACGGCCCGTGACAGTCATCCCATCAAGCCGCTCAAGCCTTAAGCCATTCAAAACCACGTCATCATTGTTGTGTAAGTACTGATGGCAAGTATGAT
>JBCCOO010000011.1:0-93411 GCA_039025345.1 Cyanobacteria bacterium P01_D01_bin.105 | reverse complement strand
TGCTAAATGGCCTACTTTGTTCAGTAGACCCGGTATGATAGCTGTTATAGCCATTTTGGTGGTTTTGTTGTGTTAACTAAACCCTATGCCCGAATGGCTTTTCTGACTATTGCTCTCCTTTTTCTGTCCGGACTATTGTTAGAAAAGAGCTGAATCTAATAGTCTGTCGCCCTCTCCTTAAATCCCTCTCCCGTAGAGCTTTGCTCTTCTCAAAGAGAAGAGAGGCAGTCAAAGTCTGTCGCCCTTCTCCATCGGGAGAAGGGTTGGGGATGAGGGGGCGCAAGAATGATGATTCAATCTGCCGGATTTCGTATTAGCTAGATCCAGTTAGCTAGGCAGCAGATGCCATTTCCGGAACAGAGGGCTCTCGCGTCGCAATGACTTCCGCAATTTGCGCTTCAATTTCGTCTTTTACAATTTGGCGATACTCCAAAAAGTGTTCTATCTGAGCGCACACGGTTAAATAGCTCGCCACCCCGCCGCGATTGTGCTTAAACATTTGGAACAAATAGCCCCAGAATGTAGAGCGCGTTTTACGCTGAATGCCTTGTTTCCAACAGACAATCGCCAGTGCCTTTATGAGGTGCCAGTTGAAGGGCTCTTTCGCAGATGCGGGTTTGGGGCCACGGGTTGGATCGTTGTGGCAGGGGGCTTTACCAAGAATGCGATAGTGGCGGTAGCACCGATCTAGATATTTTTGAGGGTCGTATAGATCCCAAAAGGCATCGACGTATTCTTGTGCGACTTCTTCGACCGGACGAGTCGGCTCAAAGTTCATCAGGGTCGTTTGGTGAATATTGGCGGTTTCTTTGCCCGCGAGCAGTCTGTTTTCTTTTTCTAAACGATGCCAGAGGGCTGTATCTGGCAAGGCTTGCAGCATGCTAAATAGCGCTGTAGGAATGGCGCATTTTTCAACAAACTGAACAATGCGATCGCCCGCGCCCTTTTTTTCTCCATCAAAGCCAATAATAAAGCCCGCCATCACGCGAATGCCCGTGCTTGTGATTTGATGAATAGATTCACTGAGCGGATCGCGCACATTCTGAAACTTTTGGGTCACCTTCAAGCTATCAGCATCGGGCGTTTCTATTCCTAAGAACACCGCACCGAAGTTGCAGGCCGTCATCAGGTCCATCAGCTCCTGATCTTTCGCTAAATCTACCGAAGCTTCTGTTGAGAAGGTAAACGGATAGCCTTTTTCTTTCATCCAAGGGGCTAAGGCTTTCAGCATGAGCTTCACGTTGCGCTTGTTGCCAATGAAGTTGTCATCGACCATGAAAATGCTGCGCCGCCAGCCCAAATCGTATAGAAACTGAAGTTCTTTGAGCATTTGTTCCGGTGTTTTAGTCCGGGGTTTGCGGCCATAGAGCACAATAATGTCGCAAAATTCGCACTGGAACGGACAGCCGCGAGAAAACTGGACGGCCATTTCTGAGTAGGCATCTAATTTGAGTAAGTCGAAGCGTGGTAGGGGGCTTGCGCTTACATCCGGTCTTTCTAGAGCACGAAGGGTGCCTTCGGTTTCACCTTTTTCCAGGGCTTCCACCAGCATTGGCAGCGTAATTTCACCTTCATCTAGCACCCTAAAGTCTGCGCCTGCTTCAGTGACTTCTGCCGGGAGCGCGGTTGCATAGGGACCGCCCACCGCAACCAGTTTGTCTCTGCGCTTGGCTTCTTTAATTTGCTCAAGCATGTCGGGCTTTTGCACAATCATGCCCGACAGAATCACTAGCTCAGCCCAATCCCAATCGGCTTCGGTTAGATCTTCCACGTTGCGATCTACCAGCCGCAAGTCCCAGTCTTGGGGCAAAATGCCCGCAACGGTGACCAAGCCCAGAGGTGGCAAAATAGCCTTGCGTCCGGCCAGTTCTATTGCCTTATCAAAAGACCAAAAACTTTTGGGAAACAGAGGGTAAATCAGCAGCGCTTTCATAGTAGACCCCTAGTACTCAAGGAAATTACCTACGCTCACCCTAGCACGCTGAAGTTTGAGTCGCCGTTTGATGTGCCGCTTGAGCACTATCTAAGTGATGGATTAACCGGTTACGGGGCAGGGCGATGATTGAGCTGTGACGTTTGATCTAAAAGTTTGGATACGGCGATATCTACAGGCGATATCTGTAGGCAAATGGCTAAAAACAATCAATTTGCCTTGTTTTCATAGGGACGAGCCAAGGGAAGTCTAAACGTGTAATAAGTATTTCCCTGTGTGCTTCTATGTCGACAGCGACCAGCAGACAACTACCCCGTATCCCTGGCTACACAATCACAGATCAGATATACAGTGGCTCACGCACAGCTGTGTATCGTGCTAAGGCTAGCTCACCTGAGCTGATGTCTGAGCTGAATAGGACGTTGGAAGCTGCAAATAATATTGCCAGCGTTGATAGTAATGGGTCTGGCCAAGCGACCACTGACCAATCGGCATCGGTGATTATCAAGATCCTCAAAGATCCCTACCCGACCTTCAGAGACCTCGCTCAATTTTGTAACCAGTACAATCTGACGCAATCACTGTCGATACCGGGTATTTTGCGCCCGCTAGCACTCAACCGTTGGGAAAATAGATATGCCTTGGTTTCAGAGGACTTTGGTGGAATTTCGCTGCGGCAGTATCTGCAACAGCGATCGCACACTGCTACAGACACCTCCCAGGACACGTCTGAGCAAACGGTTAGGCAAAGAGTCCAAAAGACCTTAAGCATTGGCATTCAGCTCGCTTCGCTACTCCACGAACTCGCTCAGCATCAGATTGTTCACAAAGACATCAAACCTGCCAACATTCTCATCCAGCCAGAGACCGGGCGAATTCAGCTGATAGATTTTTCTATTGCATCGCGCTTACCCAAAGAAACCCAAACGGTTCAAACGCCTAGCCGGCTTGAAGGCACGCTGGCTTACCTAGCACCGGAGCAAACCGGACGCATGAATCGAGCGATTGACTATCGCACTGATTTTTATAGTTTAGGGGTCACGCTATACGAATTACTAACTGGTCAACTGCCCTTTGAGTCCACTGAGCCATTGGCCCTGGTTCACTGTCACATTGCTAAAATGCCGGTGCTACCCCATGACATTGATCCCCACATTCCTTCAATAGTCTCGGCCATTGTGCTGAAGCTAATGGCTAAGAACGCAGAAGATCGCTACCAAAGTGCACTGGGGCTAAAAAACGATTTGTCGGCATGTTTGGATCAGCTCATCACAACCGGTGAGATTGACCATTTTGAGTTGGGCCAAAGAGACTTAAGCGATCGCCTGTCAATTTCTGAAAAGCTGTATGGCAGAGAGCATGAAGTCGGGACTTTACTAGATGCCTATGAGCGCATTGCATCGGGCGCTTGTTCGACGGAGCTGATGCTCGTGGCCGGGACGTCTGGCATCGGGAAAACAGTGGTTGTCAATGAAGTGCACAAACCCCTGACCCGCCAGCAGGGCTATTTTATTCGAGGTAAATTCGATCAGCTAAACCGTAGTACTCCACTCTCGGCCTTTTTGCAGGCAATACAGAGTCTTATGACTCAGATACTGGCTGAGTCGGATGAACAGATTGCGCAGTGGCGCCAGAAAATTTTAGAGGTGGTCGGAGAAGACGGTCAGTTGCTGATAGCGGTTGCGCCAGCGTTAGAAGAGATTATTGGCCCGCAACCAGATGTTCCAGAACGCTCAATGAGCGCTACCCAAAACAGATTCAACCGGCTGTTGCAATCATTTATCTCAGTATTCACAGGCCCTCAGCATCCCCTTGTGATCTTCCTCGATGATTTGCAGTGGGTAGATATTGCTTCGTTGCAGCTGCTTCAGCAGCTAATAGAAAACCAAAATCATCTGCTGGTGTTGGGCGCTTATAGAGATAACGAAGTCTCTTCTGCCCATCCTTTGATGCTGATGGTAGAGGCCCTCGAGAAACAGGCATCGGCGTCGCTAGCGTCGGTTAACTGCGTTACCCTAGCACCTTTAAACTTTGCGGATACCAACCGTCTGGTGGCCGATACCCTGCACTGCCCCCTGGATCGAGCGCAACCGCTCACCGAGCTGCTTCGCCGCCGAACCCAAGGCAACCCATTTTTCACCACTCAATTTCTCAAATCTCTCTACGAAGAGGGTCATATTCGCTTTAACCAAGACCAAAACACTTGGGAATGTGACATCACAGAAGCCAATCAGCTGTCTTTTACAGATGATGTAGTTGCTTTTATGATTCAACGACTCAAAAAGCTATCGCCGGATACTCAAGAGCTGTTAGAGATCGCCGCCTGTATCGGCAACCAATTTGACCTATCGACGCTGGCGATCGCGGCTGGACAATCTCAAGAAGCCATCGCCCAGATCCTTTGGACAACCCTAGAAGAAGAGCTGATTATCCCAGAAAGCAGCGTCTATGCTTTTTACGAATCATCGGAAAATCAGACCAAAGAAGGTGAAAACGGGCACCGGCCCTCGCTGGATTTATCAGATAGCGATCAACAAGTCGTTGAGCAACAAACCGCCAATAAACAAATTACGTACCGGTTCTTGCATGATCGCGTTCAGCAGGCTGCCTATACGCTGCTTGCTCAAGATGCAGAACAACAGAGCAGAATTCATCTCACCATTGGACAGCGGTTGCTCAAAGAAAGTCGTCATGCCCAAAGTCTAGACAATATCTTTGAGATTGTTAACCACCTCAACAAAGGCGCTGCGCTGTTAGAGGATCCCGAACAGCGGCAAGTGCTTGCTGAGCTGAATCTCGAAGCCGGCGAAAAGGCCAAAGCCTCCACGGATCATCGCACCGCAATGCAGTGTCTTGTAATGGGCATCGATCTGCTGACAGCCGATTGCTGGCATCAGCAATACGAGCTCGCCCGCGCCCTATACGAATCTGCCGCAGAAGCCGCCCTGCTGGCAGGCAACTATGAACAGATGGAGCAGTGGGCCAATGAGGTTATTCACCAGGCTCACACGTCTCTTGATCGGGTTAAAGTCTATGAAGTAAAAATTCAAGCAGCGACGTCCCAAAGCCAGCTTTTAGAGGCGATCTCCATTGCCCGAGAAGCGTTAGAAAAGTTTGGGGTCACCCTGCCTAAAGACCCAACTCCCCCCGATATTCAAGCGGCGTTTCAAACGACGAGTACCGTACTGCAGGGCAAAGATATTGAAAAACTGGCCGATTTGCCTGTGATGACATCGGCAGAACAAATGGCCATTATGCAGCTGACCTCTGTGGTCGTGCCCGCCGCTTTTGTTGGCATGCCAGCGTTGTTTCCGCTACTGACCTGCACCCAAATTAAAACCCTCATTGAGTATGGCAATTCCCCTGGCGCTGCCTACAGCTATGCGTCTTACGGGTTGTTGCTCAATGTCATCTTTAAAGACCTTAAGGCAGCGCAGCAGTTTGCGCAGCTCTCCATAACCCTTGCTGACGACATCGCGCCTAAAGATATTCAGTGTCAGAGCCATTTTGTTGTGGCTGCCTTTATTACGCACCATGTCGAGCATCTTAAAGCCGCACACTCAAGATTGATCCATAGTTATCAGTTGGGGCTAGAAGCCGGCAATCACGAATATGTCGGCTACGCGGTGGCTCATATTTGCAATGGGGCCTATCTGATGGGCACCCGTCTGAGCGAACTCAGTGCCAGCATGACAGCCTACTGCCAAGTGCTCTCAGAGCTGAAGCAAACGACGACACTGAGATTTTGTCAGCCCTTACATCAGTCCGTCCTCAATTTGATGAGTCAAGATCATCTCGTAGCACGAACAGATAGCCCTGATGCGAATGGCCCTGATGGGGATGGCCCTGATGGGGATGGCCCTGATGCAGATAGCCCTGACGCGGACAGCCTCTCGGTTCACGCAAGCCTCATTGGTGATGTCTTTGATGAGACAACGATGCTGCCTCAGATGAAAGCGGCTAATAACATTACGGGCGTTTTCATTTTCTATGTTAGCAAGCTCATCTTGAGCTTTTTGTTTGGAGAAATCTCAGTAGCCCAAACCCTCTCTAAAGAGATTCGGCCCTATCTTGCTGGGGGCGATGGCTTTTCGCTGACACCCGCATTCTATTTTTACGATTCTCTGGTAGCGCTGAGTGCTTACTCGAATGCGCTGGCCGCTTCAAGCGATTTGGCCGCCTCTACTGACGGGCCAGAGCAGTCGCAGCGCACTGATTTGTTGAATCAGGTGAGTGAAAACCAAACAAAGCTAAAACACTGGGCACAGTACGCGCCTATGAACCATCAGCATAAGGTGGATTTAGTTGCTGCTGAGTGTCATCGGGTACAGAATGAACCGTATCAGGCAATGGAGCGATACGATCAGGCGATCGCGGGTGCAAAACGGCATGGGTTCATTCAGGAAGAAGCCTTAGCAAATGAGCTGGCCGCTAAATTTTACTTCGAGCGGGGCAAACAAAAAATTGCCGAAGGCTACTTGAAAGAAGCCTACTACGGCTATTCACACTGGGAGGCGGCTGCTAAAGTTGAACAGCTCGAAAACACCTATCCGCAATTGATTGCAACATCGCCTTCCGTTACGACGGCTCATTCCGTCACGGCAACCCATACCCTAACACCGGCCACTTTAAAGTCCATCACCAAAACATCTGGCTACCAAAACATGTGGTTGGATTTTCTCTCCATTAGTCAGGCCGCTCAAGCCATTTCCCAAGAGATTGAATTGGATAAGCTTTTAAAGGCCCTGATGGAAATTACGCTGACGAATGCAGGCGCACAAACAGGCTATTTCATTCTGTCTCACCGCGCGGGCGCTGACTTTGAGGGCATGCCAACAGCACCTAATGCTCATTGGCCGCAAACAGATCTCGAACAAGATAGCTGGATTGTTGTAGCTGAAGCGACTCAAGAGGCTGTAACGATTGGGCAAACCCCGGTTGAACAAAGCCAAAACATTCCACAGAGTCTAATTTACGCTGTGATTCGCTCAGCGCAAACAGCCTTGTTTGAAAATTTGAGCACTGAGACATCTTTTGCCAGCGATCGCTATGTTGTTAGCCATCAACCGCTGTCTGCGCTGTGTATGCCAATTAGCCGACAAGGGCAGCTCATCGGTGTTTTGTATTTGGAAAACAATGCCGCTGCGGGCGTATTTAGTCACGATCGCCTCGAAACACTTCAGCTCTTGACCAACCAAGCTGCAATCTCTCTCGAAAACGCCACCCTCTATCAGCAAGCTGAACAATATTCCCATCGATTAGAAACTGAGGTTGCCAAAAAGACCCAAGCGCTCAACGAAAAAGTAACCACCCTAGAGAGCACTCTCGTCAAGCTCAAAGAAACTCAGGCGCAGCTGATTCAAACAGAAAAGATGTCCTCTTTAGGTCAGCTAGTGGCAGGCGTCGCCCACGAAATCAACAACCCTGTTAACTTCATCCACGCCAATATCAAACACATAGATCGCTATAATCAAGATCTAATGAACCTCATTCATCTTTATCAACAACATTGCCATCCTCATCAGCCCAAAACGGTTCAGAATGCGCTGGAAGATATAGATCTCGATTTCTTGGCGGCAGATTCACAGAATTTACTAACGTCTTTACGAACGGGCAGTAACCGCATCAAAGATATTGTTCTTTCCTTGAGGAACTTCTCACGCCTCGATGAAGCCACTTTTAAGAAAGTTGACATTCACGAAGGGCTTGAAAGTACGCTTACCCTTTTGCAGCATCGGCTTAAGGCCCCCAAGAGCAGCGCCACAATTACCATTGAGCGCAGCTATAGCAAACTCCCTAAAGTGGTCTGCTATCCAGGGCTGCTCAATCAGGTGTTTATGCATCTGTTGACTAATGCAATAGATGCTTTAACCCCTAACGCCCAAGTGACTGATGCGCCGAGAGCTAGTGCCCAAACGGTTAATGCCCAGACGGTTAATTCTCAGGCAGCTAATGATCAGATAAAAGACGTCGTCAATGGCGCTCAGCCCGGCAAAATTAGCATTGCAACTGAGGCGCTCAGCCCAGAGACAGTTGCAATTCGTATTTCAGATAACGGCATTGGCATTTTGCCAGAGGTGCGATCGCGAATTTTTGAACCCTTCTTTACCACCAAACCTGTTGGCAAAGGCCAAGGGTTGGGGCTATCGACAAGCTATCAGATTGTGACTGAGCAGCATGGTGGCAAGCTCTATTACAGTGAAGCTTGCCACCCAGGGACTGAAATGGTTATCGAGCTGCCTATCCAGCCGGCACCGCTTCCAACACGCTAACCAGCCCAGATGTATTGACAACACGCTGCACGCTAAACCCAGCCTGCTGGAGCAGCTGCGTATATTCCAATGCTGTTCGCTCTCGCCCCCCCGAGAAAATAGACAGCATGGTCACATCCAGCAGTTTGCCAAAGTGGGGCGTATCGCCGTTGGGAATGAGCATCTCAACCACTAACAATCGGCCTGTCTCTGGCATCGCCTGACGAATATTATTCAATATTTTCAAGCAGTCATCATCACTCCAGTCGTGCAGAATGTGCGACAGCATATAGGCATCTTTGCCGCTGGGCACTGTTTCAAAAAAGCTGCCGCCCACCACGTCGCAGCGTGCGGATATAGCCGCATTTGCGAGCGTAGTCGTCGCCCCTGAAACAACATCTGGCAAATCAAAGACAACCCCAGTTAAAGCGGGGTAGCGCTTTAATATCGCGCTCATCAGCACGCCGTGTCCACCCGCAATATCGACCAAGCTGCTCAAGCCAGAGAAATCATAGCTTTCCAAAATAGCCATGTGGATACTGCTGGCCCAACCCGTCATGGCATGGTCAAAAACCTCACCTGATTTGGGCGCAACTTGGGTCAAATACTCAAACGTATCTTGTACTTGGTAGCGTCGCTGCATGGCAGACTGGCCCGTTTTAACCGTTTCCAGCAAGTCGCCAAAGCAGTTCCACTGCCATTCATCGCTGATAGTGAGTGAGAGCGATCGCAACGACCCCGGCACATCGCTGCGTAAGTACTGACCGGTTGGCGTCAGTGCAAAGCAGCGAGGAGAGACCTCTGTAAAAATACCGTTGCCTGCTAATGCTCTCATCACCCGGTATAAGTAATCTGCGTTGCACCTTACCTGTTCAGCTAGGGTCTCAACGTCTTTCGCGCCTTCAGCTATGCAGTCAGCAATGCCCAAAGTAGCCACCGTATGAATAGACTGTGTAACCCACATACCGGTGATCATTTGCAGTAATTGAATGGGGTCGCCACCTTCTGCTTCATCAGAGGGTTTTGCAGGCGGCTCCACAACTGCGGTCTGCGATCGCGCTATAAAATCTTCTGCTGAGGACGATATTTCGTCACCAATGTCAACAAGGGTTAATGTTGTCGATCCTGACGCTTGACTATTATCCAACATGACCAAAATCTCTCCTAGTTTTATCTTAGGGGTATAGACGTTATTGAGAAATTTCGAAATAGCAGCATCCCATTGACGTGGCCTTGACATAGCCTTCTTAGGATGATTTTCTGGAGCAGTTTCTTGGAAATAAAAATTCCCAAGAAACTACCTACAGTTCTGCTACATTTCGAGTGCTTAAGCTGCGATAGTTCTCTGTTTCTCAGGCATTTTAGATACTACCGTAGGCGCCTTAGAAACCGGCGTTTTTTCAGATGCGGCTAAAGAATACTGAAGCAAGGCATCAGAAAAATCTGTAAATAAATCAAAGACTTCATCCACTAGCTCATAAGCTCTCGTTTTGAAGGCTTCAGGCACCACAATATCTTCTACCTTCTGTTCTGCCTCATCTGAGTGCATCGTGTGGTTCGCGTCAATATTAAAGTGATGCTGACCGAAGTATTTGTAAGTTGTTTGACGTTCTGCCTGCAGCTGGTCTGCAATTTGAGAGGTCAGGTCTAAAAAGATTTCTGCTGTTGCCTCAATTGCCTCAATCACAACTAGTTTCTGGACAGGAGACGCCTGATGCGTCAGCTGATATAGTCGGTAGGTTGTCCAACGAGAGAAATTATTCTCCTGGCTCCACAAGAACTTCAGCGTCTTACTAAAGCTCAGAGATTCATCCGCATCCAATTTCTCTAAATCTTCTAAAAACCACACCCAGTGAGAGTCGTCTTCGTAGGTGTGCTGGTTAATAATCTTTTGTATCTCGTCAATTGTAGGCTCTTGGCGAAAAGCATGTTTGTTCAATTCTCCGAAGCCCATTACAAAAAAGGCGAAGCTGGGCGCGAAGGCAAGGCGCTGTTCTGGGGGGATGTTGTGATCGCGTAAAAAGTCAAAAAACGGCAGCCTTGAATAGCTCGCCTTCTTACCTTTTAAATATGCTAAGACGTCTTTCATCGAAAAATCTCCTAAACTGTTGTAATTTTTTCCACCTTTTTTGCGGCATCTATTTTCCGATGCGTTTCATTGAAAAACATCGGGAAATAGACGCCAAAGGGATTGATGATGCACGACAAGCGCACATCACGAAACAGACAAACTTAAGCAAGGCACACCGAGCACGCTGACAGTCACTTACCTGATCTGCAAACACAAAGCTCTGAGCAAAAGGAAACCTATACTTTTTACTCTAAAAACGAGCTGTTATCGTCAACAACAACCTGCTGGAGAGAATGTGAACGCACACTGCATCCATACGGACAGGTCGCAGCTGACTGCAACAATATTTTTTGGCTAAGTGAAAGCAACAATGATCGCTAAATCATAGAGATATGCGCACTTATAGATTTGGCCGCTTAGCTTACGGCATAGTGTAGGCTATGACCTTTGGTATTAAAGGGCTAAGCGACTAGCAAAGGGCGAATGGAATCCGCCCTTTGCTATATCAAATTCAAGGTTTTCAGGAACAGCCCTAACATTCGCAGAACTAATGTTACGGTTACTAGCGCTGCATCCGTAATAGCACCAGTATATATTCTTAAGAAAAAATAAACCTCAGCATATCAGCGGTTGCATTTCTTATCATTTAGTGCATCTACGCTTTGAGCATCTTGCGAAAATGACCATGGCCAGCTGAATTGCTTAGAGGCTAGGACTTAAGGGGGTGCACCGCAAGTGACAGTAAAGAAACAAAAAAAGCTGATTTTTTCCGAAATACCATGATATTCAACTAAAAATCAACTAAATAGGCTGTGAGAACGCTATTTTTATTCTGCCAGAGATTAAAGATGCTGGTCTCACAACCTTTATTAGCAGCATTTGATGCAGACATGTCGCTTGACAGGCATACTGCTTGGCTGCGTTCCCAAAATGGTTCCTTAGAGCTTCAGGCTTTCTAGGTTCAGGCTTTCTAGCTCCAGTCTTCGCCTTTCTTGATCCAAGTAGGCGTAAATACCATTTCACCTTGGTGAATTTCTCTCGTCTTTTCAAACAGTTTGGCCTCTGTGAAGCCCCACTGTTCTAAAGCCTTATCCAAGTCTCTCTGAATATCTCTGGCTCCTTGAAACCCGTCATAGCGGATGCGCAAACGCGCAAGCTCTGCCATATTTAGCTTGTCAGGGCTCGCCGCCAAAATCGAATCCAGCAGCGCGCGATCTTTTCTATATTGGGGGTGAAGATAATCCTTGTTGTTTTGAGCTGTTGTCATAGGTTTAGGAAGGCTGGTTTAGGAGAGCTGCTTTAAAAGAAAGCTTAAACTTTGAGGAAGCTTGGCACTGGCACTATTGCATATTAGGCGGCATAAAGCGCAGCGGCATGGTGCCTAATATGATCGCCCATGAAAGAGGCGATGAAATAGTAGCTGTGATCGTAGCCTGCTTGCCGTCGTAGCGTGAGGGATTGCCCTTTTTCTTCACAAGCGGTCGAAAATACATCGGGAAGTAGCTGCCGCTGAGCTAAGAACGAGTCGGCTTCCCCTTGGTCAATCAAAATCGGGGTTGCGCTGCTGGCCCCTGATTTAATCAGTTCAGTGGCATCGTAAGTCGCCCATTTTGCGCTATCGGCACCGAGATATCCTGTAAATGCCTTTTGCCCCCAGGGGCACTGCGAAGGTGCTGCGATGGGCGCAAATGCTGAGATAGACACATACTTGTCGGGGTTTTTGAGACCGCAAATGAGTGCACCATGTCCACCCATTGAGTGGCCAAAGATGCCAGCCCGATGACTGACGTCAAACGTAGCTTTCATCAACTGCGGCAGCTCATTCACCACATAGTCATACATCTGGTAGTGCTTGGCCCAAGGCGCCTCTGTCGCATTCACATAAAAACCCGCTCCCGAGCCAAAATCCCAGTTGTCATCTTCCCCTGGTAAATTCACTCTGCGCGGGCTAGTATCCGGTGCTACTAGCATTAGCCCATGCTCTGCTGCGTAGCGCTGTGCGCCAGCCTTTTCAATAAAGTTTTTTTCTGTGCAGGTCAGGCCAGACAGGTAGTACAAAACTGGTATTGAGCCATTTTCAGCCTGTGGTGGCACATACACAGCTAAGTTCATATCGCAGTCACACGCCTGGGAATGGTGGCTATAAAACCTGGTTGTCCCCCCAAAGCTCTTAGCACGAGATTGTTCTTTCAGTTGCTCTGTCAAGGTCATACGAGATTGTGAGGACGCAGTGTTGAGAGGCAAGTTGATGCTAATCAAACAGAACAACGCTGCGGATAGACTCGCCGCGATGCATTAAATCAAATGCATCGTTAATTTTTTCGAGCGGCATTGTATGGGTGATCAAATCGTCAATATTTATCTTGCCGTCCATGTACCAGTCCACAATCTTGGGCACATCGGTGCGGCCTCTGGCTCCGCCAAATGCGCTGCCCTTCCACACGCGCCCGGTCACAAGCTGAAATGGCCGCGTGCTAATTTCTGCGCCCGCTTCAGCCACGCCAATGATGGTACAAACGCCCCAGCCTTTGTGGCAGCATTCCAACGCATAACGCATGACGTTTACATTGCCAATACACTCAAATGAATAGTCTGCGCCGCCCTCTGTGATATCTACTAAGTGCCCGACCAAATCGCCTTCAGTGCCATCTGGAAGGGCGTTGGGATTGACAAAGTGGGTCATACCAAATTTTTCTGCGATCGCCCGCTTTTCTGGGTTGATATCCACCCCGACAATTTTATCTGCGCCCACCATCTTCGCGCCTTGAATCACGTTCAGCCCAATGCCGCCTAAGCCAAACACCACCACATTCGCGCCCGCTTCTACCTTGGCAGTAAAAATCACCGCGCCAATGCCTGTGGTCACGCCGCAGCCGATGTAGCAAACCTTATCAAAAGGGGCATCTGAGCGAATTTTGGCTAAGGAAATTTCGGGCAGCACCGTGTAATTAGCAAAGGTAGACGTACCCATGTAGTGATAGAGCGGCTTGCCATTAAGCGAAAAGCGGCTGGTTCCGTCTGGCATTAGCCCCTTACCCTGAGTGGCTCTAACCGCCTGACACAGGTTCGTTTTCTGACTCAGGCAATACGAGCATTCTCGGCACTCAGCGGTGTAGAGCGGAATCACATGGTCACCGGGCTTTAGGCTTGTGACCCCTGGGCCGACGTCTTGCACAATGCCTGCGCCTTCGTGCCCCAAAATAGAGGGAAAAATACCTTCAGAGTCTTTTCCTGAGAGGGTATAGGCATCGGTATGGCAAACCCCTGTTGCCTTAATTTCAACTAAAACCTCACCTTCCTTGGGCCCTTCGAGCTGCACCGTTTCCAGGCGCAGGGGCTGATTCGCTTCAAAGGCAACGGCGGCTTTAACATCCATAAAAGACCCTCGAGAATAGTTACTTTGACCGCCTGTCTAACTCGGCTGAGGGCATTATCAGGCAAAACTGTGATCGCGCTTCAACTTTGAGACATAAATCAAAATCCGTCCTGCATACTTCAGCCGGCACAGTTGGTTAGTACAGTTCAGCCAGTACAGCTCAGCCTGCACCAACCAACTGTGCCAATGACAACTCTGGTTAGGCCCTGTCCAGATTTTATTTTCCAACTTTTTCGAGCCAAACGAAGACTGAAAAAGCAAGCGATCGCCTATATCCACAAAACTTCTAGCATCTCAGCAAGCTCACGGTCCCCAGCGGTATAACATTTCAACTAATCTTGTTATGCAGTGGTCAGTTCAACAATTCGGCTCGTGACTTTCCTAATTATTAAGACATTACGGATAAGTTGAGTTCATACCGTTCAACTGCATCCCATGACCCGTTCCTCCTATGGCACATCTTTCTTCTCAAGTTCCCCTCAGGAAGCGCCCTTCCAAGCAGCCCTCACCCTGTCTAAAGGCAGCTCAGAAAGTAGCCCTCAGCTTACTCGGGGGTCTGGCCGTATTCACTCAAGCTGATGCTGCCTTCGCCGGCATGTGCCGCGCCGAGCTGCCGCGCAAAATCGATGCCATCATTAATGGCTACACCCTAGAAGGGGCAGGTGTCGGTGTCCTGATTGAAGATGCTAACCCCGATACGCGCACGCTCTACGCCCACAGAGCGCAAGAGAAATTTGTTCCGGCTTCCGGTGTCAAGCTCCTCACGACGGCCGCGGCCCTACAAAACCTTGGCCCTGATTTCAGCATTCGCACGTCAGTGTTTGGTCAGCCCAATAGCCCTGATCAAGATTTGTATGTTGTTGGTAGAGGTGATCCGACATTTACCAGCTACCAAATCAACTTGCTCTCAGGGCAGCTCAAAAACCAAGGCATTCGCCGAGTTAAAAGTCTGACTGCAATAGATAACTACTTCGCAGGCCCCGCAGCCAATCCATACTGGGAAGACGAAGACTATCGCGCAGGCTATGGCGCACCGGCCAACAGCCTTATTCTCAACCGTAATGAACTGGGCTTTACCCTCTTTCCCACTCGCGTTGGCCAGCCGCTGCGGGTAGTCTGGGATAGACCCGAGTTCGTGCGTGGATGGCGCGTTATTAATAACTCTCGTACCATCGGCGGTGGTTACGAATACATTGATGCCGGACAAACGCCTGGGCAAAAAGTCATGGACGTACGCGGTCAGCTCATCGCGGGTTCCGCCTCAGAGAACACCTCTATTGCCGTTCTCGATCCAGGCGGCTATTTTGCTGAGCAGTTTCAACAAAGCCTCAGCGCCTACGGTCTTGGCTCTCCTCGTGCTCAAGTCAGCACGAATAATCCACCCACTGGTCTCATCGAGCTCGCTGCCATCCAGTCCCCACCGCTACGTGCCTTTATCGATCCGACTAATCTATACAGCGTTAACATCTATGCCGAAGCCATGCTCAAAGCCCTGGGCCGCAGCGTAGATGCCACTACCCCAAACGCCTACCAAGCGGGCACTGCTGCGGTCAACACAGTGCTCACCGATTTGGGCGTTCGCCCCGGCAGCATTAGCATCGTCGATGGTTCCGGATTGGCTAGAAATAATCTCGCCACGCCGGAAGCGCTCGTCGATACGCTACAGGCCATGGCCAAAACGCCGAATGCCGCCATCTACCGAAATTCCCTTGCTGTTGCAGGACGTAGCGGCACCCTACGAAACCGAATGCGCGGCACTAACGCCGAAGGTCGCTTCCAAGGTAAAACCGGTACCCTCAGCGGCACCTACACCCTCAGTGGGTACCTCAATCCGCCTAATCATCCGCCGCTCGCCCTCAGTATCCTGATTAACGATACCGATGCCTCCGGTCGAAATGTGCGTAGTCTCATCGATCAAATTATTGTTCATGCTTCTAATTTGGATGATTGCTAAGAGACATTGTCTGCACATTTGACTGTGATACCAATGCAGGGTTTGGCTCTATTCAACGTGAGAGGCCATTAATACGCGAGAGGCAAGCAATACTTGTTCGCACTTTCGAACCTTGTTACATGCCCTAAATCTGATGGGTAACTTAAACGTACGGTATCGTCTCACGTCCAATCCTTACGCTTATGAGTGCTTCCCCGCAAGATAACAGAGCCTATACCAATGTGATGGAAAGGCTAGTTGCAGAAGAGGTCACTCGGCAGAAAGCAAAGCTGCCACCCAAGCTCCGTGAATATATCAAAACGGTAGAAGTGGAAACCTATGCGCTCAATCGCTTGCCTGCCCTGTATGCATCTAGCGAAAAAGGATGGCAAATACAGTATGAAAAAGCTGGTAAGGTCCATGCTGAAGCCGTCACTAAAGCCGTTAGGCAGGGTATCGCAGCGGTTCAAGTCGATCCTTTACGGGCATCGCAGCCATTATCTGTGCGGCAAAATGACGAATCAGAAGCCATTCTCACGACGTTTCGCAACATGCTGAACCAGCCTGACTTGGGTTGGGATGACATCTTGTATAAGTGCAAACGCATTTTGCTGCCCCGCAATCATCCAGACCGTCCGCCATTGCGAGACGAATCTCAGCACAAGGCCTATTGGCAACCCGGTGCGTACGGCGGCGCCGAAGCGTGGGAAAAAGCACGCATGCGAAAAAGAGGCAGCGCTTTTCCCACGGTCGATTTGGATGAGGATGAGACGACTGGCGCTTGGTCAGATCCTCACTACCGCCAGTAATCCTATTGCCAGTAATCCTGTTGGCGGTAGTTCTATGATCAATGCCTTGCTAGGCCAGAACTTTATCTAAGCCTAGGTCTTTAATGCCTTTACGGATGCGATCGCACCCAAGCGGATCGCTCTTTGACATCAGCGCGATCGCCTTTTCAAAGGCTCGCTTACTATGTGGCAACTTACCCAGTTTAAAGAGCACTACACCCAAGTTCTGATGCGCCACCGCGTAATTGGGATCAAGCGCGATCGCATACTCGTAGGCCCGCAGCGCCGGTTCCAGGTATCCCCGTTGTCGATGCAGCACACCTAAGTTGTAATAAATCACTGGCTCTTTAGGATCAATTCGCGCCGCCGCTTCATACTGCGCCTGTGCACCTTCTAAATCCCCTTTCAGCTTTAGCAATGCCCCTAAGTTTAGGTGTGCGCCCAGCTTTAGCTTGTCTCCAATGGGAACTGCTAACGCCTTTCGATAGGCCTCTTCCGCTGTCTGCATCTGTCCAGCTACCGGCACCAGATGCCGATGCGCAATGCCCAAGTGATAATGCAGCTCATATTCCGTCATGGGGTCGAAGTTGCCAGAATGCAAAGCCTTTTGCAGCATCTTCAGTGCCTTTTCCCATTCATTGCACTGGGTGTATAGCGCCCCTAATTTGTTGGCAATATAGGCATCTTGAGGATGCTGTTCCAAGTGGCCTTCCATAATTCGTTGCGCCCTGGCCAGTTTATCTTTCGCTTCGATTTCGCTGATGGCATAGCCAGTATGGGCGATCGCAACCTCTCCAAATTTCGCCGCCTGCCAATGGTCCTCTTTGGCCATCAGCGCCTCAATGCTGTCGTCTACGCTCTCGTGATAAGGGCGAGTGAATCTCACCGCGTTCAGATTACGAAACAGCCGAGAAACCTGCGTATAGGGAGACTGATTCGCGCCAATTTCTTTGCGTACCATGGTCACTAACAGCAAATCTGCTGGGTCAATATGGCCCAACGGCTGATCTTTTTTAATCGATTCGATCAGCGATCGCCCTGCCACTGTCAGGATCTCATCCGCATCCAACACCAAAATCCAATCCATCGTCGCTTGGTCTAAAGACACGTTGCGAGCGTCAGCAAAATCATCGCTCCAAGTGAAAAAATTGACCGATGCCCCGGCCTGCTCTGCGAGCATCGGCGTATCGTCTCCGGAGCCTGTGTCAATCACCACCATTTCGTCCACAAGGTCTTTCACACTCGCCAGACATTGCGATAGGTTAGCGGCTTCATCTTTAACGATCATGCATAGGCTAAGGGTTGACATGGCGATAGATTGACTCCTGTAAGACACTGCTATGATAAAGGCGTCAGCCCTCATAAGCGTAAGAGGTTGAGAGATGGGCATTGCCTCCCAAACGCCTTTCAAAGCACAGCTCGCTAAATGGACTCTGGCAGAATATCATCACATGATTGATGCAGGCATCCTTGACGAGCGACGAGTTGAACTCATTAAAGGCGAAATTGTTGAGATGGCACCCGAAGGCGAACCTCATGCCTACTCCATATCAGAATCCGGTGAATACCTAACGACCCTACTTGGGAAGCAAGCAAAAGTCCGCAATGGTCATCCTATTACGCTACCGGATGATTCCGAGCCTGAACCTGATATTGCCATTGTTCAACGCCTTGGCAAAGAATATTTAGAACATCATCCCTATCCAGAAAATATATTTTGGATAATTGAATATTCAGATGCCACGCTCAAAAAAGATCTCAATATAAAAAGTCAAATGTATGCAACGGCCAACATCCCCGAGTATTGGGTTGTTGATCTTAAACGCAAGGTTTTAGTGGTCTTTCGAGAGCTTAGTAATGGACACTACACATCTCGAACAGAATACACACAAGGTAAAATCACACCGCTGACGTTTCCCCACATCCCAATTTTAGTTAGTGCCATCATCGAACAAGAATAGACGGACTCACACAGGCTGTTCAAGCCCAAGGTGGTTCTACCCAACAAGCAACTCAGCTTGCAAGTTAGCAATTTAGTTGTTTAGTAACGTTTGAGCGCGGGTGAGGGCCTTGCGGACTTGCTCGAAGCCAGTGCCGCCAGCACTGTTGCGAGCAGAGACGACTTGAGCAGGGGCGATCGCCTGATAAATGTCTTCTTCAAAGGCCGGATGCAGCGCCTTCCACTCATCCATAGTCAAATCCTTCAGCAGCTTGCCTGCCGCCAAAGATGTTTTCACCACTTTACCCACCAGATTATACGCTTCTCTAAAGGGCACCCCTTTCGCAGCCAAGTAATCAGCCACATCTGTGGCATTAGAAAAGTCTTCATCCACAGCCTGATTCAATCTTTGAGGACGGAAGGTCAGCCCTTCTTGCAACAGAATCGTCATGGCTTCTAAGCAGCCAGAGACGGTTACAACAACATCAAAGATCGCTTCTTTGTCTTCTTGTAAATCTTTGTTGTAAGCCAGTGGTAAGCCCTTCATCATCACCAGCAAACCCTGCAAATGACCAAACACACGGCCTGTTTTGCCACGTACTAGCTCCGGAATGTCAGGATTCTTCTTCTGGGGCATGATGCTTGATCCGGTCGAGCAGGTATCGCCTAAGGTCACAAAGCGAAACTCTTCTGAGGCCCAGAAAATAATCTCTTCAGAAAGGCGCGAGAGGTGAACCATAATCACGCTCGCGGCTGCCGAGAACTCAATGGCAAAATCTCTGTCGCTGACCCCATCCAAACTGTTGTGATAAATATCGTCAAAGTTCAACAGCTCGGCTGAATAGTGCCGATCGATTGGAAACGTCGTACCCGCTAATGCGCCGCTGCCCAATGGCAAAATGTTCACCCGCTTGAGCACATCGCCCAACCGCTCCCAGTCCCGCTGCGTCATTTCAAAATAGGCTAGCAAATGATGCGCTAAGCTCAATGGCTGCGCTCGCTGCAGGTGCGTATAGCCTGGAATCAGCGTCTCCACATTCTCTTCAGCCAAGCTTACAACTGCCCGCTGAAAGGCTTTGATCTGCGCTCTAATATTTTCAATCTCGCCGCGCAGATACAGCCGCAAATCTGTGCCCACTTGGTCATTTCGAGAGCGCGCCGTGTGCAGTTTCTTGCCCCCATCGCCAATCAGCTCAATGAGCCGGTGCTCCACTGCAAAATGCACATCTTCTTCATCTACCCCAGGATTAAACTTGCCCTCGCGGTATTCGCGGCGGATCGTTTCTAACCCTGAGACAATGCTTTTGCACTCATCGTCTGAGAGAATGCCAACTTTATTGAGCATTTTGGCATGGGCAACCGAGCCTGTCAGATCGCACTCTAGCAGCTGAATATCGAAGCCGATGCTGGCATTGAAGCGGGCGATCGCTGGGTGTAGTGCCGACTCAAATCGCTGACTCCAGGTATTTTGAGCTGGCATGTTCTGGGACTGCTGACTATCTGCTTGCAAGGCCACTACTTTGCTTATGCTCCTACGTGCTAACGATCAGTGCTAACTGTCTATAAGATGTTTGCTTTCGCACACACACCATACAGTAGCAGCGATGTCGTTAGCCATAGGAAGAAAATGACTTGAATCCATAACCCAACAGAATGCCAATTATCAGGGCCCACATCTGGCCAGATTCATAAAAAGCATTCAGTGTCTCGCCTGTTGAGCCGATCAAATCTTGGTCAAAATACTGACCGATAACGGGCGTACCCATAGAAGCGGGCGTCCCTATAGATGGGTAAATGAATGGGGTATCTATCGTCGATGGGTCAACGTGGAGTGAAGACAGATCGGTGCTGCGAAACTCAAACGTATCCATAATGTGTCAGTGAGGTATGAGGACTGTGAGGTATGAGGTTTTAAAGTAGGAAGCACCCCAAAAACGTACCCACTGCACATGTAGATGCAACAAGCTATAGGCAATAAGCTACACCGGTTTAATAACCGGCGCTGGTCATTAAACCCACATTCCACCGACGTTCTAACTCTGCAAATGCGCTAATACGCATGCCAATAAGCGCTTGTGCAGGCCCTACAGGCCTATGGCAGGTTACAGGAAAGCTGCCTAAACTCTGCTGGCTGCGTTACCCGCATCACCACTAGGGTGGTGTCGTCTTCCGCTTCGCGATCGCTGCCCACAAACCGATTCAACATGCCAAACAGATATTCCAAAATATCTTCCGAATCTGACAAGTTACGGCAGGCCCAAGAAAATGCCTCAATCAAATTATCTTCATCAAATCGCTGACCGTTCTTATCTGCCGCTTCTGTAAAGCCGTCGGTGTAATAAATAACCGTATCCCCTGGCTGCAGCTGTACCTGATTTTCTTGGTAGCGCGTATCCATATCTAACCCCAGCAGCATGCCATCCGCATCCAGCCTTGTCACCTGCCCCTTGGCTGCCTGCCAAAGTAGCGGTGGGTTATGTGCCGCATTGCCATAGGTCAGCACTTGCGTACGCGGATTGTACTGCGCACAAAACAAGGTCACAAACCGATTAGAATTTTCTAAATCTGCCCGCATGACCCAGTTCAGATGCTGAAGTAAATGCCCGGGAGAATGGCTATTGAGTACCTCTGCTCTCAGCATTCCTCGTAGCATCGTCATCATCAGCCCTGCCGGGACGCCTTTGCCCATTACATCGCCAATCGCAAAATTCCAAGGCTGCTCCTGCGAAACAGGATCATTTGGATAGCGCAGCTGATCGTACGTTGTGGGAATAAAGTCGTAGTAGTCGCCGCCTACCTTATTAGCCGTATTGCACCGAGCAGCTAAGTCTATGCCCTCAATTTCGGGGCATTCATTTGGCAACAGCTGAACTTGAATCTCAGCGCCCAGTTCTAGCTCCCTGTCCATGCGTTCTTTGTGACGCAGTTCGTGGGTGAGCTCATTATTTTCAATGGCAACCGCTGTTTGATCCGCCACCAGGCGCACCAGCTTCTGTCGGGTTTCGCTCCAGGTATAGTCGCCCTCTTCACTAAAAACGTACAGCCGCGCTCGCTCTACGTTTTGCACAATAATTGCCGTGCCAAATATTTGGCACTCTGCACCTAAATAGTGACCTATCTGACGATCCAAAGACACCATAGTGGCATTGGTAATCGCCATCGCGTCTTCAGCCGCCATGAGCGGATCGGCGGCCGGATGTATTGAAGCGCGCTCAGAGAGTGCCGCCCTCGACGCCGCTAGAGAAGCCGTAATTTGGCGAGTGGCCATCTCCAGAGCAAGTCGCACGTTCTGGCAGCTGCCGTCCTGACTGCAATAAAGCTCCTTAAGCTGTAGCTGACCATCCGGCTGAAACATCACCAATGCGCCACCGGCAGCATCCGTTACCCGGCTTGCAATCATTGGGATAAGTTCTAAAAATTGACTGAGATTGTTCAGGCTACGTAGCGCAAACCCAAGTGAACCCAATAAGTCTTGAATTTTTGCCTGTTCTCTCTGAAGCCGAGAGACAAGTTCTCTGAGCGCATAGACGGAGGTGTTGTTGATAGCGGCATTGCCAGAAGCGTTGTCAATGGTTGCGCTGGCTGAGTTCATCACTGAGCTGCCAATTTGACCACTTGTCTGAGCATGATTCGTGGCCTGAGCCGTATCCAGCGGCGTTCCAACTGAGACAGGGCTGGTAGGCACAGGATGTTTGGGGAATCCCACATTCGGTAAACCCACAAGGGGTTTTCGGGCTGAGAGGGTACTGTTTTCCAGGCTCGGAACGGTGCTTGCGTGAGTGCCTATACTATTCGCACCTACATTATTGACGCTGCTTGTACTGCTGATCGCGCCGTTTCTCCGCTCGCCAGTGTTGCTTTTCCCAGTGCTGTTTTTCCCAGTGCTGCTGTTCTGGCCCATGCTGCTCTGGCCAGTGCTGTTCTCAGCAGATACTGTGTGGCCACTTCTTTGAGGCCGTCCATTAGGCGATGAATTTAGAGCGGAGTTCGGCCTAGATTGCATGAGTGGCGCAGGCACCAAAATTAGACATCACGATAACACTTCTTAGAGCATAGTCAAGGCAATATGCATGAGAAAGCAAATATTAAGTCTTGGTCAGTCACAGAAACGTCTATATATATGAGTAGATGGCAATACGGACATCACAACTGGGCTATCCCTTTACTGCCTTAGCAGTTAAGGCTAGAAACATGGGCCTCGCAAAATCGGATAGCCTCTGCCAAACAATGGGTCTGGTGAGGATACTTTATAGGCGGTCTTTGCAGCAGCCGTAAATGTACGCCTAGTTCGGCAGCGACCTGACGTTTAATGGCTTCGCCACCCGCTTGGCCAGAGGCTTTGGCAATTACCGTGGAGATTTGCCATTGCTGCCATAGGGCTTTTTCTAAGCTGTATGAAATAGGGGGTCTGAGCGCCAAAATGTTTTTGGCGCTGAAGCCCGTACTTAGTGCTGCCGATAGGGCTGCTTGTGAGGGCAGTACCCTAACAAAGAGTTTTGATGTTTTTCGGAGCTGGGCTAGCTGGGGGGCATAATTCAGCAAGATATGGCAACCCAACGTAAGTAAAATGGTTTGACCACGAAGTTGAGAAGGATTAAGCAGTGTCTCTAACGAGGGATGACTTGAGACGAGTTCGCCGTTGTCTGGTTCGCCCTGTTCTGATGAAATAGGGGCGCGTTCGTAGCGGAGGTAAGCAATGTGGCCACTTTGTGCGGCAAGTGCGATCGCCCCTGTAGAAACCACCTGTGCAAACGGATGAGAGGCATCTAGTACACAGCTCACTGTGTGCGTCAGCACAAAGTCACCCATCTGAGCCTGTGTGAGCTTGCCTACAAATACTGACGTTTCTGCCGGGTAAAGCGTGCTGGCGACTGCGGTCGTCACCGTCACCACAAAAGGAATGTGTCGTTCTGCTAATGCTGATGCCAGTTCAGCACTTTCGCTAGTGCCACCAATCAGCCAAACCTTGGCACCGTCTGCTGTTTCCCCCACGCTACTGTTTTCTCCAGGCTGCCTGCTGCCAGCACATCCTACTGCCAGCGTACTTTATACAGATGGAAAAGCTCCCCTTCCTGTTGCTTCACCACCTTCGCACCTACCGTCTTAATGAGCTGACGCCAAGTGCTCAGATCTTCTAAAAATACATCCGCTCCCAGATACGTCTCCAAAATCGCCCAGTTCTCAGCCAGTTCTTGTTCTGGGTCAATCACATCGAATACGAAAAAACCACCCGGTTTTAGTAGCGGTTTCACGCTTTCCATCACCGCCTGCCAATAGTTAAGCGGATAGTAGCAGCTAAACCCTGTCGCAATCACCAAATCAAAGCTAGCGGGTGCATAGTCTAGCTGATGTGCAGGGCCTTTTTTGACTTCTTTAAAGAGCTTAGAATCGAGCTGTGGCCCTCTTTGATGCAGCGTTTTTACGGCAAAATCGCTCACATCTTGCCCGTGAAACAACGCCTGCCAGCTTTTCCATTCATAGATCAAAAAGCTGAACCCACAGCCTAAATCTAAACAGTGTTGGTTCTTTTTCGGCTTCGCAATTTCCCAAAACGGTGAGGCAATTCGAGAGTTGAGAGAGCCTGCCGCCCAATCGCGAAAAACAGGCATTGCCTCAATTTCTTCTGGTAGCTCAAACGATTTCCCTTCGTATTCGGCGTCAAATCGTTTGGCCACTGCTGAGATCATCGGTAGCCAGGGCACAGACTGTGGGTTGAGAACATCGCCCAAAGGCGATCTGGCTGAGGCTTTATCAGATTTTGCTTTGCTCATTTTTTACTTTGCTCATTGTCCTTGACGCTAGTGATCTTGCCTGAGCGATGTTGTTTCAACGGCCTGTGTTACTGATCCTTTTTTAGGGGCACATGTTTAACGGCGCATGTGTTAGATACCGTGTGCTAGCGACCTTTAAGCGCCTTTGTAAAATTACGTCGGTAGGGTTCACTCCCGATCAAAAACACGGGCCAAAGCAGCGTAAATTTTACTTTCCCGCTACTGAAGTCCGTTCGGTTAAACCCTGTCCAAAACTTCCACGCGCCCACACCATAAAAAATCAGCAAAATAAACGCAATAAATTCCATCAGGGTCTCCTTAAGATAGTGTCTACTGCCAACTGTGCAGCAATATCTTACGTTTCAAGCCAAAAGCCTACCGCTTCTCCATCGACTTTGTAACACTCCGATAGAATGTCGGTGAATGTCAGGAGAGTAACTATGCGAGCAGTGCTTATGGCCGGTGGATCGGGTACTCGGCTCCGTCCCCTCACCTGCGATTTACCCAAACCCATGGTGCCGATTCTCAATCGGCCGATTGCTGAGCACATCATTCGCTTACTCAAACAACACCACATCACAAATATCGTCGCAACGCTCTTTTATCTTCCTGATGTGATGCGCGACTACTTTAGAGATGGGGCAGATCTAGGTGTGACCCTAACCTACGCCGTCGAAGAAGAACAAGCCCTTGGTACCGCTGGCTGTGTCAAAAATGTCGGAGAGTTACTAGATGACACCTTTCTGGTCATCAGCGGCGACAGCATTACGGACTTTGACTTACAAGCCGCTATCCGCTTTCACAAGGAAAATAACGCAAAGGCAACCTTAGTGCTCACGCGGGTTCCTAACCCAATTGAATTTGGGGTTGTCATTACCGATCCAACCCATAGAATTGTTCGCTTTCTAGAAAAGCCCACCACCAGTGAGATTTTCTCTGACACGATCAACACGGGCATTTATATCTTGGAACCGGAGGTGTTGGACGATATCCCAGCAAACTGTGAGCAGGATTTTTCTAAGGATCTTTTTCCACTGCTGTTGGAGAAAGGGGATCCGCTGTACGGCTATGTGGCAGAGGGCTATTGGTGTGATGTGGGGCATTTAGATGCCTATCGGCAAGCCCAATACGATGCGCTCCACGGCAAAATTAATCTTGACTACGCGGCCTCTGAAACCACAGCAGGCGTCTATGTGGGTATTAACTCGACAGTGGATACTACGGCGAAACTCAAGGGCCCTATTTTAATTGGTGACAACTGCCGCATTGGGGCAAGAGCCGTGCTTTCACCTGGGACTGTGATTGGCGATAACGTCACCATTGGCAATGATGCGCGTTTGGAGCGCGCCATCGCTTGGAATGGCGCATTGATTGGCGATGAGTCTCATCTGCGCGCCTGTGTGGTGAGCCGGGGAAGCCGTATTGCTCGCCGCGTTCACTTATTAGAAGGCTCAATTATTGGTTCTCTGACAACGGTGGGTGAAGAAGCGAAGGTCAGCCCAGGGGTAAAAGTTTGGCCGAGCAAGCTAATTGAAGCAGGGGCCATTCTGAATATCAACTTGATTTGGGGACATACGGCCCATCGGAATTTGTTTGGCCAGCGGGGAGTGGTGGGACTTGCCAATATTGATATCACACCGGAGTTTGCCGTAAAGCTTGGGGCCGCATATGGTTCTACGCTCAAGCTAGGTGCGGCGGTGTCTGTCTCGCGCGATCAGCGCAGTATTTCGAGGATGATAGCGCGATCGCTCATCGCTGGTTTGATGTCTGTGGGGGTCAATGTCCTCGATCTAGAGGCTGTCTCTATCCCTGTTGTACACAGCATTTTGCCTGCACTTATGGTCGTCGGTGGCATTCATGTTCGGCTCCATCCCAAGCGCACCGATCACCTTTTGATCGAGTTCTTTAATAGCGATGGCCTCGACATTGCCAAGTCCAAAGAAAAAAAGATAGAGGGCGCCTATTTCAAAGAAGATCTGCGGCGCGCGCAAGTGTCTGAAATTGGCTCAGTTACCTACCCTGATGGGGTTGTCGATAACTACAACTTAGCGTTTGAAAAGCACCTCAATACAGCCGCGATTCGCTGTAGTAAATCTAAGGTCGTCATTGACTATGCCTACGCCCTATCAGGGGCTGTATTGCCGCAAATTTTAGATAGGTTTGGCTGCGATGCGGTGGTACTGAATGCGAGTTTGGCCCACACCGCTCCGTCGCTCGAAGAACGTGATGACCTGTTGGGGCAGCTCGGTCAGGTTGTTCATGCGCTGAAGGCAACCTTTGGAGTGCAGGTTTCTGCTAATGGTGAGCAGCTGATTCTCGTCGATGAGGTGGGTACGCCTATTCGCGGTGAAACCCTCACTGCCCTAATGGTGCATATGATTCTGACCGCCCATCCGGGTGGCACGGTGGTCGTGCCTGTGCAGTCTTCTGGCGCGATTGAAGAGATTACTCGCCGTCACGGTGGCCGGGTGATCCGAACCCAAGCAAATTCAACGGCGCTGATGGCTGCCTGCACGCAGCAAACTCAAAAATCGAGTCAGCCCAGTCCTTATAGCAATACTGTCGTGCTGGGTGGGAGCGGTGATATGGGCTTTATTTTTCCGCAGATGCACCCCGGTTTCGATGCGATGTTTTGCATTGCGAAGCTGATTGAAATGCTGGTGATTCAGGAGCGATCGCTCGGGCATATATGGGAGGAGTTACCCCGCATTGCCCACCGCAGTCAGACCATGCGCTGCCCCTGGCGCATGAAGGGATCCCTAATGCGTTATCTGGTAGAGACCCATTCTCCTGACCAGTTAGATCTGACAGATGGCGTTAAAATAATGGACCCTGACCGACAGGGTAATGCTCAAAACTGGGTGTTAGTTTTGCCCGATGCTAGTGAGCCTATCGTTCACATTTTTGCCAACAGCAAAGACCGTGACTGGGTCGATGCTCAGCTCCTAAGCTATCAGCAGCGCCTCCAGCTATTTATCTCCTCAGCGCAAGGGCTAGACGAGTTATAGCGCTGAAAGTTATGCCCTAAAAGTTATAGCCCTGAAAGTTATGCCCTAAAAGTCAGAGTCCGAAAAGTCATAGCCAGAGAACAGAGCCCGAGCCGTTGTTTTAGTAGCTAAGTACCGTAACAGATAAGCTGGCCCTCGACCCACTCTCCCGTACTCTTTAGTATTATCCAAACAGTATTATTCAGACGCACTTTCCCAGACGCACTTCCTATGAACAACTGCATCTTGATGGCTGAAATCGTTCAAGCCCCTCAGCTACGCTACACCGCTGATAACCAAACGCCTATTTCAGAGTTTACGGTCAAATTTCCGGGACTGCGTGAAAATGACTCGCCCGGTCAGATAAAGGTGGTCGGTTGGGGCAATTTGGCTCAAGAAATTCAAGAGAAGTATCGCGAGGGCGATCGCGTGTTGTTAGAGGGGCGTTTGGGTATGAACACAATCGAGCGCCAGGAAGGCTTTAAAGAAAAACGCGCTGAAATGACCGTTCAGCGCGTTAGTCCAATCAATGAGCTACAAGGGCTTGCCATCGCTGAGCCCACACCCGTGGCAGCCGGTCGGTTTGTGGGTGGTGGCACAACGCCCGCTTCTTCGCCATCTGCCGCTGCGCCTGCTGCACCGGCTGCACCGGCTGCGCCAGCAACGCCCGCTCCCGACTATGACGACATTCCGTTTTAACGCCTGTTTGAGATAGCCAGCTGCAGGCTTACGCGGATTCTAGCCGTGACGCTTCAAACGCCTCGCGGTTTTCAAATATTTTGAAAACCTGATCCATACTTGTCAGCTCAAACAGCATTTTTACTTGCGGATTGATGGAGCAAACGACCATATCGCAGCCTTTTTCGCGAGCCTTTTTCAATGCAGACACCAGGGTGCCAAGGCCAGAACTATCGACAAACGTCGTCTCTTTTAGATCCATTAGCAGGGTTTTAGCGCCCGAGTCTAAAGCGCTATCAACTTGCCCACTGATAGCTGTTGCTTGGGTGCTATCTAAAATGCCAGATGGCGATAATACTTGAACGCTCGTGTCCATACTCGTCGTACCCATTAAAGAATCCTCAGCTCGTGACGACTGTAAAATAAATTAGTTCAGGGAGACCACTGATACTTCAGATAGGCTCCATCAAGACTGTATGCTACTCACTACATTCACACACTATTAATCGGTTCAGGATGCCCAGATGCAGGTCTTTTCAGCTCACTAACCGAATGGTCTGACCCGATATATACCACTAAGCTTGTCTCTGCGCTGTGAGTCAGCGGAGTGATAAAGAGCTCTGGATGGAGTGACTTCCAAAAATACGTGACAAAGTCTGTAATCTCTTCATCAGATAGCCCCGATTTGCCGGCTGCTTTCATTTTGTGCTCGGCTTCCTGTCGCCACTGCTGAGATAGTCGGTAGTCTTTGGGACACAGCACCATCAGACTATCTAAAAAGTCCCACAGCGGCAGGTATTGGGCTAAGCGCTCATTGCACGCTTTCGCAAATTGCCGATCTTGCGGCGTTTTAAGTGGTTCGGGCAGTGGGTTAGTGGGCTCAAAGGCGTCGGCCATCAGAGGCCTAGTGCCGACAAACCATCCTTCGAACAGAACAATCGTCGGTGCCGTTTGTTCTGCTGGGACAGTGCGATCGCCTTGCCCCCCGTGCAGTGACTTCTCAAACTGTGGAATCTTTACCGTTTCACCCGCCGCCGCTGAGTGTATGGCCTTCAGGGTCTCTATGCCCAGCGCAATGTCATGCGTACCGGGTGGTCCTCGCCAAATAAAGCGCTCATCGGTGGTTAAAAGTGCCTGGCGTTCAGCGTAGGTCAGATACAGATCGTCAATTGAAAGCGGTACCATTTCATGTCCAAGCTGCGCCAAAATCAGCTGTAGCATTTTTGAGAGGGTGGTTTTCCCCGTCCCTTGTCCGCCCAGAACCCCTTGAATAAGCGGACGCCCTAAAGCACGCTGTTGACGGTCTAACTGCTGTGCCAATGGGAGCCATAGCGTCCAAAGCAATGTGATCCACTCTGACCAATTTCCTGGCAGTGGCAGTGGCCTATTGGGGGCAGATTCAATCGCTTGGACAACTTTTTGCAGCAGCGCCGCGCGTGATTCTATGACGGTTGGCAGCTGGGATGGCAGGCACCAAATTCCGGTTAAGTAGATCTCTTCCCAAGCGATAATCTGCTGTTTTTGGGCAGCGCTCAGAGAATCCTGTTGAGCCCAATTAACAATTAGCGGACAGATCGGCTCAGCCGCAGACGACAGGGTCTGATTCATGATGGCAAAGATCGCGGTAGCAGTTGTTGGATATATTAGCGATTCATTTGGACAAAGACACTGACCGTTTCTGTGTGTTTTGCGCCCGTTTCTTCTGATGGGTTTTCTACGGATTGAGTCGCACTGACGCTGCGAACGTGTGAAAACAAAGGCTGGATTGATTGCAAAATGCGCTGAGCTATCGGAAAGTTGTGGCTTAAGATATCTGCAGTGGCTGTTTTATCTGCGTATAGGTAGCCGCTGTTGGGGCTGGGCAGTGCCGCGATCGCCTGAGCAAACGTTGGGAAGTCTCGCAAAGAAGAATTACTGGGTGAACGGTTACTGGGTGAACGCCCTAGCGTCGCGATCGCCTGCTGCATTGCCCTCAACGAATCGGCAAAGATCTCGTAGTCTCCACGCTGTAAGTGTAGTCCCAAAACATCTGTTTCTAAGCTGCTCTCAGCACTGCGGTAGCGCTGTTTAGCTTTAAATCGCGTCCAGGCGACCACCTCAGACCCACTATCTGTTGCCTCTGGTTCTTCCCCGGCCTCTGATTCTGCCCCGGCGATATCCAATGCCACGGGCACCGAACTATATCCCTTGAGTTGAGCAGCCTGATCCAACGTTTTAATGGCTTCTGCATCGCGCTCTACCACTAATACCCAACCGTCCCCCACTTGGCCAAGGGCATAGTCTCCGTTGGCCCAAGCCCAGTCAGCCGGCGTCAATGGATTGCTCTGAGCCGAACGACTTTGAGCCGAACGACTTTGAGCCAGTGTGTTGTAAGGCGCACCTAAAGGCAAAAACTTAGGTCGTGTCTGGGGCAGTGCCTGGCGTATCCGTTCCGCTGCAGTTGATTCCATTGCCGTGGGCTCTGCTGAATGCTCAGACAGCGCATGTTCAGACGACAATAGTTGGGCTAGATCCGTACTTGCGATCGCCCAGGAACTATCAGCGGGCAAACCCCTCATGGCTGCTACCGAGCCCCGAGTCGTTACATCACTGGCAATAGCACTGGTTTCACCAACACCGGTGGTCGCAGGCCGGAGCTTAAGCATCACCCCGCCCGGCGCCAGAGCTATACTCATGGCTGCCCGTTTCCGTACAGAAGAGCGATTTGCACTGAGAAAAGTATCGCTAAAGTAAGCTAGGCCTATCCGCTCATGGGGCAACTGCTCAACCGTATCTCGATAGACACGGTCTTGCGCTAGGTTCATAGCAGACTGTGCCGCCCGGATGCTGCGCCGTAAAACGCGCACATCATTTGCAAACACCACGAAGCGATCACCCACTACCGCACTGGCTGCTGTCAGCGAGTCTAAGTCGCTGTGCAGCACCCGCACACCGTTAATCTGCACACTATTTGGCGGCCTACCCGCAAGACTTCGCTGCTGCCAAAGCCTTTGCAAAAACTCACGGGCCTCACGCTGTTTTTGAGGTGCAATCGCAGTTGCCAACAGGTACCCTGGCTGAGCGCCATTGGTTTCATTCAAATCGATATCAGCATCCGTGATGGCAAAGGTCATCTCATTACCCAGCCAGGGCCGCAAATCTCTCTCATAATCCAACCCAGTGCTTGCCAGCCAGCGCTGTTTGAGCTGCGCTATGTCTAGCGTTAGCTTGTCTGAAGGCTGCGTATCCGAAGGGTTTGTTGGCTGAGGCGCCGCCGCGTTCACGGCCTCAAGCGATAGCAATGCTTCAGGAGAGGTGAGCAATGAAATAGTGAAGGGCGAGGTGGCGGGCACAAAAGTAGTCGCGATCGCCACGGGCTGGGTCTGCGCTGTTGTCGTTTGTACGCTTGCGGTCAGATAGCGAAAAATGCTGCCGCCCAGTGTAGCCACCACCAGCGCCAGCAAAAGCAAGCCTATAAAAAAACGACTGGAGAAAAATGAACGGGGCACAGCAACCGCCATCAGCAAATCCAACGCGACTCGGTTACAGTGTATACCTCACTGGGGATACGTTCTCCCCAGGATATTCATCAGCTTATTTTTGAGGCTATCTATCAGTTCACTGCCGAGGATGTCCAATCAGTTCATATCTTGATTGCGCCAAACCGCAACCAAACGGCCGTCAATATGAACCTCTTCGGCTGGATATCGCATAGGTTCATAGTTGGGATTAGCAGGTTTCAGGACAACCGTATCTTTCTCAAGATGGTAGTACTTTAGGGTGGTGGTGGACTCTACACGTGCGGCCACAATAGTGCCGTTACGAATCCGAGAAGGCTCTTGAACAGCTCGCATAATCACGATATCTCCGCTGTCGATGAGCGCTTCAATCATCGAGTCTCCGCGCACTTTGAGCGCAAAGTCACCTCGCTTAAACGGTAGTGTGGCCGGATCGAAATGATCTACGGCATCTGTAAAGGTCTCGACCATAGACCCTGCGGCGATCGCGCCATAGATTGGAACACCTTGCGTATCCTGCAAGATCCGAATGGTGCGAGCCTTCCCTTCCGTCCAATCGATATAGCCCTTGTTCCGCAGATGTTCCAATCGGCTTTGGATAGGCGCAGGCGATTTTAGCTTCATCGCTCGCATCATTTGACGAATGGAAGGCGAATGACGATTCTCTCGGATGTAGGTTATCAACCAGTCATAAAGCTCCTGCTGAGCTGTGGTTAAAGATTCCATCGCAAAGTTCCTAAGCACGTTGGCTATACATACTAATAAGAACAACAGTACCAGCTTGTAGTACGTTTGTCCACAGGAATGTCCAGTTTGACAATGCGCGTATACCGCATACAAAAAGCAGCTTCTACAGTGAGTGGAAGCTGCTTTTTGGCTATTTCGCGACAATGAAGTCAGTCGAATAACTTACGTGAGTAAGTTAACGGATGTATTCCTTGAGGACGCTATTTCGATTCGGGTGGCGAAGCTTACGCAAGGCCTTCGCCTCAATCTGGCGAATGCGCTCACGCGTTACATTAAAGATCTGTCCGATCTCTTCTAAGGTTTTCATTCGGCCATCGTCTAAGCCATAGCGCAAACGCAGAACGTCTCGCTCACGAGGGCTAAGGGTGCTTAGTACGCTCTCAAGGTCTTCTCTGAGTAAGCTTTTTGAGACCTCATCTTCAGGCGTTTCACCATCGGATTCAATGAAGTCACCCAAGCGAGAATCTTCCTCTTTGCCAATCGGGGTTTCCAACGAGATCGGTAACTGCGCAGATTTAGCGATGAACCGCAGCTTCTCGATGGTCATCTCCATTCGAGTTGCAATCTCTTCCTCAGTTGGCTTACGGCCCAGTTCCTGAGACAGCAGTTTTGTGGTTTTCTTAATCCGAGAAATGGTCTCGTAGAGGTGAACAGGGAGGCGAATGGTGCGAGACTGATCGGCGATCGCCCGCGTAATTGCCTGACGAATCCACCAAGTGGCGTAGGTAGAGAACTTGTAGCCCTTCTCGTGGTCAAACTTTTCAGCGGCGCGGATTAGCCCTAAGCTCCCTTCCTGAATCAAATCCTGGAAGGATAAACCTCGGTTCATGTATTTTTTCGCAATCGAAACGACCAGCCGGAGGTTTGACTGCACCATTTTATCTTTAGCACGACGACCCAAGTGCAACCGGCGGCGGAACGCAGGTAACGGCATATCTACCGCATTTGCCCAGTCCGCATCTGTAGGCTCATCCTCTAGCTGATCGTCAATCTCGTCACGGATTCTCTCTAATTCCAGCAGATCCGCAATCTTACGCGCTAGTTCAATTTCCTCTTCTGCGCGAAGTAACCGGATACGACCAATCTCTTGCAAGTAAAGGCGAATGGAATCTTCGGTGTAGTGCTTCTTCTTAGTCTGAGCCGTACGGCGGCGAGTTGTCTTTTTAGCGGCCCCCTTTGTCGCTTTCTCAGCTTTGGCCTCTTCACCTGTCGCCTTATCAGCAGATTTTGCAGTAGAAGACTTTTTGGTGCTTTTCTTTGCAGTTGCCTTTTTTCTAGCTTTCTTCGCAGTTGACCCCTTGCCTGTCAAATCTATCGTAGCCGCTATGCTGCTGGGCTCAACAGTAGCAGCTTCAGCAAGTGCCTGCGTAGCCACTGAAGTTGCTGACGACGTACTGGGCTCTAGGGTTTCAACTGTGCTGTTAGCTTGGGTCATACTGCGTTCCTCGCGCTCCTTAGCTTACTGGTTAATAAGTCAGGTATGGACATTCAGATTTTGACGATATCTGCAAACGACCTAATGTTCAGCCAAAGGCGAAATATAGGATTTTGAACGACTTCATCTGGGCTTCTAACCCCATGTTCAATCAAAAATCTCCTCTAGCGGCTCATTTACCTATCATGTCGTCAAATTTGCTTGTCAGCCCAGCGAGTCGCCTCAACCGAATCGAGCCCACTGAATCGAGCCCACTGAATCGAGATCATTAAAATTGATCCGACCAAATTGACCTGACTGAATCAGCTCGCCCAGCAGAAGCGGCTCGGACAACCTCCGTGCGCACAATTCCCTGGTGGCGGAGTCTACTGAGGTTAGTCGGATTCCTTATCCGACTAATAAGGTTGCTGTCTCATTGCGTCTGCTTCGTAAATAAGGGAGCACCGAGCGAAGGGTGCGTGTAAGCCAAGTGGCCAGTCCGACTAGACGAATGATTGCAAAATAGCTGACTCAGGCAGAGATAAAAAATGAATGCTGGTATGAACGCCTCAGAGAATTTACCGAACTTTGAGTAGAACCTGATGGTTTATTTAGCCGACCGCTTTACTCAATTTTGTTGTGGGTATGCACTGGAAAGAGGCTACCCACTAATCAAGCTTTTTTAAACTGATGGCTTGTGACCTCGTAGATTGTAGCTTTTCAGACAAAAATGCACCACCTACGGCAGACAAAATTGGCAGCTTCATGAAGTTGCCTTGCCTCTACAGTGTTAACACGGACTGATTAAAATCAACCAGCTGTCAGGCTGGATTAACCTGTGATCTTCGTCACTTATTTACTTACTTACACATTCTGATAAATACCTTGTCTGCTGTGGAAACGGAATGTAAATTTATACGTCAGGCATTTGGGAAACACAGCAATCGCCAGCTCTGGGCTGACTTGTAGCGATTGAACAAGCATTGAACTTAGCGCCTCTACCACTGCTAAATTTCACAACTCAGTAAGAACGTGATGTGTCTAAAAGCAGGGGCAGATTGGCCCGTTCATATGCACTTATTCGAAGCCACGAAGCAGATATCCGCAAAACCATGTTTTAGATTCTTTAGATTATCTTTTTGTTTTATCAGATTAACTTATGGATCAAAAAACATTTAATCTGAGCAGAGTTAATTCAAGTGGGTAAGCCTGCTCTATTAAAGTTAGCTTCAGCCCATTAGGATTTTGCTGTGCCCCACTATCTAGTTGCTCAGCTATCTAGTTGCTCAGCTTCTGACACCCAGTTCTAACACCCAGTTCTAACGCCGACAAGCCAGCCCGTATGTGCGTTTAAAGCTAAGCGCACTGCCAATATCTGTGTTTAGCGATCGCCGAATCATTCAACGCATTGAGCACCGTTGGGCTCAGTGGCCTGACGAAAAAACCATCAAGCCCTGTGTCCTCAGGTTCAATCTTCCAGCTCAGCTCGCTGGAGTCCGTAATGGCAACAATCACCACACCTTTGGACTGAACGCTTTGACGAAGTTGGTTGGCCATTTGGGATGACCACTGCCGAACGGACTCACCTGCGAGAATGACTAAATATGGCTGGTCGAGCTGAGCCTGGGCTATTGCCTGTGCCGGAGAGTCCGCTACCGCGACAGGGCACTGAAACCGCCTGCTGTAGCTTTCTATATCCTCACGAACTCTGTGGGGAGTTTGTCCCACAAGGAGAATGTGGCCTTGTGATTGATCTCGAGCCTGTGATGGACTCTGTGACTGGTCTAACAATAAAGCCATAGAACGTAAAGTGAGGAGCTGGTTTCAAGCCAGCATCACAAACAAATGAGCAAACGATTTGATAGCTGTTTCAAAAAAATATCCAAATAGAAAGGTTCGACACTAACACCTCTAAAAAAGCAAACTACCTCAAAAAGGCAGATGCTTGATTAAATCCAATTGAAAAACAATTTCAAATTCACACTAACTATGGCGCGCTTCTCTATTTATATGAGGTCAAAGTAAGCCTTCTTATTGAGTGTTATCAAAAGTCATTAGTTGAGCCGTGAAGCGCTCCTAATAAGAAGATGTTTCGCAACCTATCTCTACAGGGCCAGAAACAATACGTAAAATTCTCAGGGAAATCTGTGGCAGAAAGTTGCGGTAGCAATCCATCGCAGAAACACATAGCAGCAGTCTGTCGAGGGCGTTTATGGAGAAAGTCGGGCCTTCTTGAGGCGGTTGGATTCGTACCATTGTGCGATCGCCGGTACCCAGGATTGAAAGTGGGGCCAAATGGCCTCACAGAGTTTCTGCGCTTCTAGCTGCGCGTCTGCTTTCCAGCGCAAATCGAGCAGGTGCATCAGCGATCGCGCATTTGCTGACATGACCCAATGCTGCCTGACATCAAAAGGAATCAGTCCACGGGCGTGCTCTTCTGAAAAGCCTTGGTCAATTCTAGTTTTGTAGCGTTTGCAGCCCTGAAGACACCAGTCGAGATCTTGCTGGCGCAGCTCTTCGGTGTAGGTGTATTTCTTACCTTGGCGATCGCTATACGATCCCACTGGCCGCAGATAAAACACATCTTCCACATCTGCCTTTCCTTCAACGACCGCCGCAATTCGCGATCCTGTGTAGCGAAAGGACTGTACATCGAAGCTCAAGCCGACGCGATGGGTGCGGATTTGCTGCATGGTGGAATGGGGGAAAAAGCCGCAGTTCAGCACGATCTGCGGATGCTCAAGTGGCCCAAAGTGTCCGCGTCCGCCTTTGAGCAAGTTACGAATCACGAGTTCGCCTGCTTTTTCTTCATCGGGCCACTGATCGCGCTCAGCCCAGACGAAGCCTTCGGCATAGTCTTGGTGCATGCCTGCATAGATGGTTTGCTGAGGGTTAGCAGTTTGAGAAATGACTTCGACTTTGAAGCGATCCATATAGATAGGGGCAAAAGGGCATTGTGGTGGGCCTTATTTTCCTCCATCTTTTGCGAATTATTCTCTACTTGATAGATAACTTCAATTTCCACAAACTCGGTATACTCACTGCGACGAGCGATCGCACTTAACTCATGAGTTACACGCTCAATAAAACACTTTCTGTCGAGGCGTTCATTGCCCAATATGCGAACGACCCACGCTATTCCGTTTATCCGCTTGCGATCACTGAGACCAATGGGATTGAGTACTTGTCAGTACTATTTAAAGACATAAAGCAGCAGGAAGAGCAGAGCAACACGTTATTTATCTCATACTCAACTCGGATCGATATTAGCTAACGCCACTGATACCACTTTCTTACAGATATCGGTGATGCATAGCTTATCAGCTTCGGCTAGATGTCTTGCTGCGATAGCTTCACAATAATTGCTGCGATAAACTGACATTACCCTCTTTCTTTAACATCGTCCTTTATCTGAACGTCCTGATAGGCAAGGAGAAACCATCTCATGACACAGTTGACTATCGAACTGCCTGATCAACTAGCTGCACAGCTTACTGCTTATTTAGAAACCGAGCCGACTGCAACACTAGCTGAGTTGATTCAAGAAGCGCTACAGATCCGACTGATGCCTAAAGACAGCTCTCAACTGCTGAGACTGGCTGGTATCGTCACCGAAGCACCGAGAGGGGCCGCTGAACATGCTGAGGATTTTGAAAATTGAAGCAAGTTGTGCTCGATGCTGGCCCGATGATCGCACTCTTCTATGCCAAAGATACTTACCATGCTGAATGCATTGCTGGCTTCAGCCAACTAAATTGAGAACAACACACTTTTGTTAACACCATTGCCTATTGTCTTTGAGGTCTACAAATGGCTACTACAAAGAACTCGACCAGAGGTTGCACAAAAGACCTTGCTAACCATGCAGGACAGTCTCCACATCCTCACCATTGATACCGAAGACTTCAGCCAATTGAAAACTGTCATCACCCAACTGCCACAGTGGCAAGGCTCACTTGAAGATGCGACCGTAATGCTGACAGCACTTCAATACCGCTGTCCTGTATGGACATACAACTTTCGTGACTTCAGTATCTTCAGCGGCTTAGAGTTTTGGAATCCTGAGACCAATTAACTTGGGACCAATGATGAGCTGAATTGGCCGGCGCGTTGGCTGGAGATAATTAAATACGATGGCCATGATTGGGTGCCGGTCGAAGCGACTGAGGCACACGAAGCGGTAGAACTCAGCGGGGAGCATGTCTATTGGGATGAGCTAGGGCAAGGTTTTCGTATCTCCGACCTCAATGCGGGTATTTATGGTCGTGAGTCTTGGATGGCTAAATTGCAGCAACAAATGGCGATCGCTTAGCGACTCACTATCTGTCACACGGCGTAGTCACCTTCAAGAGTCTGATAAGTAGGTATCAGTCTAGTGATAGATTGGTTGACTGAGTGTGAGACACTTGCAGAACAAGTTCTAAGCCAAAAGAAAACTGCTTGATATTCGATGTTAGGTAACCGTCATAGCAAGACTTTCTTTGTTGTGCGAGACACTCGAAGTGCTACGGATTGTATGGCTGTCGCGTGGCCATAATGATAAAGACGCTAATGTTTGAGTAAGTCGTGCTACATAGATTCATTAAAAAAATTGGGCCGACCAAACAATATGAATCATACAGAAAGGTTCATAGGAAGAATGAAATTCGGTTGATTGCACAGCATCTTTACAAGCAGCGAAACCTAATGAATCATGGCGGTAGTGCCGATGATGATTGGAGTAAAGCTGAAGATATCTACAAGAAACCCGTCAGCCGTCTGCTGTTTTGGCTCAATCAACCATTGTTTTTAGTAGAGAAGAAAATCATCGAACCGGTTACGGCATGGGCTGATACAGCAGATATATTTCGACTTGCGGAAAGAGTAAGTCCAATGATAGAAGCATTCGGTGTGATCGCTATCCCAGTAGTGCTGTTCTTCGCTGCGCAAGGATATCAACAAGCTATAGAAGAAAGAGAGCTAGAGCGTATCCAACAGCAGGCTGTCAAGGACTACCTTAGTCAACTATCTACGATTCTCTTAGACACAACAGGGGATCTAAGAGAGCCAGCAAACGAGAGGTTGCGTGCTGTCACAACCGCAACAACGCTAACATTACTGCGCGATCCAGGTCTGAGCGGTGCGCGAAAAGGGCAAGTCATTGCATTCTTGTCTGAGATGGGGTTAATTAACCAACCTAATATCTATGGACCGAAGAGGTTGGACGACTCAGTTCCAACGATCAGCTTACGTAATGCTGATCTCAGTTTTGTTCAGCTCGATGAGGTCAACATGAGTTCATCTGACCTACAGTTTGTCAATCTATACCAGGCTCAAATGAATGGCGCTGATCTTAGTGACGCAAAGCTAAATAATTCTCACCTTATCTACGCAAGCTTAAACAGCTCTGACTTAAGCGGTGCTGACTTCAGTTCAGTCACAACAAAAGAGCCTGGTGTCGGTAACGACTGGGCTAGCAGCACAAGATTTTTTCTTGGTGGAACGTACACGTATAGTTCTTCACTACTTGGTGCCAGGCTACGGGGCGCTAACCTAAAAGGCGCTAATCTCGACTCAGTAGACCTAAGCAACGCAGATTTGTACGAGGCAGACCTAGAAGACACCAACCTTAAATATGCATATGTAAAAGATACAAGTTTCAGTGGTACTAATTTACAAGAGGCTGATTTAAGATCTCTACATAATTGGACGCAAGAACAGATAGCAGAAGCATACCTATGTCGCACGAAGCTTCCTACTACAATAAATCTTGACCCTAACCGAGACTGCCATATACCAAGGGTAGAATATCTCTCTCGAAGAATGCGACAGAGAACAATCGATGAAGGGTGGGTTCATCCACAAGCAGGTGATTGATATCTGAAAGAAAGAGACTATCTGCCCAAGCAGAACTTATGCTGGAGAAAGCCCGTGTCTCATATCATAGACCTTTTGCAACTATGCGAAACTGTGTCTCTATTCATGTCTCAAAAGCACTTTCTCAAAACATCTAAGTGATTGTTAAGACACGTTGTTTACGGGACAGCGAATAAAGAGCGTAGTTTAAACCACTCCCTTTATTCGCATGTCTCTCACTATCTACTCAGTGAGTGCTGCTAGCGCCGCATCGTAGTTGGGCTCTGTGGTGACTTCCGGGACGAGTTCGGTGTAAATAATTTCGTGGTTCTCGTTCAGGATGATAACTGACCGTGCGTATAGTCCTTGAATCGGGCCTTCGGTAATGCCGAGTCCGTAACTTTCAGCGAGGCTGCGGTAGCGAAAATCGGAAGTGGCGATCGCATTTTCAATCCCCTCTGTTCCGCAGAATCTACCGAGTGCAAAAGGTAAATCCATTGAGGCAGAAACTAAAACCGTGTTCTCTAGCGCAGCGACTTTTTCGTTAAACGTTTTGAGCTGCAGGGCGCACACATCCGTATCCACGCTGGGAAAGGTGGTTAAAACAACCCGCTTACCTTTAAGGTCAGCTAGAGATAGCTCTGATAAATCATCTTTAACGAGCTTAAAGTCTGGGGCAGACTGACCCACTTTAGAAAATTCGCCTATTAGCTGAAGCGGCGTGCCCTTGAGGGTGATACTACTCATAGATCTTCTAGAAAATAATCCCTACAAAGCATAGCAATGGCCTGGGTGATGACCGCTATTGCTACGAGATTGTAATGACGCCGCGAGCGCCTTAAACCTAGAAGTCCGTGTCTTTGCAGAGCAACAGTATCCGGGCATGTAGATTGTGCAACCAGTGACAACAATGGAGAATAACCCATGGGTTACAATGCAGTCACGCTACTCCTTCTTTCACCAATCGTCCCGGCCATCTTATGAGTACGCCAGAACAAAACGCGCAGCAGATAGCTGCCAATACTCAGGCGATCACGGGTCTCAATACAGCGATCAATTTTTTGGTAACAGAATTTATCCGACCTAACGCGCAACAGCATCAGCAGTCTTTAGAGCGGCTTGAGCGAATTGAAAGCATCGTTGAGGCGATCGCCCAGCGACTGGAGGCAACTGTCACGCAGCAGCAGGCCAACGCGCGGCAGATAGCTCAGAACGTGGAAGAAATCACGCAATACCGGCAATTGCTAGAGGAAACGCGTCAGCTCGTAGCGCAGAACGCTAGCAATATCGCACAGAGCAACGCACGGCACGATCAGGAAATGGCTCAAATAAGAGCCGCTCAGGAGCGTAATGACCAGCAAATAGAGCGCTTAGGCACTGAAGTTCAAGCTCTTGCTGAGGCATCACGCACACAGCTAGCGGCAATCATCAGCAACGGTAGACGGATCGACAGGCTAGAGCAGCAAGCTAGCTAGAGTAGGCCATTGATAAGCATTGAAGACGCTAAGCACTGAAGACGCTAAGCACTGAAGACGCTCAGAAATTTTGCTCACTCTTCCGGATGCCTACACCAAGGGTGGCGGATGCCTCCCATAGCGAGTTTTTGTAAGCCCGCTAAAATAAGTAGCAAGCGTTAATAAAAGGACTCTATGGCATTTTTCGGACTGGGCACTGGCAAAAAGGACACGATTCCTAGCGCAGCAAACGCGCTTCCAGGTCGTGACAAAGAAATGGCAGTGCCTGAAAAGCACTACGTAAACGGCAACTTAATCAAGGGCGATTTTCCCGCAGGGATGGAAAAAGCCATTTTTGGATTAGGCTGCTTCTGGGGCGCTGAGCGTAAGTTTTGGCAAACCGAAGGCGTCTACAGCACGGCTGTTGGCTACGCAGCAGGCAGTACGCCTAACCCTACGTACAGAGAAGTCTGTTCTGGCATGACAGGCCATAACGAAGTCGTTCTAGTGGTTTTTGATCCGCAAAAGGTCAGCTACGCAGAACTGCTGAAGGTGTTCTGGGAGAGCCACAACCCGACCCAGGGTATGAGACAAGGCAACGACCGGGGTACTCAATATCGCTCTGGCATTTACACCTATTCTGATGCCCAGACAGAGACGGCTAAAAAGTCGCTGGAGATGTACCAGCAGGAATTGGACAAAGCAGGTTACGGCAAGATTACAACTGAGATTTTGCCCGCGCCTGAGTTCTATTACGCTGAAGACTATCATCAGCAGTATTTAGCCAAAAATCCGAATGGATACTGCGGTTTGGGCGGCACGAATGTGTCTTGTCCAATTGGCGTAGGGGCAGCGGCCTCTTAAATGAGCCATCTTGATCAGGCGTCTTAATCGCTTAACAGATACTGGAAAGGGCGATCGTAATTGGTGCGATCGCCCTTTTTATTGCCCATTCAAGGCTCACTTCAATACTCGCCTCAAGGCTTCACTCGTGCGCGCAGCCTACACCGAACCGTGCCGCTTCTGATGCCATTGCCACGCATGGGTGACAATGTTCTCCAAATCAGGATATTTCGGTGTCCAGTTCAAAACCTTCTGCGCCCGTTCGCTGGTACCCACTAGGCTCGGCGGGTCGCCCAGACGGCGATCGCACTCCACCGCCACAATGTCTCTACCCGTCACCTTTCTTGCCACATCAATGACTTCTTTTACCGTAAAGCCACTGCCATTTCCCAAGTTAAAGAATGAGGTCTCACCGCCGTTTAGCAAATATTCCACGCCCTTTACATGAGCTTCAGCGAGGTCTGAAACATGAATATAATCGCGAATACAGGTACCATCTCGCGTTTCATAATCCGAACCGTAGATGGAAATTGTGTCGCGTTTGCCCAGTGCCGTGAAGAGCACCAGCGGAATTAAGTGCGTCTCTGGATTGTGATCTTCCCCTAAACGCCCCTGAGGGTCGGCTCCAGCTGCATTAAAGTAGCGGAAACACACTGACTGCAAGCCATAAGCTGATTGAAAATCAATCAGCATTTTTTCCACCATCAGTTTGCTAGTGGCGTAGGGACTGATCGGATTTTGGGGATGGTCTTCTGGAATGGGCACTGTTTTGGGCGGGCCGTAAATCGCGCAGGTAGACGAGAAGACCAGGCGCTTTACATTGGCTGCCACCATGGCTTCCAGTAAGTTCAAAGTGCCATATACATTGTTGCGATAGTATTTAGCCGGTTCGCTCACAGATTCGCCCACCGCAATATAAGCGGCAAAGTGCATGACGGCTGCAACGTTGTAGGTGCTAAATAGTTCATCTAATAAAGCCCGATCTGTGGTGTCACCCACGATGAGTTTCGCTTTTGTATGTTGACGAATAAGTTCTTGGTGACCGTATTCCAAATTATCCAGAATCACCGTTTGGTAGCCTGCGGCTTCTAGGGCAAGTACGGCATGGGAGCCAATGTAGCCAGCCCCACCGGTGACTAAGACCGTGGGCTGATCGGGGTTAAGGGGTGTATCAGTCGTCGTATCAGGACTAGAAGAAGCATTCGTCATAATAAGTTGCTAGCTTTTGGGGAACTGGCTTTTGGGGAGAATAAGCGGTCAGTAATAGAAAGAGACTCTATAGCAAATAACAGTAGATTCTAGGATTGCAGGTTATCAGCTGACGAGCTTGAATTTGTTGTATTAAGCACCAGATTATCTCGATGAATCACGGTCTCAGCGCCGGCATACCCTAGTAGTCGTACGATATCTGCTGAGCGATGTCCGCAAATTTTACGTAAATCCTCATCGCCATAATTGACTAGGCCCCGAGCAATTTCCTGTCCGTTCTCGTCGCATAGGAGAACGGCATCTCGAATAGAGAATTCGCCTTCCACTTCAGTGATTCCGGCGGGCAACAGAGACTTTCCGGCATTCTGAATTGCCTGCGTTGCCCCTGAATCTAAATACAGTCGGCCTGCCGGAATGAGATTTCCCGCAATCCATCGCTTACGCGCTGTTGGCTGTCTAGCTTGCGCCTCAAACAAAGTTCCGATGGCTTCACCACGCACAATATTCAATACATTCTCAGGGTTTCTCCCCTGAGTGATGACAGTGTGAGTGCCTGCGGCAGTTGCAATCCGAGCGGCTTCTATCTTTGTGGTCATACCGCCTGTGCCCCAGCTTGACCCTGCTGAGCCCACATTTGCATCTAGCTGATCAATACTGCTGACTCGGCTAATGGGTTTGGCTTCAGGGTCTTTCCTCGGATCCGCGCTGTAGAGCTGTTCCACATCGGTGAGCAAAACCAGATAGTCGGCGCTGATTAGACTGGCAACCATTGCAGATAATGTATCGTTGTCGCCAAATTTGATTTCTTCAGTTGCGACGGTATCGTTTTCATTCACGATGGGGATGACGCCAAGCTGGATGAGCTGACGGAAGGTGCGATAGCTGTTAACGTAGCGCGATCGCTGGGCTAAATCGCTCCGGGTGAGCAATACCTGCGCAATGGGCTGATTCAGCGAAGAAAATAAGTCGTCGTACACCCGTATCAAACGCCCCTGACCCACGGCCGCGACGGCCTGCTTGAGTGCGATTGTCTTGGGCCGCTGAGTGATGCCGAGTCGCGCGCTGCCGACACCGATGGCGCCCGAAGAGACTAAAACAACGCGATGTCCCAGTGATTGCAGCTTACAGATCGTTTCAACTAAGCGAGCAATGGTGCCCAGTGCCAGCAGACCAGACTCAGGACGAGTCAGGCTAGACGTTCCGATTTTGATGACGAGTGTTTTGGGCTTGGGTGTGCTGCTTTTTGGGCCAGATGGGATGGAAGTAGATAGAGGCATCAGGCAGACTGCTCAATAAAAATGAAAATCTATAGCAAAGTGAGGATGCATTCTTACTTTGCTAGTCGAGTTAGCTGTGGAAACTAAAGGTTTCTAGCAATCACTATTGTCTTCATTAACTCGACAGAAGCAATAAACAGAAGCCATAAAAGGAGTCCATCAAAAAACCTCCTTAAAAAAGCGCATTAAAATAGGGGGCTAGAAGTTTCCTTCTTTGCCCCCTAAGTATTAAACAAGTATTAAAGCGGATTTGATAACGTTTTTTGACGACGTTTATTAAAAACAAGCCTTGAATTAATGTCTGGCTCGCTCATAATGATGCCGCTCAATTTTATGTTTCGACGTATTTGTTAGGCTTTCTTTATTTTTCAAGATATTTGGACATAAAGCATCAGGCCAAGGCACATCAGGCCAAGACACATTAGGCCAAGACACATCAGGCCAAGCGACCAAAGCTACATAGCCAGTCAGTGAACCTATAGCGTGACACCAAGACGTTGAGAAACCCAGAACTCGGCGTTACGCAGCAGATTCTTAGGATCGCGGGAGTTAGGCTTAAGCATGGGCTGCACCAGAATGGTAAATAGGCCGAGACGGTTGCCTGCCAGGACGTCTGTAAATAGGCGATCACCAACCATGGCAATCTGCTCTAACGGTAATTCCATGGCTTCTGCCGCCTTCCTGAGCTTCTTTCGCGAAGGTTTTCCCGCGCTGGCTACGTAAGGGACATCCAAGCTCTCGCCAATGAGCCGAATGCGCTCGTAGCCCACGTTATTGCTGACGAGTGACAACGGCACCACCGTCTGAATATTTTCGGCCCATGACTGTACGTCGGCGTCTAGCTTTTGCTGGCCAACCGGCACGATAGTCTCATCCACATCTAGAATCAGCCCTTTTAGCCCGTTCTTTACTAGCATCTCTGACGTGATGCCAATGACTGACTGCGCTAAAACAAGATCAGGCTGTAGTAGGGTGATCCAGCTCATAGAAATGTTGCGGCGTCTGCCGTCCGCTCACAAAGAAGTACGTGGAATGCAGTTTACAGCGAATCAGGACGGCGCTATCGCTTTGCTGGGACCTGTCTGGGCTAGCACTTGTAACAAGTGCTAGCTTTCTTGATCGGACGATTCTGCCTCTCGGCGGCTACTTTGGCTTGTGGATTCGCGCTCTACGCGATCGCGGATTTGGCCCTGGGCGGCTTCGTGCTGGCCTAGGGTTTTGCTGAATACGTGCGTGCCATCGTAGCGGGCTACAAAGTAAAGAAATTCAGTGGGTGCAGGGTTGAGAGAGGCCTCTAAGCTGGCTACGCCTGGACTCGCAATCGGGGTCGGTGTTAGCCCTGCATTGATATAGGTGTTGTAGGGATGGGGGGTCTCCACTTGGGCATAGGTTAGTGGATTCTCAGGCGTTTGCTCTATCCCAAATGCATATTCCACGGTCGGATCAGAGCCTAATGGAATGCCTTCTTCCAGGCGACGCGCAAAGACACTGGCGATTTGGTCTCGCTCTTCTGCAACCACAGCCTCTTTCTCCACGACGCTCGCTAGCGTGACCCAGTCCATCAAACTGTATTGGCTAGGCTGACTTTCATACACCGGCAGTGCCACCTCTTCAAATCGACGTAGCATTACGGTTACCAAATCATCGGCTGATGTTGAACCTGCGTCCATCTGATAGGTGTCTGGATAGAGAAAGCCCTCTAGATGGGGAATGTCTTCGGGTAGCCAAGGGAAACGATCGGAGGGGATATTCTCCGTTGCCGCTAAAAAATCCTCAGCCGTTGTGAACCCTCTGGCCTCGAATCGGGCGGCCATTTTTTCACGGTTCCACCCTTCTGGAATCGTGAAGCTTGTCTGAATCACATCGCCTGACCAAATGATCTCGGCAATTTCGCCCAGGCTTTGGCTGGGCGAAATGACGTAGCTGCCTGCCTGTACACCGTTTCCTTCACCCCGAAACGATTTCCACCGATTCAGCAGCTTCCAAGCTGTCGTAGATCGAATCAGTCCGGCGGTTTCTAGATCTTGGCCAATTTGATTAGAGGCGGTGCCAGGTGGAATTTGCACCTGTACAAAGTTCTCAGATGCCTCTTCGCCTTCGCTCTCTATGACGGGTGATTTTGCCCAGCTCCACCAAGCCCAACTCTGGCCTGCGACTAAGGCCGCCAGCGCTAAGAGCACGATGGGAAACAGTCGTTTAGAAACACGCATAGGTTCAGTCTAAAAATTGAACATCGCCAGGATGGCTCGCATCAAATCAAGATTGTTTTTATAGCAAAGTAAGGATGCATTCTTACTTTGCGGAGCGAGTTAGCTGTTGTAGCTCGAGGCTTCTAGCAATTACTAATGTCCTAACTAACTCGACAGATGCAATATAAATCAAGATTGTCCTTGCAAACTCTACCAAAAGATAGCGAATCTGTAGCAGATATCACTGACCGATGGACAACCGCTGTGAGATTGGCCCAGTGAGGCCAGCCCCGTTAAGCTACGAGGTAAGCTCGAATGAGCTGCGCTGTTTTGGCTTTAATTTAGGACGTCGAAGAGCTGATCTTCTAGCTGCGATCGCATTTTCTGAAAGTCTTCTGGATCTACCAGCGTCACTGAACCCTCTTGCTCGCGGCGAGCAAAAAATAGCAGCGGATCAAGGGGAGTACACAACGTGTACTGTTCGTCATTGTGGAAAAAATTCGCCAGCATCTGAAAATCTTCGGTGATGGGTTGCTCCCCTTCTTCACTGACCTCTAGGGAAAAGCAATCCTCCTCTTCAGCATCTGGCAGATCGCCGGATGCCGTTAGGGTGTGTGCCGATCGCTCCAACGTTAAATTCAACTCTGCCAGTACCGCTCGCGCTGAGGGGAACAATTCGTCGATGTCTTCATCTTCCACATCGACCATGACTTCACCTTCACTTTCATCCTCATCGTCTGCACTTTGCCAAACAAAAATTTCAATCGGCAAATCCACCGGCAACAATAAGAGGAAATCGGTGCCCTCGACCTCCAGTGTTTTTTCGACGTAGCAGGCCAGCTTGCGGTTGTCTTCGTCGGTGAGCGTCACTATCGGATACTCACCCGGTTCTTCAACTAGGCTGGGGTTAAACGACATCGCGGCATCTCCTTTATCAGCGTTTTTATAGGGCCTTTATGGGGCCGTTTGAATTAATTATTTCGTCAGCAGACGATTCAGTTTAGGTCATCACAGGCCGTATAACTGTTGTGTAGATTCTGGGTGCCGGATTTTGACCGTCAGCGTTCTGGCAAATGGAAGCGTTGGCAAATGGAAGCGTTGGTAAATTAGATCGTTAGCAAATCAGACTTTTGGTCACGGGCATCTAACCACTGTTGCAAAATAATAGCCGCAGCCTTGCGATCAATCAGCCCTTTATTTTTTAAGCGTCCTGTACTTTTTATTCCGTGATGCTTTGAGCCGTGACGCTTTGAGCCGTGACGCTCCAAGGCTGACCCATTCGCATCTATTATCATTTGCTCTGCGGCAAACGAGGTTAGGCGCTCGTCTACAAACTCTACAGGTAGATTTAGCGCCTTGGACAGCTTATGAGCCTGCTTTTGAGTCTTTTTAGCCTGATTGCCAATTTCACCATCGAGGGTGTAAGGCAAGCCAACCACCAATATCTCGACGTTTCTGTCGGCGACGATTTTTTTTAGCGGTTCAACGATGCTCTCAAAGGTTGTGCGATAGAGCGTCGTTATCCCTGTTGCAACCAAGCCGGTGCGATCACATCCGGCTACCCCAATTCGCCTAGCGCCCAAGTCTAATCCTAGTGCAGATACCATCATCTCAATTAGCGGATTGAAACAGCTGCTTCAATTCAAGCCTCTAAATCCGTCTGTGTTCCCTGATGGTCGTCCTCTTCACGCCCCTCATGTCTAGATTCAAACCGGCTTTCAAGCGACAGCCGGGTCATTTTCTCCAAAGAGAACCTATCCCAAGCCATAACATCCCAAGTCATCCCATCCCCAGCAGGACTGTCTAGTGCGGGGCCATCCCAAGAGAAACGTCCGGGTAGTGGCGTGCCTGAGGGCTGTAGTCCAGGCAATCCACTGGGTAACTTCAGTCCCTCTAGGGCACCCGCCTTAGACTCGCGCACCTTATGCCACACAGATCGCGACATCATCAGCGTGTTCTCAATTTCCAGGGCGCCAATCTGGCGCAGATACTCTTCCCGCTCTGTCTGATAGTCCAAAGACATAATTTGTAGCGGCTGATTAGGAAACTTCTGTACGACGCCTGCCATCTGGGCCATGAGCTCCGGGTATAGCCAAGTGTAAGCCGGATGTACGGTGAGCTTGGCGCTATGGGCAGCGCTGCCATCTCGACAAATTTGGATTTCAAAATGGCCAATGGCTGTTTTGCGTTGGGGTTCGAACACATAGGCCGAGACCGTTTCTTCACGATCGACCAGACGAGAGAGCCGTCCCTTGAGCTTACCGGTCACCGTCGTCTTAAAATCTTGTACCTGGTAGTCTAGAACTTGCCGCACGAGTGGTGGCACTGAGACGGTTTCAAGCTGATAGATCAGCTGAGCGTCGGCGTTGCTAACGGGCAACAGATTTGGCAAATCAGGGTCATGCTCGGACAGGTTTTCGAGCTGTTCGGGTTGGATAGACCAATAGGTAGCGCGAGCTAAGGGCTGAAAACCATTGTGACGATAAAGCGATAGGCCAAAGCTATCGTTTACGTCAGTTTCACTGATCCAGTATTGGGCTTCGCGAATGTGCTCAAAGCAGTGGCGCAATAGGCGTGAGCCGATATCCATGCCGAGCTGGAGCTGCGGCGTTTGGTTATCTGCGCTCTCTGCTTCGTCGCTTGGCTGTGGCGTATTCTGGAGCGCTGTTTGGGCTGCTGTTTGGGCAGGCTTCGTGCCTGCTTTACTCTGCGCCGCTTTTTTCTGAGCCAAATTCACCAGCATCCGATCCACTTTCCAGGTGCTTAGTGTGTGATTAAACGGTGACACCTGCACCATGCCATGAAGGTTGCCGCCGGCTTCGGCCACAAAGGCTGAAAACATGTGTTGCAGCGGGTTGGGAAATAGCGCCAGTGCCTTCATGGGGCCATACCAGCGTCGGAGCTGCTGAATATATTCGGCGATTTCGGGCGCTTCGGTAGCGTGGGAGGCAATTTCGGTGGCACCTGCAACTCTGATATTGTCCAAATCACGCAGGTGAATGGAGCGAATGAAGAGATCTGAGTCGGGCGAGGTGCTTCGAGTCATTAGGGGTTTGGGGGGTTGCCGTAAGGGCGCAGCATGCTGCGCCCTTACGGTGTGTGGGTTGATATTTTACTTAGGGCGAATGAGCACCACAGGTGTTTGCTCATCTGCATTGCCAGCAGGGTTATCAATCAGGGCTTGAGTGAGTAATTGTTCGTCTGTGCCAGCAGTAGATGCCAATATTTTAACGGCTTTTAAATCGTTGACATCCACAATGGCCGCTTTGAGGCCAGTTTCTTGATAAATTTCATCGACCAGCTGTTGTGATCTGGCGGGTCCTAGCACAATAAACTGATCAAATGGCGGTAGGGTCCCGGTGACATCATCGATTAATCGGGCCTGCTCTCCCGCCAGCTGATAAAACATTCCGGGTTTGCCGCAAATTTTTGCGATCGCCCCCATGATGAAGGCCATGGCTACCTGCCAAGCCCCCGAAATATCAATTAATGTCTGCATGCCGCATGCCGTTGCCAGGCTAGATGTCGGCATAAAGTAGTAGCACAGCCGCTTTGCCAACCATCCAGGCTGCACGGTATTAGGATGGCGAAGGCGATCTTGCATAATGGCAACGGGCGTTTCACCAATGGTGACAATGTCGCCGTCTTGGGCGCAGGGCTTGACGTAGTGCTTCACAATCTCCACGGTGCTGTCTAAGTTGGTGAGCAAATGAGTGGGGATGGGCAGCACCTGAGCTACGCTATTTTCACGCCAGTTAGTGGCATTTTCAGGCTTAGGAAACTTGAGTGGCACAATAAAGTGACCTGTTTTCGGGATGCGACCTTCAGGGCCGTAGGTGGTGTAGTGAACCTGCACCCATAAAGATTTGAGCTGGCTAAGGTCGGCCCCTGTAATGTCAACTTTTAGCTGCGCGTGAGTCGCACCGCCGGTTTTAACGATGTAGGCAAACCAATAGTTGTCAGCGCGAGCGGGAAAATCATCATGCTGCGGAATCAGCTGAGTGTTGACCTCAATGCCTGCGAGTGAACCGCTCGAGAGTAGCTCGTACTCTACTTTGACATCGGGGATAAAAATTTCAAGCGTGCGCGTGCGGTTTGTAAACACCGCATCCAGTGAAATGGTGTAGTGAGTAGGTTCGTATCTATCCAGGTTCCAGTCTTTGGCGGTGAGTTCTAAGTCATTGCCTGCGCGCTGGCTGTACTGCCATTCAATAAATAGATAGGCGGTAATGCCAATCAGTATCAGCAGTGCAAACAACGTTCCAATGACATCCACCATGCCTAGAGCTGGCTCCTATACCTAAAGCGTTACGAACCAGATTGTAGGTGATTGTCTGTATTAGTTGGTGCGGTAGTGTAAAAGTTAAGCGCAATTAAAAGCAATTTGCGGTAAACATCTGGGGCCAATCTTTCGATTCGATTGGGAGATGCTACAGCAAATTGAAAAGGGCGTCATCGAGTTCATAGCCCAGCATTTGAGTCATAAATTTCAAGCGCGATCGCCCATCAATCCCCTGATCTTTTAACCACGTATCCAACACAAACACCTTCCCCATAACAAAAATCTCCAGGGCTTCTGGGTTGTAGCGAATTCCATCCATTTTGCTGAACTGATGGGGCACTAGCATGGCACTGTAGCGGCTCAGCTCACCTGATTCCCAGTCCAGGTACAGCGGCAACCAAGGGTATTGCGTATCTAGGCGAATAAACCACAGACGCACTTCTGGAATTTCAGATAGTTCACGGGGGTCTTGGGGCTCGCGGGGAAAATCAATCTCAAAGCTAAAGATTAAATCCTGATCGCTGAGGGTTTGAACCGCTTTTGAGGAACGCAGAATGGGATCAATGACCTGCTGGGCTGGGGAGAGATCTAGAGATTGAAAATGAGTGGGTTGAAGCGCGATCGCCTGTTTCATAGAAGAAATTAAAGAGTCAAGAGGGTGAACAGCCGTCTTCTGACATAGACTTACCGATGTTACAACTTACCGATTACAACCTGCCGATGCCTATCGATGCTCCCTATCGATGCCATAAGATTGGTGGGTCTGTTTCCTCAGCCTGCGATTGACAACTCTGCTATGACCAGCCCCAAAACTCGGATTTGCATCACGCTCGGTACCCGCCCAGAAGCTATCAAGCTCGCGCCCGTCATCCAAACTTTTCAGCAGCTTCCGCAGTTTGAGACTCAGGTTGTACTCACCGGGCAGCACAAGGAAATGGTCGCTCAGGTCATGGACTTATTTGACCTCACCGCCGACCATGACCTAGATATTATGCAGCCCAAACAGACCCTCAGCGACATTACCTGCCGCAGTCTTAAAGGCCTTGAAAAACTATTTCTAGATCTGCAGCCGGGTATGGTGATTTCACAAGGTGACACCACAACTGCCTTTGCTGCGGCCCTGGCGGCCTTCTATCAGCAAATTCCCGTCGGTCACGTGGAAGCAGGGCTGCGCACCGACAATATTCTCAATCCCTTTCCAGAAGAGGCCAACCGCCGCCTCGTCTCACAAATCGCCACCTTGCACTTCGCGCCGACCGAACAATCTGTGCGCAACCTCAAAGCCAATGGCATTACCCAAGGTATTCACCAAACCGGCAACACGGTCATCGATGCCCTGCTCAACGTTGCTGATCAGGCTCCAGAATGTAACGTCCCGGGCCTTGATTGGGAGGCCCACCGCGTTATTCTCTCAACTGTCCACCGTCGTGAGAATTGGGGGGAGCCGCTGACAGATATCACCACTGGGTTTTTAGATATTCTCAATCAATTTCCCGATACCGCGCTTTTACTGCCGCTGCACCGCAATCCCACCGTCAGAGAACCTCTCAAAGCTGCGCTGGACGATCACCCCCGTACATTTTTGGTCGAGCCTTTAGACTATGCGCAGCTCGTCGGTGCCATGAAGCGCTGCGCGTTGCTGCTGACTGATTCTGGTGGGCTTCAGGAAGAAGCGCCTGGGTTAGGTAAGCCGGTGCTGGTATTGAGAACAACCACTGAGCGCCCTGAGGCAATTGACGCGGGTACCGCTAAACTCGTGGGAACGAATGCCAAAACGATTGCTGCTCAGGCGTCTAAGTTACTGAGTGATGACAGCGCATATGCAGAGATGGCAAAAGCCGTTAATCCGTTTGGAGACGGCCACGCTGCCGATAGAATTGCGGCGGCGGTGACTCAATACTTCTCTGACTAAGCGTGGCTGATTAATGATGACCCACTGCATTACTCAAAATAGTCAGAACTCGGAATCTAAGCGGATAGCGTCTAGAGTTAAGCGCTAGCTCAGCAAGTTTTTCTTAGAGGCTTTGAGATCTTTCCACAGTTTTTTGATGTTTTTATAGGCGTCTTCACTGCTAATTTTGCCACCCGTTTCTAGGTTGCAAATAATTGATACGCGCTGCGCAAACTCCTGAAGATTGGCGTTGAACGCTAAGTTTTGAGGCGTAAATTCTCCTTGATATTTACTGCGCGGTCTGATGAAGTTATCCTTGGCCTGCTGCTCATTTGCCTTTGACTCTTCTCCTGTAGACATGGACACACTCCAGCAATGGGATACCAGCATTAGGATAGTAGATAAGCTTGGTTAAGTGGCGCAACTCGATTGACTCGATCTAACTCTTATCTAAAAGCCTCACCCCCAATACATTCAAAGGGTGCTGAAGGCTATCCTTCGTTAGGGGGCGATATCGGTATGACCAGATCTTGCCACAAACTTTCTTTTAAGGGCTCTGAATCCCATTGAGCGAGTGGGTAAGATACTAAATATCAAGTCCTGTTTGTATACAAGATGTAGCAATCGATGGGTGCATACTCTGCAAAAAATCAGGGTCTACGTCGATTGTTATTCGGGTTAGCGACTGCCCTGTGATGGTTTCGGCCAACAATAGCGTTTAACCTAACCTGACAGATGAACATAGATATCTACAAACGGCACGTGATACCAGCCTAGCCACTTTTCTGTGCTCATGAACTTAAGCAACTTTTCCCGTGTTTTGCGTTCTAACGTCTCTAAGCAACACGGTTCCAGACGGCACAGTTCTAGTCGGCGCGATTCTATGCAGAAAAACCTTGAAGATCGAAGTCTTAGCGCTCACCGTCTTAGCGCTCACCGTCTTAGAAATCAGGCTCGGACGATGTCTCAATATCGCTGGATTGGCAAGTTTCGGATAGCTTGCATGCTTGCTGGCGCACTGACGTTGACCAGCTTGCCTAGCCGTGCTGCAGAGCGGGTTATTGTTAAAGTTGGTCCCTTGCAGCAAGTGATACAACTTAACGATTTAGAATCTTTTGCTCGTACCGGGGAAGTGCCTAACAGCTTGCGGCTATATGAGCGCTTTTTGACCCCTAAAGTGCAGCAGGTCTTAAAGCAGACGTTGGCCCTGGATCCGCAGATGAGCGATCGCATCATTGAAGATGTGCTTAACTCTGAAAACGGCGATCTGCTGCTCAATTCCCTCTCGCAAATTGCACCCGATCTCACCTTGCAACAGCTCCAGGGTGCGATCCGCCTCGCTGCCAGCCAAGGCAATGGGCTAAGCGTTTTGGGCATCCTCCGCGCCGTGCCTCAAAATAGCATCGAAGTCGATATCAGCGCTGCGATCGCCTTGGCCTCTCAGCTCAACCTCAGCAATCTCGAAAGTCGCTCACTCAGCGGTGTGTTAGCGCAAGAACTGCACGTGCCCTCTAGCCAAAGGCCGCAAAGTGAAATTGATCCAACAGCGCTGGGCGATGCGGACAGCGCCTATCGAACGTTTTCATTTCGAGATGTAAAACGCGATCGCGTCATTTCCGTCAACGTTCACTGGAGCCGCCAAAGTCGCGAAGACACCGAGCGTCCACTGATTATTCTCTCCCACGGCTTCGGCGCAGATCGCTATTTCCTAAACTATCTGGCCGAACATCTGGCCTCACACGGTCTTACGGTTGTCTCTGTCGAACATCCAGGCAGCAACGTGCAGGCGCTCGTCGATTTGCCGATTGACCCAGAAGTTGCGAGAGCCCCCAGTAAGCTTTTGCCTGCCCAAGAGTTTTTAGATCGGCCTCGGGATGTGAGCTTTGTGCTAGATCGCCTGGCCACCATCAACGAAGGCATCTCGACTTATGGCGGTGCGTTTAATACTGAAAATGTTACGATTATTGGACATTCTCTAGGCGGCTATACGGGGTTAGCGTTAGCCGGTGCGAAGCTGGATTTGCGATCGCTCCAAACTTTCTGCGCTGATATCCAGCCCCTCGGCGTTTCTCCTGCCGACTGGCTCCAGTGCGCGGCCATGGAACTTTCCGCCCAAATCGATAACCAGCAGGCTGATTTGAGCGATCATCGCATCAAGCAGGTGATGGCGATGAATACCCTCACCGGTCAGCTTTTTGGTGAAGCGGGCTTGTCAGAGGTTACCGTTCCTACCCTTTTGCTCACGGGCACCCAAGATGGCGTTACCCCTACGCTAGATCATCAGCTCGCCCCCTTTGAACAGCTGGGCGGAGAGAAGTATCTGCTCGCGGTCATCGGCGGAACTCATCTCGTCACTGGCGATCCAGACAACGTCAATCCTTCGCTTACTGAGCTGCCCTTTATGTCTGAGCTGCGAGCAGAAGAAACGAGTCGGCTACGGGAGCTATTACAAGGTATTTCGCTCAGCTTTATCCAGCAGCAAACGCCAGCGGCAGAAGAATACCGGCCCTTCCTTAGCGCCGCCTACGTTCAGTCTTTTTCCACCCCAACGTTGCCCCTTCGCTTTGCTGAAACCTTGCCCAGTTCTGTGCGCAACTGGCTCACGATTACATCCCGCCTTTCTGCCAGTGACAAATTGAACATGACAGGGCGGCTGCTCGCCCTGAGTTACTTAAAAACAATCGAGAGTCGTCCGCAAATGCAGAAAGCAGTCGCCGTGCATTTAAGAGCCAATCAGGTGATGACTTTGCTGAGATCTCCGCTGCCCTTCTTTGGGCGATAGCCCAAAAAAACTTAATCATCTTCTCCATAAAAGACAGCACTTCTGCCAAAATAAGACACTCTAACCACATGTGTCCTCGGAGAAGATCGAATGCCAGAGAATCGCAAAAGTCAGGTTGTCACCCAAGGCGTACAGCGAGCACCTAACCGAGCGATGCTCAGAGCCGTCGGCTTCCAAGATGACGACTTTAAAAAGCCTATCGTTGGCCTTGCCAACGGCTACAGCACTATCACGCCTTGCAACATGGGCATCAATACCTTGGCCCTACGCGGCGAAAAAGCCCTGCGTGAGGCCGGTGCGATGCCTGCCATGTTCGGCACCATCACCATTAGCGACGGTATTTCGATGGGCACCGAAGGCATGAAATATTCCCTCGTTTCTCGTGAGGTGATTGCTGATTCGATTGAGACGGCTTGCATGGGCCAGAGCATGGACGGGGTGCTGGCCATTGGGGGCTGCGACAAGAACATGCCGGGGGCCATTATTGCGATCGCTCGCATGAACATTCCCGCCATCTTTGTATACGGCGGCACCATCAAACCCGGCCACCTAGATGGTGAAGACCTCACCGTGGTCAGTGCCTTTGAAGCCGTGGGTCAATATAGCGCCGGCAAAATCAGTAAAGAACGCCTTGATGCAGTAGAGCGCCACGCCTGCCCTGGAGCGGGTTCTTGCGGTGGCATGTTTACTGCCAACACCATGTCTTCTGCCATCGAAGCAATGGGTCTGAGCTTGCCAAAATCTTCCACCATGGCAGCTGAAGATGAAGAGAAAGCAGACAGCACCGAAAAGTCCGCCTTCGCCCTTGTCGAAGCGGTACGCAAGCAAATTTTGCCGAAAGCCATTCTGACGAAAGAAGCCTTTGAGAACGCGATGGCAGTGATTATGGCCGTGGGCGGATCGACGAATTCTGTTTTGCATTTGCTGGCGATCGCCCACACCATCGGCGTCGAGCTCACCATCGACGACTTCGAGCGCATCCGAGGCAACGTCCCCGTATTTTGTGACCTCAAACCCTCCGGGAAATACGTTGCCACCGATCTCCACAAAGTTGGCGGCATCCCTCAGGTCATGAAAATGCTCCTTAACGAAGGGCTCCTCCATGGCGATTGCCTCACCATCACTGGCAAAACCATCGCCGAAAACCTAGCGGACATCCCCGACCAGCCCCCTGCCGATCAAGATGTCATTCGCCCCTTTGCTCAGCCCATGTATCCCCAGGGGCACCTCGGCATTCTTAAAGGCAACCTTGCCACCGAGGGCTCAGTCGCCAAGCTCACCGGCATCAAAAACCGCAGCATCACTGGCCCCGCCCGCGTCTTTGAGTCTGAAGAAGACTGTCTGGATGCCATTCTCGCCAACAAAATTAAAGCCGGTGATGTGGTGGTGGTGCGCTATGAAGGCCCTAAAGGCGGCCCCGGCATGCGCGAAATGCTCGCACCGACTTCGGCTATCATCGGCGCCGGTTTAGGCGATTCTGTGGGTCTCATTACCGATGGCCGATTCTCCGGTGGTACCTATGGTATGGTGGTTGGCCACGTTGCCCCTGAAGCAGCCGTGGGTGGAACCATTGGCCTGGTTAAAGAAGGCGACTCTATCACCATCGATGCCGACAAGCTGTTGCTACAAGTCAATGTCTCTGATGAAGAACTCGCTGAGCGCAAAAAACAGTGGAGCGCTCCCGAACCTCGCTACACCAGAGGCATGCTTGCTAAGTACGCCAAGCTCGTCTCTTCTAGTAGCAGAGGTGCGGTAACAGATAAAGACCTGTTCTAAACAAACGGAATACACGTGAGAGGCGAAGAACCAGTGTGTTTTTCGCCTCTGAGCAGCGTGCGCTGAATCTTGGTCAAATCCACAAAGATCAAATCCACGAAGAATTGTGCTTGACAGAGCCGACTATTTCGATAATTATCGAAATATGGAAATAAACGATGCAGAAAAATCATCTCTTGAGAGCATGGCTGCGACCTTTGCTGCGTTGGGCCAACCCTCACGACTCAAGATTGTGCGATTGCTCCTCTCTGCCTATCCCAAAGGGTTACCCGCTGGGGAAATTCAAAAAGAGCTAGGGATTGCGGGCGCAACCTTATCTCATCATTTGGATAAGCTTCGTCAAGTTGGCATCGTCACCTCCGAGAAAGATCGTCAGTGGATCTGGTACAGCGTTCAAGAACAGGCCTTGACACACCTCATCGATTTTCTATTTGAGGAATGCTGCACACGCAATCAGGTGGTGAGCATTGAGCACATAAGCCAAGCCGTCACTAACAGCGCATCTGATTAGAACAACAACATTCCAAACCTAAACTCACCAGTTTTGACTACTATCAAACTTTGACTTTTATTTCGATATTTCCAGAAATACCTAAGGAAAGGATTCATGGCTGCTAATGTTTTGACTCGCTTGAACCATAGCTTTAGACAATTAGATGGGGTGTTCGTTGCGATCGCCCTCATCTTTTTCACCCTTTCAATTTTGGTGCCTGCCCAAGCTGCCAAAAGTCTCACCTTTACCCTCCAACACCTAGTAGAAGTCACACCTTTTCTGCTCCTTTCCATTGGCATCGCCGCCTATGCCCAAGCTAGCGGCGCAGATAATTTGATTGCCAAGGCCTTCCAAGGCCGCGTTGCCATGATGATCCCAGTTGCGGCTTTGTTTGGTGCTTTTTCACCGTTCTGCTCTTGCGGGGTCATTCCCCTTATTGCAGCCCTACTGACCATGGGCGTTCCGGTCGCAGGCGTGATGGCCTTCTGGCTCTCTTCGCCGCTGATGGATCCTTCTATGTTTGTGCTCACCTTAGGCACACTCGGGCTTCAATTTGCTCTGGCCAAAACCATTGCAACTATTGCCATTGGTCTGCTGGGTGGATTTGGCACGCTGCTGCTCATTCGCTCAGGCATCTCAACACAGTCTTTTCTCAGTCCACTCAAAGAGGGGGCGAGCAATGGCGGGTGTGCGGGCAGCAAGGTTCGTAGTCCCAAACCTGTTGTCTGGCGATTTTGGCCCGAGGCCCAGCGGCGTCAAAAGTTTTGGCAGGGCGCGCGTAAAAACGCTTGGTTTTTGGGCAAATGGTTAGCGCTGGCGTTCTTGCTAGAGACTTTGATGCTGGCGTATGTGCCCGATGGCTGGATAGGAACCTTTGCTGGCAACAGCAGCTTATTTTCTATTGTGGTTGCCGCGCTTGTGGGTGCACCCGCCTATCTCAATGGCTATGCAGCACTGCCATTGGTAGATGGTCTGATTCAGCAAGGTATGAATCCTGGTGCAGGAATGGCCTTTTTGTTAGCGGGTGGTGCCACTAGTATTCCAGCCATGATTGCGGTCTTTGCATTGGCGCGTCGCCCCGTTTTCTTGGCATATCTTGGCTTCGCTTTTTTCGGTTCAGTCGTATCTGGCCTTGTGTTTAGTGCCCTTGCTTAGCCCTTGCTTCAGGCCATTATTCAATGAATGGTCCACCGGTTAATGCTTTCTATGACCCTGCAATACAACTTAGGAGCGAATGATTCATGAACCCTATCGACGTTCTGCCAAATGTGGATATTCAAAATCGAGGTGAGGTGTCCTGTCTGTTTCTTAAAAAGGGCATCTCTTCTTTTCAGTCGGCCTGCCACCATGTCAAAGCCATGCCGTACGGTGAAAATTCCAACCATGAAAACTCTTTGATTTTGTTTGAAGAAGGGCAAGGCACTTGTACCACCAAGCATGGGGTGATCGCTCTCCTTGCCCAAGAACTGAACCTTCCCGTCTACAAAAATCTCGGCTTTTACCGCCTAAATAACACGATTGTCACCGGTGTAGACAACATTATTCAGCCTTATGGGCTGAGTTTCATTCCTCAAGTTCATTGCTTTTTGGCGTATGAAAGTCACCGTGTAGATCTGACAGAAGGTAACTGCAACGGAAAAAATCAAACTATTGATGATTACGATTTTGTGGTGAAAGTAACGCCCGACCCCAGCTACGAGGAGAAAAAAGCCTGTTACTTAACACACTTACGGCGTTACTTTGAATTTTCCCCACCCCTGAAAACGGTTGGAGAAGACAAGGTTTTAGACCTCTTGCAAGAGTGCGATGCCCAAGTTCAATACCAATGCTCTCTCATGGCTCATGCGGTGTGATAACTCATGCTGTGAGATGGGTGCACACAAACAATCAGTTCACAAAGAACGCTCTTAATTCTTGTGAAAAGTCAGCGCAAGTTCTGCATTCAGCAGCTATCCTACAGCTCTTGCCCCAAATACTAACAGCATAAAAACTTTTGCCCATGACTTTGCCCATGACATCTTCTCGCAGAGTTCTGATCTACGATACGACGCTTAGAGATGGCATTCAGCGGCATGGCATTGCCTGCACGTTAGAAGACAAAATCAAAATTGCGAAAAAATTAGATAGCGTGGGCGTGCCTTTTATTGAAGGGGGCTGGCCAGGGGCAAACACTGTCGATACTCAGCTGTTTGAGTACTTTCAGCACTCACCTTTGCAAAATTCGCAGCTGGTGGCGTTTGGTTCCACACGGCGATCGCATCAAAAAGCCTCAGAAAACCCCACGCTCAAAGCACTGATCGAAGCAAACACGCTGTGGCTCACTATCTTTGGCAAGTCATGGGATTTGCATGTCACGGATGCGCTCAAGGTGAGCCTGGATGAAAACCTTGCCATGATTCAAGACTCGGTTGAGTTTTTGCACGCTAACGGTCGCCGAGTCATTTACGACGCCGAGCACTGGTTTGATGGGTATCAGGCAAACCCCGACTATGCGCTGCAAACCCTAGCAGCCGCACTGACCGGTGGCGCAGAATGGCTAGTGCTATGCGATACCAACGGTGGCAAGCTGCCAAAAGACATAGAACGAATAACAGCAGCGGTTCAGACTTGGCTTCAAGATTGGATCTGCTTGCATCCGCAAAAGTCTGACACGCTCCTGCCTCAACTGGGCATCCACACCCACAACGACAGCGGCACTGCTGTTGCTAGCTCACTCGCGGCCATTGATGCAGGCGCAGCTATGGTGCATGGCACCATCAACGGCTACGGAGAGCGCTGCGGCAATGCCGACTTGTGCAGCGTTATCCCCGATCTGCAGCTCAAAATGGGCTACAGCTGCATTGATCCTACACAGCTCACAATATTGACTCAAACAAGTCGATTCGTGAGCGAAATCGTCAATCTTGCTCCAGATGACCACGCCCCTTATGTGGGTCGTTCGGCCTTTGCACATAAAGGGGGCATCCATATCAGCGCCGTAGAACGCAATCCCAAAACTTATGAACACATTCACCCGGAGGCAGTGGGCAATGACCGCCGCATTGTTATTTCCAGCTCTTCCGGTGGCAGCACAATTTTGGCCAAGGCAAAAAGCTACAACATTGACTTGAAAAAAGACAATCCTGCGGTGCGACGAATTGCCAACAATGTGAAGGAAATGGAGAGCCGAGGCTATCAGTTCGAAGCCGCTGAGGCCAGCTTTGAAATGCTGATGCGTAAGGAGCTAGGCCAATACAAACCAATGTTTCAGCTCAAAGGCTACGAGGTGAACTACGACGTGCTGCAATCGGACGTGCAGTGTAATATCGGCGCGCGGGCAACGGTGAAAGTCATCGTGTGCGGAGAGGATGTGCTGGAGGTAGCGGAGTGTATGGGGCCAGTGTCGGCTCTAGATAAGGCGTTGAGGAAGGCGTTGGTGAAGTTTTATCCCATCGTTGAGCGATTCCACCTGACAGATTACAAAGTACGCATTCTCAATAGTGAAGCAGGCACAGCCGCTAAGATTCGAGTACTTGTGGAATCTAGTGATGGGGATCGTCGCTGGAGTACCCTTGGTGTTTCGGTCAACATCCTCGAAGCTTCCTATCAGGCGGTGGCAGCCGGCATCGAATACGGGCTACAGCACTCTCCTCACTCAACTCAACATCAGCATCAAAAGGATGAACATCATCTGGACATGGAAGCCGTTTCCTGACATTTCAGGCCCAGAAATGCATGAGATACTCGCCATCCGGCAAAGCGTGTTTGTGCTTGAGCAGCAGTGCTTTTATCTGGATGCCGACGAGTTTGACCCCTGTTCTTGGCACTTGGTAGGCCGTGATAATGCGGGTGCAATCGCAACCTACGCCCGCCTCTGTTTTCCCCAGTTTTCAAGCTGTCGGAATGCCTTACAACGACGCAGGCATTCCCCATATTGCTATGGTCATTTAGGTTTTTTTGACAATACTTAGCAGGCAATTACGTCTTGGGTAATGCTTTTAGCTTTCTTTCCGCCTGCCGAATAAAATGCGCGTTCTTACGATATTGAAACGGGACAAAGCCCTTCACCTTAATAATTAAAGTCTCTAGTGTTTCTCGAGCTGCCTCATACGCTTTTTCTTCTGTTTGAATACTGGCCAAAATCAAAAAGCCTTCCGGATTGCTCCAATTTTTTAGATGCGCTTTCAAATGCTCAGCTGCCGCTTCTTTCTCATTCGTACGGTACAGCATTTCGCCATAGGCCAGTGACGCATCTCCGTAAGAATATTCAGAATCTATTTTCAGCAAACGTGCCAAATAGTCCTTAGCTGCGTCGTATTTTTTCAAATTGCTCGCCACTTGCGCCGCGCCCCACAGCGCTTTCGTGTTGTCCGGCTCTTTTCCCAACGCCTGTTCGTAGGCATCAGCGGCTTTCTCCGTGTTCTTCATATCGAACAAGAGCTTGCCAAGCGTCACAAACTGAGTTGCATTACCAATATTTTTAGCATCGGCCTCTGCCTGCCAAAGCTGATCGCGCATTTTTCGCGTTGTCAAGCCACCTATGCCGCCCAAGCGCGCCAAGAATTGGGGATGCTTGGGCAACCACTCAATCACGAAGTACATCCCTGCGCCAATGACGTTGAGAAAAATCAAAATCCAGAGCCATTGCTGAGCCCCCCGACCAGACTTCAGGCATTCGTACAGCATCCAAATCCAGAAGGCCCCGCCGAGGAGTCCAAGGAATCCAAAAGAACTATAAAAAAGGGAATACATTGTGTCTTATATCTATGGCTGTCATCTATGGCTGTTATCTATGGCTGTAGTGCCTACGTGATGTGCTTTATCGCTACAGTTATAGCGTTCCCGAGTCACTCTACTTCGTCGACCAGCCCCCTGACGGCACGCTCTGCCAGAGGCTGCTCAACTGTCGTCACTCAATAGAATCACTCAATCACTCAATCACTCAATCACTCAATCACTCAATAAAAAAGGGAAGCGATCGCTCCCCTTTCAGTCTTCTTTTACTTGACCGGCTCATCAATCGCTGATGTCAGTAACTGATGTCAGCAACTAGTATGAACAGCTGACTCTGGTGCCATCTGTTGCCTATCGGTAGATAGATATCATTGAATTCCAATAGCCTAGTCAAGGTAGCCCATCAGAGTCACAGGATCGTCATCGATATCATTGCTAGCAATCGGACGATGACCTGGGAGCACATCCAAATCGGAAACTTCTAAGTGACTCACGGCAACCGGACGATGACCCGGTAAAGAATCAATCGTCGCAATCTCAAAGGAATCTGCCATCACTGGGCGAACGCCAGCAGAGGTCAGCGAATCGACAACGTCAATTTCACTAAGCGCAATTGGGCGATGGTTAGGCAATGTGTCAGATTCAATAACACGGGTGTGATCAGAGAGTTCCATAATTTCGCTACTGGATGCTTTTACTAAACCGCTTTTACTATTAGACTTGTTGGCTTGGCTACCGGATTTGCTGGTGGACTGGCTATTGGCTTGGCCATTTGAGCTGGCAGCGGTCGAAGTTTTCTTAGCTGCTGTGGAGGCAGCAGATGTCTTTTTTCGAGTGCTCGTGCTCTTAGTGGTGCCGTTTTCGTTGCTGGTGCTCATGGCTCTACTCTTACTCTCCTATTGACGGAACCCAGGCCAAGCGCCTGCCTCTTAACAACGCCTACATGTAGAGCGCCTTATAGGTGGCCGATAGCTGGCTATGTCTGCAATTTGGTCTTCAATTTGTCGGCAGCTTGGGTGGCGTGCGCCTAAAAGGCCTGCGTTTAAAGGCCTATCCACTCAAAGAAACCTAACGTTTGATAAACGATTTTTATTTCCAAACTTAAGAAAACATTATAGGTGAAAATAGGTCTCCTTCAGTTTACGAAAGGTGATATGCCCTATAAAAAGGACTGCTAACCGAACCTTTATGGACGGGCGAACTGTGTGCAGCAATACAATCCAAACGCTATAATCAGCACATCCACACGGGGCTGAAACGGTTTCGACGTTTTAACGAAAGTCGTGTTGTGATTCAGGTCAAGAGTGAGTCTACTCTTGTAAATAAAGGCTCAAACTTAAAGATACATGCAAACGACATCGTACCTTTTGCTCGTAAGCGCGTGGCTGTAGCTGCCGCCTAAACACCTCTTACAGGTTCGAGCGTCTGTGGCTGTGACTCCGTTAATCAGCCCGGACTAAACCCCCAACGGATGCGCTGACAAACTTTCTTCGGTGGGTGCGTCAGCTAAGACTTTCACTGAAGCATCCTGTTTCCGGGATAATGGAAAACTCCTGCCTTGAGGGTTAGAAAGGCTATACCTGTGAATGAGCGATACGTGATTACTTAGAGCGGACACGGGTTCGACTCCCGTCAGCTCCATTGATTTACCACTGATGGTGTTCCACTGATGCCAGCGTCATAAACGGACGCCAGCCATAAGATTAGGAGCCATAAATGCAAAAGGGAAGGCTTTCTAGCCTTCCCTTTTGCATTTATGGCTTATTGACTGAATTGCGCCTGATATCAGGATGCGGATGTCAGGATACGGATGACAAGGATGATTGAGCTATACCAACGCCGTCACGGCAGCGGTGACAAGCAGCGCACAGACGATGTAGAAAACCCCTACAACCTGTAGCTCAGACCAGCCAGATAGCTCAAAGTGATGATGCAGTGGGGCCATTTTAAATAGACGCTTACCAACGCCGTCTGGGCCTTTCGTCGCTTTGTAGTAGCCCACCTGTAGGATGACGGAGAGCGTCTCAGCGAAAAAGAGCAGCGTTACTAGCAATAGCCCGAACAAGTTGCCACTCAAGATGCCAACGGCTGCAAGGGCACCGCCCAAGGCCAGAGAGCCCGTATCGCCCATAAACACTTTGGCCGGGTTCCGATTGTGAACTAGAAAGCCCAGACAGCCGCCGCTGAGAGCCGCGCAAAAAATCATGAGGTCGGGGTGGGTGGGTGCGATGAGAGCGGCTAAGCCTAGAAAGGCGATCGCACCCGTACCGCCCATCAATCCATCCACACCATCTGTCAAATTCGTTGCATTACTCTCCGCAACAAGGACAAACCCTGCCAGGGGCCAGAACAAAAAGCCAAATGGAATCGTTAGGCCGAGTGGCAGCGCCACAGAAGTAATGTCGATAACTTCACCTGCACCATCTACAGCAGAGAAGGTTGTCGCCCAAAGGCAGAAGGCTGCTGCAAAGCCAACTTGAAGCATGAGCTTCGTTTTAGGAGAAATTCCTTTATTGGAACGGCGACGCATGACCTGCCAATCGTCCAGCCAGCCAATGGCTCCATACGCGAGCGTCAAGAGACTAACCGCCCAAATAGCAGAGGATATCCCTGCTGTTTCATTGGCTAACCCAGCCCAGCCCAGCGCGACCAAAACGGCAACTGGAACAAAGAAAGCGCCCCCCATCGTAGGGGTTCCAGCTTTCTTGAGGTGCGCACGAGGGCCATCTTCTCTAATGAACTGAGCAGCTTTGAGTCGGCGCAGGATAGGCAAAGCCCCGTAGCCAGCTAGCGCAGATAAGCAAGCGCCTATCACGAAAGGGTAGGTAATATTGGCAGTACCCCATTCAAAGGCGCGACCTGCCGTAGCATCCAAACCAATGCCTGAAGCGAATAGACAGCCCGCTAAAAATATTGAAAGTCTTGTCCCTGTCAGCCCTACCGATTTTGATGAAAATCTTGCATCCACAACGCTATATCCTTAACTTTCCTCACACCTTTCCCAGTTCTTACTGAAACTTCACACTGCGGACACATGTTTGCGGACACATTTTTAGACGTAAAGCTTAATTTCAGTATTTTTTAGTACATCTGTCAGGTTGGGACAACCTCGATGCACCCCAGCTCTTCAAGAGATGCCTCAGTATAATTACCGATGGATATCACATTTCAGCAGATTGTATGACAGTAAGCTGTGGCGGCTAAGAGATATTTAAGAAAAAATCTAGCTTCATATATAAAATCCAGGAGAGACTGGGCTTCTAATGAAGTACGGGTCTGCTACCCTGACTCAGCGCTGATGCGTTGAACTCGCAGCGCATCACGCCACTGAAATCTCTCCTTCCACCGATTACTGGTATTTCTCGGCGTTGCTGTCAAACTTGCCAATAACTTGCCAATGGGCTACCAATCGCAGAGTTTTCGGCAGTAGCTTGTTTTACTAAAAAACAAGCTACGCAAAAGTCGTAAGGCAGGGGTGCCCTACTTAAATCCGTATACACACTAGGCGCAATTGGTTGAGCGCAATTGGTTAGGCGCAATTGGTAAAAATGATGCTTGAAGCGATCGCTCCAAAACTCTTAGTCGCAACCGTTTAGTCACCACTGAGTCTAGCCGTCGTCTTCTAACGACATTTCATCATCATCATCAACATCATCATCCTTGTCGTCGTTACCCATCAAGTCCGCAAGCTCTTCGGGCTCAGGCTCATCGCCTACGCTATCAATGGGCTCACGAGGAATCAGTCGGCCCGTTCCTTCTAACCAATTCAAGATAGAAGAATCGCGCTGAAGTGGAATCACATCAGCGGGCTGACTGCGGGGGATTTGACGGACAGAAGGATTGAAGTCGTTGCTCATATGTAAAAAGCTAACAGGACAGATGGCTAAGCAATAGTATTTACATTACAATACCACCGCATTAGTTACATCCAATCGGAAGCCGTGTCAATTGCTTGCATATATTTCTTTTTCTTTTGATCTTTTCGTAGGGGTGGATGCGGATGCCAGATAGAGACGAGCTCAAAACTGACTTGAAGAGGGCGATCGCGCCCCAAAATCGAGGCATTCGTGCAACTGCTGATGACCGAACGCTCATTGCCAGTCTGATTGCTCGCATCGAAGCCTTGAATCCAACACCGGCCCCCCTATCTGCCCCCGATTTGCTAGCGGGTGACTGGCGCTTGCTCTACACCACCAGTGCCGAACTATTGGGCATTGATCGGGTCCCTTTGGCCCAACTCGGCGAGATCTATCAATGCGTTCGCCCGGCGGAATCGCAGATCTTTAATATCGCTGAGATCAATAGCTTGCCGTACTGTGAGGCGCTTGTATCCGTAGTGGCAGGATTCGTGCCGGCTGACGTTGAAGGGCAAGTATCTACGCGGCGCGTGAATGTGAGATTCAACCGAGGTGTTATCGGGCTGCAGCGCATTTTAGGCTACCGGTCGCCCGCGCAGTACATCGCTAAGCTGGAAAACACTGAGAAGCTAAACTGGCTGCAAGGCTTCGACTTTGAGATTAATTCGAACCGTCAGCAGGGTTGGCTAGAAGTAACCTACCTGGATGAAGATATGCGGATTGGGCGCGGCAACCAAGGCAGCCTTTTTGTGCTGGCAAAGTCTTGAAGCCATTGGATTAAGGAGATTCAGATGCATGCTGCCGCTTTCACAAGGCCAACTCACCCTTTTTGATGCCTGCCCCCGTAAGTTCAAGTACATCTTTTTCGATGCACTTTCGGGGCCTTCTAGCTATGAGCAAAAGGCCAAAACGCAGTGGGGAAGCCAGTTTCATTTGCTAATGCAGCAAAGCGCGCTAGATTTGCCGGTGGAGGTCATGGCAGCAGCCAACACTGACATGAACGGCCGGTTAAAGGCGCTGGCTAAAGCTGCACCTGAGGTTTTTGCACCCGATGGCAGCGCTCAGAGTGAGCAGCGGCGAACGCTGGCTTTTAATCACTACTTATTGACCGTTATCTATGACCTTGTGGTCGAAACGCCAGATGGCGCTCAACTCTTTGATTGGAAAACACACCAGCAGCCACCGCGAAAAGAATGGCTCCAGGCAGACTGGCAAACGCGGCTGTATCTCTATGTTTTGTGTGAGACAACAGGATTTGACCCGGCGCAGCTTTCGATGACCTATTGCTTTGTAAGAGTGGGGCTAGATGATAATAAAGTGTCATTGCCAGAACCGCTGCCTAGCTTCTATCGATTTGGATACAGTGCGGCGCAGCACCAAAAGACCCACAAGGACTTACAGCAGCTGACGGAACGCCTGACCGGTGCGATCGCCCTGATGAAAGCCAATAATGAAGCCGCAGGATTTCCGAAAGTAGACAAAGCGAAAGGACTGTGCGAGTCTTGCCTATTTAATATTCGATGCGATCGCGCTTTTTCAACCGCTTTATCCCCAACGTCAGAAAATGACGATCCCTATCAGCTACTGCGCACTGCCAGAGCGCTCACTGCTGAAACCGTTGAAGAAATCCCCCTGTAAGATTCCTCTTTTAAGCCCCGACTAAAAGCCCTTATTGAGTCGGTACTCAGTGAGCACTGAATGAGTGCTGAATCAGCCGGGATCAGCATTAGACTGAGACCGGAGAACCCTCAAAGCGCTATGCTTGATGAGCTGTATGCCGCCTGCAATCCCTTGTAAGGCTGGCCAATAGCCTTAGACAAAGCCCTAAAGTGCCTTCGGCTCTCTCCTTTTCTCAAAGCCACCTAACGTATCGTCCCTGACCATATGGAAGCGCCCTTTGAACTCACGCTACAAATTGTCATTACCGTCTTAGCGGGCATTTCCGCGCAGGTCTTGGCAGCTTATCTCAAGGTGCCAAGCATCATTTTGTTGCTGATTTTTGGCATTGCGCTGGGCTCTGATGGATTAGGCCTGCTTGAGCCCCATATGCTAGGCGTCGGGCTAGAGGTGATTGTGTCGCTGTGTGTGGCGCTCATTTTGTTTGAAGGTGGCCTGAACCTAGAACTTAAAGAAGTCGGTAAGGTGTCAGGGTCGTTGCGCAATCTCATCACCATTGGCACCTTTATCACGCTAGTGGGTGGTGGCCTTGCCGCCCATTGGCTAGGTGAATTTCCTTGGTCAATTGCCTTTCTTTACGCTTCGTTAGTGGTGGTCACGGGCCCAACCGTAGTGACACCGCTGCTCAAGCAGGTCGGCGTCGAGCGTAAAGTTGCAACGTTGTTGGAAGGTGAAGGCGTTCTCATCGATCCGGTCGGGGCCATCTTGGCTGTTGTCGTCCTCGACATTATTCTCAACGGCGATACGGACCTAACCTTTGTGCTAGGCGGGCTGTTGGCCCGGTTGGGCATTGGCGTTCTGATCGGGGGCGGGGGCGGTGGGCTAATGGCCCTGTTTTTGAGGCGAGCTGATTTTCTCTCGGAGGAGCTTCGCAACCTGGTTGTCTTAGCAGGGGTGTGGGGCCTATATGGCTTCGCTCAAAGCGTCCGTAGCGAGTCAGGCCTGATGGCTGCTGTGGCCGCAGGCATTGTGGTGCGCGCTATTTCCATTCCTGAAGAGCGACTGCTGCGCCGGTTTAAAGGCCAGCTTACAGTCTTTTCGGTGTCGGTGTTGTTCATTCTGCTGGCGGCAGATTTATCTATTGCCAGTATGTTCGAGCTAGGACCTGGATCTATTCTCACGGTGCTGGTGCTGATGTTTGTGGTGCGCCCTCTAAACGTTTTAACCTGCACTTGGAACAGTGACCTGAACTGGCGACAGAAGGCATTCATGAGCTGGATATCACCGCGTGGTATCGTCTCGGCGTCAGTGGCTTCACTGTTCGCTATTTTGCTCACCGAACGCGGGATCAACGGTGGCGACTCAATTAAGGCGCTGGTGTTTCTTACCATTATTGTGACTGTGTTTGCCCAAGGGCTGACGGCGCGTAGCGTAGCACAGATGCTGGGTGTCACCTCTAGCAGCGCTACAGGCTTGGTCATTGTGGGCTGCAATGAGTTGGGATTGATGATTGGGAATCTGTTTAAGCAGCGCGGTGAAACGGTAGTGCTGATTGACACTGACGAAAAAGCCTGTGAGAGAGCTCGGGAAAAAGGATTTCAGGCGTATGTAGGCTCTGCGCTCAATGCTGAATTTTTAGAGGAGGCCGGCATCGCCTCTATTGGTACGTTTTTGGCAATTACGAATAATGGCGAGGTGAACTCGGTCGTTGCCCAACGTGCTCAGGAAGAGTTTCAGCCGCCCCGTGTAGTTGCGGCTCTGCCTCGCTCAGAAGAGGCCGACCCTGAGAATCGCGGAGAGTTGCGCACGCCTCGATTCCCTGTAAAACAGTGGAATACCTACATTGTGGATGATGCCTTTGAAAGGGCCACTTACGAATTTACTAGCGATGAGTTGGAGGATCAAAGAGCGCAAATTAATAAGCTCATTCGCAATGGTGAAATGCTGCCGCTGGCCGTGGAGCAAAACGGAAAGCTGGAGCTGGTTTTGGGTGAGCGCGATTGGCAAGCAGGGCGGCAGCTAACGTTTCTTTTGCACGATCCCACACCCAAGCTAATGAAAATGCTGTCGGGCGCGAGAAAGCCTTCTCGAAAGCTCGAAAAATTAGAGAAAACGAGCCAGGGCATAGTCGATAAAAAGCTAGGCCAAGTGCAAGATTTGGATCAACCAATAAAAAGCACTTCATCGAAAGCCGAAAAGAAAGTGCTGGAAAGCTGATTTCCTGCGCAGTCTATTGTGATTATGAGCAGCTGGAGATTGTGAGCTGTTAAGGATGGTTGATTTTTGAGCATCCGCTCAGGGGGATCCACTCAGGGGGATCAGCCCAGAAGACTTAGCCCAGAAGACTTAGCCCAGAAGACTTAGCCCAGGAGACTTAGCTCAGAGCGTATCTTGCGATAAAGACTGCCGCTAAAATCCACAGCCCTACACTGACGTCTTTGCCTTTACCTTGAAACAACTTGATAAGTGGGTAGGAAATCAGGCCCATAGCAATGCCTTCTGCAATGGAGAAGCTCAGGGGCATGATGATAATGGTGAGGAACGCGGCGATCGCCTCAGCCGGATCGTCCCAATTAATATTGCGCACGCCGCTCATCATTAGGCTCCCGACAATGATCAAAGCGGGCGCTGAGGCAAAGGCCGGAATCCCTGCTAACAGCGGCGTGAACAAAAGAGATACCAAAAACAGCAGCGCCACTACCACCGCTGTAAAGCCACTACGTCCCCCTTCAGAAATCCCTGCTGCCGACTCGATGTAGGTGGTTACGGTAGAGGTGCCCACTACCGCCCCTGCTGTTGTGCCCACCGCATCGGCCATCAAGGCTTTTTCTACGCCAGGGAACCGCCCTTGATCATCAATGTAGCCAGACTTTGCGCCCAGGCCCGTCAGCGTACCGATCGTATCGAACAAATCGACAAACAGCAGCACAAAAACGATGCTGACAACCTCTAAGAAGCTGATATTTGATAGCATCCCTAACCCTGTAAATGCTTGACCAAACAGATTTGAAGGAAAGCTAGGCACCGCCATCACACCTTCTGGCAACGCGGCTAAACCAAAGCCCCAAGCAAAAATAGCCGTTGCCAAAATCCCCCACAGCAACGCACCAACAACGCGCCGTGCGACCAAGGCTGCTGTCACTGCCAGCCCTAACAGCACCACCGCACTTTGCCCAGTTCGCAAATTTCCCAGCGTGGTGAACGTGGCCTCATCGCTGACAATCAGCCCTGCCCCTTTCAGTGCAATGTAGGCAATGAATAGACCAATTCCCGCAGTCGTGGCGTGCTTAATGCACTCTGGGATGGTGGCGATGATTTGCGATCGCACCTTTGTCACCGTCAGCGCAATAAAAATCAGCCCTTCAATGAAGACGGCTCCCAATGCTGCGCGCCAGTCTACGCCCAGGCCCAGCACTACAGCAAAGGCAAAGTACGCATTGATGCCCATTCCCGGTGCGAGGCCAAAGGGCAGCTTGGCATAAAAGCCCATAATCGCCGTTGCGATTCCCGCAGACAGCGCCGTCGCAATGGCCAACTCTGGGAATAAATCTCCCGGCTCGGTCAGAAAGATCGCATTCGACAGAATGGCCGGATTCACCACCAGGATGTACGCCATGGTGATGAACGTCGTGAAGCCAGCGAGAATTTCGGTGCGCCAGCTTGTCTGAAGGTCTGAGAAATCAAAGTAGTGAGCGAGCTTATGGGAAACCGATACGTTGCTAGTCATGGTAGGTCTAGGCTTATGGGTCGTTCGAGATATTATGGGCCGTTCGAGATATTTAGGAGAATATCGGGCAAGTAAATACTGAATACGGCAAAAATGCTTAAATCTGCTGTATCTGTTTAGACACTGAAGAATCGTTGTAAATAACCTTGTGGGAATGGAACTTAGAACATCCTTCATGCGCTAATAGCGTGTTAATGCGGATGTTGATGCACTTGGTCGATTGGTGAAATTTGAATAGCAGTCCTTTTGCAAAGATTAGGTAAAGCTATGCGAATAGATCATCAACTAGAAACGAGCGCTACCCAAAACGGCGCTGTGCTAGAAGCACGTTTAACGCAGCTGCAAGCAGAAATAGCGGATTTGAAAAAAGTCCACGCCCAAGAAATGCTGCGACGTGCACAAGTTGAAAATGAACTGCAAGAGGCCAGACAGCGCTTGCAGCTCGTGATGGATACGCTGCCAGAAGCAATCTTTTGGAAGGATCGAAACTCTACCTTCCTAGGCTGCAATCGTAACTTTGCAGAAGATGCTGGCCTTAATACACCTGACAACATCATCGGGCAAACAGACTACGACATGCCTTGGGAAAAGAAGGAGGCAGATTTTTACAGGGCGTGCGATCGCCGGGTCATGCTAGCTGATCACGCTGAAATCGGTATTGTAGAACCTCAGCTGCAAGCGGATGGGAAACAGGCTTGGCTAGAAACCAATAAAGTCCCTCTGCATAACGGTGAGGGCAAAGTCATCGGCATCTTGGGCACTTATCAAGACATCACTGAGCGCAAGCAAGCTGAAATAGCGCTGCAAGAGATGAACCAAAAGCTGGAACGGCAAACCGTAGAACTCACAGCTGCTGTACAGCAATTACAGCAGTCCCAAGTGCAGCTCGTTCAGCAAGAAAAAATGTCTGCCCTCGGAAACTTGATCGCTGGCATTGCCCATGAGATGAACAATCCGGTCGGTTTTTTATCCGGTAACTTGAGACCAGCTCAAGACTACGTCACAGACCTTATTGGGTTAATTGAGCTTTACCGAAAGGCTTTGCCCAATCCAGGGGAAGCCATTGCCGCCGAGATCGAAGACATTGATTTGGACTATATCTGCGCAGACTTGCCTAAGCTGCTGCACTCCATGGGTGAAGGCATTAAGCGCATCCGCGATATCAGCACGAGCCTCAGAACGTTCTCCAGATCTGATCAAGAGCACAAAATTACGTTTGCCCTCCAAGCAGGCCTCGATAGCACGTTGCTCATTCTCAGGCATCGTCTCAAAGCCAATGAATATCGCCCTGCGATTGAAATCGTGAAGCACTACGACGAACAAATGCCGTCTATCTTTTGCTTTCCGGGGCAGCTCAATCAGGTATTTATGAATTTACTGGCCAATGCTGTTGATGCCCTTGATGAGGCGAGTAAAGACAAAACCTTTGAATTGCTTAAAGCACAGCCCAATCAAATTACGGTATCTACTCAACTGTCTGACGGTGGCGAAATGGCCATTGTCAAAATCAAAGACAATGGCACAGGGATGACAGCAGCAACCCAACAGAAGGCATTTGAGAATCTATTTACGACTAAAGCTGTGGGCCAAGGAACAGGATTAGGACTGGCGATCGCCTATCAAATCATCGTGGAAAAGCATGGTGGCACCATAGATATCGACTCTACGTTGGGCCAGGGAACTGAGTTCACACTCAAAATCCCCGTTAAGTAGTGTTATCTTACCGATCTGTTTAGCCCCCGAATCTTCATTTTAGTCCCCGAATCTTCATCGAAAGCATCGCCATGCCTCCCTGCGCCCTATGGCACGCTCTATGGCCTTGGCGTTGGCCCCGGCGATCCAGAGTTGATTACGGTTAAAGCACTCAAGCGACTGCAGGCCTCTCCTGTCGTCGCTTTCCCAGCGGGCCTCAATGGCAAAACCGGTGTTGCTGAGCGCATTATTGAACCCTGGTTGCGCCCTGAGCAAGTTCGCCTGCCGCTGACATTCCCTTACGTATTAGATGAGCAGCAGCTCTCGGCGGCTTGGCAAAAAGCGGCCCAGACCGTCTTGCCCTACCTAAAAACAGGCGATGTGGCCTTTGCCTGCGAAGGCGATGTGAGCTTTTATGGCACGTTTACTTATCTGGCGCAGGCCGTGCAAACCCTAAATCGGACGGTGACTGTGAGTGCGATCGCAGGTATTTCTTCCCCTATGGCAGCAGCGGCAGCGGCTCGCATTCCACTGACCTGTCAATCAGACAAACTCGCTATTGTGCCTGCGCTATATAGCTTTAATCGGTCTCAGCCTGCTGCCGCTCAGCCTGCTGCCGCTCAGCTTTCTGCCGCTCAATCTTCTGGCGATGTCCCCTCGACACCGAATGCTTTAGAAACAGCCTTAAGCTGGGCCGATGTTGTGGTTCTGATGAAGGTCAGCAGCGTTTACCCACAAGTGTGGGACATATTGCAGCGCCACGGTCTGCTAGAGCGCAGCATTGTGATTGAAAATGCAACTCGAACGGAAGAAAAAGTATTTGCCGGCTTGCAAAACCACCCTAAATTACAACTTCCTTATTTTTCGTTACTGATTGTGCAACGGGCGGATTGCACCATAGTGTAGCGCTTAGAATATCGGGTACTTAATATTAGGTAATTGATAATCTATAGACTTACGGAAGAGGTACATAAGACTTAGAAAGAGGTACATAAGACCTAGGAAGAGGCGCATAGCCGAGCCCGCACAGTCAGCAGGCTGCTAACTGGCATATCTCGCTATCATCCCCTTTACAGAGATCACTTACGCTTTTAGGGATTGCTTGTAATCATGGACGGCTTCCCTCCAGCTTTTGAATGATCACTTTGCTCGGAGCAGCTCCAACGCCTTAACCCCAAAGCAAACCTTCGCCTTCAGACCTTTGCATCGCATTCAACTGCATCGCATTCAACTGCATCGCACTTAAACTATGGCTACCCCAAATCGCCTAAACCTAGACCGCCTAAAATCAGCAATGGGCCCCTTTATTAAGCTCGCTCAGGTCATTACCCCCACTGGCGTTGGCGTATTACTTTCTGTCGGTGCCCATGCTGCGCTAATCGCCGCAGGCCCTCGTTTGAATGTTTCCTTTGATGCCCTTACCAAAGAGAACCTAGAAGCGAACCCTGAAGAAACCATTGTGCCGATTTTGCAGCTTTCGCCAGCCGAGCAAAATCGCTTGCCCAGCTTTGCCCAACCGCGTCGTTCGCCCACTACTACTGGGCTTAGCAGCCTACCCCTTCCGTCCGGTCTGCCCTCTTTCCCAAATAATCGCAGAATTACCAAGCGTCCCTCCATTCCCTCTCGGCCCATCCCGTCTCCGAGTCTTGGCCAAACCCGGTCGCTGCCTCGAATTGGCCAAACTATCCCTAACCGCACTGTTCAACCCACGCCGTTTAAGCTGAATTTCCCCGTCGGCGAAACAGGGTTACCGTCACCGGCCCCAGCCAGAACCCCCTACATCGCCACTCCCCCACCAGAACCTGAGCTTAATTCAGGAGAAGGGGCGGCGCCTGTTAGAAGAATCGATCGAAACGGGATTTCTGTTTTAGAGCCAACCGTCCCAGGGAACGATGCGGCAAACGGTTCGAGCGAAAACAGCGCGGCTTCTGATGAAAACCCGTCCAATGGCGTTCCAAATGGCATCTCTCTGAGCGAAATTTTAAGGGGCACAGAAGGGGCCGGCATCGCGGTTAATCCGACGGAAGATCCGACAAACAGCGAAGCGAGCGTGGGTACGCCGCCCACTGGAGAATCGGGTGCTACGCTAATTCCAGTGGAAGATGATGCAGATGTGATTGCGGCAGCCCCTGCCGATGGCGACCCGGCTCGCCTGCTGAAAGGCAGCAAAATATATAGTGCGGTAGGCGTATCTGATGAAGAGGCGCAAGAGAATCTCCAAGCCTGGTTAAATAGCACTGCTGAGGGAAAAGAACAGGTTGCTGTCGGTACGACAGAAATGGTTATCGACTCTGGCTTTAAAGCTTGCCGAAAGGTTGCCCCGGTCAATGGTCTCATTGGGGTATTAGTTAATCCAGACGGTACCCGAGAGAGTATTGAAATGCTGAAGAGTACGGGTTATGGCTCTCTCAATAGCTTGGCATTGAGCACCCTGGATTATGAGGAATTTGAGCCCCCGGAGGTGCCGACCCTATATCAGGTAAATGTCGATGTGATTTATGGGCCAGAAGGCTGCGTAGAGAATCTCCCTGAGACACCCTCTGAAGACACGGCGTCATAACTGCCATCGGCACATCTACTTATTTTTAAGCATTGTCAACTTTGTTTGCGCGATATTGCGGAAACTCAGGATCGCGGGGATCACTGTCTTATGGTGATATTGGAAACCTTACTGAAGGCTTAAACGCCCTGCAAAGCCATGAAAGTTGCTAGAAAAGGCCTTGGTCAATCATTAGGTTTAGGACTCACTCTTGTCGCTGGTTGTGCAGCCTTTATTGCGCTTATGTCCTATGCCGCTGTCTGACAATTTTATGCCTACCTATGCGAATTCCTGATCCCAAGCCACCCGACAAGGTGGCTTTTCTATTGGCTGATATTGCGAGTCCCGCTGAAGGCCTAGAGTCGTCTTGTTAACACCTTGCCATGGGTATCGGTTCCACAGCTACTCAGCAGATTATGCGCCTCAGCTAACACCTGCACCCGTTCAGTTTTGTCTGGGCTAGGTCGCCACACTTTAGGATTGTCGTATGCGTAGTAAGTTTCAACGCCATCGATGCCCAACTTGGCAGCTGCACGAATCAGGGTCACTTCATCGGTGCGATAGCGCACGGGATGAGCTAACACTGCAATGCCACCGGCTGCTTGGATAGCTGCGATTACCCTCTCGGCATAACGGTCTTCACCTCTGGGCGCGTAGCCTTGAATGTAGGGTGCCATAACGTCATCGTTGGCACGAAACGCGTATCCCAGAATATGCACGTCTGTATCGGCCAGTAGGGACGTAATCTCTATGCCTGTCCATAGTTTAGGTAGCGACTTTCGGTTGGGGTCACGTCGACGACTCCAACTAGAAGGGTTTTGCCAGCGCCAGTCTTCCATCCACTGCCGAGCTTTTCGGTAGCCCTTGAGATTGTGGTGGTCTGTAATCGAAATCCCACGCAGTCCAATATCAACAGCCTGAGTCATCAATTCTGCAGGCGTCAGCTGCCCATCCGAGCAGTTGGTATGCATATGGAAGTTGTAGGTTTTCGGGCAGCTTTGCGCGCTAATACTCTGGAATACTTCTCTAAGTAGCAAAGAATCCTGCGTCGCCGTCCGATGAGCCACCGTATTAGGTGATGCCCTATCAGCAGGATTGGCAGACATGAGTTGTGAATTTTTTGTTACGACAACTCCACTATACCCAAACTATTGGCCTGTGAGAGAACTATACAGATGTCAATAGCTAGAAATGTTGATTTTTCAAAGACGCCGTAGCTAGCAGTTGTTCGGTGAACTTAATGAGCGCAGTTGAATAATGTATCCAGGTATACACGAGAAGGGGTGCGATCGCCTTGGCTCTGCCCGTTCTGAAGTAAAAACAAAGACAGCGCCGCAGCGTATACCCGGTCTTGATCCCATGCAGGATGGGTCTCTATAAAAGTCTTGAGAGACTCGTGCAATTCTTCGGGAATTTCAGCCAGGATACTTACGGTTAGCGGCATTTAAGGTCTCCAGGAATAGTCCTGCGCGGCGGGACAGGTGTTGGAGTATATTGCCGGCAGAAGGGTGGGGTTTGTCAATGATAAAAACAGTTGGAAATCCACTGCGCTGTCACCTTTCTGGAACGAGAGAATAGGCTTTTGAAGCCCCTTTCGTTTTATAACTTTACAATAAAACCCAATATTCTCATTTTTGAGGGTGTTATAAATGTCGATTCCCCAAAATCTGCGAAGCTATTGAGATTTCGTTAAAAGCTGTGGAAAACTTGCCTGCTCCTGTGGAAAACTTCTGCGGGATCAGTGGATAACTCGACTAGATTTTGTCCGAAAGATAAAAAGTGGACCAAATTTGTAGTGCGAGATTAACAGCGCGAGGAAAGCTGGTGAAGCTATGCCTACAGCAAAGATTGGTTTAGAGTCTTTCGCTCAAGTTCATATTTCGCAAGGCTTATCCGTGCCAACATCATTTAGTATCGGGTTGGCCAATCCGAGGTATTTAATGCCAGATGGCTGAATTTGAAAACGACAAGGCAAAATTTCGACGCCTGCAGCGGCTGCTTGGCGCAGCAGTTTGCCGTAGGTTGGGTCGGCGTGATCACCTGGGGAAAACTCATCGCAATCTCCGCGATTAATGAAATACACCATGACCGGGCGTGCTGTTTTTGCCAGGGCAATCAGTTCCTTTAGGTGTTTTTGCCCCCGTGTGGTTACACAGTCTGGAAACAGCGCTCGCCTGCCGCATGTCCAGGTTGTATTTTTTACCTCCAGATAAATGGGTTTCTCGTCAGGTGTGCCTGAGAGCAAAAAATCGATGCGGCTGCGTTTGGTTTTAGTTGTTGTTTGGGCTGCGCTTTTGCCTTTAGAACCCGCTTTAGATGACTTTTTGGGAGAAAATGCCCCTTCCCCATAAGGCACTTCTGAGCGGATGGTGTCGTAAGCCCCCAGCGTTGGAAAGAGATGGCTCTGTAGGGCTGATTTCACGACCCGGTTTGGCATGGCGGTGTTAATGCCCACCCAAACCTGCTCACCGTCAGCAAGTGCTGACTCTACGGCAATCAGTTCCCAGGTGTAGGCCAGCTTGCGTTTAGGATTGTCGCTGCGCGAAACCATGACCGGATTACCGATATGGCATACCCCGGTCATGGGGCCAGTATTTGGGCAGTGAGCGGTGATTACGTCGCCGGATTCCAGCTCAATATCCGCCAGAAAACGCTTGTACCGTTTAATCAAAACGCCTGGGATGAGATCAGGATAGGGATAGAACCATTCGCTAGCGGAAATACTCATTGCTTTGGCTTGTTGCTCTGGCTTGCAAAACTTGATACTCTCAGATTCCTTCAATTTTCTCAGTGGTTTTCTGGATGAGACGTTTAACTTTCCTCTCAAGGCGTTCCATAATATCCGCCATGTGCAGCTTAGCCGTCGTTGCAATGGTAGGCTGCTCAGCGGAAACAACGTCCACAGCTCCACAAGAAAATGCATCCGCTTCATCGGCTGAAGCGCTGGCTGAGCCGCTGACTGTAGGTGCAATTCCAGACCAAGACCCCGAGAAATTACAGCGCCTCTACGGAAAGCTAGCAGACTACTTGAGCGCTGAACTAGGCGTTCCCGTAGAGTATCAACCGGTGACTGACTATGCTGCAGCGGTGACCGCCTTCAAGGTGGGAGATTTGGACTTGGTTTGGTTTGGTGGCGTTACAGGGATTCAGTCACGCTTGCTAGTGCCTGGGGCAGAGGCTATCGCCCAGCGAGACATTGACGAAGCTTTCCACAGCGTTTTTATTGCCAACGTTAACACTGAGCTACCTGCTATCGATACCAACGAAGACTTAGCCGCGCTTAAAGGCAAAACCTTTACCTTCGGTTCAGAATCTTCTACCTCTGGGCGACTGATGCCGCAGTACTTCTTGACTGAAGCAGGCGTAGCCCTGAGCGATTTTAAAGGTGAACCTGGATTTTCGGGTTCCCACGATGCCACCATCAAGCTTGTGACTTCAGGCAGCTATGAGGTGGGCGCATTAAATGAGCAGGTTTGGCTCGATAGGCTAGAAGCAGGAGAAGTCGATGAGAGCAAAGTGCAGGCTATCTGGCAAACGCCTTCGTACTATAACTATCACTGGGTAGTGAACAGCGAAGCGTTGAATGAACGCTACGGTGAAGGCTTCACCAACAAGATTCAGGCGGCGTTTCTGGCATTAGATGCCAGCGATCCCGAACAGGCGGAGATTTTGGATTTGTTTGGGGCAGATAAGTTTATTGAAACCGAAAACGATAACTATGCGCCACTCGAAGCAGTAGGCCGCGAAGTTGGCAGAATAAAGTAGCTGGCGCGATAGGATAGGGAGCCTGAGCTGCTTAACCTTGCCCTTTTGGGTTTATCTTTGTCATGACTGCTTCTGTGCTGACGCTTAAAAACGTGACCTGCCAGTTCAGATCAGGGATGGCGAATGCGGTTCTGGCCTTGCAGTCAGTAAACTTGCAAATCAATGCAGGAGAAAAGGTGGCCTTGGTTGGCCCCAGCGGCGCCGGAAAAAGCACGCTGCTGAGTTTATTGAATGGGTCGCAGTATCCGACAACCGGAGAAGTTTTGGTTTTGGGGCGATCGCTCTCCATGCTCCCGTCTGGCCAACGCCGCAAAATCCAGCGCCAAGTCGGCACTATTTACCAGCAACACAACCTAGTCAACAACCTGAGCGTTATTCACAACGTAAACGCAGGCCACTTAGGGCGCTGGCCGTTTTGGAAAGCCTTATGGTCATTGGTTTGGCCACAGCAAGTGAGTACTGCCAAAAAAACACTCGATCAGCTCGGCATTGGCGACAAACTGCATGTGCGTACCGATAAGCTCAGCGGCGGACAACAGCAGCGGGTGGCCCTAGCAAGAGTGTTGGTGCAAGATCCAGCAATTGTACTGGCGGATGAACCGGTGGCAAGTGTTGATCCAGCCCGTGCTCATGATGTGATGAAACAGCTGCGAGCGTTAGGAGAGAATCGAACGCTGCTGGTGAGTTTGCATGATGTGGATTTGGCGAGGGCGTATTGCGATCGCATTATCGGTCTCCGCCAAGGCCAAATTGCGTTCGATTTGCCTAGTGACGATGTAAGCGATCAACAGCTCGATAGCCTTTACGAGCTAGAAACATATGTCGCTCAGTAAAGGCCAACTCGATCAGAAATCAAGCACCCATCGGCCATCTCGGCCAAGACTCTCCCAGCCTCAAACCGCCTTACTGATTTGGATAGGTCTCATCTTCTGGGCGCTGTGGTTGTCTGGCATTGGCCGCGAACCCATCATTAACTGGGGCGGTTTGCCACAAATTGGGGAATTCATCACAGCAATGGTTCACCCAGCGCTGAACTCAGATTTTATTCGCATTATTGCGGCTGCAACGGTGACGACTTTTGCCTTTGCCGTGTGCGGAACAGCGTTGAGTCTAATTGTTGGCTTAGTGCTGGGAATTGCCTGCTCAGGGATATGGTGGAAAGTCTGTTTTCCGGGCCGCATCGGAGCGCTTTGTTGGGGTGCATTGCGAGGACTGTTGACGGTTCCTCGGGCCATTCATGAGTTGATTTGGGGTTTGCTGCTGCTGAATATATTAGGACTGGATCCGATGGTGGGCGTATTGGCGATCGCCATTCCCTTCGGTGCCATCACCGCCAAAGTCTTTTCTGACATTATCGATGAAACGCCGACAGAGCCTTTAAACGCACTGATATGCAGTGGCGTTCATCCGTCCATTGCCTTTACCTACGGTCTCTTGCCTCAAGCCTTGCCGAACCTAATCTCTTACGGGTTCTACCGCTTTGAGTGTTCATTGCGTTCGGCTGCCGTTCTCGGCATCATTGGCGCAGGCGGACTCGGCTACGAAATCTTTTTAAGCTTGCAGTCTTTGCGCTACGAGCAAATGTGGACAGGCTTCTATGCGCTGATATTGCTCAACGGAGCAGTTGATTATGGCAGTGGATGGCTCAGGCGCAAGCTGGGGTTTGTGAGTCGGATGGAGTTAGGGCTTAAAACCGCTCGTTCCACGAATCAGCAGCCGTCAAATCAGCAGGCTCGGCATCGACTGATTTGGATAGCCTGCGCCCTGCTTGTTCTTTCAGTGGTTTTTAGCTTTGCTTATTTAGACATTGACTGGAGTCGCTGGGGTAGAGCGCGATCGCTCCTTACAGAATTCATCCCTCAGCTCACCCCCGCTCAAGTCCTACCAAATTTCTCTTTTTCACTCATTCCCATCGCGCTGCAAACCGTGGCGATGTCGGTGCTGGCCATCACGCTTGCAGGTCTCTTTGGCATCCTTTTCTCCTTTCCCGCCGCTCAAAACTTCCTGCTTCCTGGTGGACTACTGCGCACCGTCGGCGAACCTAAGCGCTGGAGTATGGGTCACATTGCGATGCTCCTTTCGCGTCTCATACTCCTTGTGGCCAGAGCGATTCCCGCACCGATTCTGGCGCTGGTTATTTTGTACAGCATGTTTCCAAGTTTGTTGCCGGGGGCGATCGCTCTGGCCATTCATAACTTTGGAATTTTGGGACGGCTGATGGCAGAGGTAAATGAGAACTTACCGGAGGGGCCAGTGAGGGGATTGCGATCGCTTGGAGCCACCCCTGGTGCACTCATCTTCTATGGCATTCTCCCGGCGAATCTTACTCGCTTTTTGGCCTACATTCTCTACCGTTGGGAAGTGTGCCTGCGTGAAACCGTCATCGTCGGTCTCGTCGGTGCAGGCGGCCTGGGCAGATTGCTCACCGAACAGCTCAGCAGCTTTGACTACAGCGCGCTGGCGGCAACCCTTACCGTTTTTATTCTGCTCACGATTGCCGTCGATGCCCTCAGCAGTTGGCTACGCGCTGCCGTCCGCTAGGTAATTAACGTGCGCTGAGTGATTAAATAGTTGTTGGCTATTTAGCTTAATTCTTTAGAAGGACTGGGTTTTGGGAAAGCGATCGCTCGCGAATATTGCAGGTATTGTGGCAGCGGCCACCTTGCTAAGTAAGGTTTTTGGACTGCTGAGAGAAACTGCGATCGCGGCGGCCTTTGGCACTGGCCCCGTCACTGACGCCTACGGCATCTCCTACGTCATCCCCGGCTTTTTGCTCATTCTTCTCGGCGGCATCAACGGCCCTTTCCATAGCGCCATTGTCAGCGCCGTCTCCAAACGCAAAAAAGAAGACATTGCCCCCATCGTTGAAACCGTCACTACCGTGGTGGGCATTGGCTTGGTGATCGTGAGCATTGCCATGTTCATTTTCGCCGGGCCAATTATCGATTTGCTGGGGCGCGGCTTTTTAGCCACCGATGTGGGTGAAGTAAGCCGCCAAATTGCCATCTTGCAGTTGCGCATTATGGCACCTATTACCGTATTTGCCTGTTTCATTGGCATTGGATTCGGTACCCTCAACGCTGACGATCAGTACTGGCTTCCCTCCATTAGCCCTTTGATTTCTAGCACTGCCGTCATTATTGGCCTTGGCGTTTTCTGGCTGCTCACCGGCGGCGACATCAGCAACCCCAACAACATTATGATTGGCGGCGCGGTGCTCGCCTTTGGCTCCCTTGCAGGCGCAATTTTGCAATGGCTGGTGCAAGTGCCTGCCCTCTGGAAATCAGGACTCGGCAGGCTACGCCTGCGCTTTAACGTTAACGACCCTGGCGTAAAAGATGTGCTGAAGGTACTCGGCCCCGCCACCTTCTCCTCCGGCACCATGCAAATCAATGTCTACACTGATTTGTTCTTTGCTGCTTTTGTCCCCGGCACTCTCGCGGCCCTCGGGTTTGCCAATCTGCTCGTGCAAACGCCCCTCGGCATTGTCTCCAACATTATTCTCGTTCCCTTCTTCCCCATCTTCTCTCGCCTTGCCGACCCTGACCAGTGGCCCGAACTCAAACAGCGCATTCGCCAAAGTCTTGTTCTCGTGGCGCTCACCATGCTACCTATGAGCGCGCTGATTATCACCTTGGCTCAGCCCATCGTCACCGTTGTATATAAGCGCGGCAACTTTAATGAAGATGCGGTTCGCCTCGTGACAACTATCCTGATTGCCTACGGCGTTGGCATGTTCGTTTACCTCGCCCGAGACGTGATGGTGCGCGTTTTCTATGCTTTGGGCGATGGGCAAACTCCCTTTAGAATCAGCGTTGTTAACATCGGCGTTAATGCCCTATTGGACTATATTTTGTTTAACCTAATGGGGCCAGCCGGTCTGGTAGCAGCCACTATCGGCGTCAATATTGTCTCTTTAGTGGCGATGACCATACTATTAGATCGCAAAATTGGCGGATTGCCTTTCATCGATTGGGCGCGGACAATTTTCACCATTGCAGCGGCCAGCATTGTCAGCGGCATATCTTGCTGGCTCACCCTCGGCGGACTGGCCAGCATCATCGGCTCAGATGGCTTCTTGACGAACCTTGTTTTAATGAGTGTGGCAGGGACCATCGGCGCTGTCACCTTTGCGCTCCTCACCGTTGTTTTGGGTATTCCCGAAGCTGGTATGCTGGCGAATCGAATTCGTGAAAAGATAGGCCGCTAGCTTCCGCATTCCATTCAATGGGAATGAATCAACAATGAAATCTCAAGGTAACTGCGGGCTGCGATCGCTTAAATAAATGACTTTACGCAAAAGTGGGGCTGGCGATTGTTAGAAATCTTCTGTGTTGTGACTATGATGTGCTGTAACTATGAAGAACAACAAGGATGACTACGCGCAGATTGAAGTGATTAGCCGCAGGGTGTTGCGAGATTGGCTAAATGAACATCATGAGCAAGCAGAAAGCATTTGGCTGGTGACGTATAAAAAACACGTGAGCAATAAATACGTATCCTATGATGACATTGTGGAGGAGGCGTTGTGCTTTGGTTGGATTGATAGTGTGCCACGTAAGTTGGATAACAATCGCACCCAAGTTCTGCTGTCTCCGCGCAAACCCAAAAGCGTATGGTCTAAGCTCAATAAAACACGTGTGCAAAAGCTGCTGAGCCGCGGACTGATGAGGCCCTCTGGTCAAGCTAAAATTGATATTGCCAAAGCCAACGGTATGTGGACATTTTTAGATGATGTTGAAGCGCTAATTATCCCGGATGATTTGGCTCAGCAGCTATCAAAGACCCCAATGGCAAAAGCAAACTTTGAGGCCTTTAGTGCTTCTGCAAAGAAAGGTATTTTGCAATGGATAAAAATGGCAAAGAAAGCAGATACGAGAAAGCAACGAATTGAGAAAACAGCTGCACTCGCCGCTGAAAATATCAGGGCAAGGTAGCCACATGTTTATACCTGTTAAGACAGCGGATGGTTCGAGTACGTTCTACTCAGAGAGCTTTGGAGAGTGGTTCCATAGCCGTGAGGGAGCCTGCCGCGAGGCGCAGGAAACCTACATCAAGGCTGTGCAGCTAGCGCAACGTGCGCAGGCCTTGCCTGCAGGTCAGTCCTTAAAAATTTTAGATGTGTGCTACGGCTTGGGGTACAACACAGGGGCAGCCATAGAAGCTATTTGGGCCGTCAATCCTGACTGTTTGATAGAGGTGAAGGCTTTAGAGATTGATATTGAGGTGGCCAAAAGCGCGATCGCTCACAACCTTATTCAACCGTATTCTTCGCCTGTGCAAGATGTATTAAAGACGATCTCATCTCATCTTACGGTTAAAAGCAACAACCTCAGCGTTCAACTATTACTCGGAGATGCCCGCCAGCAAATTCAGCCGTTGGTTGCTGAGCAGTGGCAGGCCGATGTAATCTTTCTCGATCCGTTTTCACCGCCCCACTGCCCTCAGCTATGGACCGCAGAATTTCTCTCGCTTGTGGCAAAGTGTCTCTCGCCAGCCGGTGGTGAACTGGTGACCTACTCTTGTGCCGCTGCCGTACGCAGTGCCCTGATGCAATCGGGTTTGTCGGTGGGCTCTTTGCGCACCGCTGCGCGTAAGTGGCCGGGGACCATCGCACGTTGGTCATCTCATCAGCAAAAACGACCGCTCCTTTCTCAACAGAAACTTTCTCAACAGAAACTTTCTCAGCAAGAACTTTCTCAGCAGGAAAAAGAGCATTTGCAAACCAGAGCTGCTGTGCCTTACCGTGACCCGAGCCTTTGTTCTACGGCAAAAGAGATTTTGGCACGCCGTGCTAAAGAACAACAAACCTCTGATTTGTTGCCAACAGGCCCTTGGCGATCGCGCTGGAAGCAGCAAGCGTTAGGTGTCATTGAATCAAGCAAGGAGAATTCTATGTCAGCATCTTCCTATCTCATCTCTGTTCAAGATCTAATCCAACAGCTAGAGCGCCCCGATTTAGTCATTATCGATACCCGATTTTCGTTGCCCGAACCGCATCTAGGCCGCAGTCAATATCAAGCAGGGCATATCCCTGGTGCACACTATCTAGATCTCAATCAAGATTTATCTAGCGCTGTGCAGGCTCATGGCGGGCGGCATCCCCTCCCTGACTGGCCTAGCCTGGTTCAAAAGCTGAGTGCTTTGGGAATCTCTTCTGAGCTGCCCACTCAGGTGGTGATTTACGATGATTCTCGCTTTGCTTTTGCGGCTCGTTTGTGGTGGATGCTGCGCTATCTTGGCCACGAGCGGGTCGCTATTTTAGATGGTGGGATTGGAGCATGGCGCAGGGCCAACTTGCCTATGAGCAAAGCGGTGCCAACGGCTAGGGTGAGTGAGTTTGTGCCCAGGGTTCAGTCAAACTGGACGGTGGATATTGAGCAGGTGCGGCAACGGGGTGCGGGCACGGTGCTGGTTGATTCGCGCTCGCCCGAGCGCTGGCGAGGGGAAGTAGAACCCATCGATCCGATTGCGGGCAGCGTGCCGGGTTCAGCCAACGCCTTTTGGAAAGAGATCACTACGGAAGCGGGCTTTTTGAAGGATGCGGATGCGCTATCTGAGCACTGGGCAAGTGTTGGGGTTAGCCCCACTGATGAGGTGATGGTGTATTGCGGTTCAGGCGTCACGGCCTGCGTAAATTTATTTTCCTTAGTGGCTGCAGGTCATCCGATGCACAAGCTTTATCCTGGAGGCTGGAGTGATTGGTGCACGTATCTGCTTTCAGATACGTGAAAGCAGAATAAGCGTTTGTGGCTAGGCGGAGATAGGCTGAGGTTGGGTGTTGAGAGCCCCCTGACTCAGCTGCCGGAAAGGGTAAGGCTGCTGCAACAGGTGCGTGATATGTTCGGCAGGAAGTGGCTTACTAAAATAATATCCTTGGATTTCGTAACAGCCCTGACGCTTAATTTCTTCTAGCTGAGCTTCTGTTTCAACCCCTTCGGCAACCGTTTCCATTCCCAACCCACTTGCGAGTGCTGTAATTGCCTGGGTGATTTTATTCGCCTCAACGCTGGTCAACATATCCTGCGTGAAGGTGCGATCAATTTTGAGCACATTGAAAGGAAACTTTCTGAGATAGTTCAACGATGAATACCCCGTTCCAAAATCGTCTAGTGCCAAGGTGATGCCTAGCTGATGAAGCCTAGTCAGAACCGATAAGCTGTTACTGACATTCTCCATGAGTAGGCTCTCTGTCACTTCTGCATCCAAAAACTTGGCATCGAGGTCGGTTTCTACCAATATTTTTTCCACCAGCTCAACCAGTCCGGGTTGATCCAGTTGTCTGGCAGACAGGTTGACAGCAATATTAATGGCTGGAAGACCTGCCTGTTGCCAAGCCTTATTTTGCTGACAGGCGGTGCGTAGAACCCACTCACCAATAGGCAAAATTTGATTGGTGCTTTCTGCAACAGGGATAAATTCATCCGGTGGAATGAGACCAAGTTCTGGGTGTTGCCATCTGACTAGGCTCTCTACGCCGGTTATCTGACCCGTACGGCAATCCACGCGGGGTTGATACTGAAGAAATAGCTGCTTACTTTCAAGTGCTGTTTTCAAATCATTTTCCAATCTCAACCGCTTGTGAAGGGTTGTAGAAATGTCACTATAGTAGAACTGGTATTTGTTAGTACCTTTGAGTTTTGCCTGATGAAGCCCCGCATAGGCGTTAGCAATCAGTTGAGCAGCGTTTTGACCATCGGCTGGGTAGTGACAGGCCCCCACACTAGCTGTGATTTGACGAGATTTAAGTCCTACGATGTTGTTGAAAGGCTGACTGAGCAGATTGAGGATGTCTTGTGTCATCTCGAATGACTGCTCTTTTAAGTCATCTGGTTCAACCACAGATAGTGCAAACTCATCATTGCCTAAGCGAGCAACAAAGCTAGTTTGGCCAAAGTTATCCGACAGTCTCTTGGCAACTGCCTGCAAGAGTTGATCGCCGACCTCGCTTTTTCCCAGCGCGTTAACGCCCTTAAATCCGTCAATATCAATCACAAAAACAGAGATGCCCTGGGTCGTGTGAAGATTCTCGATTTGTCTCTCTAACTGCGCTTGAAAAAATTTTCGATTCGCGAGTCCTGTAGTTTCGTCGTGGAACTCAAAATATCGCACTAGATTGTCTAGCTGACCGATAATATGAGTAACGTTTGCCATAAGCATACCCGCAGTATCTCTATAGCCTGTAGGGAGCTGAGGTAGTTGCTTGGTTGTTTGATATTTATGGAGTGCTTGCGCTGTTATTTGAATAGGTTGAAGTAGAGACCTGATGGCAAAAAAGGTGATTGTTGTGCCAACTACGCTTTCTATCAAAATAGAGATCAACATCTGCCAGCGAAAGTCAGAGGCAATGTCATTTTGATGGGTAATGATTAAGAAAAAGAGTGTTAGCCAAGGCAAATTTACGCTAACTAGAGCAACCGACATGATTTTGCTGCTGTAGCTTTTGCAAAACCAAAGGTTAGAAAGAAATTTATAAAACAGCATATCTATTCCGTTTTAACCAGACATTTGGGCTCGCCGTTGCCTCATAAACAGCTTTGCTGGTTAGAAAACGGCAAGTATCCCTTCCTTTTCAGGCGTATCATGAAACATAAGTTAACATTCTTCCATTAGCATCAGAAACCGTGTTTTTGCCTGTGTCTTAAGACGGATTTCCCTCGTTTTTAGGCTGTTTTTTCTTCATAACAGACCCATCCGTCTGTTAATCACTCAGGGCTCGATTACGTTTATAGCTTTGGCCACTTAGCTTTACACAACAGTGATTGCTAGCCCTCTTATGTCTGGCAGGCTCAATGGCATGGCAACCGCCGCATCCGGCGGTTGCCATATCTTCTTCAATCTTGTTGCTAACCGTAGTAGGGTGTGTCAGTTGTTAAAAGTTTTGGCAAGGTATTGGCTGTCCGCATATACGGGAATCGAGAAATTAAGACGCTGCCAGGGGAAATGACGCGGCCTACTTCGGCGCGGGTGCGGGAGGCGCTGTTTAACATTTGGCAGGGGCGAGTGCGCGGGTGTCGGTGGTTGGATTTGTGTGCGGGTAGCGGGGCAATGGGCGCAGAAGCGCTGTGTCGGGATGCGGCTGAGGTGGTAGGGATTGAGAAGTCGGGGGCGGCTTGCCGGGTGGTGAAGGGAAACTGGCAGAAGGTGGCAAAGCCGGAGCAGCGGTATGAGGTAGTGAAAGGGGATGTGGTGCGGTCGGTGACGGCGGTTAGCGGTTCTTTTGATTTGATTTATTTTGATCCGCCTTATGCGGGGGGGCTTTATGAGGCGGTGTTGAGTGGGGTGATGGATCGGGGTGTGCTCACGACTGAGGGAGAAATTGCGGTGGAATATGGTGGGGGGCATTGGCAGCCTAGTGATTTGCCTGAAAGCGTGGCGGCTGGGTTAGAGATTTTGCGGGAGAAACGCTATGGCAGTACACATTTGGCCTTTTTTCAACGCTCCTCGTAGGGGATTTACAGTGTTATGCGGGCAGTGTCATCCGGTTGTTATTGGTTGCGTCGTTTACGGTGTGAGGTGAGATTTTTCGGGTGGCCATTACTTACACATTAGGGCCTTTTTCTGGGCATTGTTGATTTGTTGTTCCAGAATCTCCCATTGCCGAAGCCTTTCTTTGGCAAAAGGAGCTTTCATTTTCTAGCCATGCGGCAGTCATCGCCGCCTTTGGCAAAGAATTCGCTAAGCCAGGTCTTGTTCCTGTCAAATTCCATCGCGATCTGAATCAACGCCCAAGATAAACGCACCCAGGCAGACTACAACATTGACGAGAGCACAAGCCTTACCAGAGCCGAAGTCAAAATCTTGATCGCACAAAGTGAGCAGTTTATTAGGCTCGCAGAAAGTCAGCTTCTCTAAAGCAGCCTCAGTTCCACTCTGTCACTGATTCACCGATTCCAGCGCCGAAATCCCCTCTTTGACTGTCAATTTCACACCACAACATAAGCGCAGATTAAGCTTTCCATTACGAATCGTTGTTCGGTTGAGGGTGCCGAGATCGCTAAAATGCGGCACAATAGAATTAAGCAACATTTTTGTTGCTAAACTCAAGATTAAGATGAGTTGATGCTATGTCAGATGTTTGACGTGGCTAAAGATTAAGAGAAGATGTTTTAGGAGGTCTGTATATGGTTGCTGCTGCTGTACGCACAAAGGAGCCCGCTCAAAAGCGCCTGTCAATGCAGGTTGAGAGCATTGCCGAAAATACAACGACACTGCGATCGCAAGACTGGGATCGCGATCGCTTCGATATCGAGTTCGGTCTACAAAACGGCACCACCTATAACTCCTTTATTATTCAGGGCGAAAAAACAGCCCTGGTAGATACCTCTCACGCCAAATTTCGCGAGCTGTATTTGGATGTGCTCAAGGGTGAAATCGACCCAGCCACGATTGACTACATCGTGGTGAGCCACACCGAGCCTGACCACAGCGGCCTGATTAAAGACGTGCTGGCGCTGGCTCCAAACGCTGTCGTGGTTGGCGCTAAAGTCGCGATTACGTTTCTGAAGGACTTGGTTCACCAGCCCTTTGAGAGCATGACGGTCAGAAGCGGGCAAACCATCGACTTAGGCAACGGTCACGTGCTGGAGTTTGTGAACGCGCCTAACCTGCACTGGCCAGATACGATTTTTACTTTTGATCACAAGACCGGCATCCTCTACACCTGCGATGCCTTTGGTGCACACTACTGCACAGGTGACACCTTTGATGAAGATTTAGCAGCACTGCTGCCTGATTTTCGTTTTTATTACGATTGCCTAATGGGGCCAAATGCTCGCTCAGTGGTCTCTGCCATGAAGCGCATAGACAAGCTTGATGGCACCATCAACACCATCGCTACCGGCCACGGCCCTCTGCTACGCCGCAACGTGGAAGAGCTAACCGGCCATTACCGTAAGTGGAGCGCTCAAAAAAGCGATGCGGAAACCCTGGTGGCCGTTTTCTATGTCTCTGATTATGGCTACAGTGATCGCATCTCTCAGTCAATTGCTCGTGGTCTGACCAAAGCGGACGTTGAAGTAGACATGATGGACATGCGCAGCGCTGACGCACAGGATGTGAATGAAGTTGTCAGCCGCGCGTCTGGCATCATCATTGGAATGCCGCCTTCTGCGGGCAAGGGATCTGAAGAAACCCGTGCGGCGCTGGGCACTATTCTGGCGGCTGTTAACGGTAAGAAATCATTTGGATTGTTCGAGTCCTACGGCGGGGATGATGAGCCGATTGATACGCTGCACACCAGCTTGCAAGATTTAGGTCTCAAAGTTGCCTTTGACCCTATTCGTGTCAAAAATACGCCCGACGAGCAGACCTACCAGCTATGCGAAGAGACCGGCACTGACCTTGGACAGTCTTTCACAAAGTCCAAGAAGATGAAGAAAATCAAGTCCTTGGATGCTGATTTGCAGAAGGCACTGGGTCGAATCAGCAGCGGACTTTACATCATTACAGCCAAGAAAGGCAACGTTCAGTCGGCGATGCTGGCGTCTTGGATTACCCAAGCGAGCTTTGAGCCGCTTGGCTTTACGGTTGCGGTGGCAAAAGATCGGGCGATTGAATCGCTGATGCAGGTGAGCGATACCTTCGTACTCAACGTTCTGGAAGAAGGCAACTACATGCCGCTGATGAAGCACTTTTTAAAGCGCTTCCCCCCCGGTGGTGATCGCTTTGCCGGAATCCGTACCCGCCCCGCCAAGAACGAATCACCTATTTTGGCAGATGCCTTGGCATACTTAGAGTGTAAAGTCTCTAGTCGCATGGATTTAAGCGATCACTGGTTGGTCTATTGCACCGTGAGTGATGGCAACGTCTCCAAAGATGACGCAATAACCGCTATTCACCATCGCAAGATTGGTAACTACTATTAAGGCGTACCCACCCAGAACACACCCCGCCCTATCGGGAAACGCATTACGATACTGGCCTGGTTCTGTTAGTGCGTTTTCCCGAGAGACGAGACGCGTAGCGGATGGGGTGGGTCTGCAAACTATCAATCACACAGCGCAGAAATACAAAAGACGTATCTAGAAAGAATATAAATCATGACTGCTCAAATCCCCGCGCCTACAGCGTCTACTGACAGTGCTTCTACTAAAAATGCACCAGTTGAAACAGCGCCAACCGAGACTGGCCGCAGGGATATGCAGGTGCTGCCCATTGCCGCAGACACTACCGTATTGCGATCGCGTTCTTGGGAGCGGCTGCGCTTTGAAATAGAATACGCCCTCGAAAAAGGAACTACAGCCAACAGCTATTTGATTCGCGGCAACCAGATTGCCTTAATCGATCCACCCGGAAAATCGTTCACCGATATTTTCTTGGATGCGCTGCGCAATGAAGTTAACTTGCGCGACATTGACTACATTGTGCTGGGGCATGTCAACCCCAACCGCATGCACACCCTGACAGAACTGCTCAAGGAAGCGCCTCATGCCATCATCATTTGTTCCTTGCCAGCCGCCAAAACGATTCAAACCTTTTTAGAAAACACTGATTTAACGCCAGACTTTTACATTATTAGGGGCATCACTGAACGAGATTTAGACCTGGGTCAAGGACACCATTTAGAATTTATTTTGACCCCCACGCCTCGCTGGCCGGGAGGGATGTGTACTTATGACAGCTACAGTGAAGTGCTGTTCAGCGATAAGTTTTTTAGCTCCCATGTTTGCGGTGAGCACCCTTACGATCTGGATGCAGACGGCCTCTTAGAAGATCAGCAGTATTATTTTGACTGTTTGATGGCCCCCAGCGCGCGTCAGGTTTCGACCGCGCTAGGCAAACTAAAAGACTACGCACCCAGACTGTATGCGGTGGGTCAGGGGCCTTTAGTCCGCCACGGTGTAGCAGAGCTAAACCAGCGCTATCACGACTGGATAGACCGGCAAAGGGCGCAGTCGCAATCAGTTGCTTTAATTTACGCTTCTGCCTACGGCAATACGGCCACGATTGCCCAAGCCATTGCCCGAGGCATTACGAAAGCAGGGATTTCGGTAACGTCTATTAACGCAGAGCAAGCGACGACTGCTGAAATTAAAGAGGCCGCAGAGAATGCGGAAGGCTTCATCATGGGGTCTCCAACGTTGGGCGGGCACGCACCGACTCAGGTTCAAACAGCGTTGGGTATTGTGCTGTCTGCGGCAAGTAAGACAAAGCTGGCAGGTGTGTTTGGCTCCTATGGTTGGAGCGGTGAAGCCATCGATTTGTTGGAAAGTAAGTTCAAAGATGCGGGTTATCGCTTTGGCTTTGATCCGATTCGCGTCAAATTTACGCCGGATGAAAGTACTTTGCAGTATTGTGAGCAAGCGGGCACTGACTTTGCTCAGAAGCTGAAAAAGGCAATGAAGCGAAAAGTTGCCACCCGCAGTGCCGCGTCTTCTTTAGAAAAGGCGATGGGTCGTTTGGTCGGCTCTTTGTGCATTGTCACAGCTCAGCAAGGCAACATTAGCAGCGCTATGTTGGCGTCTTGGGTGGCTCAGGCAACGTTTAGCCCACCTGGCTTTACGGTGGCGGTGGCTAAGGAGCGGGCAGTGGAAGGGTTGATGCACACGGGGAATCAGTTTGTGCTGAATATTTTGGCTGAAGGAAAGCACCTGGGGCCGATGAAGCACTTTTTGAAGCCGTTTGGGCCAGGTGAGGATCGCTTTGAAGGGGTAGAAACTCGTGAAACTGAAGATGGGCAGAAAATTTTAGAAGAAGCGATCGCCTACCTGGAATGTACGGTTGCTAATCGGATGGACTGCGGTGACCACTGGGTAGTGTATGCCACGGTGAACGGCGGCGAGGTGATAGATGATAAGGCGAAGACGGCGATTCACCATCGTAAGACGGGCACTCACTACTAGACACTCATAATGGTTAGACACTGACGACTGGGCATTTATGACCAACAGAATGCTTTGCTCGGAATGTTTTGATATCAGTGAATGGCGTGGGAAAATTGGTAAATCGCCTGCCATTGCACCCTTCATGCCAGTTGTTCAGTACGGAAGAAAATCCACCGCGCACTCTGCTGCGCAACCGACTACGCCTTGGCAATTTGAAACGCAGGCGGACTCTCTTCAGTTTTTGCACCAGTCTCAGCAG
>JBCCOO010000010.1:0-94869 GCA_039025345.1 Cyanobacteria bacterium P01_D01_bin.105 | reverse complement strand
TTGCTAAATGGCCTACTTTGTTCAGTAGACCCGGTATGATAGCTGTTATAGCCATTTTGGTGGTTTTGTTGTGTTAACTAAACCCTATGCCCGAATGGCTTTTCTGACTATTGCTCTCCTTTTTCTGTCCGGACTATTGTTTAAAGCAGTTTTAGGCACCCTTGCTTTTAGAGCACGCCCTTGGAGCTAGGAATAGTACCGGCCCTACGTGGGTCAGCTTCTGTTGCCATCCGCATGGCGCGGGCAAATGCTTTGAACGTAGCTTCAATGATGTGATGGGAGTTGATGCCATCTAGCTGACGGATGTGTAGCGTCATTTGAGCGTGGTTGATGATGGCAACAAAGAATTCTCTGACTAACTGAGTGTCATAAGTGCCAACCCGTTGGGTGGGGATATCAAGCCCGTAGCTAAGATGTGGGCGTCCTGAAAAATCTAATGAGATTTGGACGAGGGCTTCGTCTAAGGGGGCGATAAAGTGGCCAAATCGGGTAATGCCTTTGCGATCGCCTAAGGCTTGATGTAGCGCCATGCCTAACGTAATCCCAACGTCTTCATTTGTGTGGTGATCGTCAATCTCAATGTCCCCAGTAGCTCTCACTTCTAAGTCGAATAGGCCATGTGAGGCAATTTGGTGCAGCATATGATCTAGGAATGGAATGCCCGTATCGGCAGTGCATTTGCCAGTACCATCTACATTGAGCGTAACCTGCACATCTGTTTCTTTGGTGGTGCGGCTAACGGATGCGGTACGGTGAGCGGAGGAAGTCGGTGCGGTAGCGATCGCATCATTCACCTCCTTTGTTAGCCTTTTTTCAGGTACATCCGAAACTCGAGAAACACTAGAGACCATAGCTATCTACACTCCTATCTACACTTTTGCTATCTATATCGCCTCTAATTTTACGATCTTCCGCCCAGACAGTTCTGCACAGGGCAAGTCGAACGTCACAGCTGGAATTTTTCGGTTTGAATCTTTCTAGCTGAGCAAGCATAATAGGGCCAAGCGCCTTTATCTATATCTCTATAGCCCACCGTTTATTCCCGTTTACGACCGGCGCTCTGCTCATCCAATAGCCATTCGTAACGCTCAGGAGGCTTTTTCCATGTCTATCAGCGAACTCAATCATTTCATGACCTATGTCATTGAAGGATGGATGCTGTTTAGTGCGGGCTTTATTAGTACTACGTTCATTGCATTTGTCTCTAAGCGAATGCAGGAGGATATTGCAGCGGCTGAGCTAGCTGCACTTCAGGCGACCGAACAAACGAATGAGGAGATAGAATCAGCTCGGCTAGAAGAAGTTGCGGCTGTCTCTGAGCAGCTTGCTCAAACTAAAGAAAAAAATAAGCAGTCCGGAACCTCTTCCGTTTCCGTCTCTACCTAGTTTCTTTGTCACTGGGCCGCCTACTGGGCCACCTACTGGGCCGCCTGTTTATTAGGACTTCTATCACTATTAGGATTAGGCGGAGTGTTGTTCCCAGCTTGGCTGTTTGAACCAGTCTTGTAGAAAAGCAGTGAGTAGCTGGATTTTAGTAGAGAGATGACGGTTAGGTGCGTAGCTCAAAAAGGCGGTAAGGGGTGGCGGACAGTAGTCATTTAGAATCCTAACGAGCTGACCTGACTTTAGGGCCGCGCCAACGATGAAGGTGGGTTGGTAGACGATGCCGAGGTGAGCGATCGCCCAATCTCTCAGCACTTCTCCATTGTTGGCATATCCCTGACACCGTATTCTCACACTCGTGAGCTCTCCTTTTTCATCCATGAGTGTCCACCGACTATTCGTTGTCAGATGACCATATTTAAAGCAATCGTGTGTCAGCAGTTCATTGGGATGGGCGGGCATACCCTTACGCGCTAGGTAGTTAGGTGAGGCGCAAATAACTCTCTCTACAGTCGCTAATACCTGCACGGTCATTGAATCATCCTTGGGGAGTGCCGCAATACGCAAGGTCGCATCAAAGCCTTCTTCAATGAGATCAATAAAGCGATCATTCAACGTGAGCTGCACCTGAATAGCTGGGTATTGAACCATAAACTGGGCGATCGCCTCAGCCAAATGCATGGTTCCAAACGACATTGGCACATTGATTCTCAGTGTTCCTTTGGGTTTTGTCTGGATCTGTGTAACCGCGACCTCTGCAGCTTTCACCTCCGTCAAAATATCGACGCATCGCTCGTAGTAAGCCCTGCCCGTATCGGTAGGGCTTACTTTACGGGTGGTGCGCTGCAAAAGTCGCACATCTAAATCTGACTCGAGCTGACCGACTAGCTTATTCACGACCGAACGCGACAGTCCTAAGTGCCTTCCTGCGGCCGCAAAGCCACCGTGATTGACAACTTCCACAAAGGCCTGCATGCTCTCTAGCTTGTCCATAGGCTGTTTCTCCGTGCTCGTTACTTCTCTATTGCTTCTGTCGAGTGAGTTAGGACACTAATGATCGCTAGAAGTCTTACACGACAACAGCTCACTCAACTAGCAGCGATGCGACCCTGGCGAATCGAATTCGCCTAAGGAATGCGCATCAAGACAAAGTGCGTAGGCGCTAGCCTTCTCCGCGAGTATGCATCCGCACTTTGCTATACAATCACGACTCAATTGTATCTTAAATAGATGCAATATGTTTATTTTTTGCCCTATTGTTTTTATTTTGAGATCAACGCATAATTATTACAACACAAGAAATCAGTCGGCAAGACTGTGCGACTAATCGCTACATGGAGGCAAAAATGCTCAAGATTCGCAAAGCAGAAGATAGAGGCACTTCTCGGTTTAGCTGGCTAAACAGCAAGCACACCTTCTCTTTCGGTGGCTACATGGATGCGCAACACATGGGCTTCAGCGACCTGCGCGTCATCAATGACGATCACGTTGTGGCCGGTGCTGGATTTGGCACCCACGGCCATAGAGATATGGAAATCATTTCTTATGTGCTAGAAGGTGAGCTGGGCCATCGCGACAGTATGGGAACCGGTTCCGTTATACGCCCTGGGGACGTGCAGCGCATGACTGCTGGAACCGGCGTTACGCATAGTGAAATGAATGCGTCTGCAACTAATCCCGTTCATTTTTTACAGATTTGGATCTTGCCTGAAGAAAAAGGGCTAGAACCTGGCTACGAGCAAAAGCACTTTGAACCTGGCCAACGGCAAGACCAGTGGCGTTTGTTAGGTTCTCGCGATGGTCGAGATGACTCCATCACCATTCACCAAGATGTGAACATGTATACCACTACTCTCAGTGCTGACAAGTCTATGACATATGACTTAGCAGAAGGGCGAAAAGCTTGGGTTCACATCACGCGAGGCGCGGTGCAGTTGAACAATGAAACCCTGCACGCAGGAGATGGTGTAGCTGTCAGCGAGATCTCGCAGCTCGACTTTTCAACAGCGGTTGAGGGGACAGAAATTCTGTTGTTTGACTTGGCCGCTTAAGCAGTCGGTTAAATGTCTCTCTACAGCATCTGTCAGGTTGGCTGTTGCACTGTAACAGCCAACCTGACAGGCAACTAAACCAGCCCCTCTTAAACAACAAAGATTATCTTGAACTGACACTACACTAGGAAAAATTATTCGATGAAAGTTTTACGTATTGACGCTAGCGCGCGCTATCAAGATTCGGTCAGTCGTCAGCTGACGGATAGGCTAATTGCCCAAATCAAGGAACAGAGCTCCGACGTTGACGTTGTTGTTCGAGATTTGGCTCAAGGTGTTCCGTTACTTACAGAGGCTATGGTAGTGGCTTACAATACACCGGCTGAAGAGAGAACGGCTGAGCAAGTCGATATACTGTCTGTTTCTGATGCGCTGGTAGAAGAGCTAAAAGCAGCCGATAAAATCGTTATCGGCTGTCCAATTTATAACTTTTCGGTACCGGCTGCGTTGAAAGCGTATATAGACTTGGTGGCAAGAGCAGGGCTAACGTTCAATTATTCTTCTGAAGGGCCTGTTGGGCTGCTGAGCGATCGTCCGACTTACCTCATTGTGACGTCTGGCGGCACGCCTGTCGGTACTGACATCGACTTTGCATCTGGCTATCTCAAGCACGTCCTCAGCTTTATTGGTATTCAAAATGTAACCATCATTGCTGCTGATAGCCTCAGCCGAACAGGCTCAGAAAAACTCTCACAAGTCACAGACCAAATTCAAACCATGGCGATCGCGTAATCACACCCAACAGCCTAAACCTTATAAAACAGCGTTCTAAACTCTGTCCATATTGTCTAGCACCTGCCGAGTCTGCTCACTATCGACTTTATCGGTGACAAACGATGTCCCAATCGAACGCGGTAGCACGAAGCGGACTTTCCCTTCTCGCACTTTTTTATCGCTTTTGAGCGCCCTCAAAATATCGTCAATGCTGAGTTCTACAGGGAGCGCTGTCGGCAGTTGAGTTTTTTCAAGTAAGGCGTGCTGCCGCTGGGTCGCAGACTCATCCCAGTTACTTTCTGCCTCATTTTCTGCAATCTTAGCCGCAGCGACCATGCCAATTGCAACCGCTTCGCCGTGATTGATTTTGCTGTAGCCTGTTAGGCTTTCAACGGCATGACCAATGGTGTGACCGTAATTCAAAATTGCCCGAATACCGGCTTCTTTTACATCTTGGCTTACCACCTCGGCTTTAGCTTTGCACGAGTGCTCCAGCATAGACTGCAAAAGCGATTCACTGACATGGTTGAAGTCATCTAAGTGCTCAGCCGCTTCTAGCTTTTCAAACAGGGGTGCATCCCAAATCACACCGTATTTAATCACTTCCGAAACGCCTGCTCTAAACTCCCGAACAGGAAGGGTTTTGAGTACTTGCGGATCAATTAATACGAGCCGAGGCTGGTGGAATGCACCGATGAGGTTTTTGCCTTTGGGATGGTTTACCCCCGTTTTGCCGCCCATTGAGGCATCGACCATTGCCAGCAAGGAGGTGGGCACTTGCACCACGGCGATGCCCCGCAGCCAAGTGGAGGCCGCAAAACCAGTCATATCCCCAATCACGCCACCGCCGAGGGCAAGCATTGCGGCGCTTCGTTCTAAGCGATTCTCGTAGGCGACATCGTGAATTTTTTCGATGGAGGCCATATTTTTGTATTGCTCACCTGCGGGCAGAATGCAGTGGCAAACGTCGTAGCCGGCCTGGCTAAGAGAGGCGATCGCCCGTTCCCCATACAGCTCAAACACAGCGGGGTTAGAAACCAGTAAAATCTTTTGCCCTGGCTTGATTAAGGGCGTTTCACCCGCGATTTGAGCACCCGATAGCCACGGCCCTAGGTAGTCCAATCCACCGGGTGCAATCCGAATATCGTAGGAGGCTTGGGGGATGTTGACACGGATGGTCGTTTTGACCGGGGTTGTAGCGGACGTACTCATGACCATTCAACTTGTGTTTGGATTTATGTTTGAATAGGGATGTGTTGAGACCTCTAGTTTAGGAGATTTAGGAGTATGGGCGGCGCAGTAATTTATATCGTTTGGTTAGTAGCGTTATTTGGTACGGCAATGGGTCTTTTCTTTGGCCTCAGAGCTGTGAAGCTAATTTAAGCTGACGCTAGCTTTCACAGCAGCAAAGTTTTTAAAAAAGGGCGATGTCGTTGCACTGGTGTAGTTTCACTATGCTTGCAACCACGTCGCCCTTTTTACATAAATAGCTTTGCCAAAAATATTTGCCAAAGCGGATGGCTGATTATGAGAGAGGTTTAGAGGATGGGGATTAGCGCACCGATGCCTTACTCACCGGCGCCTGATTCAAAACGGCCTCACTCAAAACATGAACTGCGGTCAGCGCCCCCCAAGCCAACACATTAATTCGAGCATCGAAGAGCGCAATATCGAATACGTTAAACAGTATGCAAGCTGCGAAAGCCAGCAGATAGCCCAGGAAGATAGCGCGTTTTTGGCCGGTCAGTTTTCCTTCCAAATAGGCATACACGCCCTGAAAATAAATTGTGCCAATGATCACAGAAAAAGCTACCATCACTGGAATTCCGGCTTCTGAGGCAAGCATAAGCCAGAGGTTGTGAGCGTGATTAATATTTTCATAGTCTGGAATGCTACCTGGTATGTAGAGCGTTCTTAGGCCCGCAAATCCCCAGCCTAGCCACGGGCGCTGCTGAATCATTTCGATGGCCAGGGTCCATACGCTGACTCTTGGATCGTTTGAGAGCATTGCAAAGGAAAGCGATCGCCCCCCGATCCCTAAACTCAGCACGGCTGCTACAATCGCGCCACCCCCTATGAGTCCTGCAAAGGTTATCCAGCGATACCGCCTAGCGGCATACATCGTGATGGCGGTCAGCATCAATGCAATTAAAACGCCGTTGCGAGAACCTGTACAAAAAATCGCAGCGCCGCACAAAACCAATGCCCCGATCTGGGGCGATCGCTTCAGCAGCGCGTCTTCTTCTAGGCCTTTCAGCACCAGCCCCAATCCCAGCCCAAAAATAATGACCGAATAGGCCGCTAATCCATTGGGGTGAGAAAAAATGCTGTGAGCGCGATGGCCAAAGTCTGGCACATAGATAAACGAAAGCAACCACGGCGGCAGTGGCCAAGCTTTTACAATTGGGGCCACTGAGCCAAACTTAATGATGAACTCACAAATGGCTAAAACGCTCATAGGCACAGAGGTCAGCAACAGCCATCGAGCGAGTTGTTCAAGTTTGAGAAAAGGCTGTTTGACGACGCTAGGAACGGTGGACAGCACACCAAAAAAAAGAAAAAAAGGTAGAAAGTTGGTGAGCTGCAAAAATGCCTCGCCTCGGTTAATCGCAAAGCCTGCACTTAACAGAAGCCCGGCTGTTAACCAGCCAAATCCGTAGCGCCCGCAGCACTGCCAGACACATTTTCCTCTTTTTCTGAGGGCCGCAACATACGGCAAGACCATCACCAGCAAGCCAGCATAGCTAACGTAGGGCAATATGACTAAGCTAATCAGCCAGAGGCGCTGGCTCCGCTGTTCCGGCTTCTCTTCTGGAGAATTTTTCCATTCGTTTCGCACGTCCTTCCCTTCAGCAGACGACATTAATACGCTCCATCGCCCACCAGCACCACTTTAATAGTGCGAATCAAAATGTAAATATCTAGCCATACCGACCAGTTGCGAACGTAGTAAGCATCAAAATTAACCCGTTCCTCGTAAGTTACATTGTTGCGCCCTGAGACCTGCCACAGCCCAGTCAGTCCAGGTAAAACCTGCAAATACAAATCGAATTTGTCACCGTAGCGCCATACTTCCTCGTTAACAATGGGCCTTGGCCCCACCATACTCATTTCCCCCACCAGTACGTTCCATAGCTGGGGCAGCTCATCTAAGCTAGTCTGTCGCAGAAACTTACCAATCCGTGTAATTCTAGGGTCTTTTTTGAGCTTATGATCTTGCTGCCAAGATTCTTTTAGTTCAGGATGAGCCTCTAGATATTCTATGAGCGTGACATCTGCATTCACCACCATAGACCGAAATTTCCAGGCCTTAAAGAGCTTTCCGCCTTGTCCTATGCGAAGTTGACGGTAAAAAATGGGCCCTGGAGAATCGCACCAAATAAGCAAGCTGATCAGGCCAATAAACGGTAGTGACAGAAGTCCAATAAATAGGACTAAGCCTTTGTCTAAGAGGGATTTCATCAGTCTTGGCCCGGACAAAAAAAGCTGCTGACGCACTTCTAAGCCCAACACCCCCCCTAAGTCTTTAGCAGCGACCCACAAACTCGCCATGCCAAATAGATCAGGGATGATCATCAGGTGGGGAAACGTCCGTCCGTAGCGCTCCAAAAGCTGGGAGAGGCGAACGTGAGAGACCCCTGGCATGGCGACGATCGCATACGGAATTTTGAGCTGGTGAGCCAACACAGGTGCCATCGGCAAACTGCCAATGACAGGCACCCCTGCCAGCATGCCGTGCTTACTGGGATCATCATCGAGAACGGCAACCGGCTTCAATCCTAAGCTCGGATGGCGCTGCAGGGTGCGAATAACCATTTCACCGGTTTTACCCGCTCCCATGACAACGACCGGATAGCCCCACCAAGGCTGACGGGCAAAGAGCGATCGCACCCCGTAGCGCCCAAAGATTACAAACAGCACAGATAATATCCACGCCATTAAAAAGGCCGCCCTTGAATAAATTGCCACCTCTCGAAATAAGAAAATAGCCGAACCGAGCATTAGGTACAGCAGCGTGGTTGCAAGCGTTAGGCGACGCAGCTCTTCCACAGGGCTCATGGCAATCCCCGGATATAGATTTGCCAATGCATAGGCCAAAATAAAGATGGTGCCGATAGGCCATAGCCGCCAATATAAAGAAGGTAGAAACTGTCCACCAAAGACTAACCGCAGCCACACACTGGTAATGCCGGCTAACGTCAGGCATAAAAAATCAATACTGACGAGGGTAAATAACGTCAGCCAGGGCCGAGTGCGGACATGGGCTATTACCGAGCGCAGGCTCGCTGACTTAGAACTGCGAAAAGGCGGTTGATAAATAGTCACAGCAGTGAGTCCTCCACCCTCCTGCGCAAGGCTATGCTCAGGTCATTAGCGACTAGAAAATTCGCAGATGGCAAATTGACGTCAACTGTCCGTAGCCTGCTGCTGATTGCAGGATTACATTCCCTCTCTAAACTGAGTCCAGGCATTTTCTACAAAGTCTCCAAACTGCGTCTGAAAACGGTCTAGCGAAAACCGTTCGGCATTTTTTCTCAGCCTGTCTGCCTCAAATTGATCCACACTGGCCTGCAGCCTTTTGACCGAATGTACCAGACTTTCAACTGTCTGGTGTGCAAACAAAAAGCCCGTTTCACCCTCTAATACTGTTTCGGCCTGTCCTCCTTTGGCATAGGCAATTACGGGAGCACCCGCAGCCTGTGCTTCGACAGGGGTAATTCCAAAATCTTCTTCAGGGGGAAAAATAAAGCCTCTACAGCGCTGCATATAGTCTTCTACAACGCTATCAGGTTGCTTACCCAGAAAGCGGATATTAGGCCCTGCCATCTTACGTAGCATTTGATAGCTCTCACCATCGCCAATCACAACTAGCGGTAGCCCCAGGTGCGTAAAAGCCGCCACCGCGAGGTCTACGCGCTTATAGGGCACAAACCGCGAAACCGTCAGGTAAAAGTCCTCTTTCTGCTGCCAAGATTTTCTATCTGCCGGCATAAAGCGCTGTGTATCCACCGGTGGGTAGATGACCTGAGCGGACTGGCGATAGGTCTTTTCAATGCGTCGGGCGACGTAGTGTGAATTGGCCACGTAGTGATCTACGCGCTGAGCGCTGAGGACATCCCACATACGCATATAGTGCAAAATCAACCGGGTTAAAGCGCCTTTAGTTTTACCTTTCACCCCCCTATTGAGCCCTGCCTGATGGAGATATTGATGCTGTAGTTCCCAGCCGTAGCGCAGTGGTGTGTGCACATAGCTAATGTGCAGTTGATCAGGTCGGGTGAGTACGCCTTTGGCAACCGCATGATGGCTTGAAATTACTAAATCATACTGAGAGAGATCGAACTGTTCGACAGCTAGCGGCATCAGCGGCAGATAGTTACGGAAGTGGTTTCTTGCAAAGGGTAAGCCTTGAATAAATGAGGTTTTGACGGGCTTGTGCTGAATGAAAAACCGCAGCGCTTCTGGCAAAAAATCTACCAAGCTATACAAATCCGCATTAGGATAAATCCTGAGAATTTGCTCTACGACTTTTTCTGAGCCGGCGTGGCTAGTGAACCACTCGTGGACAATCGCAATTCTTTTTGTGGATTGCGCTCTTTTCATAGATTGTGCGTTGTTACCCTCACCAATATGTCATTGCTAGTGCCGTCTTCTAGTCACATCATCTAGCAATACCATCTAGGGGGTACTGGTTGCTCTATGACGTAAAAGTAAGTTTGCCGCCCATGCTGGTTTGGAAGACTCAAACGCTTAACATTAATGTGGCAAGTCTTCGCTACCGCTGCCTACTGCCGCTCCGCTATCTTGCCAGGCGCGGTATCTCTTCAAAAATCTACGATGGCGCAGATACGGTAGAGCTTATCCCCCAAACCAGCGCCATCGTCTTTGTTAAAAGTTTTCATCCTCTAGATGTGGAAACCTGTGAACGCGCCTACCAACAGGGTATTCCCATCATTTTAGATTTATGCGACAACATTTTTGTCGACGGATATGGCGTAGACAGTGATTACAGCCCAGCGCAAAATTTCCAGCTAATGGCCAAAAGAGCTACTGCCATTGTCACCACTGGCCCCGCCATGCAGGCAGAAGTAGAAAACGCATTAGGGTTAAATGGCTCAGGCGACGACAGGCCCTTTGTTGTCACTATTCCAGATGGCAGTGAGGCCATCGACGATATCCACTTTGCTTTTCGGAGAACAAAAAATAAAAGAATACTTAGGTGCATAACCCAGCTGTTGGCAATGGTGCAGCGAAGCTATAAACAGGGAAAGCGCAAGCTTAAAGGGTTACGCTATCGAATTAAACGCAAAGTAAGTCAAAGGCTTCAGCGCCACTACGGTTTATTTGAGCGTTTGCCAGTGCCGCTTGATCTCAAGCCCATCCACAATGAAACAGCTATAGACAACAAGCCTGTTCAGAAAATTACTATTCAGGCAACGACTATTCAGGAAACCGCTATTCAGGCAACCGCCCAGGGCCCTATTTCTCAAAAGGCTCACAAAAAGCAAAAAAACCAATCAATTCTATGTTGGCCCAGACCTTGGCCCACAGCACCTGGACTTCAAACTGTTTTGTGGTTTGGCAATCACGGTGCTGGGTATGGCAACTTTGGCATGTTAGACATTTTGAGCGTGGCTGACGCGTTGGCCGCTGTGAATAAAAGTTGCCCTCTAAGGTTGGTGGTTGTCAGTAATCATCGCAATAAATACGAGTTGCATATTGCACCATTACCGTTTGCAACAGATTACCTACCTTGGCATCCGCGTAAAATCTACAGCTACATTGCCTCAAGCAACGTCGTCATTATTCCAAATTCTCGATCAGCGTTCAGCATTTGCAAATCGGCCAATCGGGCCGTGCTATCCCTGTCTCAAGGCACGCCTGTAATTGCGAGTCACACACCTGCGTTAGACATGCTTCAAGGCTGCGTTTGGTTAAATGATTGGGAAAGTGGATTGCGAGCGTATTTGATGAATCCAGAAGTGGCTCAGACTCACGTAGCACAGGCGCAGGAAGTCATTGCGCAAAAACTCAGTGGGGATGCGATCGCCCAAGCATGGATTAATCTACTCAATTCCCTTAGCCTCAACCACATCAGCAACCCCCTTTAAACCTCTAGACGTCTGCACCTAACGCTACTACGCTCAGTTATTCTGATGCCCAGTTATCTTGATGCCTAATCATCCTGATGTCCAATCATCTTCAAGAAGAAAGGAAAACAGCATGATTCAAAACTTCCTTTCCAAGGGTGTTCAACACATTAACCGTTTAGCCCTCAGCGTTAGTGCAGGTCAAATGGGTTGCAATCGTTCGAGTCGGGCAGCCAAAATCCTGTTTTACCTAAACCTGCCGCAGGACCTGGATATGCTCTTGCCACTGATTGCTCGCCTTAAAGAAAATGAAGCGTTGCCAATAGATGTCAGCGTCAGTGATAAGGCTTGGAAGCGATCGCCTAGAATCGGGCATCACCTTTCTGCCGTTGGAGTAACCCCACAGATCATCAGTCACAAAGCTGCGGTTGCCGGTTTACAACCGAGTATCCATAATGTTTGCGCTGTAATTACGGCTTCCGAAAGTAGTGCCAATCCTCACAGGGGCGCCCACACCTTAACGCAAAAGGCAAACCAGAAGGGGATTTTGACTTACACCATGCAGCATGGCTACGAAAATGTCGGTATTACTTACTTCGATGAAGAGTATCCGGTAGGCATGATCACCTTTGCTTCCCAGAAGATATTTACGTGGGTTCCTGCAGCAGATATTCCAGCTCAAACGCCTGCACAAACACGGCAAAAATGCATTGCTGTTGGCTGTCCTAAATTTGTGGGTGCGCCAGAATTGAATAGCTTCGAATTGAATAGCTTCGAATTGAGTAGCTCCAAATTGAATAGATCCAAATTGAATAGACTGGGACTAAATAAACCGAGGTTGAATAGGTCAAGTCCAAGCAGGCTCAGTCTAAATAAGACAAGCCTGAATAAGCTGAGACAACAAGTGAACGTGCTCAGCTGCCGAGCACAAAACAGCCGCCTTGTGACCGTTTTTGAGAACCTGCATTGGGGCCGCTATAGCGATGAATACCGGCAACAGTTCCTGACAGATTTAGCGCAAACTGCACGCGCACATCCGCATGTAACCTTCTTGGTTAAGCCACACCACACCGGGCTTTGGCTGACCAAGCGCTATCAGGGTAACGTACCTGCTGCCGACAATTTAATCATTGCAGACCCTCAAGCGTCAGCCTGGGAAATGTTCACAGCCCCAGCGCTGATTGAGATTGCTGATGCGGTCATCACCACACCTTCGACAGTAGCCATAGATGCTGTGAGGGCCAATTGCCGCGTTGCCGTTACGGCTTATGGCATGGCTTTGCCAAACTACGCGCCGCTGCCGCTGCTGCGTAGCGCAGAAGATTGGCGATCGCTCATCCTTGATATAGAAGACCCAAGCAGCGGCGATTCGGCCACGGCCCTCACGTCAAAGTTTGCGATCGCCCATCTCATCGCTGGCGACGCTGTCCAAAAAATCATTGATACGGTCACATCCGATTTATCCTATGGTGCTACGCTCAATGCATGAAACTGTCTATACACCTGATAGCTGTCTCCGCAGGCCCCGTGCATTAGCCGCTGAGATGCTGAACGATCTATGGGTATCTCGATCTCTGGCGTGGCGGCTGTTCATCCGAGATGTTCAAGCCCAGTATCGCCGCTCGTTTCTAGGCACATTTTGGGCCATTGTCCCAGCCGCAATCACGGCAACAGGGTTGGCCTTTGCAAGCAGCGCAGGTGTGATTAATGTGGGAGAAACAGATATTCCCTATCCTGCTTTCGTGATGCTTGGCACCCTTTTATGGCAAACATTTCTAGAAGCATTCAAGGGGCCAGAGAAGGCTATTAAGGCCTCACGTAGCGTGCTTTCACGGATAAGATTTCCTCACGAAGCCATTGTGCTTTCACAGCTTGGCCAAGTTCTGTTTAACCTACTTCTTAAGCTTGCTTTACTGACAGTTTTATTTATTACTTTTAGCGTAACGATTAGCTGGAAAATAGTGCTTGCACCGTTTGCGTTCGTTAGTCTTATTCTGTTAGGAACAGGCATTGGGTTGTTTCTTGTTCCCATTAATCACTTAGTGCAAGATATCTCCCGGGCCATGGAAGTGATTTTGTTGATGTGGTTCTTTCTGACACCCGTTGTGTATCCCGTCCCTGAAGATCAGATGATTGTGTCTACGCTAGTGCATCTCAACCCAGTAACGCCACTGTTGCTGACGGCTCGCGAACTGATGACGACAGGAATGGTGTCAGCGCCAATAAGGTTTGTGCTGGTGAGTCTTTTAGCCATTTTCATACTTTTGTTGGGATGGCTCATCTTTCGGCTATCTATCCCCTACCTGGTAGAAAGAATTAGCTAGCCTATGAATGCCGATTCTGTTCTTGCGGTTCAAACTGTCTCCAAAAAGTTTTGCCGCCATCTTAAGCGCTCTTATGTATATGGGCTTCAAGATATTTTTTGTGAGGTCACGGGTCAGACGCGACACAGCGACAGATTACGTGATCGCGAATTTTGGTCTGTCAGAAATGTCAGTATTGAGGTCAAAAAAGGTCAATCTATTGGGATTGTTGGCATCAATGGCAGCGGCAAATCGACACTGCTTCGGATGATTAGCGGGCTTATGAAGCCGGACACTGGCCGTATTGTCGTCAGAGGTAGAATTGCTGCGCTAATTGCACTCGGGGCAGGATTCAATCCCCTTCTCAGCGGGAGAGAAAACGTATTCATTAACATGGCCATTCTGGGGCTGTCACAAGCTGACATTCAGGCGCGATTTAAAGACGTGGTAGACTTTGCTGAAGTTTGGGAGGCGATTGAATCCCCCGTGCGTACCTATAGCTCTGGGATGAGAGCTAGGCTTGGATTTGCCTGCGCTGTTTTTACCTACCCAGATATCTTGCTGCTCGATGAAGTGCTCGCCGTTGGCGACACCCTGTTTCGAACCAAGTGCTACCGAAAACTAGCGCTGTTGCGTGAACAAGGCACCTCTTTCTTTCTGGTTTCCCACAATTCAAATGCAATATTGAACCTATGTGACGATGCTGTTTTCTTACATCGTGGCCGAATCATTATGCAGGGGCGCGCAGAAGAGGTCATTGAGCGCTACGAGCAATCGATTGGGAAAAAGTCTTTTAACGGTAAGTCTTTTGACAGTGCGTCTTTTCATAGAAAGTCTGCTAATAGAAAACTGTTTAATAGAAAAAACGAAAAACAACAGGACGTTGGTGTTGCCACAATAAATAGCACAGTCACCCAAGCTGATTGCCCAGACATACAAGGTCACACACCAATAAGATTTTCTATAGAGAAACGCCCACCCACAGAACTCACAATAGAAAGCGTCAGCTTTGTTGATGATGATCATAAGCCCACACCTACGTTGGCAAGCGGTCAGCCAGCGACGCTATCTATCTGTTGCCGCGTGCACGAACCTATTCACAACGCAATTGTCACCCTCCTCATTCGAACCCCAAATGCTGGCAACGACTGCGTTTTAAATATTGACAGTAACCGCGATCAGAAAGTTCTACAGCTTCAGCCAGGCTTACAAGAGATTCGCTTACATTTTCCTCAATTCGGTCTGCGTCCCCAGTCATATTTTCTAAAAATCACAATTAGCCGCCAACCCTTCTACGTTTTTGATATGGTAGGACCTTTTGAATTTGAGGTTAAATCTGGTACGAACATGAATCAGTGTCAGTTCTATCAACCTCGGCAGTGGCAGTTACCCTCTAGCCATGTTGTTACAACAGCACAAAAGCCTCAAGATAGTTACGAGAGCCGTAGATGAGAACCGTAGATGAGAACCGTAGATGAGAGTCGTAGATAATTTGCTTAGTTACTATTCTATGCGAGCTAGAAACAAAATTGCGGAAGCAGCCTATTGGATCGCGGATCATGTCAGGCCAGCAGAGACAACTGCCCAACAGAGACATCGTAGATTTGGCGATTTTGTTGAACTTAACCAGAACTTAACGTTTGATAAATTCGAGTTTGAGGGGCCACTGATACACGTTGGGGCTAAGATTAACTACGAGGATAAAAAGGCTGAAGTTAGTGCCAAACAATTTAGAGATTTTCTAGGGAAAAAGCTGAACGGTTCAAAAGAGGTGCTGGGCCTTGATATCTCCGAGGGACAAAATGTCGATATTGTTGCAGATCTCTGCGAACCCAATTTGTTTCAATCCAGTTCAACCCAGTTCGATCCAATTCAATCCAATCTAAACCAAAAGGATCTAGACCCAAAGGATTTGGTCCTAGGAAATATAAGTCCAGAGGATTTAAGCCAATATGAAGGCTACTTCCAAACAGTTCTATGCTGGGCGCTGCTAGAACATGTGAAAAATCCGTTTGTCGTTGCTAGCAACATTGAAAGATTTTTAGCCCCGGGTGGCAAACTCTTTTTTGTGGGGCCTTGGGTTTGGGGCTACCATCCTTATCCTGAAGACTACTGGCGAATCAGTTTTTCTGGATTAACGCAGCTGGTCCCCCATGTTGAATGGCACGAGTGGTGGTACACCGGCACCTGTGAGAAAATTGGATTTAAGATTGAAGCACTCCGCAACGAGAGAAAAGTATTTCAGCTTAAATCCAAAATAACTGCCCAGGTCGATACGGTTTCTGATCGTTACATGCCCTATCTGAACATCTTTGCAGTTGGCTCTAAGTGCCCATCTGTCGAAACGCCTGCTCCTTAACGCCTAAACCGTTAACGCTTATCCTTACCCGAACATTAACGCTCATACTGAATGAAGCGAAACGTCGTTTGAACAAACTCCATGACTATTCAAATATTGGCGGTGATTCCGGCTAGATATCAATCTCAGCGGTTGCCAGGAAAACCACTGGCAAGAATGGGCGATCGCCCAGATAGTCCTACACTGGTGCAGTGTGTGTATGAGGCGGCTAAATCCTACGCTGCCTTTAGCCGCGTTATTGTTGCAACAGAGAGCGCTAAGATTGCCACCTGCGTGCGTGATTTTGGAGGTGAGGTAGAGTTAACGTCTAATACGCATGAAACAGGCACCGATCGAATCGCAGAAGTTGCCGCGCGTCACCCTGAATACGATGTAGTCGTGAATGTTCAAGGCGATCAGCCGTTTGTTCATCCTCACATGCTCAATCAGCTGGTGGCCCCTTACCTAACTGAAAAAGCACTGCCTGATATGACCACCTTGGCTTGCCCGTTAGATTTGGACAATGACATAGAAAATCCGAATGTGGCAAAAGTGATTTGCGATCGCCACTCCAACGCTCTTTACTTTTCCCGCGCACCCATTCCCTACTTTCGCCAGCCTCGGGCTGCCCCGGTTTACCGTCATCTAGGCCTCTATGCCTTTCGTGCCGATTTTCTCGCGACCTACACTCAGCTAAAATCTACTCCACTCGAGCAGTGTGAACGGCTTGAGCAGTTGCGAGTACTTGAACACGGCTATCGCATTCGCGTTTGTCAAACAGAAACGGCCACTATTGAAATCAATACGCCAGAAGACCTTGCCGCAGCTCAAGCCTTCATCAAAGAAAAACTCCATACTATGAGCGCGATGCCCACAAGGCCACAAGGCCCATATGATAACCGGCCCCCAGTCTGATGCCCTCATGATTCAAACGCAGATCGCAGACAAATTTTCTATCGGAGACGGGCAACCGTTGGCGCTGCTGGCTGGTCCCTGTGTCATTGAGTCTGAAGTGTTTACGCTCAAGATGGCTGAGGAGATTCAAAAAGTGTGCGATCGCCTCGGTATCAATTTCATTTTCAAATCCTCTTTCGATAAAGCCAATCGCACCTCCATCCACTCTTTTCGCGGCCAAAGCCTAGAGAAAGGGCTCACCATCTTAACCCGGGTCAAGCAAGAACTCGGTGTGCCTATCATCACCGACATTCACGAAAGTCACCAAGCGGCCCCCGTTGCAGATGTTGCAGACCTTTTGCAGATCCCTGCTTTTTTATGTCGCCAGACAGATTTGCTCCTCGCTGCCGCCGCAACAGGTAAAGTCATCAACGTCAAAAAAGGTCAGTTCCTTGCCCCGTGGGATATGAAGAACGTTGTTCAAAAGCTGGAAGATGGCGGGGCAAAAAATATTTTACTCACTGAGCGCGGCACTAGCTTTGGCTACAATGCTTTGGTTGTAGACTTTCGTGGATTGCCTCAAATGCGCAAATTGGGCTACCCCATTGTTTTCGACGCCACTCACAGCGTGCAAATGCCCGGCGGCCAAGGCAAGTCATCTGGGGGGCAGCGTGAGTTCGTGCCCTGTTTGGCCCGAGCCGCGGCGGCAGTTGGCATTGATGCGCTGTTTATGGAAGTCCATGAGAGCCCTGAGCAGGCGCTAAGTGACGGGCCCAATATGGTGCCACTGAACCAACTAGAAAACATCCTGACTCAAATTATATGTATCAGAGAAGCGCTCAATAGCGGGCCGAAGGTCGCTCTCAAGAGGATTTGAGGTGGTTCTTTCTCACAAATCCAATAATCCCGGGGGTGGGTTAATCTCTATTTGCCCTGCCGCAAGATCCACAACAGGCACCATCTCTTCTACAAATGGAATGAGTAGTGTTTTCGGTTTTTTTTTCTTTCTTTTGGCTTGTCGTTTTAGCTTTTTAATGCCCTTTGACCGCATCGAAGAATGGGGTGATTCTGCATCATTGCGTTCGTATGATACGACAACAGACTTTCCTATGTCTGCTTCTATTTTTGTACTTTCGCCTTGATCTGCCAGCACAACTTCCAACATGTCGTGTCCGGTGGTGAATACATCGCTGACGGTGCCCAGGACAGATGTGTCTGATTGCAGAATCACCGTCAGGCCAATCAAATCAGAGACGTGAAATTCGCCAGGTTCTAGAGCAAGGCGATCGCGCTCTGGAACCAGCAGCTCAGCTTTGCGCAAATCCTCCGCCTGGTCGCGAAAATTTACCCCTTCTAACTTCACCAAGTACTGATTCTTGCCTTCCAGATACCGGCCGCTCGTCAGCTTCACCTGCACAGGTTTACCGTTGGGTTTCTTCAGCCAGCGATCGCCCGGCTGCGTAAATCGCTCAGGAAAATCACTTTCTGGAAACACCTTCACGTGCCCATTTAGCCCATGGGCACCCACAATCCGCCCAATCAAGAGCCATTCATCGTGAGATGAAGCGTCTAGTTGCAAGCTGTTCTTCAACTCTTTAGCAGCTATTTCATCAGAAGCCATGACATCAGAAACTCCTACACTGCAGCCAGTGCAGGCTGCGATGAATAGACCTTGTCTGTTAGCGTGGCCAAATGCTTCAGCGCCGTCACAATTTGCGCTTCTGTTGCCGTCAGACTAATGCGGAAGCACTGGCGCGTGTGTGGCCACTCATCGCCCCTCAATCCTGGGAAAAACGGACTTCCCGGCACAATGATCACGCCGTAATTCTTTAGCTCGTTATAGAACGCCCAGTCAGTCATGGGCAAATCTTCCATCCACAGCCACGCAAAGATAGCGCCTTCTCCTCGGTGCAGACGCCATGGCGCACTATCGGGCATATGCTTTGTCAGGGTTTCTTCCAACACCGCAAATTTGTTTTGATAGTGCGGGCGAATGACGGTTTCGGCGATTTTAGCGAGCTCGCCGTTACGAATGGCACGGGCGGCAATCGCCTGACCATACCGGCTCGAGTGAATACATAAGTTTGTCTGAAACGCTTCTAAAATCTGGATAATTTTCTCATCCCCAATGGCAATGCCCACACGCTCACCCGGCAAGCCAGCTTTGGATAAGCTAATGCAGTGAACGACATTTGGCCCGAACACAGGTGTCATTTCGGTGTAGTTCAAAGCAGGAAACGGCGGCGCATAAGCCGAATCAATAAAGACCGGCACGTTATGAGGCGCCGCTAGGTCAATAATGCCTTGTACTTCATCGCCAGTAATGACATTGCCAGTGGGGTTACAAGGACGTGAAAACAGAACAAAGCCTGTATTGTCATTGACTTCTAGCTGCTGGAAGTCAGGTCGATATTTGAATGAATGAGGATCATCGCCCAGTTCAATAAACGGGCGGTATGCTTTAACCGCCTCAGGGAAGAGCGTGACGCCACCATAGCCAGTGTAGTCAGGGCTGAGGGGCAATACAATGTCTTTGAGCTGCCCGTCTGTGTTGTATCCACCGAGTGCATTTGCCGCTAAAAAGTACAGATTCTGACTGCCGGGCGTGATTAAAATATTACGCGATGTAAGATTGAGCCCGTAGCGCTGATTGAAGTCGTCTCGAATGGCCTCAATCAAGGGTTCATAGCCTTGGCTCGCGCCATAGCGACAGACCACTTCACCATATTCATCGCTGGCGAGCAAATCTGCGGTACAGTCACGCCAGAGCTGTTCAACTTCCGGCAAAATAACCGGGTTGCCTGCACTCAAGTTGATAAATTCTTTGTTCTCATTGGATGCCTTGCTCGAATTGAGGGTTTCGATAATGTCTTTCATAATCGCCCGCACACCCGTTAGGTGAGACATGCGATCGCCAAACTGGGTAAGAGCAGGGTTCATAATGAAAACGGTTGATTCAGGTTTGTGCGTATTCGATTAAATATAACCCTTCGTTGATGGGTGGATCTGCAATTCGCTGCAAAACCTCCTGATTTTGCTCCTCCAACTCAATATATTTTCGTAAATCTACAGCCGTCTGTTACCTTCATTTTGAACTGCATCCATGCACTCTCCTTGGCAGCTTGATTTTTATCGCCGTCCCCTACAAGATGCTGACGGCAACCCGCTTTGGGAATTACTCATTTGCACACCAGACATGCACTTTTCCTATGGTGAAGTTTGTTTGCAGCGTCAGGCGAATGCACCCTGGCTGCGTCAGCAGCTAGAAATTGCCAAAAACCGTGCGGGTAATTGGCCTTCGCATATCGAAATTTTTCGCCCGCAGTCAGTTAGCCTAACCGAAGTTGCCTGCCGCGAACTGCCTATCTCGGTGCACTCAACCCGAGATATTCCAACGCTCAAGCAGTGGCTTCGCCAGCGCGCAGCCTGGTATCCAAATCTGCAAAGTTATACAGGTGAGCCTTACGACCCGACTGCGGTAGATCGGCCTGCGCCGATGCCTATCGCCGATTATCTGATGGGCGAGCAGTGGCAGTTTGCCGCTATTAATTCAGATAGCCTGATACATTTGGCTCAAGAACCTATCCCGATCACAGCGTTACCTGAAGCCCTCTCTCCAATTAGCCTTGGCTTACCGAGTACGCTGCTAGTTCCCGGTATCATTATCGACGGCGGACGCCAATCTATGCCGCTTGCTCAATGGCTTCAGGCCGTTAATCCAGTCATGCTGCAATACATTCCTGGACCTCCCGATGGCCTCCTGCTGGAGGCCGGACTGTCAGATCGTTGGGTTATGGCGACCTTTCAAGACGCAGATGTGTCTGCGGCGGCGCGCACTTTCACCGAGCGCAAACTGGCAGCGAAAGGGCTGCACTTTCTTTTGATTCGCCCTGACGATTCAGGCATGACCTATACCGGTTTGTGGCTGCTACAATCTACGCCAAGCAAAGAAATACGCCCCTTGCAGGCGGCATAGCCGGTCTGCATGGAGCGTGTGAGGAGAAAACCTACTTTGTCTTGAAAATTTTGCTTTGAAACGCTTTGAGATATCGCTCTTTGAAAATATTGCTAGGGCAGCATAATCGCTAGGGCAATTGGCTTAAATCATGCGGAGGACTGCACGGGCTTCCTCATCACGGTTTTGCTGCTGAAGAAGCGTAGCGAGGTTGCGATAAGCCGCTTCTAGGCGAGGTGGAAGTGACATTTCGTTGGGCTGCTGGCGGCGGATGCCTTCAGTAATGTCTACGGCCTGTTGGAAAGAAGTGATCGCAGCTTCTAACTGACCTGCACCCACTTGCGCTTGGCCAATGTTGACCAGCAGATGCGCTTCTTGGGCTGGGCGATTCATCTGTCGAAAAATGACACGCGCTTTTTGGTAAGAATCGAGGGCGAGATCGTAATTTTGGTTGAGGGCAGCGGCGCGGCCTAAGTTATTGAGGGTGGCCACTTCTTGGGGGCGATCGCCCATCCGCTGAAACAGTGCCAACGCCGGACGCAAGTAGCCGACTGCTTCAGCAGGCTTGTCCATCATGACGTGGGCAAACCCTAACTCAGAAAGCGCTTCCGCTTCGGCTTCACGGTTGCCCATTTTCTCTGCCAGCTGTAGTGCTTGTTTTTGAAACTCAACGCTGCCGGCAAAATCACCCTGATCCGTGTAGCTTTGCGCAATGAGAGAAAGCATGATGCGTGCGCCAGCATCGTCAGCGTAGCGCTGGTAGATAGAAAGGCCAGTGCTATAGGCTTCAATCGCTTGAGGATACTGCGTTGCGAGGCGGTAAGCACTACCCAAATTGAGATACAGGCTGGGCTGGTTTTGAGCGTTACCGAGTTGCTGATAGCGCGTGAGTGCCTGCTGACTGAAGGCCAATGCCTCAGACGCCTGGTTGTTCATACGGTGAATTACGCTAAGGTTCTCTAACATGCGGCCTTCTCCAGCCAAATCGCCGGCTGTTCTGTACAGCAGCATGGCTTGTTCCCAAAGTGAAAAGGCATTTTCGCGATCGCCCGACGTAAATGCTTGCACGCCCCGATTCGCAAACTCATCCGCCATTCTTGACTCAGGGCTATCTCCTGACAAAATACCGCCCGTTGCCTGATTTTCTAGCACTGACTGAGTAATCGCAGGGCGGTAGTCAGAAGAACCAGCAGCGGCAGCGGGGAGTCCTTGACCCAGCGTTGCTGCTGCAGCGAGAAGCGAAAAGGAGATAGATAGCGACCCAGATTTTAGAAAGCCCATAGCAATAACTGTTGTAGGAAGATTTTCAAGAGGTTCAGCGGCTTGCGCCTAGTTATTTGCGCCTAGTTATTTGCGCCTAGTCATTCATGCTGAATGAGTTGCGCTTGCCGCCTGATGTATCCGTTATGGCACTGAGTATCCAAAAAAGAGTTCCGTACGTGTTTTCTCTTAAAGCAAAAAACATGTTGGGCACAAATGTTTTAAGTAAAGATGAGAACGGTAAAATTCCCCTTGACGATGCAATAGGAAAATTTGATGACTGATTCCACTGGTGCAACGAGCCCCTTAGATCAGCCTGTAAAGATTGGAATTATTGGTGGCAGCGGCCTCTACAAAATGGAATCGCTCACAGATGTACGAGAAATTAACGTTGAGACGCCCTTCGGTAAACCCTCTGATGCCTTGATCGTCGGCAAGATTGACGGTATCTCGGTGGCTTTTCTGGCTCGTCACGGAAGAGGCCATACCCTCATGCCTTCTGAGTTGCCCTTCCGAGCTAACATCTACGCCATGAAAAGCCTTGGTGTGGAATATCTCATCTCTGCCTCTGCTGTTGGCTCACTCAAAGCCGAAGCCAAACCCGTCGATATGGTCATTCCCGATCAGTTCATTGACCGTACGAAGAACAGAGTCTCTACCTTTTTTGGTGAAGGTATCGTGGCGCATATCTCTTTTGGTGACCCAGTTTGCAAAAACCTGGCAAAAGTTCTAGCCGACTCAGTAGACAGTCAAAATCTAGCAGGCGTTGACCTTCATAGAGGCGGCACGTATGTGTGCATGGAAGGCCCAGCCTTTTCTACTAAAGCTGAATCGAATATGTATCGAAGCTGGGATGCCACCGTCATTGGCATGACAAATTTGCCCGAAGCCAAGCTGGCCCGAGAGGCCGAAATTGCTTACGCAACACTGGCTATGGTGACAGATTATGACTGCTGGCACCCGGATCACGACAGCGTGACGGTAGAGATGGTGATTGGCAACTTAATGAAAAATGCAGTAAATGCGCAGAAGGTGATTGCCGAAGTTGTGAAACGGCTGAGCGAGCATCCCCCTGAATCAGAAGCGCATTCTGCCCTAAAGTACGCCGTCATCACACCTTTAGACAAAGCGCCAGCAGCAACAAAAGAGAAGCTATCTTTACTGCTGCAAAAATACCTCTGACGGGAAGCCCAGGCATATCACCTAAGAAGCTTTGTCCAGCGGCGCGGGAAATGGAATTGCCTTAGGGGCATCCTTTCTGCGCTCCTTAGCGACAAAACCCTTAGCGACAGAACCCTTAGCGACAGAACCCTTAATGACAGAGACCTCTACAGCAGGGGACAACACCGTTTCATACCCTTCGCATTGCGTTCCGAGTATCCTGTCCCAAAATGTAAAGTACAGGCTGTAGTGAACGGTATATTTGCGGTGGTGTAGCCAGTGATGCGTACACCCCACCATCCAGCTTCCTAGCCATTTCCCAACGGCTGTCGCTTCAAACAAGCGCACCCCAAAGTGATGGATGAGTGCGCCCATGGTCATTATCATCACAACCGCTACCAGAACAGACAAGTGCATGGGAATGAGTAAAGTCGCACCTATCAAATAGATAGCTTGAATCACGGCTTCTGCCGGATCGAAGGCAAAGGCCGTCCAAGGGGTTGGGTTTTTGGAATGGTGGTGCCCACTGTGGAGCCATCGATAGCATTTGGGGTGGTGAGAAAGACGATGGGTGAAGTAAAAGTAGGCGTCTTGCAAGATGATGACGAGCACCAAACTAAGCGGCAGATAGCCATAGCCGTATTGCTGCGGCTGCATATAGATTTGGGTATAGCCACACTGATATGCAACCGTCATAATGGCAGCGCAAATGGCGAAGATAGCGGATGAAAGCACAGAGAGTGACACATCGCTACGAACGAGTGTCCACGTCTCGCTGAGGTTTTGGGGCCGGTTCTTCTGATGAGTTGCGAACCGAGAAGAACGCCTCACAAAAAGCGCCCAGTACAAACTTCCGCTGGCGGCGAAATATCCCAATATGGTGACAGTGAAAAAGATTGTGCTGTATTGGCAAAAATCTTTCAGAACCAGAGGCAACGCCAAAACCCGTACCGTATCCGTAAATTTATTCTCTGAAGTTTAAAGGCTTGAGGTGCCGTTTGACTATCACCGACCTGGTCGCAGTGCGCAAAAGATTAAAGCTAGGTAACTGAACGCAACAGAAACTCAAATTCATTAAAAAAAATTGCAATTAGTTGATTTCGCTGTTAACGTATGCATGTTGAAGCCGTCAGGCTTAAGTTGTGTGGAACGCATGATTTAGACAAACGACTCAATCAAGGAAAAAAGTATTCACCATGAAAATAGTTCGTCTTAGCAAGTTTGGTTTTCTTGATCTGATTCAGCGCCTGCTACAAGGCGCTCAACAGGTGCTGCTAGGCAGTCTGTCTTATGTACAGCATTTGGTGATGAAAGTCGCGATCGCCTTTTCCCTCAAGCTTTGCATTTTTACGGCCCGCGTTTTACTCAATTCAAATGTCTCGGCGAGCGAGTCTTTTTGATTGGCGGATTCTCACGTAGCTGAAACCAAATGAGGAGTGGCCAAGGTAAGGAGTGGCCAAGGTGAGGCAAAATCATTCAATGTGTCACTCCCTTGCTACGCTAAAGCGTGGAAAAATTATTGCAAGCGTTGCGTCCATGACGACTTCCCAGACGACTTCCCAGACGAATTCTCAAAATACGATTCAAGATACAGCCTTAACAGCCACTGCAGAGTCACCGTTCTACGGAGAGCGGGCCATTCAAGAGGGTGCCCTGATTACCTTTCCTAATCCTCGTCCTGGACGGAAATACAACGTCAGTATTACGCTGCCAGAATTTACCTGTAAGTGCCCGTTTTCAGGTTATCCAGACTTTGCCACCATCTATGTAGACTACGTGCCTGATCAGAAGGTCGTAGAGCTAAAAGCCATCAAACTCTATATCAATAGTTTTCGCGATCGCCATATCTCCCACGAAGAATCCATCAACCTCATCATGGATGACTTTGTGTCTGCGTGTGATCCACTTTCTGTAACGATCAAAGGTGACTTTTTGCCTCGGGGCAATGTCCACACGGTCATCGAAGTTTCACATCAAAAAGCAGACTAGGAAAAGGTAACTTCAGCCTTAACCTTTCCTTTGCTTTCTGTTAACGCCCTATTTCAACCCTTGGCCTACAGTCGTGTTGAGTCAAGTCCATGATTATGGGGCTAATGTGTTTTGTCTTTGCTAACTTCCGCCCAATCTATTTCTCAGGTTCGTGCTGGCGCTAAGCATTCTGATCAGTTCATCACACTGCTAGAGCAGCTTTACAAGGAGCGATCGCTCGTTACTTATTCAGCCGGTCGCAACATTCCGTTGCAGCACCAAGATCTACAAATCCTGTATCGAGGCATTGTCCAGCTCCATACCATTCATGCCGATGGTGGTGAAACTATCGTGGGATTGTGTGGGCCTTCGATGGCCTTCGGCAAAGCGATTACGAGCGTAGAGCCCTACTGGGCAACGGCCCTGACAGATATAGATTTGCTGCCCCTCTCGATGGAAGAAATAGAAGCCTCACCGGCGCTGATGGCAGGCATTTTCCCCCAGCTTGTCCGTCGGATTCAGCAAGCAGAGGCATGGTTAGCCATTTCAGGCAAGAGGCTCGTCGCCGATAGGTTGCGTTGCGTTCTTGTTCAGCTAGCGCAAGACTTTGGCCATGTGGAGCCTGGAGGTGTTCGCATCAAGCTGCGGCTTACACACCATCAAATCGCAACGATTATTGGAACGACGCGAGTAACGGTCACTCGCTTGCTGCGTGACTTTAAAAACGAGGGTTGGCTCAAGATTCAACAGCGCCAGATTATTTTGACGCCTCAGACTGTAGGGCTTGCACAGTATGGAGAGAGCGACGGGGATAGTAGCTTTGAGGACTTGAGAACAGCTTGACGGTTCAACGGCAATGGTTCAATGGCTCGACATCAAACTTAGCGACGCGACGCTATCGTGCGTCGCGCTAGGGTGATAATTCATCCACAAATAGTGCATCCACAAATTGTCTTAGCTCGCACTCACACCTTTACATGAGGGAGCAACATACGACAGTGAACAGCTTAGGCGCGTCGCGTTTCTACCTGTCGTGTTTCTACCTTAAAGACTTTTGACTATTTATCAACACGTCTGTCAAAGCCATGCTCTACTATGGATAACTGATCCGTATTTGGGGTCAGTTTTCTTTTGTTTACTGCGCTTCGCTGAAATTTCGTCTTCTTATGAGTAAAGGCACACTCTTCGATAAAGTTTGGGACGCCCACACGGTTGGCACGTTACCTTCTGGCCAAACGCAACTTTTTATTGGCCTGCATTTGATTCACGAAGTAACAAGTCCGCAAGCTTTTGCCATGCTAAATGAGCGAGGCCTCAAGGTGATGTACCCACAGCGCACCGTGGCAACCGTGGATCATATTGTGCCAACGGAAGATCAGTCTCGCCCTTTTGCTGATCCGATGGCAGAAAAGATGATGAGTGCGCTGGAGCAGAATACAAAAGAGCACGGCATTCGCTTTTATAACGTCGGTTCTGGCAGCCAGGGCATTGTGCATGTGATTGCCCCGGAGCAAGGATTAACGCAGCCGGGGATGACCATTGCTTGCGGGGATAGTCATACCTCTACACACGGAGCATTTGGGGCGATCGCATTTGGCATTGGCACTAGCCAAGTCCGCGACGTGCTCGCTTCTCAAACGCTTGCCCTCGCCAAGCTTAAAGTGCGTCGCGTAGAAGTTAATGGTGAGCTGCCCAGCGGCGTATTTGCCAAAGACATCATCTTGCACATTATTCGGAAACTAGGCGTGAAAGGCGGCGTTGGCTACGCCTACGAATTTGCTGGCAGCGCAATTGAGGGCCTTTCTATGGAAGGGCGAATGACACTGTGCAATATGTCAATTGAGGGGGGCGCACGCTGCGGATATGTCAACCCCGATCAAACAACCTACGATTATTTGAAGGGTCGAGACTTTGCGCCAAAAGAAACTGACTGGGATAGTGCCGTAGCTTGGTGGGAAAGCCTGCATAGTGATGCAGATGCGACCTATGACGATGTCGTGAAATTTGATGCAGCAGACATTGCACCCACAGTGACGTGGGGTATTACCCCAGGTCAAGGCATTGGCGTAAATGAAACAGTCCCTACGCCTGAGATGATTCCAGAAGACGAGCGGGTAACCGCTGAAGAAGCGTATCGATACATGCAGCTTGCACCTGGTCAGCAGATTGAAGGCACCAAAATTGATGTGTGCTTTATCGGAAGCTGTACAAACGGTCGCATTAGTGATTTGCGCCAAGCCGCCCAAATCGCGAAAGGTCGCCGTGTTGCAGAAGGTGTGCAAGCTTTTGTAGTTCCTGGTTCTGAGCGGGTAAAAGAGCAAGCCGAATCAGAAGGTTTAGATCAGATATTTGAAGCAGCAGGTTTTGAATGGCGCGAACCAGGGTGTTCGATGTGCTTAGCGATGAACCCAGATAAGTTAAAGGGCACACAAATTAGCGCATCTTCTTCTAACCGTAACTTCAAGGGGCGACAAGGCTCAGCCTCGGGCCGAACCCTGCTGATGAGTCCGGCAATGGTTGTGTCTGCTGCGGTGACTGGGCAGGTAACAGATGTGCGACAGCTCACCCCCGTCGGCTAGTGAGCAAGCATCGCACATCACCTCGTGTGCTTTTTGCAGCGTGCGCTTTTTGCAGCGTGCGCTTTTTGCAGCGTGTCCCAGCTATGCCACCACCGACCTCATGGCCAGTTCCACCTTCTTTTCAGCTGGCTGATCGAGCTCTGCTTCAATGCCAGGGCCGAAAAAGGTTTCAATTTTCTCTCGCTTTTCCTGCCATTTTTCAAACGGCACGTAAGGCGAGTCGAACTCTAGAATCAGTGCGTATGCGCCGTCTCGCTGCTCTTCACGGATACCGAAGAGAACCGGGCGTTGAGTATCGTTGGGGCTGAGGCCAAGGCGTTCTAGGGTTTCATCGAGGTGGGCTTCTTGGCCGTAGCGGTAGCGGGTAACGTCTTTGCGGACCTGAGTTTGGGTTTGCGTTGCTTGGTCGCGTAGCGCGATCGCAGCTTCACTTGGCAGCGTTGTGTAAGGTACTGGTTCCAGCTCGGCGGCGCGCAGGGCGAGGCCTCCTAGCAGAATGGGCACGCCGTAGAAGAAGCCCACTAGGTTGAGAGTGGCATTTTCTTGGGCATAGGCAACGAATCCAACCAGTGTGAGTACGCCACCGATGACCAAAAGAACACCGCCGAGGGGAATTTTGCGAAGCATGAGATGATTATCCTTGAATCAAGCAAGCGGAATAGATAAGCCGAAGATAGGCATGGATGCAGATGCAGTCAGCGACCGTATGTGCTTATCCTATAAAGAAATGTAACTCATCTCGGAGACCCATCGAATATGGAATTTGCCGCGCTTCAAACCAGAATTGAGTTGATCCGCTCTAAAAGGCAGTCGCTGCTCAAGCTTTTGGAGCAGCCAGGAATTGGGACACTACGTATCGATATCAATCAGGCGCTAGAAGAAATTGACGATTTGTTGGAAGAATTTGATCGCGCTTTTCCTGATCAGGTAGCCTCTTAATGGCTCATCTAACGGCTTGAAAGGATTAAGACGCAAATAATGGCACAAACGTTTACCGCTGAAATCAACCATCAAGGTACGGTTCACAGCATTCAGGTACCGGATGATCAAACCGTTTTGGATGCGGCGCAGGCAGCAGGACTGGATTTGCCAACGTCTTGTAATTCCGGCGTATGTACAACTTGTGCTGCGCTGATTACGGAAGGCTCGGTAAATCAGGAAGACGGTATGGGGGTAAGCCCAGAGCTGCAGGCGGATGGGTACGCGCTGCTATGTGTGGCCTTTCCAACATCAGATTTGAAGATTGAGACGGAGAAGGAAGACGAGGTGTATGCTCGTCAGTTTGGTCAGCCAGGGTAGCAGGCCCAGATCCGTAGGCCCAGATTTAGCAGGCATTTATTGTGCAGGCCCAGATTCAGCAGGCATTTATTGTGCAGACAAAGCTAATTACGTTGGACGTTCCTTTGCTCAAAGCGGAGTCTGTGGTCGCGCTGCGTTCTGATGAATTGCGATCGCACATCGAAACCCAACTCACTCAACACGGCTCTCCCCTGCGCTGGGCCATTACCGTTATTGATAAATCCGCTCAAACTGCTCATGTAGAAGCCGTCGTCACAACCTTATAGATGGCTCAAGCGCACCACACGACTGTTCTGATTATTCCAACCGGTATCGGTGCGGCTATTGGCGGCTATGCCGGCGATGCGTTACCCGTCGCACGAATGCTGGCGCAGGTAACTGATACGCTCATTACGCATCCGAATGTGATGAATGGGGCGCAACTCTATTGGCCGATGCCAAATGCGCTCTACGTTGAAGGCTACGGCCTCGACCAGTTTGCGGCGGGTAATTGGGGCCTTGCGCCCGTGCATCAGAATCCGATTGGGCTGGTGATTGATCAAGCGGTTGAGGATGATTTGCGCCTGCGGCATTTGCAGGCAGCAGATGCGGCGCGGGCAACGCTGGGTGTGGATATTCGGGCACACATGGTGACGGATGCACCATTGGGCGTTGCGTTGAAAACAACGGAGTCGGGGGCGTCTTGGGGGACGCTGGAGAATCCGGGGAGCTTGTTGCGGGCGGCTGATCGGCTGATTAAAGAAGCCGGGGCCAGGGCGATCGCAGTGATTGCCCGTTTCCCAGATGATGACGATTCCCCTGAGCTAGAGGCTTACCGGCAAGGGCAGGGCGTCGATCCGTTAGCCGGTGCGGAAGCAGTGATTAGCCACCTGGTTGTTCAAACATTTCGAGTACCCTGCGCTCATGCCCCGGCGCTTTCACCGCTGCCGCTGGAGCCAAACCTTTCGCCTCGTTCTGCGGCAGAGGAAATTGGCTACACATTTTTGCCGTGTGTGTTGGCAGGGCTGAGCCGCGCGCCTCGGTTTGTTCTCGATATAGCCGCCGCCTCAGATACGCTTTGGGTAAAAGATGTAGATGCCCTTGTGGTTCCTGCGACGGCGTTTGGCGGCGGTGCGACGATGAGTCTGGCCCCGGCGTTAAATCAGCGGGGGGCGCAGGTGATAGCAGTGGGTGAGAACCAGACAACAATGGCTGTGGGCGCGAAGGATCTGGGAATTGCCGCGATCACAGTGAACAGCTACATAGAGGCGGCGGGTGCGATCGCGGCCTATCGAGCGGGCGTTTCGCTCACTGCCCTGAGACCTCAAATGCATTCACTACAGCCGCTTGCTCAGCGTCAAAAAACGTTAGAGGAAAAATCGGGAATTTCCGCGCTTCCTGCGGTATCTTTTGATTGAGGATGGCTACGTCTATCGTGATAGCTATATCTACCGGGACGGCTTTCCCTACCAAATTATGCGGCTGCTTGTATTGAGTCGGCTGCTTATACTGAACTAATAGGATCTAAATAAAGGACTAAGGAAAGTAACGACATGGGATTGTTTGATCGTGTGAGCCGGGTAGTGCGCTCTAACCTGAATGCCGCTGTAAGTTCTGCCGAAGATCCTGAAAAGATCCTCGATCAAGCCATCATTGACATGCAGGAAGACCTGATCCAAATGCGTCAGGCCGTGGCTCGGGCAATTGCCTCTCAGAAGCGATCGCAACAGCAGGCAGATAAGGCTCAAAACGCAGCCAATCAGTGGCAACAGCGTGCTCAGCTAGCGCTACAAAAGGGTAATGAAGAGCTGGCTCGTGAAGCGCTCGTGCGGAAAAAGTCTCAAGCGGAAACCGCAGCTTCGCTCAAAGCTCAGCTTGATCAGCAGACTGGCACCGTCGATAACTTGAAGCGTCAGCTTATTGCCCTAGAGAGCAAAATCTCTGAGGCGAAAACCAAAAAGGACATGCTCAAAGCACGTGCCAGTGCAGCCAAAGCCAACGAGCAGCTCCAAAAAAGCGTTGGCAGTCTCAGCACTGGCAGTGCCATGAGTGCTTTTGAGCGCATGGAAGAAAAAGTAATGATGATGGAAGCTAGCGGTCAGGCCGCAGCTGAGATAGCTGGTGCTGATTTGGAAAGTCAGTTTGCGCAGCTAGAGTCTGGCAGCGATGTGGACTATGAATTAGAAGCCATGAAGGCTCAGATGTTGGGGGGCAGTGCACCCAGTCAGGAAGCCTTACCTGCCGCAGATGAGCCTAACGTGACCGTTGAGAAATCCGATTCTGCAGTTGATGCAGAATTAGAAGCGCTGAAAACTGAGCTTGATAGTCTATAAGTTCAGATAGTCTATAAACTCACATAGCCTATAACCCTAGATAGCTTATACACTAGATGGCCTGTTGCTAGATAGTCTGTAGAGCTTAGATGCAAATTGCTGATCGCCTTGCGCCGCTACAAACCAATGTTTTTGCCGATATGGATCGCGCCAAGGCGAAGGCGATCGCCGCTGGCCAGCCTTTGATCGATCTGTCACTGGGCTCTTCTGATTTGCCAACGCCGCCCCATGTGCTCAGTGCAATATCTGAAGCCCTAATTGATCCCGAAACCCACGGTTATTCTCTTTTCAACAGCACTAAACCATTCCGTGTTGCTGCTACTCAGTGGTATCAAGAAAAATTCGGCGAAAAATTTGGCATTGAGGTCGATCCAGAGACTGAAGTTTTAGCGCTAATCGGCTCGCAAGAAGGTACCGCTCATCTGCCCCTAGCGGTCATGAATCCTGGTGACGTGGCTTTGTTGCAAGACCCTGGCTATCCTTCCCACGCTGGGGGGGTATATCTGGCAGGAGGGGAGATTTATCCGATGCCTATGCTGGCAGAAAATGACTTTTTGCCTATTTTTTCGGATATTCCTGATGTGATCGCGAAAAGAGCGACCATGATGGTGCTGAGCTACCCACACAATCCTACGGCAGCCGCTGCACCGCTGAGCTTTTTTAAAGAAGCCGTTGCTTTTTGCCAGCAAAACAACATCGCACTCGTACACGATTTTCCTTACGCGGATCTGTACTTTGAGGGTGATCCTGTGCCTTCTGTGCTGCAGGCAGATCCCGAAAAATCAGTATCAATTGAGTTTTTCAGTCTATCGAAATCCTATAACATGGGTGGCTTTCGAGTTGCATATGCCATTGGTAATGCCGACCTGATTCAGGGCTTGCGGCAGGTAAAAGCAACGGTAGATTTTAATCAGTATCGAGGGATTTTAAGAGGCGCCATCACGGCGCTCTCTGGTCCTCAAGACTGTGTAGTGAAGATGGTCGAAACTTTTTCGAGTCGACGAGACGCGGCGATTCAAGCTCTAAAATCCATTGGCTGGGATGTTTCTAAGCCAACTGCCACGATGTATATTTGGGCCAAGCTCCCAGAGAGCCTACCGAATGCCTGGTCTACAAAGTCAATAGAATTCTGTACGGCGCTGGTCGGCGCGACGGGGGTTGCCCTTTCTCCAGGGCGTGGGTTTGGAGAATCGGGTGAAGGCTATGTCCGCTTTGCACTGGTTCATCCGCCAGAGGTTTTGGTAGAGGCGATTGATCGAATAGGCCAGTTTTGTCAGTAGATTTGGCCGGTAGGTTTTATTGGCATACCAGTAAAGGCATTAGCCTAGGCGCTCTTCGGGATCGTTATTTTTGTTTCCTTGCGATCGCATAAAGTCTTCGACCATTTTATTTAGGTTTTGCACAGACTCACCCACATCCACAATTGAAGACTCCAATCGATTAGAGATAATCGCCATCGACTGAAGCTCATTCAAAATTTTGCTGACGGATTCTTGATACTGACTTTCAAACTCTTGAATGTTCACGGATGTTTGCAGAAGTGAGGACAGATTTTCAGAAATGCTCTTTAGCGCTTAGCAGGAAATTCTTAACAGGAAGTCAGCTTTTAGCAGGACATCTTTCGGTAGCTTGTCTGGAAGAAGCGTGTCTTAAGGCAGGGCGTCTTATCGTTAGGAATCCCTTGGGGAAAGACGGGCTCGTTTAAGACGGCGCTTTTTAAGAAAGACACTAGGTGATAAAAGATAAAATATGTACTTTCTTATACATAGCAATTTTCTCTCACTTGACCTAAGAACGGCAACTATCTGGGCGAATCTTCTTGGTTTATTAGTCTTTTTTGAAGCGGAGGTGCAGGTTCGAAAAAGACTAATAAAATAGAAAAGTCTCAAATGTATTGAATTAGCCTTTGCTGAGGCTTATTTGCCCATGTTCGGGATGTCTATAATCCCGATATTTATCTTTGCTTCAGTTTGCCTGTGCCTAACTCTCCTTCTGCTGCTGCCCAAGCTAAAACGCTGCTGAAAAACCCTGAGAAATTAGCAGCTCGCCTTAAGGAAATTCCTCAAGAACCGGGCGTTTATTTCATGAAAGATGAGACTGACCACATCCTCTACATTGGGAAGTCAAAATCTTTGCGCAACCGAGTGCGCTCTTACTTTAGAGACGCGGCTCATCACCATACGCCGCGTATTGCCACTATGGTGCGCAAGGTTGCCGATATTGAAATTATCGTGACCGATACAGAAGCGGAGGCGCTGGCGTTAGAAGCAAATCTGATTAAGCAGCATCAGCCTGAGTACAATGTGCTGCTAAAAGACGACAAAAAGTATCCGTTTCTTTGTATTACTTGGTCAGAAGACTACCCCCGCATTTTTATTACCCGCAAGCGGCGTAAAAACGCAAAGAATCGCTACTACGGCCCCTACGTAGATACAGGACTACTGCGCCGAACGTTGCAGATCGCAAAGCGCATCTTTCCCCTTAGACAGCGTCCCAGACCTCAGCATAAAGACCGGCCTTGCTTGAACTATGACATTGGTCAGTGTCCGGGAGTCTGTCAGCAGCTGATTAGCCCAGAGGATTATCACAAGATTGTGCAGCGCGTGGCGATGGTGTTTCAGGGGCGATCTCACGAGCTCATTGATATTCTCACCGCCAAAATGGAAAAAGCCGCTGAGGCGTTGGATTTTGAAAGGGCGGCCCTGATTCGCGATCAAATCAAAGGGTTGGAGACGCTGAATGAAACTCAAAAAGTAGCGCTGCCAGACGATACGGTTTCACGGGATGCGATCGCCCTTTCGGCAGACGATGAACATACCTGCATTCAGCTCTTTCAAATTCGTGCGGGTCGCCTTGTTGGTCGATTAGGATTCGTGGCCGATACGCAATCTGGCAGCCCTGGCGAAATTCTCCAACGCGTTCTAGAAGAACACTATCGCATGGTAGATCCAGTAGAGATCCCTGCTGAAATTTTGGTGCAGCATGCGTTGCCGGAAGCCGAAATACTCGCTCAATTCCTTACATCACAGAAGGGTCGAAAAGTCTCTATCGACATTCCTCAGCGCCAAGCTAAAGCCGAACTGGTAGAGATGGTAGAGCGTAACGCTCAGCATGAGCTGGCTCGAACCCAGCGTTTTGCAGATCGCAACAACCAAGCTATGCAAGATCTGGCCGAACTTGCAGATTTACCCGGCTCTCCCAAGCGCATCGAAGGCTACGATATATCGCATATCCAAGGCTCAGACGCAGTTGCGTCACAAGTTGTTTTTATCGATGGTCTGCCCGCCAAGCAGCACTACCGCACCTACAAAATCAAAAATCCTACCGTCACGAGCGGCCATTCAGATGACTTTGCCAGTATGGCTGAAGTGATTCGCCGCCGATTTCGCCGGTATGCAGAAGATCCCAGCAAGCAACGCATTGGCAATCCTGACTGGCCAGATTTGGTCATGATCGATGGCGGAAAGGGGCAACTGTCTGCAGTCGTGGCTGAGCTGCAGGAGATGAATCTGTTAAGCGAGCTGCGGATTGTAAGTTTGGCTAAGCGGCGGGAAGAAGTTTTCTTACCGGGTGAGTCTTTGCCCTTGCCAACGGAGCCTGATCAGCCTGGCATTATGCTATTGCGTCGATTGAGAGACGAGGCCCATCGCTTTGCCGTGAGCTTTCACAGGAAGCGACGAATGGGACGGATGCGGCGATCTCGATTAGAAGACATTCCAGGGCTCGGACACCATCGGCGCAAGCAGCTGTTGGCCAATTTTCGATCAATTGACTACATCCGCGAAGCAACCCCCAAACAGCTAGCTACTGTGGATGGTATTGGCCCTCAGCTAGCCCAGCAGATTTATGACTATTTTCATCCGTCAGCGGCTTCTTAAAGCAATCGCAAAGCAAGGATGTACTCTTAACTTTGCGATAACTAACTCGACAGAAGCAATGAGTGAAATTATGGTCTGATTGCCAAGTGTTTTGGTGCAAATAAGCATTTTGGGACGGATGAGTATTTGGGAACGAAAAGGCTCTAATACTCAGCATGAAAATACAGTAATTGACAAAGCTAATTGCTTTGCTTAAGTAGCTGCCATAACTCTCGCTCGTAGAACTTGGCTAGAGACTAAGTGCAAATACTTAATAGGCGAAAAGATTAATAGTTTAACTGACCGCAATAGCGTTTACTCACATAAATCACAGCCCATAAATACGTCAAAGGAAGTGTATTCGTTAATACCATTTCTGCCTAGAATGGCGATTATTTTTATTTGTTTTAACTAATATGAACGCTAAGTTATAAACATATGTTTAGATAGCTGAATTAAGAATATAAAATAAACCTTTAGTTATAGATAGATGTCAGCCTTGAAACAACACTTTCTAGGTCCGAAATAGCGAGCGTAAACACTTATATATCCTTCGGCTGACAAGCGTTTAAGAGAGTCTGGGATCATCCTGAAAATAGGCGATCCCCGCATTTTATGTATCTTAAGACTCTTTGCAGTCGCCTTCAAGAATTGGCATAATTAGAGTGTTAAATGTCAGTCATAAGTTTTCAGAAAGCTGAGTCATGTAATTCTCATCTTTCCTCATAATTTGGGGAGTGAAAGGCTGATGATATCTCGAAACTTTAAGCAAGTTATTTAGAACCATGAAGACAATGAAAGTACCTGCTGAGAATTTTTTGGAATCACTTTTTGCAAAAGATCTCCGCAAGTCACTAGCCCCTGAAAAAACAGAAGCTAGTGGGCAGGTCGCTGTCCAAAGAGTGCATTGCCCTACTTGCGGTAGCCATGCTGAGCGTTACCATTTTCAGGGAACCGTTCGTACACAGTGCTCCAAGTGCGACTATTTGATGACTATTTGTGCTGAGACAGGGCGAGTAATCGAAGCTTATGCACCTAGCTTTACGCCTGCTGCTGTTTCATTGATGGCCTGAGTATTTTCTGATTGGTATCTTTTGTTTGATGTTTATATCTTGCTTGAAGTTATTTTTGAAGATGAGTAAGTAGTATTACTAATAGCCCGAGATACAAAAAATCGCTCCTCCAGGTAAATTCGGAGGGGCGATTTCTTTTAGATTAAGTGGCTAGTTCGCTTTGCCTAGTGCTTCTGGCAAGTTAGTAACGTCTCGAATAACAAAGGCTACGTATGCACAATAACGGTTAACTAAGCGCTGCTAAGTGGGGATGTGCAAAAATAATGCCAGTGGTAGAGCCCGTCGTAAAAATTGCTACTGCTGACGCTTGGTCAGTGCTTCTTTCAGCGCAACCAATACCTCGGGAGGATGGATGGAAACTTCTGTTTCCTTAGCTTCTGACTGCTCGGCTTCTGACGTCATTGTTTGCAGGTCGTTAAGACCCAGTAGCCCGTATAAGGCCACCGTTATCGCAGTTGCCTGCATTAGTCTAATAAACATTTTTATCTCCCCTCTCACCCTAGCTGTAGCCCCCTAGCTGTGGCTGCCGCCGTAGCCTGCTTGAAAAGTCCAGCTACGGCTTAGATTAGTGAGTCTTGATAGATCTGCGAATCGGTGATGTTACCCAATTTGAATTGGCACAGCATTTGTACCCTTCCGGAAACTTTTTGAGGGAGCTACAGCCATCCGACTACATTCCCCTGCTTAAAGAAGCATTTGTGAGAACCGAATATGTAACTAACATAGCCCCTTCTATTGACTGCTGAAATGTTGAGATAATAAAGATATCGACGACATCTCATGAATTTGAAAGGGGTTTCAATGTAATTGCTTAATACTTTCGTGTAAATTAACACTCGCATGAAGAGTAGCTTTACAGAGAGCGCCTTATCAAGAAAAACAAAGAAAAATGAGAAAGGATGATCTCCTTTTTTAGTGACTAAAACTGATCACAATTAATTATTTGGCGCTTAATGAGCAGAGACATTTTGTTACATACGCAGACATTTCGTTGCAAATCAATGCTGGCAATTTACTCGCAACCTAAGGGCACGCTTGTGCTGCCTCTTGTTTGTCTCTTAGAAGAAAGCCTTACCAAGACACAGTAATAATGCCTCCTTGCTTTGCTATATGCTTTTAGTGCTAAAGCTTGAAGCGCTCAGTATTCTGTTGCGGTGTTCTGTTGCGGTGTTCTGTTGCGATCAGGCGCAAACCCGGTTCAAAGCGAGAGCCCTTGCTCTGGGCTGTCTTCAGGTTCACCATTTTCAGGAGCATTCTTTTGAAATTTGCTTTCATCATTGATCCCATTGCCCGCCTCGATCCAGGACACGATACAAGTGTGGCAATTATGGAAGCGGCGCAAGTTTTAGGCCATGAGGTGTATGTCACTCAAGTAGATAGGCTTGGGGTGATTGAGAGTCGTGCGTATGGTTGGCTGCAGCCGGTCACAATAAAGCCGGTTACATTAGAGGAATCTAGCGAGGGTTCGCGCTGGCTTTCTGAGCCAAATTGGTATGCACTGGGTGAGATCGGGTGGCGACCGTTGGAGGATATGGACGCGGTCTTTATGCGTAAAGATCCGCCTGTGACTATTCCGTATCTATATGTCACTTACGTTTTGGATTATGTGAATACGGCTAAAACGCAGGTAATTAATTCTCCGGCAGGATTGAGGGCCGCGAATGAGAAAATGTATGCGCTGCAGTTTACGGATGCAATTCCAGAGACGATTGTGAGCGCGGATAAGCAAGTGATTCGCGAGGTGGTGGAGCGCTGGGGCGCTGGAGTGCTCAAGCCTTTGGGAGGAAAGGCCGGTGAAGGTATTTTGTTTTTGGAGGGAAGCGATCGCAATTTTAATTCCATCGTTGAGGTCAGTACGCGGCAAGGTAAAGAACCAGTGATGGTACAAAAGTATTTGCCTGCGGCTAAAGATGGCGATAAGCGCGTGGTAATGCTGCACGGTGAGCCCATTGGGGCCGTGAACCGGGTTCCAACAGGCAAGGAATTTCGAGGGAATATGGCGGTCGGTGGGCGCAGCGATAAGACAGTGCTGACTGAGCGTGATTTAGAAATTTGTCGTCAGGTGGCACCTGCGCTCCGTCAGGATGGGTTGGTTTTAGTTGGCATTGATATTATTGGGGGCTACCTCACAGAAGTAAATGTGACTAGCCCAACGGGCATTCGTGAGATTGATCGCTTAGATGATGTACGTCTTGGAGAGCAGGTGGTGAGATGGGTGGAGCAGGCTGCGAAATAAGGAAACTGATAGACAAGAATCTTGATAGACAAGATTCTTGATAGATAATGACGTTATCTCTCTTGGCTTTTTTATTTCCTTGTTGCCGCCTTCTGCTTTCTTTAGTTTGTCTCTTTAATTTTTATAATCAATGTCTTTTATTGAGATTCCGGATACACCTCGGTATTGGTTGTTGAACGGGCGGGTGGGGCGATCGCTACTCTCACAAAAGGCATTAGAAAACCTTCCAGCAGAACAGGCTCGGGTTACCAATCTTCGAGAAGATTTTCTCCCTGTAGATATAGAGATTCACAACGGGAAAGTGGTTGCTTTCCGGTCTAGAACAAAAGAGATTAGTTTTGATATTCCTGCCGTTGATCTCCAGCAGGGGCTGATATGGCCTTGCTTTGTAGATATTCACACGCACTTAGATAAGGGCCACATTTGGACGCGCAGTCCTAACCCGAATGGGACGTTTACGGGCGCGTTAGAAACCGTGCGTGCAGATAGTGCGCAGCGCTGGGATGCGGAGGATGTGTATCGCAGAGCTGAGTTTGGGTTGAAGTGTAGCTATGCGCATGGGACTCAAGCTGTGCGAACGCATTTAGATGCGTTTGGCGAGCAGGGTGACATTAGCTTTGATGTATTTAGGCAGCTCAGAGAAGACTGGCAAAATAAAATTATTTTGCAGGGGGTTTGTTTGGTCACGCTTGATTACTTTATGGGAGCACAAGGCGAGAAACTCGCGGATTTGGTGGCCTTGAGTGGTGGTGTGCTTGGCGGCGTTGCCTTTACTAATCCTGATATTGTTCAACAGATTGATCGGGTGTTTGAGCTGGCCAAAGAGAGAGGACTGAACCTCGATTTTCATACCGACGAGAGTTTAGCACCAGAAGATATCAATCTAAGACATGTCGCAGAGGCAGCTATTCGCCATAATTTTGAAGGCAATATTACCTGTGGGCACTGCTGTAGCTTGTCTGTGCAGGATGAAGAGGTGTCTCGAAAAACAATTGAGTTGGTGAAAGCAGCCGGTATCTCTGTTGTCAGTTTGCCAATGTGCAATTTGTATTTGCAGAATCGAGGCCAACGAAAAACGCCGCGATATCGGGGGGTGACGGTTTTGCATGAGCTGAAGGCGGCCGGTGTAGATGTGGCGATCGCCTCCGACAACTGCCGCGATCCGTTCTTTGCCTATGGCGATCACGATGGCCTAGAAGTGTTCACCCAATCTGCTCGTATTGGCCATCTCGATCATCCGATAGGCACGTGGCCGCAAGCGATTACATCTACGCCTGCGAAGATGATGGGGCTTGTCGGGATGGGCCAACTTGAGGTGGGAATGGCTGCGGATTTAGTGCTGTTTAAGGCGCGGAGTTTTAATGAATTGATGGCGAGGGGGCAGGGTGATCGCGCCGTCATCCGGGCGGGGAAACAAATTGATACGACGCTGCCAGACTATGCGGAACTGGATGATTTAATGGCTGTGTAGATGGTTTGGAACACCTGTATGCAGCTTGTGATTGGCAACAAAAACTATTCTTCTTGGTCGCTGCGTCCGTGGATGTTGTTGTCTTTTTTTAAGCTTGATTTTGAAGAAGTGCAGGCGTCTTTAAAAGCAGAAGGACTTTCGGCACGGTTGGGACAATTTTCTCCGACGAGTCGGGTACCGGTGCTAATAGATGGCGAGCTGACGGTGTGGGATTCGCTGGCGATTTGTGAGTATGTGTCGGAGCGATATTTAGAGGGAAAGGGGTGGCCTCGCGATGTGAGTAAGCGAGCTGAGGCGCGGGCCGTGACGGCGGAGATGCATTCGGGTTTTGCGGGGCTGCGCCGTGAAATGCCGATGAACTGTCGGGCGCGGCGGCGGGTGGAGGCTTCTGCTCAGACGCTGAAAGACATTGCGCGGGTGGATGAGATTTGGGCGAAGGGGATGGCCGATAGTGGTGGCCCTTGGCTGTTTGGAGCGTTTTCGATTGTGGATTGTTTTTATGCGCCGGTGGTGATGCGGTTTGCAACCTATGCAGCAGCTTCTGGGGTGACGTTGTCGGCAGGGGCGCAGCGGTATCAGGATTTCTTTTTGCAGAATGATGTTTTGCAGGCGTGGGTGGGGGCGGCAAAACAGGAGACAGAGATTGTGCCGGAAGATGAGGCAGGAGATGATAGCCGGTAATGTCACAAAGTGTCGCTCCTCACCTAGAAAAAGCCACGCAGGCAGGTGTAGCGGGTGCGGCGCCCGGAGCCGCTGGTTACGCCTTACGCAAATTGAGGCTTTAACTCCGCTCAGTTGGCCTAATGGATCCCTGAGCGGAGCCGAAACCGTTGCCTCTTATGCAGGCACCGCCGCCGGCAAATAACCCATTTCTTCTAGCTTAGAAACGACTTTATTTACACTTTCTTCCAGCGTTTCCTTATGGGTCTCACAGTTCACCTCCGGATTCAACGGCGCTTCGTAAGGATCGCTGATGCCCGTAAATTGCTTGATTTCACCCGAGCGAGCCTTAGCATATAAGCCCTTCACATCGCGCTCTTCGCACACTTCCACCGGCGCACTCACATACACCTCGACAAAGTCTCCAATGCGCTCTCGCACTTCCTCACGAATGGCCCGATAAGGAGAAATCGCCGCCACCAACACAATGACGCCGTTGCGCGTCAGCAAATTAGACACAAACCCAATGCGACGGACATTTTCGTCACGATCTTCTTTGCTAAAGCCCAATCCCTTAGTGAGGTTCGTGCGAACGATATCGCCGTCTAACACTTCGAGCTTAACGCCGCGATCGCGCAATTGCTGCGTCAGTGCATCGTTAATCGTTGTTTTACCTGCGCCGCTTAGCCCGGTAAACCAGACGGTGACACCACGTTGTTCTGATGACATGTTTTTTAATTTCTCCTAACAGTCGTTAAATTGAGCCAGTTTTACACAAAGGGAGGGCACTGGAAAGCCCGGAAGAAAGGGAAATGAGACCGTTCTTGTCACAGCCCGTAAATCCAAATAGCCAGCGGCGGCGTAATCAGCGTCATAATTAGGCTCAAGGGGCCACCGACCCTCAAAAAGTCCACAAAGCGATAGCCGCCCGCACTATAGACCATCGTATTGGTTTGATAGCTGATGGGCGTCATGAAGCTGTTAGAAGCCGCAAAAGTAATCACAAAAATAGTGGTGAGTGGACTGATGCCAATCGCTTGCGCCACCTGTGCGCCAACAGGCAACAGCAAGATAACCGAGGCATTATTTGATAATACGGCGGTGAGGAACATTGTGAGGACGTAGAGCAGGGTCAGCAGCCAGTAGCTAGACATATCGCCCCCCAGCGTGACCAGTTGGTTCGCTATCCAAGCGGTCGCCCCGGAGTTTTCCATGGCCGTACCCAACGGAATGAGGCAGGCCAGCAGAAAAATGACATCCCAACGAACCGCCTGGTAAAGTTCTCCCGGTTTAAGACAGCCCGACACAATCATGGCGATGACGCCTGCCAGGGCTGAAACCAAAATGGGATAGTCAGTGAAGGCCGCCGTCACGACCACAGCCAAACCGATGGCAAGTGCCGTATTGGCCTTGTTCGTCCGCAGGGTTTCAATGTCGCGCTGTTCTAACAGCAGCAGGTTTCGGCCTGTCTGAATCCCCACCAAGCTTTGCTTAGGGCCTTGTATCAGTAGCAGATCGCCAAAGCGAAGCGGCACCGTTCCCATGCGATCGCGCAGGAGTTCTTGGCCGCGCCGAATCGCCAGCACCGTAACGTTATATCGCTGTCGAAAACGAATGTCTTTGAGCGTGGAGCCAATCAAATTTGAGTTGGAAATAATCAGCGCTTCGGCAATCCCCTCTTCCGTACTCAGATCGCCCTGCCAGGATTTTTGACCAAACTGCACATCAGGCAAAATCTCAAGCCCTTCGCTCTCACGGATTTTGAGCAAATCTTGTTTGCCGCCCCTAGCCAATAAAATATCTCCGGCTTCTAAAGTCTTATCTGCAAGGGGCTGGGGAAAATGCGCGTTATTGCGAATCAATTCAAGCACGTCTACATCGAAACGGCGCTGAAGCTGACTCGCCCGCAAAGTCTGGCCCACTAGGCTAGAGCGTGGCGTAATCACGAGCTCGCTCACGTAGTCTTTCATGCCGTACTTTTGGCTGAGGCCGCGCTCATCCACTTGGCGATTGGGCAACAAGAATGGGGCAACCAGTGCCAAATAGAGCATCCCGACCGCAAAGGTAATTAGACCCAGTAGCGCGAATTGAAACAGCGAAAATTCCCCCAGGCCCAAATCGGCGGCAAGGCCACTAGCCAAGACACTGGTGGAGGTACCGATAACCGTGATCATGCCGCCGAGAATAGTGGCAAACGATAGGGGCATCAGCAGCTTAGACGGAGACATGCGGTGCTGCTGACAGAAATCTTCGACGATGGGAAGAAAAACGGAGACGATGGCGGTGTTATTAACCAGGGCTGACATGGGCCCCACAATCAGGCCCAAGGCCATGATTTGCCGCTGCAGCCGTTTGCCGCCCCACTGCAGCAGCAGGTTACTCGCTTGTTGAAGTGCGCCAGTGCGCGCCACCCCCGCACTGAGGATGAACATGGCCATAACGGTAATGGTGGCCGGGTTGCTGAAGCCCTCAATGCCTTGTTCGGGGGTGACTTGCTTGAGCAAAATGAGCGTCACCATAATGGCGATCGCCGTAATATCTGCCGGGAAAATTTCCACGACAAATAGCACCAAGGCCACCACCACGACCCCTATTGTGATCGTAACGTCGCTCATAAAATCAGCGCGATCGCGTAGGCGTCGTAAGCAGGGCTAAAAAAGTTCATAAGGAGTTAGATAGCTTGGCCGGTAAATAGCTTGGCCGATAGATAGCTTGAACGGTGTACGACAGGCAAGAGTCCTGAAGATGCACCTGGGCAGTAACCTCGTAGACCATCAGCATTAACCAGGCTGCGTTCAGAGCAGGCAGAGTGGATAATAGGCAGAATTAATAATAAGGGGTATTTACTGAGTCTTTCGCTATGTTTTTTTACTGCTGGTTTGCAGCATTGGGAGATCTGAGTTTAAATCTCTGACGACAAAGCTTGTTGGCTTTCGGCGTCTAGTTTGGGTTTGATATAGAGCTGTTCGAGTAGCACTGCGCCACCTGCAACCCAAGGCGGCACAATCAGCGCACCGATGATCCCGAGGACTTGGGTGCCGCCCAGCACCGCCAAGAGCTGATAGAGCGGATGGACGCCGACAGAAGTGCCTACGAGTAGCGGATCGAGAATATAAGTTTCGATGTTTTGGATGACTACGTAGAAGATAATCACCCACAAAACAATCCAGCCGCCAGAGGGAATGGCCACAATGAGTGCGGGAATTGCACCAAGGATAGGGCCCAGAAAGGGTACAAGATTCGTTACGCCTGCGATCGCACCTAAACCAATCGCAAAGTCTTTCAGGCCTAAAAAGCTCAACCCAACACTCGTGGCCACCGCTAGCGTGCCAGAGACAATCAGCCGGCCTCGAATGTAGCTGCCGATGCGATCGCCAATGGCGGGCAGCTGCTGACTGATGCGCTGATCCCACGGCCTTGGCAGCAGGCGCACAAAGTTGGTTGTGAGGGTTTTGCTATCGGCCAGCATGTAGCCGGAGATAAAAATAGCGAGAATGAGGCTGAGTAACGTGCCCAGCAGGCCAGTGGTGACATTAAAAGAGCGCAGGGCGACCTGACGAGTAGAGCGAACGGCCCAAGATGCGATCGCTTGAACGTCTAGCTGGTCAAATACCTGACTGGTAAAGTCGGGCCGGGTGTCGTTGAGCGCCAGCGCCCAAGCTTCAACCTGCGTCGCAGCCTTCTTTAAAAGCAGTGGCAACTGACGGATCAGGAGCTGAATTTGATCGAGTACTGTCGGGCCAATCAGCAACACAATCCCAACCAGCGTGCCGATAATGGCCAGATACGTGAGCAGCGCACCAAGCCAGCGTGGCACCCGGTACTGTTCTGCCCAACTCACCACCGGTGAAATTGAGCAGGCCAACACAACCGAAATCATCACCAGCAGCAGCAGTCCGCGCAGTTGCCAGCCGATGATCGCAGCTGGAATCGCTGCAAATACGATCAAAACGCCGCTCAACGAAAGCGAAATTTTTTGCTCACCGACTGGCTCAAGGGCAAATCGCCCGTCTGTGGCTTGGCTACCGTCTACACCCCGCTCAGGTGCGGACGACTCTATATTTCGCTGCTTAGAAATCATGCGATTTTGCTCTGATGCCGTACCTTGCTACAGCGTATACCGGAACTGGTCTATCAACATGCCGGGTACCCACATCCCGCCGAGCGATCGCCGTTCATACGTATCCACCGCTGGTAAAAATGACTGTCTCTGTGTTAGGCCTAGCAGGGCGTCTTCACTCAAAAATCGATAGAAACTATCGTCAAACCGCAAATTCTCAATTGGGGCAACTATTTCACCATTTTCGACCCAAAAGCAGGCATAGCGAGTCATTCCTGTGATGCGTCCAGCCGTTAGATCACTCCAGTTAAGGTAGTGCAGATTAGACAGATACAGCCCCGTGTCTAACGCTGAGAGGATATGCTCTTCGCTGAGCTGCCCAGTGGCAACCACAGGTGCCCGAAGCGATTCAGCTCGGCTTGCAGCGTTACTCGGTTTGCCATATTCTTTGGCACTGCGATCGCTGACTAGCGAAGTTTTCCACTGGCCCTGTTGGATGATGGGAAGCTGGTTAGGGGCGCTGATGCCGAGGCTATTAAACCTGGGCACACCGACGCGCTGAAAGTCTTCCCCAAGCGAGAACTTTTTAGAGAGTGTCGCTTCGCCTTTTTCTAATTTTTCAAAGGCGCTATTTCCTTGTCTTAAGCTCGCTTCACCCAAGCCACCATATACGAGCATATCCATGAGGTCTGCGACTGCCGCAGGCGCCAAATACGTTCGATAAGTGCCCTTAGGCACTGACTTAAGGGGCTTTTCGAGAAGGGCGAGCTGCTGCTGGGCGGCCTTAATACTTTCCTGGTAGGTTGCGCTACACCAAGTCTGTCCGGCGAGTGTTCCTTTCACGGCGCTATTACGAGCAGTAAACAGCGAGTAGTCCAGTGTGAACGAGGGCGTTTCAAACCAGTGGCGCTTGCCTACCGAATCACCATAGGCCCGGTAGCTAGTGCCCCCTGCGTAAAGGCCCGAAAAATCCAGATCACTGGTTGACGCTAAGATCGTTTCAGCAACAGCTGCGGATGGAATCAGTTGGCCGCCACGAATTTCACGGCTGCGGCCTCTCTCTGACGCCCCAGGCAATACGATGTAAGGATCTTCTGGCAACGTCCGCAAGTCGGATTGCAAATCGCTCAGGGCCTGTTGAGCTGTTGCCCAATCGGGTTGGAATTCACCGACAAAGGGGAACCTGGCTTGGGTCGTTTGCTGCGCATTCATCAGTGTTAGGTGAAGCTGCGCGTCGCCAACCTGACCGCTTTGCCGCACTTTGCCGTTGTTGAAGCGAGTAAATTGACTGTTTTCACCGGCTAAAGAGAGCGTGAAATGATGAGCTTTATGCCCAGAACTTTGCTTAGAAAGCTGATTACCGATAGCTTCTATGAGCTGGTTAAAAACAGCTTCAGGTTGACGGATGGGCTGACGATTGCTCTGTCCGTTGATTGGATGGCTATTTGAACTGGAAGCAACCGGCAAGCTGGCAGCAGATTTTGAGGGGAAAAAAGTCATTAGCTAGCACCTCCAAAGACTTCAATGTTTTCAAAGGCGCAGGCTGGGGAGGCATGGCCTACCCGAATGAGCTGATTGGGTTCTCCTTTGCCGCAATAGGGCGTGCCGTAGGTTTGTAGCGTTTCGCCGTTGCCGACTTGTTTAAGGCTTTTCCAGAATTGTGGCGTTGTTGCTCGGTAGTTCGGATTTTTTAGCGGTGTGGTGAGCTGGCCATTTTCAATTTTGAGGGCATACTCACAGCCAAATTGAAATTTATGGCGCTGGTCATCAATAGACCATGACCGATTCGACTCCATGTAAACGCCATCTTCAATGGCGCCGATCATGCTCTCAAAATCAGTGTCTCCTGGCTCTAAGTTGATATTAGCCATACGATCAATCGCGGGCCGATTCCAATTGCAGGCACGAGTACAGGCAACACCGGGAACTTGAAGCCTGGCCTGACTTTCCAATCCACCGAGCCCGCGCTGAAGCACACCGTCTTTAATCAAGTAGGCCTTCTGCGCAGATGCACCGGTGTCGTCAAAGCGATAGCTAGCCAGTTCGCCACGGTTGGTTGCATCAAAGGTGACGTTCATCAAATGAGAACCGTACGTTAGGGTGCCAAAGTCTTGGGGTTGCACAAAGCTACCGCCAGCATAGTTACGCTCGTCACCAAGGATACGGTCCAACTCAATGGGGTGACCGACGCTTTCATGGAGCTGCAGCATCATCTGATCTGGGGCGAGCACAAGGGTGGTAGTAGTATCAGGGCAATCGGGTGCGTCAAGGAGTTCGATGGCTTGCTGGCCAATGCGAGTAGCGCGCTCCCAAAGCGCTGAACTAGGGGAGAAATACTCCCAACCGCCTTGGTAGCTACGGGCGAGATAGCCGTTGTCAGTGCGAGCTTGAGTGGCACCGGGCACTTGGGCGATCGCCCCCAGGTGTGTCTCTATCAGTGCCAGCTTTTGATACACCTCGGAGCCATTGCTACTGACAAACCAGCTTTCGATGCCATGGGTACGCGCAATGGCGCTGGTGCGGACAATCTTTGCCGATACGTTGAGGCGATCGCACAGTTTGCGCAACAGGTCGTTAATATCTTGAACGCTCAAGGCGTCTAGTGATTGCTGATAGGGCGAGGTATAGGTTCCTTTTACCGGCGGGCGCACGGCGGGCGTAAAGTGATGAATTGCCCACTGATGGGCAGAGACGGCCTGCGCGTAAGCGGCTTGGGCAGCCGCTCGTAGAGATTCGGTTGTGAGACGGTTAGTGGCGCTGTAGCCAAACTGCCCCCCGGCTAAAACCTCGACCATTGCGCCCTGGTCAAATCCCCGCTCGTTTTGCTGGGGGTTGCCGTCGCGCATGGCCCGCCAACTGCTGTGTTCTCTGTTGGCCCTAATACCTATCCAGTCTGCTGGAATGTCTAATTGTTCGAGAGTTTGAGTGAGAAGCCCAATCATAGATAGTGAAGTGCTGAGGGTAGATGCCGATAGTCACTCGATGAAGCCACTTTTCAAGACGGATTCACCGTGCGTAAGTTCTAAGATGCGCCGCTGATAACTGTTAATTAATGATTTATTTCAGGTTACATATCTGTTCAGATTATTTACCTATTCATTCAGATATTTACCCAGATTGTCGACCCGACCGTGCAGGCAAAAGGCCTCCTCAGATTTCTTTTTTTAATTAGACTCTTGCTTTTATTGTTTAGACTTAGCTCATAAAAGAAAAATGATTTCTTTTATGAGCTAAATTTGGATTTTTGAATTAAAATTTAATTAAAGAGATTGATTTGATTAATGAAATTGGCTTAATCAAGCAAGTTGGCTTAATTAAATGAGGTTAGTCAATGGAAATTGACGAATTAGATACCCGTATTTTGAGCGTGCTGGTTCGTGAGGGGCGCGTGCGATGGTCGGCCTTGGCCGAAAAGTTTGGAATATCGTCTCCTGCGATCGCAGATCGTGTTCGTCGTTTAGAAGCGGCTGGCATTATCACCGGCTATACCGCTCAGATCAGTGCCGAAGCCTTAGGAATAGATCTCACAGCGTTTGTGTTTGTGACCCTAGAACATCCCAAATTTCGACAGGGCTTCATTGCCTACGTGCAGACCAGCAACTGCGTTCAGTCTTGTCATCACGTGGTGGGTGAGGGAGACTTTTTGCTCAAGGTGCGCTGTCGATCTACGGCCCATCTGGAGCAGGTGCTCACAGACGAGATCAAATCAATTCCAGGCATTGCGCAGACACGAACAACGATTTCGCTTTCTACCGTGAAAGAATCTCAGGTGCTGCCTATGGAGGTGCGGTGATGCTGCTGATTTGGTTGAAAGGGGTTTTGATGGGATTGGCGATCGCGGCTCCTGTTGGCCCGATTGCGCTTCTGTGCATTCGGCGAACCCTCTCTCAGGGGCGCTGGATTGGCCTGCTAACAGGACTTGGGGCCGCAACGGCAGATGGTTTGTATGGTGTGGTGGCCGCGTTTGGCCTGAGCACTCTCTCCGAGCTATTGGTTCAAAACACTCACTACTTACAGTTCTTTGGCGGGTTATTTCTTTGCTATCTGGGGTTGACGGCTTTCTTTGCCAAACCTGCAGCTTCATCAGAAGCGCTGTCGCTCGATACGACGACCCACTTAACAACTGAGCAAAAGGGAGCGGAGCAAACGCAAACTGGGCAAAAGGGAGCGGGGCAAACGCAAACTGGGCAAATGCAAACTGGGCAAAAGGGAACGGGGCAAACGCGAAACGCTGCTGTGACAGATTCTGCCAGCAAGTGGATTCCCAACTTGGCCCTGCGCGAACTGGCAGGGGCCTATGGCTCTACGCTAGCGCTGACATTAACCAACCCAGCAACCATCCTTTCTTTCATTGCTATCTTTGCCGGGCTCGGTATTACGCAGGCAAACCACTTGCATTCTGTAACGCTGGTGTTTGGCGTATTTACAGGCTCAGCAATGTGGTGGTTAATGCTAGTGTCAGGGGTGATTTATTTGCGTAACCGGCTTACGCCTGAGCGATTAGCACGGTTTAATCGATGGTCTACAAAGGTCTTTGGCGTATTGCTGATTGGGTTTGGCGTAGCTGCTTTGATTGCTTAGGGCTTCGATTAAAGTCCTATGAGGCGATGGTGCTGTTGCGCGAGTCTCTTTTAAAGAGGCCGCGCTGGCGAAAATATTGTATGTCTGCCTTTACGCTAGTTTTTTGTTGGGTATTCGCCTATCAAATCCTCTCTGGTGTTTCTTTTGATGGTGCTAGTACTGCGCAGGCTCAAACGCCCTCAACATCGAATCTAACGACAAATTTGACGCTAGAGCAGCTCCGCCAACAGCGCAATGCGATAGATCGACAGCTAGACGCTCAAAAAGAGATTGATCAGCGCTACCAAAGAGCCGAGAATCAGACCGATAAAAAACTAAAGGCCTTATCCAAACATATCCAGGGTACAGACTCCTCCATCACCGATACGGAATACCGCTTAGCGAACGCCGAACAAAGCCTAAATCAGCTTGAAGCTGAGCTTGAATCAAATCAAGCGGTGTATGAACAAGCCCGCACAGCTGTAGTGGGGCGACTGCAGTTTATGCAGCGTCAGCAGGGTTCTCAGGGCTGGGCGCTGCTATTACAAAGCGGTAGCCTCAATGACTTTTTAGACAGACGGTATCGCCTAAAACAGGTATACGCGGCCGACCGAAAAATGCTGGTAGATTTGGACGCGCAGTCTGCTGAACTTGTCTTGCAGCAAGCAGATGTGGAAAAGCAGAAAAACAATATTTCCCTGCTCCGGCAGCAGCTTTTGGCAAGCCGCACCCAATATACACAGCAGCTTCAGCAGCAATCCGTCACAATGGACAGGCTGCGGGAGAATCGAGGTGCACTGGCAGCGGCCATAGAGCAGCTAGATCAAGATTCTGACAAGGTAACTGAGCTAATTCTTGAGCGTGTGGCCAAGGCGAGCGCCGCTGAAGCAAAAATTGCCAGAGAAGAAGCCCTGCGCGCAGCTCGGAACTCTGGAAAAATGTTGAAGCCTAGCTTGGGTCCCATTACTAGTCACTTTGGCAATCGTTTCCACCCGGTGCTGGGCTACAGCCGATTCCACGCAGGCACAGATTTTGGCGCTGCCCACGGTAGCCCGATTCAGGCAGCAGAAACGGGTGTAGTGATTTTTTCGGGGTGGTATGGCGGCTATGGCAATACGCTCATTGTGGATCATGGTGGCGGGCTGACGACGCTATATGCCCATGCGAGTCGATTGGCTGTAAAGGAGGGAGATATTGTGAAAAAGGGAGATGCGATCGCTGCCATTGGCACCACAGGTCTCTCTACAGGCCCTCACCTCCACTTTGAAGTTCGCCGTAATGGTAAACCCACTGACCCGATGAAATTTTTATAAAGGTGGACTGACTTTTGAAGATGGGCTGACTTTTGAGGGGGGTCAGGCTAGTCTATGCCTATGAAATATCAGAAAAATTTGGTGAGTGGAGCTATCTTATGCTTGGCTGCCGGCATTCCTTTTGTTGGCAGCCCTTGCATCCCATCGGCCTTAGCCAATGAAACCGCTAGCGAATCTGCGACCATTGCCCAAACAGATATTGAGCCAGCGGATATTGAGCCAGCGGATATTGAGCCAGCAAACTCAGCCCCAGAGATCTTTATCGAGCCAGTTCCCCCCCGAACCATAGACGCAGGGCCCAGCGACGAAATGCTGAACCTCACCCCCGAGGTCATTGAACAAAGTCCTGTTCTACAGCGTTGGATCGAAGCAGTGCCTGATATTCGCGCTGATATTCGTCATGATCCCAGCTTTGTCACGCGGCTGTATGCGGGCTATAGCCTTTTCCCTTCGTCCGATGGCACGAGCGGCTTTGTGCTCGGCGTAGAGGATGTCTTTCTGGCTGATATCCCCCTGACTTTCAGCGCTGACTATCAGCAAAACATAGACCGCAATGCGGCCAATCGCCGCCAGTCTTATGGCGCAGACTTACACTATTACCTGCTGCCGCTAGGTGACTATTTCAACGTGGCCCCTACGTTAGGCTACCGTTACGCTGAGTCAGGGAATGACTATGCGGTCAGTGGCATGAATGTTGGTATTCGGCTAAGGTTCGTGCCATCTCGCACGGGGGCTGCGGATGTAACACTCGATCAATCTTGGATTGTTGGAGATAGTGAAGGGCTCAGCATCACCCAGCTCAACGTTGGCTATGCGGTGACAAAGAACCTGCGACTCTCTGGCGATCTGGAGTGGCAAAGAACGGCAGATGAGGGAGATAGCCGTGTTGGGGTGAACTTGGAATGGGCGCTGTGAAAAGGTCTGTATGAAAAGGTTTACGACTCATCTTTACGGTTCAGCAATGATTCTGGATCTGCTCAGCAGCAGCAGGCATAATGCATAGCAATAGATAAAGCTCTGCTATCCATTTTTTCTCTGTTCTTTTGACAGACTCCCTTCAACAGATCTCTATGGCGAAACCTACCCAAGCCCACATTTCGAAAACGATTTCTAAAAGTGAGAGTCCCTTTTATCGCGATCGCACCCTAAAGCAGACCGAATACTATATGGGTGCCAAGCTCTTAGAGGTCGGTATTAATCCGAATAAAGGGGTCATCTACCGCTGGAAAACCGTAGATAAAGGCTCCCGAGAAGAGTGGACGTACAGTGCGTACTGGGGTGAATCGCGCGCGAAAGTTGAGGCGGCAGAGGCCAAGGCAAAAGAAGGTGAGTAAGGCAAAGGAACCGCCGAATAGAGGCTGCCGAATAAAGGCGCCTACGCTGCGCAGCTCTGATGTTTAATTAATCCAATCGGCTTAATAACTCCAATCGGCTCAATAACTCCAGGGTAAACGCATCTAGTGATGCTCTGCGCTTTGAGCCTCAGCAACTTCAAGGAGTTGTTCTGCCACCGGCGAGCTGTACAGAACCATAGTCGTGGTGCTATTTTTCTCAAATCCGATACGCTCGTAGAAGCGTTGCTGGTGGGTTGTCATCAGATAGGTGCGCTCCACTTTGTTCATATGGGGGTGCGCAATGAGCGTTTCAACCAGCCTGCGACCTAAGCCAGCGCCTTGATAGTCGGGATGAATGACGACATCCCAAATAGTGGCTCGAAAGACGCCGTCCGAAGTCGCCCGCGAAAAGCCGATTAGCTGCTCTGCATCCCAAGCAGTCACGATAGGGTTACTGTTAGCTATAGCCTTTGCCATTTCTGAAGGCCGACGTTCTCTAGCCCAGAAAGCCGCTAGCCTAAACAGCTCACAGAGCTGATCAATTTGGTGGGGTGAAAATGACTGTGTATAGCGGAACTGAATATGCCGGCTGTCCATACGCTAAATACCCAAGGGGCCTCCGTTCTTAACCTGCGTGATTTTTGGCGTGATTTTTGTAAGGTGTCATTTCTATTAAATGTGATTAACAGGATAATCCGAGAGCAGCGGGATGGGCGCTGAAAAAGTAACGTTTTCCTGACGTAACGCTTTCATCCTGCTCGCTGACTTGCGTATCCAAGCCTCACTGCTTTTACCCTAGCCCTTTTGCGCTACTGGCGCGTCACCAATAGCACCCCAACTATCCCCACCCCCTCTAAACCTCAGCCACGCCCGGAGACGGGAGGTATTCCGTAGAGAAGGCTACGAGATTCAACTTGGATGTGGTTTAGCGCTAACTTTACTGAAATCAGATTTTATTTATATGTGAGCCTCCTCTCGGGAACGATAAGGCACCACCCTCAGAAGTTGGCACTCAAATTCCATTACTGGCCCATTCCCCGCCAGGTGGTAACATTCGCAGAAGATAGGCTTAGCGGCTAGCTGCTCTTACATCAGCCGCTCTTGCACTAGTTTCTGTTAACGCCAGATAGCGCCCTAGCCGTTTGGTAGGGTAACCCGCCCGCCATACCGCCTTCCTGGAAGACCGCGCGCTCTTCTAAGATCATAAGCACAAGATCATAAGCACAATACATTTAGATAGACTTAAACTGCATCTGCTTGTCCATTTCCCCGCATAGTTTCCTCTGCTCACCATGCTAAAAAGATTTTTAGGCGACCCTAACAAACGTAAGCTAAGGCAATATCAGCCCGATGTTAAAGAGATCAACCTGCTTGAAGAAGAGGTTAAGGTGCTCTCTGATGCTGCATTGCGGGGGAAAACGAATGAATTTCGGCAGCGCCTGAAAGACGGTGAAACCCTAGACGATATTTTGACGGAAGCTTTTGCCGTTGTGCGTGACGCGGCGAGGCGAGTACTCGGTATGCGCCACTACGACGTGCAGCTCGTGGGTGGTATGGTGCTTCACGATGGCCAAATTGCCGAGATGAGGACAGGAGAAGGTAAAACCCTTGTCTCAACGCTGCCAGCCTACCTGAATGCAATTGAAGGAAAAGGCGTTCACGTGGTGACCGTGAACGATTACTTGGCGAGGCGAGATGCTGAGTGGATGGGGCAGGTTCATCGCTTTCTCGGCTTAAGTGTAGGGCTGATTCAGCAGGGTATGCGTCCGGCGGAACGACGGGAAAATTATGCCTGCGATATTACCTATGGCACCAACAGCGAATTTGGGTTCGACTATCTGCGTGACAACATGAGTACCCAGCTCGCGGATGTCGTGCAGCGTCCATTTAACTTCTGTGTCATTGATGAAGTCGATTCGATTTTGATTGATGAGGCCCGTACCCCGCTAATTATTTCGGGGCAGGTGGAGCGTCCAGGTGAAAAGTATACGCAAGCTGCAGAGGTTGCTGCTCAGCTAGAAGGCGATGAGGTGGATTACGAGGTGGATGAAAAAGCCCGTAATGTGCTGTTGACCGATGAGGGCTTTGAAAAAGCAGAGAATTTGTTAGGCGTCGATGATCTATTTGATCCTAAAGATCCTTGGGCTCACTATATTTTCAATGCGATTAAGGCAAAGGAATTGTTCACCAAAGATGTGAACTACATCGTGCGCAATAGCGAGATTGTCATTGTGGATGAGTTTACTGGACGGGTGATGGCCGGCCGCCGTTGGAGCGATGGTCTGCACCAGGCGATTGAGGCCAAAGAACACGTTGAAATTCAGCCGGAGACACAGACGCTGGCGTCAATTACCTATCAGAATTTCTTTTTGCTGTACGACAAGCTGTCTGGAATGACAGGTACAGCGAAAACAGAAGAGGCTGAATTTGGCAAAATTTATGAGCTAGAAGTCACTACCATTGACACGAATCGTCCCATTCAGCGGCACGACTTACCCGATGTGGTTTACAAAACTGAGAATGCGAAGTGGAATGCAATAGCCCAAGAATGCGCTGAAATGAACGAAACAGGCCGCCCGGTTCTGGTTGGCACCACCAGCGTAGAAAAATCAGAAGTGCTCTCTATTCTGCTGAAAAACCTGAATGTAGAACACAATCTGCTGAACGCTAAGCCTGAAAACGTAGAGCGCGAATCAGAAATTGTGGCTCAGGCCGGTCGCAGTGGTTCTGTGACGATTGCGACGAACATGGCGGGCCGAGGCACCGACATCATCTTGGGAGGAAACGCCGACTACATGGCTAGGCTCAAAGTCCGCGAGTACTTTATGCCTCGCTTAGTTAAGCCTGAGGATGATGAGAAGTTTGGTGTGGCTCAAGTCGCTGGTACTCAGAAAGGTCAGGGTGCTGAAGGCTTTGGCGACGGAAAGAAAAAGAAAAAGACTTGGAAAGTTGCTCCCCAGATTTTCCCAACTGAGCTATCGCAAGACACTAAAGATGCTTTGAAAGAAGCCGTGGCATTTGCGGTTAAAACTTACGGTGAGCAGAGTTTATCTGAATTAGATGCAGAGGATAAAATTGCGATCGCCTCTGAAAAAGCACCTACCAACGATCCGGTAATTCAAAAGCTACGGTATGTGTATAACCAAGTGCTGGATGAGTACGAGGTGATTACTTCTGCAGCGCACGATGCAGTGATTGAGCTGGGCGGACTACATGTGATTGGGACAGAGCGTCATGAATCGCGCCGGGTGGATAACCAGCTTAGAGGTCGGGCGGGGCGTCAGGGCGATCCGGGGTCGACTAAGTTCTTCCTAAGCTTAGAAGATAACCTGCTGCGAATTTTTGGGGGCGATCGCGTTGCGGGCCTCATGAATGCCTTCCGCGTAGAAGAAGACATGCCCATCGAATCGGGTATGCTCACCCGCTCCCTGGAAGGTGCGCAAAAGAAAGTAGAAACCTACTACTACGACATTCGTAAACAAGTCTTTGAATATGACGAGGTGATGAACAATCAGCGCCGCGCCATCTACGCCGAGCGTCGCCGCGTACTCGAAGGAGACGAGTTAAAAGAACTCGTACTTGGCTACGCCGTACAGACCATGGACGATATTGTCGAGGCCTACGTGAACCCTGAGCTGCCTTCTGAAGAATGGGATTTGGCCAGCGTTGTGAGTAAAGTGCAGGAGTTTATTTATCTGCTGGCAGACCTCACCCCTGATCAGCTCGAGAATCTTTCCATGGGTGAGATGAAAACCTTCCTGGCTGAGCAAGTTCGCATTGCCTACGACCTTAAAGAAGCGCAGGTAGATCTGATTAAACCGGGTCTGATGCGCGAAGCGGAGCGATTCTTTATCCTTCAGCAAATTGATACCCTGTGGCGTGAGCACCTTCAGCAGATGGACGCATTGCGCGAAACCGTTGGACTGCGTGGCTATGGCCAAAAAGATCCGCTGATTGAATATAAGAGTGAAGGCTACGAACTCTTCCTAGATATGATGACGGGCATTCGCCGCAACGTGGTCTACACCCTCTTCCAGTTCCAGCCTCAGGCGCAGCCTGCCGCTGCTAAGCAATCTGAGATGGTGTAGCGTTCAATCACTATCCATGCCATTCCTCGCAAGATTGGCTATGAGCGCAGTGCCCTACAAAAGGTAGAATCGGAAGCCCTATGGAGTGACCGATGTCCGCCTATGCCTACTATTGCTGCAATAACTACGACGCCTTTGGGACTTCGTTGTCTTGCCCCCTTATGTGAAGAGTTTGCGCAGCTATGGATTACCCCAAAACTCAAAGTAGAAGCTGAGAAGCTGGGACTTGAGTCTGTCGTTTATCAAACGTCGCTGAGTGATCTCCTGCGTGAGCAATGGCAAAATCACGACGGATTTGTCTTTTGTCTTGCAAGTGGCGCAGTGGTTCGATTGATTGCGCCGCTCTTAACTCATAAGGCAGACGATCCGGCAGTGGTGGTGGTAGACCAGTCGGGTAAGTTCGCCATTAGCTTGTGCGGTGGGCATCAGAGTGGTGGCGATCGCCTCACCACGCAAATAAGCCAGCTCCTCAACGCTCAGCCTGTGCTCACAGGGGCATCCAATGCCCTGAACTTACCTGCCATCGACACGCTAGGTGAGCCATTTGGTTGGGGAAAAGGCAGCGGTGATTGGCTGGGGGTGAGTAGTGCGATCGCGCGTCTTGCGCCCGTACAAGTCATTCAAGACGCTGGCACAACGCTTTGGCAAAAGCATCTGCCTAGCGGTCATTCGTTTCAGTTTGGTTTCCCAGACTTTGCAGAAAGAAACAAGCAACCTCATCCGCAGGCCCGCGTTTGGATTAGTCCGATTAAGCGCAGCTTTGCGCCGCATAGTGAATTCCCTAAAGTGCAGTGGCATCCACGCGTGCTGTGGGTGGGTGTGGGTTGCGAGCGCGGTACAGATCGGGACTTGATTGAGTGGGCGATTTCCTCCACTTGTGAAAAACATCATTTAGCGATTGAGTCGATCGCAGGCATTGGTACTTTAGACCTGAAAGCAGATGAAGTGGGCTTGCTGGCGCTGACTCAAGATAAACATTGGCCGTTGCGATGCTTTACCGCTGACCTGCTTCAAACTATTGATGTGCCTAATCCTTCAGACATCGTTGCCAAAGAAGTGGGAACGCCTAGCGTATGTGAGGCTGCAGCCTTGACGGCAGCGCGAGCAAGCGAGCTGCAAGTAAAGAAACAGGTGATTAAAAAAGAGGGGATGAAGGGGGCAGTGACGGTAGCGATCGCTCAGGTTTCTGATACTCCTTTGGCTGAATATACAGGTCGCGCAGGCAAGCTGCATTTGGTCGGCACTGGCCCTGGCAGCCTTAATCAAATTACACCGGCTGCAAAAACAGCGATCGCGAATGCCGACGTTGTGATCGGCTACGAGCTTTATGTTGATCTCATTCGGTCTTTGCTGCGCCCAGGGCAAGTTATTGAAGGCTTACCTATCACTCAAGAGCGACAGCGGGCTGAGCAGGCCATTGAGCTGGCTAATTGGGGCCTAACAGTGACCGTCATTTCTTCGGGTGATTGCGGTATCTATGGCATGGCAGGACTGGTGCTAGAACAGCTCAGAGCTAACGGCTGGGATGGTAGAACGCCTGAAGTGCAAGTGTTCCCTGGGGTGAGCGCGTTGCAGTCGGCAGCTTCACGAGTTGGCGCGCCACTAATGCATGACTTTTGTGCCATTAGCCTCAGCAATTTGCTGACGCCTTGGGCGGTGATTCAAAAGCGCATTAAAGCTGCTGCCGAAGGTGACTTTATTGTGGCGCTATACAATCCCAAATCGAAAACGCGCACGGCACAAATTGAGTTTGCACAGGAGACGTTTTTACAGTATCGAGATCAGGATACGCCGGTGGCGTTAGCCAAGTCGCTCTACCGTCCGGCAGAGAACATCACACTCACCACACTTGGCGATATGCTCACCCATGACATTGACATGCTTACCACCGTGATTGTGGGCAACCGCAGCAGCCGCAGCTACAAAGGCTGGTTCATCACCCCCCGAGGTTACTTGAGTGACTTAGACAGCAACCCAAACGAGCTGGCTCAGCCGTAAAGCAATGGCTAGTTGAGCTCGCTTGTTTCTACCGAAAAACGAGACGATGTACCGCTTCTTAAACCGTCTAAATCGGGTGCTGGCAGGCTGCTTACCGCGCAGCTTTTCCGAGTGCGGTCAAAGGCCGGATCGAGCCAATTAAAGGAAAAATGACTCACGGTATTAATTTGTGGAAAATCACGCTGAATAGCGGCCATCTGAGCTTCTAGGGAAGGACGGTTTTGCTGAGCTGTGCCCCATTGGCCTGCTAAAACAGGCTTAACCATACGCTGATCCCCTCGAGCGTTAACAACACGGCGAACCTCGTCAACAATACAGCTAGCGTTGCCGCACGTTGCATAAGACATCGCATGCCATTGCATCCAGCGGGGAAAGCGATTCCAGTGCTGCAAGCGAGCGTCATAGCCACTGCCAACAGCCCGATTGCCATATGGGAAAAAGACCGCTCCAGTTGGTAACCCTGCCTGCCGCACGGGTGTCGCACCGGCCTGCAAAAAGTCCACCACCCCTTGAATCGCATGAGCCACACTGAGTCGCCATAGCTCTATCTGCAAACCGGGTCTGCGAGCAGCGGGGGATGCTAAGTCTTTAGGTTCCACGGCGGGCGGATTGCGGCTTTGCCAAAGCGGTTCGCCCTCGTTTGGGAATTGCTCATCAACTTGGGCAACATCGCCTTCGGTAATGTAGCCTTTGTCCAAAAAGCGCCTAATCAGTTCTCTGCCTTTGTTGTTGTTAGCCCGCTGGAGGAGCGCTTGGTTGGCCGCAGGACCATAGATCCATAAGTTACGCACTTCGCTGACGACCGAATTGGCCCCCGTCAAGCGCGGGTAGCGAACGTAGTCATAGAGCGCGCCATCGGGCTTGCGTTTCAGCACTTCGCGAACCATTTGGGCGTAATCAGCTTGAGCCGTTCGATTATAAGGATCGATAAAAGATTCTTCGGAAGTGCCGCTAATGCCGTTATCTGCATAGTCAGCAGTATCTGCCCCAAAGCGATTACGAGCGAGTACTTGGCGGCGATCAGCTCTTTGGCCATAGGAGTAGCCAAAGTTAATAGTAAACATCCAGGCGTAGGGTGTTAACCCAACTTCTCTGGCCGCAGCCATCGATTCTGCCAGCAAGTCCCGATCCGCGTAAGCCTCTGATTTCACTAGGCTAGGCCACACGGTCGGATTATCATTCTTTGGTAGCAGTACCTGTCCGTTGGCAAACGCCTCAATATAGACTTGGTTGTATCCCATGTTGATGATGCGATCCATCACCGCATCTAACCTACCAGGCTCAAGATCGCAGGGATATAGCCGTAGCCAAACGGCCTGATTTTGAGGCCAGTTATTTCGACGGCAGTTTTTTAGCGCATCGATATGTTGCCGTCTAATCGCGTCATATTGCCTTTGAGCGGCCAAATCGCCCTGCTGCGCGGCCACTCGCAAAGTTTCTTTGCGGTCTGCCCCTACCTCAGATATCTGACAGTAGCGGTTCATCGCTGCCGGTGCACTTACCGGCATAAGTCCTTGCGCAACGAGAATCAGCAGACTGGTTAGTACGGTGAGGCGCACTAGCTTGTTCCATCCTGAGCTGCCACAACCTAAACGCTTGTTTGCCCGACGATTATTGGCTTGGTGGTTATATGCTGTACTGTCATTCGCGCTGCTGTTATTGACTCTGTGGCGATGACGTCTGTTAAAAAACATGGTGCTCTAACGTAGTGCGCCTGCTTATGCAGGATTTTAAGGTGCGACAATCCTTGAATGCTTTGTACCGGATGCTTCGTGCCATGGTACGGCGTCACATTCAAGACAAAAATGGTTTTTGTGCCACCTCTTAACAGTGCTCCCTCGCTTATGCACTCAGCCTTCAAAGAGGCTAAGGGTATCTAAAAGGTCTACAGCGATCGCTGTCTGCTATCAGGGTCATCTAAAGTTAGAGTCGTCTGGGTCAGTCGTCTGGGTCAGTCGCCTGGGTCAGTCGTCTGGGTTTGATTTGCCTGTACTTGGGGCATCTGCACTTGAGGCGTCTGTGTTGGGTGTATTAGCATCCTCCATTTCCATATTTCCCAATAGCGCCAATAGCTTCATTCTAGGAATGTATGGCCAGCCGCCTTCTTGTTCAATGTCTTTGAGTAAGCTGTATAGCTTTTGACGGTTATTGGGCAACGCATCTCTAAATAAGGTTTCTCTGATGTCGTAGTGCAAATTGTTTAGCTGCCGCAATAGGTCTAAAAGCGCTAGGCTGTCGCCTTCGCGCCGCACCGCTGCTGCATGAATAAGCTCGCTGATTTGACTCAGATCATCTGGTTGGGGGCTAGCAACGTCAGGCATGTTTGGAGTAGAGAAAGGAGGATTGCTCACTGTGTTTGATGAGGGTTTTAAGATTTAGAATTCAAGATTTAGAATCCAAGATTTAGAATCCAAGACTTAATGAAGGTGCAATGCGACTGTATTTATTCTTCCAATCGCGTAGTGACCTGTCAGAGACTACGCGATTAGCTGTGAATGGTGCAAGCAAGTGATGTGGTGCAAGTAAGTATGGCAAGCAAACTGGGCGATCGCCGTGTAAAATGGTCAACTAACATCCCTTTGCTCTTTTTAATATTCATCAGTTTTGAGGTTGACCATGAGGTATCGCGCCCTGCTCGCTGCATTTTTTGCCCTTTGCATCGGTGTTTTAACTGCCTGTAGCGAAGCACCTACAGCAACTAGCAATGTTCCACTTACCTACGATGAAATTCGTAATACAGGCCTTGCCAATAGCTGCCCCCAAGTCGATGAAACCAGGCGCGGCCAAATCCCCATTGAAGAAGGGGTTGCCTACAAGCTAGTTGACCTTTGCATGGAGCCAACCAGCTTCTTTGTGAAGCAAGAGAGCAATAATAAGCGCAAGGAAGCTGAATTTGTGGCTGGTAAGTCACTCACTCGCTACACCACTTCTCTTGAGCAGGTTAGCGGTGACATCAAACTGCAAGAAGACGGTAGCCTTCTGTTTGATGAGAAGCTAGGGATGGATTTCCAGCCAATTACCGTACTGTTGCCTGGCGGCGACCAAATTCCCTTCCTTTTCACGATCAAAGGCCTCAAGGCCCAGTCTCAGCCTGGACTCAACGCAGTTACAACCTCCACCGACTTTGAAGGTGATTTCCGTGTTCCTTCCTATCGGACGTCTAATTTCCTAGACCCTAAGGCTCGTGGTTTAACCACTGGTTACGATAACGCTGTTGCACTGCCTGCTCGTGCTGACTCTACTGACTTGAGTCGTGAGAATGTAAAAGCCTTTGATGTAGGTCAAGGGAGTATCTCTTTGCAGATTTCTAAGGTAGATGCCAGAACTGGCGAAGTTGGCGGTACGTTTATCTCTGAACAGCCTTCTGACACAGACATGGGCACTGCAGCAGCTGACGACGTTCGCTTGCAGGGCGTGTTCTACGGTCGTATTGAGTCTGATATGGATGCATAGATGGGGTGCAAGCAGCAGGCGGAAACATGAATACCTAGCTTGAGAAAGTGCCTGCTCGCAAGCTGTCTAGCGAAAGCTATATAGGAAGCCACTGAGCTATATAGAAAGCCACTTACAGGTTCGCAAACAGGAAGGGGAGACATCATTTGATGTCTCCCCTTCCTGTTTAGTTATTAGAACTGGTTTTCTGATGGGGTGTCTTGGCCCTATGGGAGTTCCGTATAAACCCAATTGTTGGTGGGAAAAGCTGTTAATTAGTCTGGGTGGGTCACTTAGGCAACCTCGGCACGGTTTCCATTCGTGGAGCTGAGCGAGCCTTGTTCCATCTGCCAAAAAGCCTTAACTCAATACAGGCTTTTATTCCATATGAGTTCCTTGTCAAATCAGGCCATTAAAAGCCAGTCGTTAGAAATTCTCACCAGCTACCATAAGAACCCCACCCCTCAACTTCGTAACCGCTTGGTAAAAATGAATATCGGCCTCGTTCGACGAGAAGCACATCGCTGGATGCATAATTCTGGTGAAACTTTCGACGACTTAATGCAGGTAGGTAGCTTAGGACTGATTCGTGCCATCGAGCGTTTTGATCTTCAAAAAGGGTTTGCCTTCAGCTCTTTTGCAATTCCCTACATCCGTGGCGAAATTCAGCATTACCTGCGTGACAAGGGCACTGTCGTACGTATTCCCCGCCGCTGGCAATCGCTACAGAGCCAGTCAGCTAAGGCAATTCGTCATTTGCAAGAGCACCTCAACCGTCGGCCCAGCGACCAAGAAGTAGCCGACGAACTAGACATTACAGTAGAAGAATGGCAGCAAGTGCGAATTGCCAGCAGCAATCGAAATTTGCTGAGCTTAGATGCTCCCATCAAAGAAAACGACGGGAGCGCGTCTTCTTTAGGAGACTTACTGCCGGATGCTCGTTATCGCAGTTTTCAACTTGCCCAGGAGGATAGGATACGACTGCAGCAGGCACTCTCTCAGCTAGAAAAGCGAACTCGCGATGTAGTGGAGTTTGTCTTTTTGCAAGATCTTACGCAGAAGGAGACAGCAGAACGGTTAGGTATCAGCTCAGTTACAGTGTCTCGTCGAGTGAAGAAAGGCCTTAAGCATCTGCAAGTTATTATGCAGCCTGCTAGCGAGGCCTAGACCCGTTCGGGCACCATAGCGCGCACTCTGTTGAGCAGAGGATGAGGCCAATTGGGTAAGCGCTATTTGATATGAGCCAGATCTGGGCAAGATAAAGACGCATTCAATCGTTTATCAATCGTTCAGAGGCAATCGACATGCGGCGTCTGCTGCTTATATCACTAGCTACTCTCCCTTTGGCGGGCTGTCAATTTTTTAACCGCGATGGCAATACCGTCGTTGATGTTATTGAGTCTGTTGAGTCGGGTGAAGCGCTAGAGGCGATTCCGAACAAGATAGAAAATATGGTGGAAGGCGACGGCGAGTCTGAAGACGACGCAAAAGCCTTCGATGACCCAACGGTGGAAGGTGAGAATGTTGGGGTGGTCACAGCTGACTTGATTAAGTCTACTGACCCAGAGGCTCGGCTTAAGGCGGCAACACTAAGCCGAGTGGATCCTTTTGCAACGCTTGTGCCCAATGTGGGCGATCCAATTATTCTGACGCCTATTCCTGATCCTGACTCTCCTGCGATAGCTAATGCTAACTCAGGCGCTGGTGCGGCAAGCAACGCGACAACCCCACCACCAGTTCGCGTACAGCCACCTAATGAGCCGCTGGTAGTGCCCTCTCCGATTGCAACGCTACCAACGGTACCGCAGCCTATCATTGCCCCGACTGTCTCTGTATCTGGGATAGTGCAGTTGGGGAATGAACCTTACGCAATTGTGCGTTCAGGCAGCGAACCAGAGCGATATGTACGAGTTGGCGATCGCATTGCAGGGGGAAGCGTTCGGGTTAAGCGAATCGAAACGCTTGCCTTTGAACCACGGGTCATTTTAGAAGAAAACGGTATTGAAGTCCCTCGCCCTGTGGTGAGTGGTAATGACGGTGGCGGTGAGGCAGAAAACGCTGCCGATGGTGAGCCAGTTGCCGGATTATCGCCGATAGATAACATACCAGCTGCAGCAGTTTCAGCAGCGAGTGGCAATTTCCCAACGGCTGCCGTCTTCTCCGGTCAGACACTCCCTGTGCCAAGTGCCATTATTCCGGCTAACCCGGTAGGTGCTGTCTCTGTTGATGGCCAGCAGCCAGGGCCCGGTAGTGTTCCGGAGTCACTATTACTATCGCCGGCTAGCGATTCTGATTTACAGGCAGTTATCCCAGGCTTTTTATCTATAAATAGTTGATGACAGATAGTTGATGACAGATAGGGATGATGTGAGTTAGCTAACCAGTTTGTAGCATGTACCGGGTGCATACTCTGGGAGGCGGCAAATCCAACGCCAAATGTGTGTTATCCAAAGCTGATTGACTTGAACGCCACCGATTTCTTCGGTGGCGTTTTACTTGTTGTGAAAACCAGATTTGTTGTAAAAATTATCTTTTCGTAGCAATAAAACTTAAACAGTAAAAGGCCGAGTTCTTTCCATCAGAGTAGTAATGTAAGTAATGAGTGCCTGATTAAGTTATGGCTTAAACAACGGCAACTTTATCTAACAGTTTTAAGAGGGTTAGTGCTCATGGTTCAGCGCGGTTCTAAAGTCAGAATTCTCCGTCCAGAATCTTACTGGTACAGAGAAGTGGGATCTGTCGCATCTGTTGATCAAAGCGGGATTAAGTATCCAGTGGTCGTTCGTTTTGACAAGGTAAATTATGCAGGTGTTAATACAAACAACTTTGGCGAATCGGAAGTGGTAGAAGTAGAAGCGCCCCCGAAGAAAGCCGCTAAGAAGTAAGGGAGAGAAAAAACAGCCTTTGAAAATAATAGCCAAAGTCTCTTCTCAATAGCGTCTTCTGCTTTAGGAGGTTTTTAGTGATGTGGAGACTTTGGCAAAGTGGTATGGATGGAACAGTGTTTGCCAAGCCATGTTTGCTAAACCGTGTTTCAAGTTGAGAACCCAGTTGAGAACTTAACTGCCTTTTAACTTTAGGTGTCTTCTGAAGTATTGAGTTGTTTTTGAATAGTTTATGGTTCAGCGTGGTTCTAAGGTTAGGATTCTTCGCCCAGAATCTTATTGGTATAAAGAAGTAGGATCGGTTGCGTCTGTTGATCAAAGTGGTATCAAGTATCCGGTGGTTGTTCGCTTTAGCAAAGTGAACTATTCCGGTGTGAATACGAATAATTTTGCGATTAGCGAGCTGATAGAAGTGGAAGCGCCGCCGCAAAAGAAAGTTGAGAATAGGAAAACTGGTAAGGGTCGGGCGCAACCGGTTAGTCGTCAGCCAGTGGGCAGCCCGTCAGCTAGTTCAGCTAATAATTCATCAGGTAGCCGAAGCACTGAGAAAGGCAGCGGCAACGGCAAGTTTGCGAAAAGTACAGACAGTCAAAAAGTTGAGGCCAAAGGGCCGGATAGAAATCCAGCGCCTAAGGCAAAAAGTAAGAAGGCGTAGCGCTGTCAGTATGCGTAGCGTTGTCAGCGTAAAAAATTGAAAGATTGTGAACTTGAAAGCTTGAGAGAAGAGACGTTTGCCTGAGCTGCCTGAAGTAGAAACTGTTCGGAGAGGGCTGAGTCGAGTTTCGTTGAACCAGCCTATTCAAGGCGGCGAAGTGCGTCTGGCTCGTACCATTGAGTTCCCTGAGAATGCAAGGGATTTTCTGGCGCAAATAGAAGGCTTGCAGATTGCGGATTGGCATCGGCGTGGCAAATACCTGTTGGGTGAGCTGAAAACCTCTGACGGTAATGCAGCTGGCTGGCTGGGTGTACATCTGCGCATGACGGGCCAATTGCTATGGGTTGACCAAGATGAAACATTGCAAACGCACTGCCGGGTGCGATTGTTTTTTGGTGGCAATCGTGAGCTGCGCTATGTGGATCAGCGAACGTTCGGACGGCTTTGGTTGGTGCCGCCAGACAGATCGGCGCCAGAGGTTATAACCGGGTTGCAGAGACTGGGTCCAGAGCCGTTTTCGGATGAGTTTTCGCCGGCGTATCTTATGGCGGCTTTGAAGGGCCGTCAAAGGCCCATCAAAAATGCGCTGCTAGATCAGCGGCTTGTCGCAGGGGTTGGTAACATCTATGCGGATGAGGCACTGTTTATGAGCGGCATTCGCCCAAAAGTTGCAAGTGCAAAGCTAGGAAAAAAGCGGATTATGCGACTGCACGAGGCAGTCGTGCAGGTGCTGAAGACGAGCATTGAATCTGGAGGGACAACGTTTAGTGACTTTCGCGATGTGCACGGCACGAACGGTAATTATGGTGGGGTCGCTTGGGTGTATGGCCGCGAGGGAGAGCCGTGTCGTCAGTGCGGCAGTGAGATTGTCCGCGTTCAACTGGCTGGACGCTCAGCGCATTATTGTCCAAAGTGTCAGCGCTCTTGAGGGTTAGCCTTGAGTGTTCGCCTTGAGTATTGGTCTTGAGCGTTATTTGGGCTTGAGCGTTATTAGTTTGGTGCAATCGGTGGGGTTGCAAGAGCCGGCGACTTCAGCGTGTTTGGTGACGACTGGGGACGGGCTAATTGTGAGATACAATTTGGCTGTAGGCAACGCTAGCAATTCAAGAGACTCATGGCCGTAAAGAAAGGTGATTTTGTTCGTTTAGTGCGCGAGAAGTTTGAGAATAGTGTGGAAGCAAAGGCTAGCGATCGCCGCCTATCTAGCTATGTGTTTGACACTAAAGGCGAGATTTTAGAGGTTCGCAATGACTATGGCCTCGTGAAGTTTGGTCGTGTGCCAACGCCAAATGTTTGGCTCAAACTAGAGCAGCTAGAGAAGTTTGAGTAGAGCACGTGTTAACCACGCTCAGTCTAATTAGTTGTCTGAGACGAATGGTTCTCTTCGGTGGTTTTTTCAGTGGCCCTCTTCAGTGGCTCTCTTCAGTGGCTCTCTTCTTGGAGGGCCTTTTTCATTAGCAGTTTGTGGGTGCTGCGTTTGTTACCCTTTGGCGGCTGTCGCTGTATGTAGGTTCCATCGGGCTGCATTTCCCACGCTTGGCGGTTGTCATTTAAGCAAGTGTTTAAGATGTCGTCTAAGTGCTCTCTCAGAGACGGTTCTTCAACAGGGACTAACGCTTCTACGCGGCGATCCAGGTTGCGGGGCATCCAGTCGGCTGAGCCGATGTAGTAACGAGCGTCGCTGCCTTCGTTTTGGAAGTAAAAGATCCGAGAGTGCTCTAGGAAACGGCCAATGATGCTAATAACCCGAATGTTCTCACTAACGCCCTCAATACTGGGTCGCAGACAGCAGATGCCACGAACAATGAGGTCGATTTGGACACCTGATCGGGACGCCTTGTAGAGTTCGGTGATGATTGTTGGATCGACAAGGGCATTCATCTTAACGATGATGCGTCCGGGCTGGCCGTCTTTTGCCAGTTTCGCTTCGTGTTGAATGAATGCGGTCATCTGCTGCCGCAGGCTCATGGGCGCAATCAGCAGCTTTTGGTAGGTGTGCTGACGTGAGTAGCCTGTGAGGTAGTTGAACAGATCGGTGAGATCGGTGCCGAGTTCTGGGCGGCAACTCATTAGGCCCAGATCTGTGTAGAGACGGGCCGTTTTGGGATTGTAGTTGCCGGTCCCGATGTGGACATAGCGGCGAATGGTGTTTTTCTCTCGGCGGACAACGAGGGCAACTTTAGTGTGGGTTTTTAGGCCAACGAGACCGTAGACCACATGAACGCCGGAGCGCTCTAGGGTCCGTGCCCAATTAATGTTGTTTTCTTCGTCGAAGCGAGCCTTGAGTTCGACGAGGGCAACCACTTGCTTGCCGTGTTCAGCAGCTTTGATCAGGGCGTTAACGATGGGGGAGTCGCCAGAGGTGCGATACAGGGTCATTTTGATGGCGAGAACGCCTGGATCGGTTGCAGCTTGGGTGATAAACGCCTGAACGGTGCCAGAGAAGGCATGGTAAGGGTGATGGACAAGGCGATCGCGTCGACGAATGAGTGAAAAAATATCACCGCCTTCCTGTTGCACAGCATTTCTCCAAACGGCCGGGATGACGGGCTTCCAGCTCGAATCCTGGAGTTCAGGTAGGGGCAATCCAATCAAGCTCATGAGATCTGTGAGCCCTAGCAGACCTTCGACTTCATATACGTCATCGTCTTGGATTTTAAGCTGGCTCATGAGTGTCGATTTCATCACCGGACTCATGCCTGTTTCCAGCTCCATTCTGACAACGGACCCACCGAGCCTGCGCTTACGCAACTCTTGCTCAATGGCCATCATCAGATCATCAGCTTCGTCCTCTTCTACCTCTAAGTCAGCGTTACGAGTGATGCGGAAAGCCGAGCAGCTTTTGACATCCATACCGGGAAACAGGGCAGCGATATTGTGGGAGATAACTTGTTCCATCGGCACACCCGCCCAGTAACACGGCTGGGTATCGGCATCTTCAGCATCTGCCTCAACATCTGTCATTGGCCAAAGTGCTTCTGGTAGCTCGACGAACCGAGGAAGCACTTTGGGAACTTTAACGCGGGCAAAATGGGGCTCTGCAGATTCTTTTTCCTGAATTTCAACGGCGAGATTGAGGCTGAGATTAGAGATGTAAGGGAAAGGATGACCTGAATCGACGGCAAGGGGTGTGAGGACAGGAAATACCTGCTCGTCGAAATAGTGATTGAAATAGCTGCGCTGCTCAGAAGTGAGCTCGGTGTAGTCGAGCAGATAGATGCCATCTTGGCGCATTTGTGGGCGCAGCTGAGCTTGAAAGTATTTGTGGGTCTGGGTGAACATGGGGCGCAATCGTTCGCTGATGGCGCGGAGCTGTTCGGTGGGGGTCAGACCGTCAGGGGTGCGTTTGCTGATCTGCAGTTCGACTTTTTGCTTGGTGATGGCAACGCGTACCATAAAGTACTCGTCGAGGTTAGAGCTAAAGATCCCGAGGAATTTGAGCCTTTCTAGCAGCGGTGTGCGCTCATCTATAGCTTCATGGAGGACGCGGCGATTAAATTCTAACCAGCTGAGTTCACGGCTAAGGTACCAGCGCTTGTCGCTTAACCGAATGCGACTCGCTTCGCTTGAACGTGCGGCTTTGGCTTTGGTTTTATCGGTGGCTTTATTGGCTACTGTGTTCACCTCTGTCGAATAGATTCTTGAATCAGGGTTTGTTTCTGCTTTTGGCTGCGCCTCTGAACCTACATTTGAGCCTGCGTTTGAGTCTATGTCTGTTTTGGCCTTGTCTGGTTTTATGCCTGATTTTTGAGCAGGTATGCTGTTCTTTTTTTGACTCACGGTGGGTTTGCTCATGCTTCTGTAGGCGTTGTGGATGAAGGGATAAGACAAACGTTTGCGCGATCGCATCAGCGTTTATCAGAGGCCGGAGATTACTTAAAAACGCTCGTATAAAATGACTTGTCTAAAATCATAGAATCAAAAGAATCATCGAATGCTACTGCGGCTAGTAGATGTCGTCTAGACGACTTTTTTAAGGCAGCTTTCTTAAGAAAGCTGCCTTAAAACAATAAACTCGGTCTTAAAAGACCTTATCTTCTTGCCCTTTCCACCATTCCCCTAGCTTCATCAGTTCGGTGTGGAGTTCGCTGAGCTGCCTATTGAATTCTTCTGTGGTCATTTCGTCACGTCGCTCTTTGAGCTTGGCAAGGCGAAGTTGGATGAGCAGCCAAGGCTTAGTGATCCCATTGGTCTCCTCAATATATTTAGCAAGCTGGTGACTATCCATGGGGCTTCGAAAGGATGATTTTATCTATGGTAAAGGGTCTACTGGCGATGAGGGGATCTATTGCCTTGAAGCCGATCTTGGATTGCAGTCGGTATCAGAGCATTTTGCAGTTGATATGAAAGTCAAATAAAAGCCAAAAGCCTGCCCTCAGACACTTATAAAATGTCTGAGGGCAGGCTTTTATTTGATTAAACGTGAGCGGATCGTGTGCTGATTACTTTCTCTTGAGTTCAGCAACCCATTCTCTGAGCTGCTCGTTGGCAACTTCGCGGCCACCAAGACCGAAAGAGACTGCGATCGCCACGGCAATGGCGCCCAGCAATAGACCGAAGGCCAAGTTGACGATGCTGGTCGCGATACCCATCTGAGTCAGGGCTAATGCACCCACAAACGCCAAGATAAAGATCCGAGCCACTTGAGCGAGCAAATTGGATGTCCCGCTGCTCTTGAGTAAGCGGAAGGCAAGGTTAGCGATGTAAAGCCCAATCGCAAAGATAAGCACGCCGACAAGCACCTGAGCAGCGATGCCCATGATAGCGGTAACAATGTCGGTGAGCTGCTGTAGCTGGAGGATTTCAGTCGCTGTGACTAAGCCAAAGAGAACAACACCCACTTGAACGATCACACCTGCAATTTCTGAAGGTGTTTGAGACCGTGAGGAATCTGTTGGGGGCTGAATGGTGGTCGAGCCGACGGATGCCGATGTGCTGAAATCCGTTGTGGATGACGTTGCAGGGCGAGAAGACCCTGACATTTCAGGTAATCCCAACGTGTCAAGGATACTATCGAACCCAAAGCCTTCTAGCAGGCTAGTGACCAAGTTGCCAATGAATTGACCGATGAAATAGAACACCGTGAGTACTGCGCCTGCTGCCAACAGTAGGGGCAGAAAATCCAACACCTGATTGAGCATGCTCACTGCAGGTGCAGAGATAGCCTCAATGTTGAGTTCTTCGAGGGCAGCGATCGCAAACGGAATCAGAATGAAAACGTAAACGATAGTCCCTGCCAAGTCGGACAGAGACAGACCACCCGCACCCGGTGTACTAGAAAGTCCGAAACGACTGCCAAGGTTATCGATTCCGGAAGCCGATAGCAGATTGGTTACCAACCCGCGCGCAATTTTGGCCACAATCCAACCGGCACCAAACACCAGCAGTGCCGTTAAGATTTGAGGAATTGCAGAAAGGAACTGATTGATTAGCCCCTGAACTGGCTGTAGCAGGCCATTGAGCGAGAGCGCATCCAGTACTGGCGGTAAAAACAGCAGAAAGATGAACCAGTAGAGTGCGTTCCCGAGTGTCTCGTTGATGCGAATGGAGCTTTGTCTAGGATCGACGCCTGTATTTTCCGCAAGGCGATCATCTAGATTTAAACCTCCCAACACCTGGACAACGATCGCCTTAACGACCGTAGCGATCGCCCAGGCAACCGCTAGCAATATGGCGGCACTCAAGAGGCGGGGCAGATATTCAAGGACGGTAGAGAGCAAATCGCTCAGCGGCCCAGATACAACGGTCAAATTGAGTGCATTGAGGAAGCCGACAATTGCGAACAGCGCAATGAGCCAGAAAACTGCAGTGCTGATCCAGTTGGCCACACTGGCGTTGGTGGCAGACGACCCCATGACTGATGAAGCGATGCGCTCATCAATACTGGTTTTCTTGAGGAGGCTTTTAACCACCCACGAGATAACAGCAGCCACCACTAGCCCAATGACTAGAAAGGCAACCGCACCTATCAACGTTGGCAGGAAGCTCATGAGGTCTTGAGTGAACGTTTGAAGACTGTTGATATCCAAGGAACTGGGTGGTTCGGGGGCAGTGTCTTGGGCTAGGAGAGAAAACGTCCCCAGCTTAGCTAAGCTACCTATCCCGAGGGACGGCGTTGAATGCATCATTTTTTGAGTCGAGTGAAGTTGCTAATCAGAGTGAGTATTCAGTTAATGGGGGTTCAATATCAACAAAAAATGCTGATATTTAGACATAGAGTACAGCGTCAGCGCAATTTGCAGCGAAAAACTCGTGGAAAAGGTGTATCTTTTTTACAAAATTGCAGTCGTGAATCTACTAAAGCGCATTCTTTGTTGAGTTTTTTGCGTTATTGAGGTCAATGCAATAAAGGGCTGGCGCCATTGTGTATGCCACATGACAAAGTAAAAAGCCCGTGGTGTCCGATAGCATTAACCGCTACCGGACACCACGGGCTTTTCGAATGGGTCTTTTACATGGACGTTACGCTAAACATCGTTAACGGTTAGCGGTTAACTGTCAGCGTTCTCTTCACTGACGGTTTCTGACGCTTCTTCAGCCGCGATACCTTCTTCTGTTGCTTCTATCGTCTCAGTGACCTGCGTTTCAGCCATAGCTTCAGTCACTTCTTCAGTCACCTCTGCTGACGGGGCATCCATATCTTCTTCCTCGATATTAGGGACAAGCGCCACTGCTGCGATCGCATCATCATCATCTAACCGCTGCAGTTGCACGCCTGTTGCCATACGTGACTGAATTGAAATCGCATCTACTGCCTGCCGCATAATAATGCCGCGCTGAGAGACAATCATCAGTTCATCGTCAGCACTGGCAATTCTCAGTGCGACGAGCTCGTCATTTTCTTTGCGGAACTTCATGGCCACCAGACCCATGCCCGCCCGATTTTGCAGACGGAAGTTAGAAACCGGTACGCGTTTGCCCAGCCCGCCAGCAGATACAACCAGTACCCACGGACCTGGATCCGCTTGATCGTTACTGATTTCAATATCGTCGCCGCCGGCAGCCTCGTCGCCGGCAGCTTCATCGCCGGCAGCTTCATCGCCGGCAGCCTCGATAGCTTCGACAATCTGGGAAGAGAGAATGTCCATGCTAATTAGGCGATCGCCCTCTCGCAAAGACATGGCCTTAACGCCCTTTGTGGGTCGTCCTAACGGCCTGAGCTGATTATGGTCTGTTTTAAAGTGAATGGTCATGCCCCGCTGGGAACCGATCAAAATACTGTCTTCGGAGCGGGTGCGGCGAACCCAGCGCAGCTCGTCGCCTTCGTTGAGCGAAATGGCAATGAGGCCGTTGGTGCGGATACGGCTAAAGGCGGAGAGTGCGGTTTTTTTCACGTAGCCGCCCTGGGTGAGCATGACGAGATACTCATCGTCGGTGAACTCGCTAACGCCGATGACCGAGGTCACTTTTTCCTCTTTGGGAATTGGCAGCATTTGAACCAGGGGATATCCCTTGGCTGTACGAGAGCTTTCTGGAATTTGGTAGGCCCGCAGGGAGTAGGAAACGCCCCGATCAGTAAAGAACACCACATGATCGTGAGTGCAGCAGGTAATGAAATGCTCAATGCCGTCATCGTCTTTCATTTTGGTGCCGGATTTTCCACGGGTGGCGCGGTTTTGGGCTTCAAAGGTAGAGACCAGCATGCGCTTGATGTAGCCTTGCTCGGTGACAAGGATAGCGACCTGCTCGTTAGCGATGAGCGAGATATCGGAGAGATCGTTTTCGTCGGCTTCGATGACGGTGCGGCGATCGTTGGCATGAGCATCGCGAATGGCGATGACTTCTTCTTTAATGATGGCGAGAATGCGATCACGATTCGCCAAGATATCTTCTAAGTCAGCGATCCGCGCGGTGAGTTCTTCGTGTTCCTGCTGGATCTTTTCTGCTTCTAAGGCCGTCAACCTACGCAGCTGCATTTGCAAGATCGCATCGGCTTGCGTTCCTGAGAGGCCGTAGGACTCGACCAGCTCAGTCTTTGCACTGGCTGCATCGGCAGAGCCCCGAATCAGAGCAATCACCGCATCGAGATTGTCTAGCGCAATTAAATAGCCCTGCAAAAGATGATCTCGCTCTTGGGCTTTGCGCAGCTGGTAGCGGGTGCGGCGGGTAATGGTTTCGATGCGAAAGTCTAGAAAGACCTGCAGGAAGTCGCGCAGGCTCAGGAGTTGGGGTTCGCCATCTACTAGGCCCAACATGTTGACGCCGAAGTTGTTTTGCAGCGGCGTTTGTTTATAGAGGTTGTTGAGCACAACGCGAGGGTAGGCGTCACGTTTGAGTTCAATGACGATGCGCATGCCATCGCGATCGCTCTCATCGCGTAAATCAGAGATCCCGTCCAGTCTGCGGTCGTTCACCATGTCCGCAATTTTCTCAATCAGGCTGGCCTTATTCGTTTGATACGGCAGCTCGGTGATAATGATGGTTTCACGGTCCGGTCGGCCCCGCTGCGCTAAGGTTTCGATTGTGGCCACACCGCGCATGGTTACAGAGCCTCGGCCAGTGGTGTAGGCTTCACGAATGCCGCGAGTGCCCATGATTTGAGCGCCCGTAGGAAAGTCTGGCCCTGGAATGTATTCCATCAGCTCAAGGCTGGTGAGATCGGGGTTGTCAATCAGCGCAATGGTGCCGTCAATGACTTCGCCTAAGTTGTGGGGCGGAATATTGGTAGCCATGCCCACTGCGATGCCCGAAGAGCCGTTGATGAGCAGCTGAGGAATGCGAGCAGGCAGTACGACGGGCTCTTGCTGGGAACCATCGAAGTTATCGACGAAATCAACGGTTTCCGCTTCAATATCTTGCAGCAAAGCCGCGCCTGTAAGGGACTGCAAGCGAGATTCGGTATACCTCATTGCAGCGGGCGGATCATTGTCGATGGAGCCGAAGTTACCGTGCCCGTTAATCAGTGGATGGCGCATGGAAAAGTCTTGAGCCATCCGCACTAGCGCGTCGTACACGGCGGTATCGCCATGGGGATGGTATTTGCCCAATACTTCACCCACCACACGGGCGCACTTACGAAAAGGCCGCTCAGCCGTCAAACCCAGCTCATGCATGGCGTACAAAATTCGCCGATGCACTGGCTTGAGCCCATCTCTCGCATCCGGGAGCGCCCTACCGACAATCACGCTCATGGCGTATTCGAGATAAGACCGCGACATCTCATTGCGCAAATCTGTAGGGATGATGCGCTCTTGAGGACTGCTCATGTAGGAAGCTCCAAAATTGTTGAGTAAAAGAAGTGAGGTTTTTTAGAGAGTAAGGGGTGTGTTGAGGGTGATTTGGTTAAATTTAGCGACTGATTGAGCCTAATGTTATGAGAGGCATTGAATTTGTTGAGCAACGCATTGACTTAAGAGGCGCATTGAGGGGGCATCAATGCTTAGCAACAGCGCTGCAAGACCTTTATCTCTGGAGCTTTATCCCTTGGAGCTTTATCTGCTGGGCAATGAACATCTAAAGATAAAGCGTAACAATTTCAGACAAATCTCCAAAAGAGAAAGACTATCAGCGTTTGTTCAGCGTTTGCAACACTGTGACGAAAGAGAAACAAATCTTTAGAGCCAACAAGCCTTTTTCACACCTTGTTTTTTACATGTCTGCCTATAGATTTTGAGACTGGCTCCCTGGTTGCTTTTTCTGCATCAGTGATTTTTCAGTGGGGTTTCTTTGGTTTTTTCAACAAATGGTTTCCCAACAACCTACCTTTCCTGGTAGCAACACCTGCTCTCTGCAGCTTTTCTCTGCGGCTTTTCTTTGTGTCTTTTCTCCGCGGCTTTTCTTTGTAATTTTTAGTACCCGTGTAATCTTTAATTAAGGCTTCGCTTCAGAGGCGCTCCGCTTCAGAGACATAGAGACGGCTCTTTTCTTTAATCCATTCTCTCCTCCACATCTTCTCTTCTCGTATCCTCTATGCGCTTTAAGGCTTTTCCTTATGTTTATTTCAGTGTTTTTAAAGGGGTTTGAAACTAATATGAATACCTATCAAATTCTATCATAATTTACTGTCTTTTTACGGCGTTTTCCACAGGCTGCACCACTTTTCTCTGTCTTCCTAAAACACTTATGCTACCTGAGTTTCCGGTTTTTTATAGCGATCTTTTTCTAGATCACGATACGGGGCAGGGACATCCTGAAAATTCAGGCCGTCTGACGGCTGTTGTTGAACATTTAAAGCGAATTCAAAAGCAGTCCAGCGAGCGGGGCACTGATGATATTACACAGGGTGAGGTATGTAGTGATGCATGGAGTGACAAAATCATCTGGTTAGAGCCCTCTTCTCGGACGGTGCTAACGCATGTTAATCGGGTGCATGACGCTGCTTATGTTGCGGCACTCAAAGCATTCGCTGAAAAAGGGGGTGGACGGGTTGATAGCGACACAGTAATGAGCCCGCAGAGCTATGATTTAGCACTGCTAGCGGTGGCCGCTTGGTTAGATGGTGTTGACTGGGTGGTGCAGCACCAATCGCCCGGATTTGCCCTGGTGAGACCACCGGGTCACCATGCGGAGAAGGCGCGAGGTATGGGGTTTTGTTTGCTGTCCAATGCGGCGATCGCCGCTCACTACGCCTTGAATCATTTGGATGGCATTGATAAAGTGGCCATTCTGGATTGGGATGTTCATCATGGCAACGGCACTCAATCACTGGTAGAACATGACGAGCGCATTGCCTATTGTTCTTTTCATCAATCACCCGCCTATCCAGGGACAGGGGCAGCTACCGAGACCGGACTGTACCAGAACGTACTGAATATTCCGATGCGACCAGGGAGCCAGTTAGGGGATTATCAAACCCTTTGGGAATTGAAGGCACGTAATTTTTTAACGGGCTTTACGCCGAACCTTTTAATCGTGAGCGCGGGCTACGATGCGACGGCGGCGGATCCGCTGGCGAGCGTAGCTTTACAGCCCAATGATTACGGCTGGTTTGCGCGGGAATGTTTGAAAATTACATCAAAAACGCTGTTTGGGCTAGAAGGCGGCTATGATTACCGAGCGCTAGCTGAATCGGTGGCGGCGACGCTGCGTAGCGCTGTTGGTTTGTAGTGCTTTAGAGCAGAGAGTGTTGTCAATCATGTTTAGACTATTCCGCAGGTTCCTGAATCTTTTCCGATTCTTTCGCAGACGCCCCGTTCCCGTGCTTGCAGGTAGCTCGGAGGGCGAACCTGGGAATGTTACGCCTCAGCCCCCCAGTAATCAGTTCCCTAACAGTGAAAACGATAAGGAGAAAGATATGCCTGATGCAACGCCTCGAATATCTCGGGTGAAGATGCTGAGCCAGGTAATTAATGTCTTGCAGGCGTACTTGGAGACGTTTGGTCGGCCTGAGTCTGATGTGGATTTTCGGGCTGTGATTGGCGCGATCGTGGCGAACTTAACCACCGTACAAGTCAAAAATGAGCGGTTAGAAGGCTTCATTGATGAAGTGATTGCCGCTTACGGCAGTGTAGATAGCAGCAGTGCCATTGTCGATACGACCACACAGCTTTTGGCTGAGCAAGTAGCGGTGTGGTTGCGCGAGCAAGAAGTAACGGTTGAAAATGTGGTGAGCGCCTATTTGCAGGAATTTGCGCCCATTGGTGAGACTTGGGATGCGGGTCGCTTAATCGCGCTTGTGCAGACTGTGGTAGCAACGCTAAATGATGGCGCATTGAGCAGCTCTGGGGGGCGATCGCTCGTTGCTAAAGTTATTGGCACTTTTGAGTTAGACAAAGCCTTGAGCCGGCGAATTGGGCCGGAATGGATTGCCTTAGCCCAGCGCATAGCAAGCTACGTGCGCACAGGCAGTGTGCAATTGGAAGTCCGCTCCATCGCTTGGTCATATCTCAGGCAGTTTCAGGCCATTCTCAGCCCGCAGCTCATCGAGCAAATCATGACAGAAGGCCCTGTGAATTTATCTCCAGCAGACGTATTCAGTGGCGATTTGGGCGAGTTTTCTCAAATGCTGTACTACAAGTTTCAGCTTTTAGAAGCCGATCCGGTGGTTACCAAGAGTCACGATGATATTGCGGCTCAGGTGCGGCGCGCCGTAGAAGATTTTAAGCTTCGCCGAGGTATCGGCTTGGATTTAACTAAGCCTGAGGAGACGGGTGATCTAGAAGTCAGCAGTTCATTTATTCGCTCTTGATCTATTTGCGCTTGCCCTTATTCCGCCAAAAATATTTGATAAGCCTCTAGTCATATCGCATGAAGGGTGCTAGATTGCTGCGATGTTGGGGGCTATCACACACTGGCCACTCACGTACGCAGCAAACCCGTACGAAGCAAGGGGCCAAGGATCTACTAGCCAAGAACCCACGACTCGCCTACGGATTGAACCTTACGGAATAAACAATGGCATTTTTTGAGAACTTTACGTCGGTTATTAGAGACAAGTGGCTGGACTACTTCCGTGCCAATCGAACCTGGCTAGAGGTGCAGATGTCTACGACATCAGTGCGGACCCCTGAAGGCGGACGCAGACCCTCTTCTTTCCTAATTTTGGGCGTTGTCAATGCGCTGGAGCCCAAGCTATCTAACTTGATGGTGCCGTTCTATCAGCTCAATTCCGACGAAGATGCCCTGATTGATGTATTGGGCCTAAACTTTGACCCAGAATCTGTATTAGATAATGGCGAAGTGAGTAAAACAATCGATGCCGCTTCTGAAAGTGAAACGCCGCTGCTCAGCAGCGAGCCCGGCAGCTCTTCAGAAGGCGATGACTGGGCTACCAAGCAGGATGATGGCTGGCCGACAAATTAGCGGCTGGTGACGTAGCTAATTTGACTCAAGTTATTTGACTCAATGCCTCGTGATACGATTGTTTGGCACTTTATGTACAGGCAATATCGAATCATGGCAGAGCGTCCTATTCTAAAGAGTGAACGCGAGGCAAAACAGGCTGAAGCGGCGCAAACCCCAAAGCGCAATGTGCCTTCACCGATTAAAAAGGGCGATCGCAAAGACAAAGGCGAGAGCGGCGAGCAGCAAGATCCTACTCAAGGCCATTGGACAGACAATATGGATGGTCGCGGTAAAGGTGGCCGCAAGGGTGGTAAAGGGAAAGGTCGTGGTAAAGGCAGAGGCGATGCCCGAAAGGCACCCGTAAATCCGGCTTTGATGCGTGGCCCGCGTCCCTCAGCAAAAGTGGAAGAGCCGGAAACGCCAGAACCAGAAACACCAGAAGTAGTCGCAGAGGAAACCGCTACAGATGTCGTTGCAGATACAACGGCAGAAACCGGTGCTGAGGCCGTCAGCGCCTCTGCAGAGACAACAACTGAAGCGCCCCCTGAAGACACCTCTGAAGACACAGCTCCAGAAGCGGTTGCTGAAACGCCTGCTGACGATAATGCAGAAACACCCGCTTAAATCTGTTTAGGGTGTGTGAATGCGTTGAAAAAAGAGCTGCTAGGCGTTTAGCAGCTCTTTTTTTTCAGCCGTTTTGTCTGTTTGTCTGTTCGGCTGTTTTTCGGATTGTTCAGATTTGTTGCCCGGGCTTATTCTCCAAACCAGACTGAGCAAGCTTTAAATAAAAAAATTCCCTATCACTCAAAAGAATGACAGGGAACGGTCAGGGTGCATCTACCAATTAACTATTCCAAGCTAGGCTTCTAAGTCAGGACAAAATCTAGATTGCGGGAACTCTTATGAGGAATTTCCGTGTTCTCACGGAAGTACGTCGTAGGGGAGCTAAGGCTTGTTCCCCCAGGGTTTGGGGCTTTAGTGTGCGGCTTTATTATCCCTGTTGTGCCCATAAATGTTCGACTGCCTATACGGTTTACAAACCAGTTTACAAAGCTGCAAGAGTGAGCATTGAACAACAAGATTTGAAAAGACAAAAAAATCCCTAGCTTTCTTCCTTAAAAACCCATTCAAAAAAGAGCTTTTAAGGGTAAAAAAACTAGGGAAACATCAGGGTGCATCTACCACTTATTAGTACCTACTCTAAGTAAGGTATCAGGATAATTTAGGACTGCTAAATTATGTAGATTCTATGTGGAAATACTGAAGAAAAGACATTTCTTTAAAGTATCAAGAAGGAGATGATCATGATGCGAGTCCGCGCCTACTTTGCACACCTCATTTGTGTAACTCATTGGGGAGCTTGCGCCTGCTGAGTGTATGGGGTGCATTTTTTGAGTGGCAAGGCAGGTGAAAAGCGCTTCCTTTTTGGGTAACCGATTTGGTAACCGCGAGCTGAGTTGTGTCTGATGGAGGTGGGCTTTATATGAAGAGCTTAGTCGATAGAGCGGGAACGGTTGGTATCCTGCATCTGTCTGTGTATTAGACAGATGTGCAGATGAACCGTTTAGTATGGTGATTCTGATTTGCTTGATTGGGTGTGCTAGTCAAGGTCTGCTAGTTAAGTTTGCTTATTCGCTGCGCTTCTGGGTGCATGGTTTTGATGGGATTTCGTAAGGTTGTTGGGAGCTTTCAGTTAGCTCTTTTGTCTGTTGCTGTGGGTGGCTTGCTGATTAGCTGCGAGCCCAAAGAGACGGCTGCACCCAGCGCACCTGAGGGAAGCGGCTTTAGCCTCAACAGGGGGGAGCCGTCTGAAAATGTGCGTAGTGAATCTGTAATTAGGCTTTTGTATAACCGGGTGCCGACCACGCTGAATCCGCACTTGGCAAATGGATTTCAAGACTTTGAAGCGGCTCGCATTGTGTATGAACCGCTGGCAACCTATGAGCCTGATGGTGATCTGGTGCCTGTGTTGGCTAGCTTGCTACCGACCAAAGAGAATGGTGGCCTGTCTGCGGATGGCCGCAGTGTGACGTGGCGACTTAAGCCAGATGTGCGCTGGTCAGACGGTCAGCCCTTTTCGGCAGAAGATGTAGTGTTTACCTATCAGTTTGTAAGCAATCCGCGGGTGGCCGCGGTGACTGAACAGTATTACTCAGACATTTTGAAAGTCGAGGCGATCGATGAGCTGACGGTAAAAATTACGTTTAAAGAGCCAAACCCGTCTTGGGCGCTGCCGTTTACGGGGCAAAACGGGATGATTTTGCCGAAGCATGTTTTTGAGGATTTTGTGGGGGTCAATGCTCGGCAGGCGCCGGGGAACTTGCAGCCGGTAGGCACAGGGCCATATCGCTTTATTACGGCGGTAGATGGCACTTGGACATTTGCTGCCAATGAGCAGTTTAGAGAAGGGTTGCCCGCATTCAGGATTGTGGAGTTAGAGGGGGGCGTTGCGCCTTATGTGGCGGCGAGGCGTGTGCTGCGGGATGGGGATGCGGACTTTGCTCACGATATTCAGCTCAGTATTCGCGATCGCATTTCTCTGGCGGCCAGTGGCATCGGCAGCGTTTATGCGACCTTTGGCGCTTATGTGGAACGGCTGATGCTGAATGTAACTGACCCGAATGCGGTAACTGAAGACGGTGAGCGTTCAGCAGTAGAAAATTCCCATCCGTTTTTGTCGGATAGAACGGTGAGGCGGGCCATTGATATGGCGATTGATCGAGATGCGATCGCCCTTCAAATTTATGGAAATGCTGGCCAACGAACCAACCAGCTACTCCCTTACCCTGAGAAGTATGCCAACCCCAATATCTTCTATCGTTACGATCCGGAAGGGGCGGCTCGGCTACTAGAGGAAGCGGGTTGGGTGGATACTAACAACAATGGCATTCGAGATAAAGACGGGGTAGAAATGACGGTGGTCTATCAAACACCGATTAATCCTGTGCGGCAAGAAACGCAGTCTTATATCCAAGAGAATTTAGAAGAGGTTGGCATCAGCGTAGATATTCGTCGCATTCCACCAACGGACTTTTTCTCGGGCGACCCGTCACAGACGCGCAGTCTCAACCATTTTTATGCAGATATGCAGGAGTACAATGCGGGCAGCGACACGCCGGATCCGGCCATTTATATGAGCTGGTGGCTATGTGATGAAGTCGCCTCGCAAGCGAATCAGTGGCAAAAGCCAAACAATGGCCGCTATTGCAATGAAGAGTATGACAAGGTGTGGGCGCAGGCGGGTAAGGAATTGGATCCGGATAAGCGAGCGCAGCTTTTTCAGCGGTTGAACACGATTTTGGCTCAAGATTATGTGGTGATTCCGCTGGTGCGGCGGGCGGTGACAAATGCGCTCAGTAACCGAGTGACGGGGGTTGACCCGACACCTTGGGATACGAGTACTTGGGATATTGGCACTTGGGGGCCGGTGGATGCGCCGGAGGTATTGGAGACAGCACCAGCAGAGACTGAGGCAGTGGAAGTGGAGCCAGTGGAGCCAGAAGTTGTTGAAGAAGCGCCTGTAGAAGAGGCACAAGAGAACTGACAGCGTATCGAGTTGTTCTAGGTTTTACTGCCAAGAGCGGATGAGGGGAGTAGAGCGAGCAGGTAGAGCGAATTGGTTGGCTGCCTACGCTCTACCGGGCTATGCAGGGCCATATTACTTAGGCCGCTTTTTTCCGCACCGGAAACTGAATCTCTGTCACATAGTCTGGATTATCTTGCTCAGCGCCGCCCTTCAAATACACCTCACGGTTAGCCCCACATATCTCATAGGCACTCTCTTCTATCCATTGCATAATAGCCGCATAGGGCTGATTAAGCGTGCTGTAGGTGCCCTTGTGTACCACACAAGCCGCTAGCTCGATGGCAGGCATTGTCTTCACCTGAATGCGTGCTGTTGCTTCTATTGCAGCAGGCACTGAAAATATTGCCTCTGCATCGACATCTTGTTCTTTATATTCTGCATCGTGCCAAATGGCAGCGCAGTAGCCACTAGGCTGAATATTGTGTTGGCTGAGATAGGCGATTTGTTCATTAAACAACGCGCCAACCGCAGTATAAGCAGGAATCGTTTCTCGAATACTCAAGACATGGGGAATCGTGTCAACAGATTTTAGAACAACATTGTAGTTGGGCATGGTTTTCTGTTCCTGTAAATAATGAATGTGCGCTTGCACAGCCGCTAAACTCGCCTGGGTTCCCATGAGCTGCGTTTGTAGTTCCGTTTGCTTTAGCCGCAGCATGGTTTCTATCTGGCTCAGAGAGAGTTCATCGCTCAGGAGCTGACCGATTTGCTCTAGCGAAAAGCCCATCGCCTTTAGGGCCAGCAGCTTATGCAGCCTGGGCAGCTGCTCCACGCTGTAGTAGCGGTAGCCGGTTTCTGCATCGACTTGGACAGGGGTGATTAGCCCGCGCTGGTCGTAAAGCCGCAGCGCTTTGATAGACACTTGGCCGAGCCGAGAGAAGGCACTGATCTTATACAGTTTTATTGGGACATCATTCATGGAGAGCGAGCGATCACAATAGTGGCTGTCGTCACTCGCTAGTAGACACCATGCCCTTAGGGGAGAGTCAAGGGGTTAGTCAGCAGTCATTTCAACCGAGTGATTTAGATAGAGAGGCGATCGCCTGCATCTAGCGGCGTAGACTGCTGACCTGGCCCAAACCCAATGCCACCGCTAGAGTAGCTGGTGCCAAAGGTGTTTGCGGCTGTAGCCACTTGAAACAGCGCTGAGCGCAGATCGTTTTCTTGCAAAGAAGAGAGCGGATGCAAAAATACAGAAACCACCGTTCCATTAGAGACCGCATAGCGAGCATCTAGCGCCGTATGAAAGTTGGCAAGCAGCATGTTTTGCACCTGTTCAGTGGATAGCTCACTGGCTGAAACAATGGGGGAAACGATTCTCATGCGGTTGTTGCTGGCATCGGCGAGCACGATTAAATCACGTCCCTCCATCGTGAGCTGCCACTGGCCGTCGCTGCCTTCTACGTTACCTGCGGCCTTCCGGAGGATGGCGTCGAGTTGGGTAACGCTCATGCTGGTTTGTGATTCTGTTTGCGCCTGAACAGGATTAGCCTGGAAGGTGGGATAAGCCTGACCGATGAGCAAGCTCAGGCTCACTGCACTCAAAATGCTGACGATGGAGGTGCGATTCATAGGGCTGTTGGGGGCTAGTGGAGTGGGCGATCGCCTTTAGTATTCACTAACAGTCTGAACCTTACATGAGAAGTCGTTAAGTATCCGTCATCATTTTAGAAATCAAAATGTAGGGGTTGGATCTAGCTTTTAGTGAACCGAACCTGCGTTTCTAGTGCAACCACAAAGGCATTAGGTAAAAAGGCGTTAGGTAAAAAGAATTTCGTTGAAATTAGCACCATGGGCCAATAGATTTAAGGATGAAATTAACGGAGAGTCTAGTCCCTTTGATAACTGGCTTTCCCACAAGGATTTCTGAGCTGGAAGATATACGTTGCAACAGTTCAGGGTCAGTCATCAGCTAACCTCGTCAAATCACTTAATTAAAAACCTAAATCAGCGATCGCCTTCTCTGCCGCCTTAAACACCACTTCATCCGGCATCTCTCCCCAAGCCGTATCTCCAATTTCTCTGTAAAACTGCTCGTCATAGGCCCGAGTTCTGACCACAACTGGCATTGGCACCGCATGGCCGAGCAGCAGGGCCTGTTGCTTTGAGTCTAGCTTGGCCAGCACAGAGCGCAAACTTTGCCCGCCGGAGACCCCTGTAAAAATAGCGTCGATGTCTTTTTCGTCATTCAGCAAAGCGGTAATGCGGGTGCCCACTTGAGACATCACTTCGTTGTCGATGCCGGAAGGGCGCTGATCGACCACGAGCAGGGTAACGAAGTATTTGCGCATTTCGCGGGCGATGGTGCCGAAGATGGTTTGCTTGGCAGTGGCCGGATCTAAAAAGCGGTGGGCTTCTTCGATGGTGATGACCAGTTGGGTAGGGCGATCGCTCGGATTTTTGCTCTGCAAAAATCTATCTGCTTTTCTCACGTAGCTGGCGTGAATGCGCCGCGCAATCACATTGGTGGCCAGCATATAAGAGAGCATGTTGCTTTGTGAGCCAAATTCAATCACTACGTGCTTCCCAGCATCGATGGTTTCCAAAATTTGATTCACGTAGTTGTGCGGGCAGCTGCTGCGAATATATTTGAGTTCGGCAAGGCGCGTGAGCTTGCGCTGCAGCGCCATAATGGACGACTTGCTGCCCATTTTTACTTCGCAAAACTCTTGTATCTCTTCGTTGCTCAGAGTGAGCAATCTGTTGATCCAGCTACTGCCAAATTCATTGCGTAAGATAATCGCATTCTCTAAACTCGCTTCAGAGAGATTTAGCTCACGGCTAATGAGCATAAGATCTTCCACATCTATCTGATCGAAGCTAATGTACAGCTCTTGCGCGTCCATCACACCCCGCCGTTTGGTGGCTTCTGGATCCAGCGTAAATATCTGCACCTGCCCCGGAAAAAGCTGACGAAGCCCTTTTACTGTGCTAAATTCCTTGCCCTCGCTGACGGCCTCCCAGCCATACTCAGAGTGCATATCAAAGATGAGATTAACCGCTGCTTGCTTGCGAATAATGCCCGAGAGAATAAGCCTCGTTAGGAACGATTTTCCCGTCCCCGATTTACCGAATATGCCGTTGCTGCGCTCAACAAATCTATCGAGGTCAATGCAAATCGGCACGTCCATGTCTATGGGTTGCCCAATCGCAAAGTTGCGCCGATGCACATCATCTTCCCAACCAAACACGGCCCGAAAGTCTCTTTCTGACGCGTCATAAACCTGGCTAAAGTGTCCCGGAATGGTTTTAACCGGCAGCAACTGCAGAGGTGCCGACGAATTGGTTTCGTAGGAGGCGAGACCGTTTGAGGGTTTGTTGTTTGATGTGTTTTTATTGGTGTTGGGCTGGCTGTCGTCGGTTGGCGTAAACATCAGCATCGGGGTCAAATCCACCGTGCCATACGTCCCCGAACCGGCCAACACTTCTTGCAAGAAAATATTGCTGGGCTCCGGTGGGCTTGCTAAGATGCGCTGACTAGCAGTGCCGAGGGCGACATCTGTCAGCATGCAAAAGAAGCGCGATCGCACGCCCTGGACCACCAAAAACTTACCCACCCGCATTTCTTCGACCAGCACATCTGGGTGCAGCCGAACTTCGAGGCCCTTGCTCAGTGAGCCTTGAATGACCGATCCTAGCGGACGCATTTCGCGCATGGTAAGCCCAGTAAATGTGAATCAATGGGGCTATGGTAGCGGAAAAGCGACTGCTTAGTACATAAGTTCTGGATACACAGGTTCTAGATGCACAAGTTCTAGATGGATTAGAACTGGATGCCGACGCCGCCTTGAACAGCTGTGTTGGTGTCGCCACCGATGGGGATAACGGCGTTTCCGTAGATAACTAAATTGCTGTTATCTAGGGTGTAATCTACGCCCGGCTGAAGCACAAAGGAGGTGCCGTCTCCCATCACGGAGCCATCGCTGGCAAAGGCAACACCCGCACCGATGTAGAGTTCAGTATTAAAGTTGAGCGGGTAATCGTAGGAGACGGTGGGCACAAAAGCTGAACCATCGCCTAAAAAGGCTGCGCCGCGAATAGAAATCGGGAGCTCCAAGATGTTGTAGCGTCCGCTGATGGCCACGGCAATTTCACCGTCGCCAAAGGCTGGGCCAATGCCGATGTAGCTACCGTAGGCAGCTTGCGCTTTAGCAGGATTTTGGGCGGCGAGAACAATAGCAGCACTGCCTAAGGCCATGCCAGCTACGCTTGCCAACTGTTTGACAAAACGGATACTCATCAACGAACTCCTCATAGATAGTTGGGTGCGAGTAGCAGAAGTGTTCCCAACAATACCAGTTGATTAATGAAGGTTAATGTACCACGTAGGGGGCCTTAAGCAATGTTTTTAACCCGTGTTGCGCATTCCGGCCGCAACGCCGTTGATGGTCAGCAGTGCGCCCCGCAAGAGCTCACCTTTGCTATAGCGCGATCGCACCCGTCCGGTCACCGCATCGTTGCCATACTCCCGCAGCCGCTTCAGCAGCGCCACCTGCAAAAAACTCAGAGGCACAATGGTGCCATTGCGAAGCTGCACAGAGCGCTGCAAACTCGGGTCACCATCCAGCAATTTATCGTGATCCGTAATCTGAAGCACCACTTCCCGCGTCAGATAAAACTCTTCAGCAATTTGATCAAACATTGCCTGAAAATCTTTCCGCTTTTCGTTGCTGCTGAGCTGACTCACAAAGTGCTGCGCAATTTGCAAATCCACCTTAGCCAGGGTCATTTCCACCTTAGAAATCACCATTTTAAAGAAGGGCCACTTCGCATAGAAATACTGCAGCATCTCCAAATGCTCAGACGGATTCTCCTCAATAAACGCTTTTAGCGCCGTGCCCACCCCATACCAAGAGGGCAGCAAAAACCGCGTCTGTGTCCAGCTAAACACCCAGGGAATCGCCCGCAAGCCGTCTAGGTTTCGCTTACCCTTACGGCGCGCCGGACGAGAGCTAATTTGCAGCTGCGAGATCTCTTGGATTGGCGTCACCTGATGGAAAAACTCCACCAAATCAGGCTGCTCATAAATCAGCGCCCGGTAGTGCTGACGCGATCGCACGCTGAGGCGCTCCATGATCTCATTCCAAGCGTCAATGCCGTCAAAGCTGCTGCCCAGCACACTGCCTTGAATTACCGCCGTCGTCACCGTCTCCAGGTTATACAGCGCCAAATCTGGCAGGTTGTACTTAGAGGCCAGCACCTCCCCCTGCTCCGTAATTTTGATCCGCCCGTCCACGCTGCGCCCCGGCTGCGCCAAAATCGCCTCATACGCGGGGCCACCGCCCCGACCGACAGATCCGCCGCGACCGTGGAAAATTCGCAGCGCCACGCTGTAGTTTTCAGCTAAAGACTGCAGTGCCTGCTGCGCCTTATGAATCTCCCAGTTACTGCTCAAAAAGCCCGAATCTTTGTTGCTATCTGAATAACCCAGCATCAGCTCTTGCAAAGCCGTCTCAGCTGCTTCAGGCTTGGCCTTCGAGGCTTCTAGCGCCTCGTACCCACCTTGCAGCATGGCTCGATACAGCGGCAGTTCCCAGAGCTGCTTCATCACCTCAGGGGCGCGGCGCAAATCTTCCACCGTCTCAAACAGCGGCACGATTTTAATGGCGCTAATCCCCGTCACCGGATCGTATAGGCCCGCTTCTCGCGCCAGCAGCGCCACTTCCAATAGGTCACTCGCCGTATGGCTCATACTGATGATGTAGCTTTGGCAAATACCGGGGCCAAACTCCTGATGGAGCCTGCGCACCATGCGGAAGGTTTGAATGATTTCAGTCGCTTTGTCGGAAAACGGCAGCTCACCCGGAATCAGGGGCCGACGGGTGCGCAGCTCATCAATCAGCCAGGCGCTCTTTTCAGCCTCACTCATCTCGTTATAGGGCTTATCCAAAACGCCTAAATACTGAGTGAGTTCATCAATGGTGTCAGAGTGATTCGTGCTCTCTTGACGAATGTCTAGCTGAGCCAGCGTGAAGCTATAGATTTCAACCTGACAGATCAGCTTTTCTAAATCAGGCGAAACCAGTCCGGTTTCTTTAAGGTTGGTTTGAATCAGCTTGAGTTCGCTCAAAAAGTCGTCGCCAGATGCATAGATGCGCCCGCCCGCCAATCCTTGGTCAATATTGACTTCCTGGGCTTGCAGATAGTCACCGTCGTAGAGTTTTCGCGATCGCGCCAGCGTATTGTCCAGTCTCTGCTTAATGTAGGCGAGCTTGAGCCGGTAGGGTTCTTGACGATAGCGAATGGCCAGCTTGTCATAGAGCTCGGGCAGCTGGGTTTGGTCTTGTTCTAAGGATTCGAGTAGCTCAGGCAGCACTTCGCTCCAGTGCAGCGAAAGGCTTAGCCGCTCAGTCAGATTGTCGACAGAGTCGATATACTTTTCGATGACGACGTTGCGCTGGTAGTTAGCCGTTTTCCACGTAATCGGCGGCGTCACCGATGGGTTGCCATCGCGATCGCTGCCTACCCAAGAGCCAAACCGACAAAAGCTTTGCTTCGGTGGCTCCAGCGCTGGAAACGTATTTTCCAGGGCGCGGCAAATGCGCTGATAGAGCTCGGGAATCGTGTCAAACAGCACCACATCAAAGTAGTGCAGCGTAAAATCAACCTCATCGAGCACCGATGGTTTGAACTGGTGCAGCTCATCCGTTCGCCACCACAGCCGAATCTCTGCGGTGAGCCGAGACTGCAGCGCTTTTACTTCCCAAGAAGAGGTTAGCCCCAACGCGCGGGCGCTCTCTTCTTCGCGATCAAGCTGACGGAAAATGGAAGAGATGCGCCGTTGCTTATCTCGAATCGTGTGTCGCACAATTTCAGTCGGGTGAGCCGTAAACACCAGGCGCACGTCAAGCTGATCGAGTAAACGCTGAATCATTTTGGGCGGTACGTTGAGCCGCTTGAGGGTCGGAAACAGCCAGTAGAACGTGCCCGCATCTTGCGTCTCTTCAGCGTCAAGCTTAGTCTGCGCCGCGCCGCCGTTTACAGAAGCCGTAGCCGCCACTGCTTCTCCATTGTTAGAGTTGCTCGAAGCCGCGAGGGCCGCATCTTCGTAAGCTGCTCGATACTGCCGCTGCTGGCCTCGCTGCTCGTAGTGCTGCTCGACAATATTAATAAGCTGAAAATATAGCGCAAAAGCGCGGGCCATCTTAACCGCGTCGCTAAGTTCTAGCTCTTCAATTAGTCGCAATACGGGTGAATCGTCTTTGGTATTGGCCTGACCGTCAGGGGCACATAGCTTTCGCAGACGGGTCAACAGCGCGACGAGCTCTGGCCCGCATTCATCCTCTAGCACCTCTGCCCAGGTTTCTTCAACGCGCTTCAGTCGATTGCGCAGCAGCAGATCATGACTGGCCCCAGCGGGCAGCCCTTCAACGTCTAGCGGATTGGGGTGGGCAGTGGCAGGTAGCGTTGTAGGCATTTCTTGCGTCTATGGGGTTGTGCTTGTAACAATATCGGACGGATAGCAGCGGCGGACAGCGAATAAGTAATGAGGGTGGCCCATAGCCTAGGGACTATCATACTGGTGATGATTGTAGGGGCTTTGGGGGCGTCGCGGGCAGGATGGCTAAAAACTACGGTCAAAGTGTCATGATTTCGTGTCTTGAGCGCAGTCTCGCGACGACTTTCGGCCCGTCAGGCATGCTCATCAGGAATATTCAGATGTGCCCATCAGCGGCCGACTGGGGAGGCGATCGCCTCGAAACAGCTCTTCACTGGCTCTGCCCAGCTCAATTAATCCGTTTGCGGCCACGCGAGCGCCTATCACCAAAGCCAGCAGCGGGACAGTGCCTGCCACCAGCGCCAAATCAACGGGCACAGAAACAGAAACAGAGGGTTTGGGCTGGGCAGACTCAGCCGGTTCACGAAACGATTGCATGGGCAGGTTCTAGAGCGAGATTCAGCGTTGTGAGCATGTAGTCATGATACTCAATGCACCTGTGGGTAGCGAAGCCGTAGATATATTTTTACGCGGGAGCGTGCTTCGGCATTTACTGTCAGCATTTATCCATCGGCATTTACTGAAAGTGGTGTAGACCTGTGGAAAATGCTTAAGTGAGGTTGCGGTCTCTGCTGTTGAAACTTTACGCAATAATCACATAAGATTTACTCGTGCAAATTTCTTGGGAGTACCCTAGAATGCGGCGGGCACAGTGAATTGCAGTTCTATTTCTTTCTCGGTATTTTTCTCTCGGTAATTCGGGTTTGCCTTTTACAGCTGCGTAGATGTTAGGTCATTTGGAAAAAACAGCCTTAGCAACATATACCGATGCACACAGCGTTGACGCTGGCGTGCAGGCGCTCGTTCCTTGGTTTAAGGCGGCGGCTTTAAGTGCAGAAGAGGAGGCCACCACAGACGTAAAGATTAAGCTGCGGGGCAACATTTTGCACGCCTTATGCCAGTCTTCGCAGGCAGATTTGGTGCGCGAAGATGTGCTGATGCGGTTGGTGCGATCGCTCATGCAGCCCGAGATTAAGGCGCGGTTCGAAACCGATTTTCCGCAAGTTCATCAGATATATATTTACAACCGTCGCAGCCAAGACCCAAAGCCCATTTGGAGTGCACCGATTTATCTCAATCGGCTAGATCGACATCTTGAGCGATTGGTTGAGATGGCCAGTGAAATAACAGACCCTGGATCTGTCGCAGCGGTTCCGGTGGCAGAAGTTCCGGTAGCAGCGGTTCCGGTGGCGGAAATGCCGGTTGTAGAGGCGCAAGTCGCCACAGCGCAAGCAGCGGAAACTCAAATAGCAGCAGAGCACTCTACTGCAATCCCTGAAGAGAGCCCCGGCGATAGTCCTGATAGAAAATCTGAGCCATCCGCTTCCCCTGAGCAGCGCTCGGATCTGATTTTGGCCCGCAAGGGTGATTCAGCTGCGATCGCTCGCTATCTCAGCGATGCGCTGGGTGCCCTTAACGTTGGCGTCCAGGTGAATGCTCGGGTGGTGTCAGGGAAAACCAAGCGCTCTGCTGCCGTAAAGCAGCCGATTAACGAAGCCGCATCAGCTGGGGGCGACTCTGCAGATGGCGTCGTAACAGATGATTCGGGAGCAGAGGCTCCAGAACAAGAGGCCCCAGAACAGGAGGCTCCAGAACAGGAGGCTCCAGAAAAAGAAACGGCTGAAAAAGAGCTAGTTTCACGGCTATGGGTTTTTTGTGAGGCCAGCTACAGCCCTGATCCGCTGCTGATTGCTGAGCCGATTGCACAGCGACTGCGCCAGCTTCACCTACGTCAGTTTCATGACGCGGTGATTACCATTCAGGTTATCGGTGAGGCTGCCTCAGACTGGCGGCTGCGGGTAGATTTGACCCCTCCTGAAGATATGCTGCGGGCGTGGGGGCGATGGGGTGACTTGCCAGCGTTGTCTTTACTGGTGAATCACATCTCCCGTCGCTACGGCCTCAAGCTGTTGACAGAGATTAAAAAAGACACGCTACATCTGATTAGCTATGTCATCCGAGAGGTGGTGAGCCAGACCACTGCTAATCCGGTCACTACTGATGTTGATGGACTGGTTAAAGAGCTGACGGAGGCGCTGAGCGCGATCGCCCCCCAAGGCATTCATCGCGTCATGCTCTATGGCCCCTCTGCCGACGATATTAGCCCCGAATGGCTGCGTGGCATCGAGCTGCCTGCCGCTGAAAACCCTGAACGACAGGGCACTACCCTATCGCTAGCGGGCACTGGCAACATGCCGGCACTGGCTTACTGTCTCACCCGTGCGCTGAACCCAGATATTAAGGAACAGCTATCCACGGGGGGCATTCGCGTGCAGCTTTTGCTCAAAGAAAAGCTGCTGCATATCATGGCCGATGGGCCAGTTTGCCCGCCTAAAAATGCCATTGTGCCGCTGATTAACCAAACGTTGGCGGAGATCAATGCCCCCTCTATAGCCGAAGGGGTTCGACTATATGGGCGCCGGGCCGGACAAAAGCAGCCGATTTGGACCCATGGCAAAGACTATCAAACGCGTCAGCGCGCAGTGCCTGAAGCCAAGCCAGAGTTTGCGGCGTCTGAAGCCTACATTGGCGAGTTGATTTCGCCGGTTGGTGAGGGCAGCTTGGTCGTTGGGGACGCTGCATCTGACGGCGACATTAAGCTGACGCGCCTGTTGGCTCGCGCGGTGCAGTACGCCCTGTTGAAAAGTCAGGTATTTATTCCGGCAGATGATCCTAACGGCCTAAGCGCAGCTAAGACGTCGGGGCTACCGAAAGCGTTTCAGGCGCAGAGTAAGCGGATGGCAATCATTTGCGGGGCGGTGGGTGTATTTTTAGCGATTCAGTTTGACTTTTTGCTGGGTCAGGCAATCAGGCAAGCGGCTGCCCCCAGGGTTGAGAACACGGCGCGATCGCAGAACCCTGAGAACGGCGATGAAAGCGGCGTGGCGGTTGAGCGGGTACGGCCCAATCGTTTTGGCGATGAGCTGGCTCAGCTGGATTGGAACCGCAAGCGCGCGCAGGCCAACCGCTCAGGCGCTAACAGCGCAGGCAACAACAGCTCAGAAAGCTTTTTTGCATCAGCAGGAGAGGGGGGCGTTAGCGACACTCACTTTACGACCTCTGCTGCCGATGATACTGCGCTGGTTTATAGCCCTCAGCAGGGGGCTATTTCGACGGAGTCTTTACTGGCGAGTTCTAACCTGCCGTCTTTTCGCTCTCAGCAGCTAGATGAAAAGCTGGCGCTGTATCGGCGCAGGGTGGCCCAGTCTGGCCCGCCGGATGTGCTGATTATCGGCAGCTCGCGGGCGCTGCGCGGCGTCGATCCAGCTGCGCTGCGTCAGGCCTTGGGCTCAGCGGGATACGAGGGGCTGAGCTTCTTTAACTTTGGGGTAAACGGGGCGACGGCGCAGGTGGTGGATTTAATTGTGCGGCGATTGATTCCGCCGGATCAGCTGCCGCAGACTATTGTGTGGGCCGATGGGGCGCGGGCGTTTAATAGCGGGCGGGTGGATGTGACGTTTAATGCGATCGCCACCTCCGAAGGTTACCAGCTGCTAGAGGCCAATGAGACCCCAGGGGGCATCAATGACTTGGCGTTTGGAGGTCTGTCCGATCAGTTCACAGAAAAGGCCCAGGCAGTCGATAAGCACCTGAGTGAGTTTTTGGGACAGGTGTCTTCGGGCTATTCGAACCGAAACAAAATTCGCACGGCGTTGAGTCAGAGCTTTGGGGCGATCGCCCCCGAATTTACAGACGAAGCGATTACTACTCGTGCAGGCGATACGCCCACTGGCGAACCCACCGAAACGAGCCTGATCGATCTGGACGGGTTCCTTGCCCTTTCGACACGTTTTAACCCTGCCACCTACTACCAAGAGCACGCCCGGGTGAAAGGGGCCTACGACGGAGACTATAAGGCCTTTCAGCTAGAGGGCAAGCAAACCGCTGCGCTGAATAATCTGCTTCAGTTCACGGTGGCTAATCAGGTGCCCGTTATTTTCATCAACACGCCCCTTACCGACGAATATCTAGACAGTCATCGCACCCAGTCCGAGGCGATCTTTATTCAGTACATGGTGCAGGTCTCAGATCGCTCCAATGCATTTCTCTTCCGCGACTTTGGTCAAATTTGGCCCCAGCGCTACGACTACTTCTCCGACCCAAGCCACCTAAACCGCTACGGAGCCTACCAAGTGTCTGCTCGGCTGGCTCAAGATCCCCTCATTGAGTGGCCAGAACCGTTGTCTGAACGGAATGCTTCTGGCGGAGGTGCCGTTAATTAGGCCGCTCATTAGGCTGCCTGACGACAGCCTAATCCTTATTTGTATGATTATTTTTGAGCTCCTATGGTTCTGCCGTCTATTCTTTACGGGTTCTTTTTAGCAGGTGTCATCCTCCTATATTGGGTGATGCCAAACCGGCAGGCCAAGCTGTGGGTCATGCTCATGAGCAGTCTGTACTTTTATGCTTCTCTTCAGCTTCACTACGTGCCCATGATGATGGTGCTAGTGGCGCTGAACTTCTTTCTGGGCAAAGCCCTCGGCACGCCGTTAGATTGGCGCATTCCCAATGAAGCTTGGCAGTACGAGCAGGCCGATTGGAGCCGTAAGCGCAGTCGGCTTTTAGCGGCGGGCATTGTGCTCAACGTCTTATTGTTGCTCGCATTTAAATACCTTTCGCCCGCACTTACCGCCTTTAGCCTTACCCCTGCGCCTGCAGGCGAATTCTCAGCGGTTCTAGAAAACTGGGTGATGCCGCTGGGCCTCAGTTTCTTTACCTTTGAGTGCATTGCTTATTTAGTGGATGTCTATAGGGGATCCCCTGCGAGTAAAGCACTGGTAGAGTTTGCCGCCTACAAAATGTTCTTTCCTAAGCTGATTTCAGGGCCGATCACCCGGTTCCATAGCTTTGTAGGGCAGATGAAAGGGCAGACATTTCCGCCCATGAGTCAGGTCTCAGAAGGCTTGTGGCTGATTGCGACGGGTACCGTCAAAAAGCTATTGGTAGCCGATCACCTGGGTCGGTTGGTGAACTTGAGTGTAGAAAGCTTGCCTCGCGCCGGGAGCGGTGACATTTGGCTATTGGTTTTTGCCTATGGCTTGCAGCTCTATTTAGACTTTAGCGGCTACGTAGACATTGCCCGAGGGAGCGCGCTACTGCTGGGCTTCAACCTGCCGCAAAACTTTAACTTTCCGTACTTTGCCACGAGTATTGCCACGTTTTGGCGGCGCTGGCACATTACCCTGGGCGACTGGCTACGCAACTATCTTTACTTTCCGTTGGGTGGCTCTCGCAGCGGGCTAATGCGCACCTGTTTGAACTTGATGGTGGTGATGTTAGTGGCTGGGGTTTGGCATGGCGATCGCTGGGGCTTTATTGTTTGGGGTGCTATTCACGGCATTGCCCTGATCGCGCATCGCCTCAGCGAGCACTTCTCGGAAAAATCCGAGGCGCTAAAAAACTTTTGGCTGACGATTCCTGGCACGCTGATGGCCTGGGCGCTTACCCAGTTCACCGTCTTCTTTAGTTGGATTTTCTTCCGCTTGCCCAACCTCACAGACGCCAGCCTCGCGATTCGTCACTTGTTTGGGCATCCTGCCGACGTTCAGTTTGCTCAAAAGGTCTACATCGAATCGTTTGCCCTTAGCCGTCCCCAAATTTCCATTTTGCTCGCGGGTGTCGTTGCCATTATGGGCCTTATCTACGCCCTGCAGCGGGGCCTCAAGCTACAGCTCAGCTGGCCTATCAAAGTATTATTGCTGCCGCTCTGCTTTTACTTAGCCTGGATGCTCGCACCCTCAGAAGCCTCTCCTTACATATATTTTGATTTCTAGGATTTTGATTTCTAGGATTTTGATTTCTGGGTTGTGCCTATCGGCAGCGGGGATGACCCGCTCCAATCCAATACCAAAGTAATTGTTAAGAGAGTCACTTTTCTTCACACTATCGCCCTATATTATTTACAGAGCGAAATGCAAGTTTACCTCTTCTGAGGCCGTCTTCTTTTTGGGGCTGTCACAGGTTGGGTCATTCGTGCCTTAGCTCTAAATTCGTACCTAAATACTCGGAATAATAATGACTACTACTCTACAGCAGCGCCAAAGCGCTTCCCTGTGGGAGCAGTTCTGTCAGTGGGTTACTAGCACCGAGAACCGCCTGTATGTAGGTTGGTTCGGCGTGTTGATGATCCCT